>JACRCZ010000016.1 GCA_016218765.1 Deltaproteobacteria bacterium | reverse complement strand
GCCGGAGCGCGCGGCGTCGTCCTCGACGGCGCCACGGGCGGCGTCGAGCAGGAAGCCGGCGCGGGTCGAGAGCGGGACGGAGCGGGCGGCGGCTCCCGCGGCGGCGCGGGCGAGCTGCCAGGCCGCCGCGGCGGGTCGGGGCCATCCGGCATCGTAGAAGGCATGGGCCGCGGCCACGTCCTCGCGCAGCCGCCGCTCGGCACCCTCCCGCTCCAGGACCCGTTCCAGGGCCGCGAGCAGCGGATCCGCCGGCCGGGCCGATCCGGGCTCGACCCCGGCGCGCAGGATGCGCGCCATGTCGTCGGCGCCGTCGCCGGCCGGGGCCATGCGCACCGTGGGATCGGCCAGCGCCTCGAGGAGCAGCGCCGCGGCCCAGCGCAGCCGCCCGGCGCGGACGAGCGCCTCGCCGGCCCCGTGCAGCTCCTCGTTGGCCGCGGGGCCCCGCAGCGCGTACCCGGCCGCGCGCAGCGCCGCGAGGTCCGGCCGGCCCCAGGGCCAGGACGGGTCGTAGACCTGGCCGACGATCTCGGCGTCGAGCACCGCGTAGCGGATCAGGTCGCGCGGGGCGCGGAACTCGATGAACGCGTTGTCGTCGGTGTTGATCGTCGCCCCCCGCGTGAACGCCAGCAGCTCCGCGCGATCGGCGAAGATCTGCCGCGCCACCACGTCGTCGGCCGTGGTGATGTCCGAGCGCTCGCGGTCGAGCGCGGCGGCGCCGTCGGGCCCGGCCAGCCGCAGCCGGATGTCGGCGACGCGGAGCGGGAGGGGGTCCAGCGAGCCGACGAGGATGGTGTCGGACGAGCCGGGCGCGGCGACGAAGACGCGGACGTAGGGGAACGCCGCCGCGAACGTGCGCAGGATCGACTTCACGCTGTCCCCCGACAGCTCGTAGAGCTGCACCCACTGGCAGAAGATCCCGCCCGGGGCGAGGGCCTGCCGGGCGGCGCGGAAATGATCGAGCGTGAACAGGTTGGAGACGCCCGTGATCCAGGGGTTGGACGGCTCGCTGACCACGACGTCGTAGCGCTCCGGCGTCGAGGCGAGGAAGTTGCGGCCGTCGTTGGACAGCACGCGCAGCCGCGGGTCCTTCCGCAGCGCCCGCAGCTCCGTCTTCCCCGGCGCCCTCCCCGACTCCTCGTACGGCAGCAGGTTCACCTCGTGGAAGAACCACGACGACTCGATCACCGCGGGCTCCAGCTCCACGACGTCGACGCGCCTTGCCCCCATCCGCAGCGCCGTGCCCACGGTCACGCCCGAGCCGAAGCCGATCACGGCGACGTCGAGCTGGCGCGCCTCGCGCGGGTGCAGGAGCAGCGGCAGGCCGGCGACCATCACTTGCGTCGGCATGTCGTCTCCCGTGCTCGCGTCGACCTTGCCGTTGTTCTTCAGCGCCAGATGCTCGCCCCAACGTTGCACCGTGACCGTCGTCGAGATCCCGTCGCCCAGGTACAGGAGCTCGCCCCGGCGCTCGCCCTTGAGCACCGAGTGCAGGTAGGCGAAGCGGAACGAGCCGGCGACGAGCCGGTCGATGTCCCAGGTCCAGCTCCGCAGCACGCTGAGGAGCACGAGCAGCGCGACGAGCGCCGGGACCAGGGCGACGGCAGTCCAGCGGAAGACCTGCGTCCCCGCGTCCCGCGTCGCCGCGCCCCGCCGCCGGTCCGGCGCCACGCCGAAGAGCAGCAGCGCCAGCCCGAGGTTGAGCGCGATCGAGAACACGATCGTGAGCTGCAGGCCGTAGCCCTGGCCGAACCACGAGCGCGCGAGCGCCGAGAAGCCGGGGACCAGCACGAAGGCCGAGGCGAACGAGCCGATGATCGCGCCGATCGTGTTGATGGCGTAGATCGTCCCCACGTCCCGCCCCACGCGCTCCCGCGTCGTCGCGCAGATCCGCACGGTCAGCGGCAGGGTCGCCCCCATCCCCAGCGTCGCCGGCAGCACCGCCAGCGCCGCCACGGCGAAACCCGTCAGCATCACCAGGCCGACCCGGCCCCCGCCCCCGTCCACCGCACCCACCCGGTCGACCAGCCACGCGAAGAGGTACGGGTAGTCGTCCGCCAGGAAGTAGCCCACCGCCGCGGACAGGCCGATCCAGAGCTGCACCGCGCCGAGCAGCAGCACCGGATTGCCCCGCAGCATGCCACGCCACAGCGCGCGGAACCCCCACCCGATTCCCGCGGCCACCGCCCCCGCACCCAGCGTGGCCAGCGGCCCGCCGCCCAGGGCGAAGCCGGCCACGACGCCCGCGCCGACCACGACGAACCAGCCGGCGAGCAGCCACGGCCGCCCGGGCCTCGCCGGGCGCAGCGCCGCCGAGGCGATCGCCGAGCCGCCGGCGATGCCGGCGAGGAACGCGAGCAGGATGATCGTGAACGAGTAGACCGAAGACCCGATGACCATCGAGAGGAGGCGGTTCCACGCCACCTGGTAGTTCATCGCCGCGAAGCCGGAAACGCCGAAGGCGATCAGCGCCGCCACCCGCGCGCGACGCCCGATCGGGAACTCCGCCTGCTCCGCGAGGGCCTCATCGACTTCGCCCGGGGTCGGCGGACCGTCGACCGGACCGGGTCCCTGGCCTTCGACCGGAGGGGGTCCCGTCACGCCGCTCCGGTCCGGAGCCGCCTCGCGCGTCTTCCGCCAGACGAGGTACACGAGCAGCACGGCGGCGCAGAGCGCGAGGTTGGTGAACGACGCGGCGGCGTTCGTCCACCACAGTCCGATCGAAGGCAGGAGGAGGAAGCCCGCGGCGAACGTGCCGAGGATGGCGCCAGTGGTGTTCAACGCGTACAGCGCCCCGACGCGCCGGCCCACCCGCCGCATCTCGTCCTCGGTGGTCACGAAGTGCCGCGCCAGGAGCGGCAGCGTCGCCCCCATGGCCGTCGTGGGCGGCAGCAACAGGAGCACGACGAAGAGGAAGCGCAGGAAGGAGAACGCGAAGTACCCGGGCTCGAACGACGTCCACAGGAAGCGGTTGAGGTGCGGGTAGACCTCGTCCACCAGCAGCGGCACCAGGAGGCCCCACAGGCCGACGAAACCCTCGATCAGCGCGTACCAGACGATCGGGCGCCGCACGCGATCCGCGAGGTGCCGTCCGAGCAGCCAGCTTCCCAGCGCCAGGCCGCCCATGAAGGCGGTGAGCACGGAGGCGACGCTCAGGGTCGTGGAGCCGAAGACCAGGGCGAGCTTGCGGGTCCAGAGGGTCTCGAAGACCAGCCCCGAGCCTCCGGAGAGGAAGAAGCAGACCGCGACGACGATGTTGCGAAGACGGCGACGCGCTTCCACGGCGCGCACGCTAGCACAGCGCGCCCGCGGACCGCACCGGGAGACGCGACCCCCGGATCGCGTCGCAGCCGGCGCGAACGGGGCCGGTGGCTGGTGGCCCGTAGCTTGTAGCGGCGAGGCGCAGGCCCCGGAAGGAGCTGGCGCCCTTTTCCGCGGCGCCCCTTTGCGCGAAACCACGGTCGAGGTTACGATGGCGGCGTCGCGAGCGAGGGGAAGGAGCGGACGATGGCGGTGCGCAGTCTGGTGAAACGTGTCGCGGAGGCCGAGGCGATCCTGCGCCGGACAGGGGCGCGGCCGCCGGAAACCGTGGTCGTGCTGGGCTCCGGATTGGGGCCCGTCGCGGAGGCCGTCGAGGAGCCGGTCGTGGTGCCGTTCGCCGACCTGCCGTGCCTCCCGGCGCCCACCGTGCCCGGCCACGCCGGTCGCGTGCTGCTCGGGCGTCTCGGCGGCCGGTCCGTCATCGTCTTCCAGGGGCGCGTGCACCTCTACGAGGGACATCCGCACGCGCAGGTCATCGTTCCGGTCGTGCTCGCCCATCGTCTCGGCGCACGGTCGCTCGTCGTGACCAACGCCGCGGGCTCGCTGCGCGGCGAGGTCCGTCCCGGCACCTTCGTCCTCCTGACCGACATCCTGGACCTCGCGGACGCCGACCCGACGGGAGCGCACCAGGGCCTCCTCACGGGCCCGCAGTTCACGCCGCTCAACGACGCCTTCTCCCCCGATTGGCGCGCCCGCGCCCGCGAGGAAGCGGGCCGTTACGGCATCAAGGTGCGCGAAGGCGTCTACGCCATGATGCGCGGGCCCGCCTACGAGACGCCGGCGGAGATCCGCATGCTGCGCATGCTGGGCGCCGACGTCGTCGGGATGTCGACGGTGCCCGAGGTCATCGCGGCGCGGAACCTGGGTCTGGCCGTCCTGGGCATCACCACGGTCACGAACCTCGCCGCGGGCGTCGAGGGCGCGACGCCTTCGCACGAGGAGGTCGCCGACGTCGCGCGCAACGCCGGCCCCCAGCTTGCCCGCTGGCTCGCCGCCATCTTCGCCAGCCTGGAGAACGGGCCGTGAAGGCCGCCGGCATCATCGCGAAGGGAGCCTCGCGCCAAGGGAGCCAAGGACGCGAAGACGGATTTCGCGCAAAGGACGCAAAGGGACGCAAAGGACGCCAACGGGAAGAGGGCAGGTCCGGCGAAACACGAAAGACGAAAAACGAAAAACGCCCCCGCCCCTGGTCCCGCCTCCTCGCCGCCGCGCGCCGTGCGCGCGCTCGCGCCTACGCTCCGTACTCCCGTTTCGCCGTGGGCGCGGCCCTGCTGGCGGACGACGGGACGATCTTCGCCGGCGCCAACGTGGAGAACGCGAGCTTCGGCCTGACGATCTGCGCCGAGCGGTCGGCGGTGGTGGCGGCGGTGTCGGCGGGGAAACGGCGGTTCCTGGCGCTGGCGCTGGTGGCGGGTCGCGGCGCGCCCGCCTCGCCCTGCGGCGCCTGCCGCCAGGTGCTCCACGAGTTCGCCCCCGACCTCCCGATCCGCATGGCGTCAGCCGACGGCCGGACCCGCGACGTGCGCCTCACGGAACTGTTGCCGCTCGGGTTCGCTCACGAGGATCTGATCGGCCGAAGGTAGGAAGACCGGGTCCGGGTTGCGCCCTTGGCGCCAGGATCACATGCGGGCGTCGGCGCAGGAGAACTGGCCGGGGACGTCGGCGTCCTCGCGGCACTGCCACTGGCCGCAGTCGCCCTCCCACGGGCTGCCGGCACCCTCGACCGCGTTCCAGCGGCAGTCCGCCGTCGAGTCGCACGGCAGGCCGCAGACCAGGGTCGTGATCGTCGCGCCGGCCGCGGTCCGGACGTCGGTCGTCTCGTTGAACCCCGTGGGGCAGGCGAACGTGTCGACGTCGCCGACGGTCGGAGCCATGCCGCAGATGAGGGAGCTGCCCGTGCAGGACAGCGCCATCACCGTGCAGGAGCCTTCGGTCGAGTAGATGTCCATCGGCGGGAACGCGATGTGGACGCTGCGACCGCAGGCCAGCACGCCGCCGGAGCCGGCGGGGATGTCCACGTTCTCGCAGCCGACGATCGTCCCGGCGCTCGGATCCATGTCGTCGCAGCCGCTCGTGCACTGGCACGGATCCCCGACGTTGTGGTTGTTCACCGTGCACGACGTCGTGCAGTCGTCGTAGCTGTCGGCGTTGCCGTCGTCGCACTGCTCGCCCGCGTCCGTCGTGCCGTTGCCGCAGGCGGACATGAGCACGGTGCAGTCGGGCAGGCACGCGCCGGGCTCGGTCGTGTCGCACGCCTCGATGTCCACGTTCCCGTCGTCGCAGACCTCGGGCGCCTCCACCACGCCGTTCCCGCACACCGGGGTCGGGACGTCGGCATCGGCATCGGCATCGGCGTCGGCGTCGGCGTCGGCATCGGCGTCGGCCGCGACTTCCGCTTCCTCGACGACCTCGGCCTCCTCCACGACCTCCGCCTCCACTTCCTCCTCGACGTCGGCGTCCGCATCCGCGCCGCCTTCCGTCGTATCGGTCACGTCGGGCGTGCCGGTGTCGTCGTCCGAGCTGTCGTCGCCGCAGCCCAGGCCCGCGCCCCAGAGCGCGGCCGCGATCAAGGTCCACCGAACGAATCGAATCTTCATGGTTGTCCTCCCTTTCGGCGGGCTTTTTAGCACCCTGGCGACGTCCGCGCAACGAATCGGCATTCGCCGATTCCCCGGTGTGCGATTCCGCGCAGGCCCGCGGTCCCCTGGTGCCGGCCCGCTCCGAAGGGGCCGCCGGCCGCCGGCAGCCGACCACCGGCCGCCGACCGCCGACCGCCGGCCCGCGACCGCCGGCCGCGGACCAATATCCGATGGCCGATCGTCCGGCGGCGCGCTAGACTCGGCACGCCATCGAGAACGCGCACCGGGCCTCGTCGCGCGTTGGCCACCGGGGGACACGGCTCGGTCGCGGGGAGAAGAGCACCATGAATCTGCGCACCCTGGGGACCTGTCTCGCGCTCGGCGCGTTCGCCGCTCTCGGCGCCTGTGGCGACGATTCCACCGGCGGGAGCGACGCGTCCGACGGCGTCGGCGACGCGGATGGCGTCGAAGAGGGAATCGACACGCTCCCCGACGCTCCCGACGTCCCGGACGGCCGTCCCGACGGCTGCGTGAACCTCTGCACGCTCGGCGCCCGCATCTGCTCCGGCGGCGGCTATCGCGAGTGCGTGACGCAGGCGTCCGGCTGCACCGACTTCGGGGATGTCGTCGCCTGCGGCTCGGGCGAGGTCTGCTCCGGCGGTGCCTGCGGCGCGACCTGCCGCGACGTCTGCTCGGCGACGGATCGTCTGTGCTCCGGCCCGGGCTACGTCGAGTGCGCGACGCAGGCCTCCGGGTGCCTGGACTGGAACGACCCCGTCGCCTGCCCGCTCGGCCAGTCGTGCACGGACGGCGTCTGCGCCGCCGGCTGCACCGACATGTGCTCGGTCGGCGGCCGCCAGTGCTACGCCTCGGGCTGGCAGGAGTGCCAGGTCGGCGCGTCGGGCTGCGCGGACTGGGGTATTCCGGTCTCGTGCGAGGCCGGCGAGTTCTGTGCGGGCGGCGTCTGCATCCGCGGCTGCGTCGACCTCTGCACCGCGGCCGGCGCCACGCGCTGCCAGGGCGCGGGGACGGCGGAGTGCGCGATGCAGCCGTCGGGCTGCCTGGACTGGGGCGCCGTGACGCCCTGCGGCGCGGGCCAGGTCTGCACCGGCGGGGCCTGCGAGGACCGCTGCTTCGACCAGTGCACCGAGGACGCCACGATCTGCTCGGGCCTGGGCGTGCGCACCTGCGCCGTGCAGGCGTCCGGCTGCCTGGACTGGAGCGATGTCGTGCCGTGCGGCGGCGGCGAGGTCTGCTCCGGCGGCGCGTGCGTCGCGGTGTGCACGGACGTGTGCGCCGACGGCGCGAGCCGCTGCGCCGGCTCGGGCCTCCAGACCTGCGCCCTGCAGGCGTCCGGGTGCCTCGACTGGAACGACATCTCGCCGTGCCCGGCCGGCCAGGTCTGCTCGGGCGGCGCCTGCGGCGACGTCTGCGTCAACCAGTGCACCGAGGGTGCGCACCGCTGCGTGGTCGGCGGGTAGGAGGTTTGCGAGATGCAGCCGTCGGGCTGCACCGACTGGGGCACGCCGGTCTCCTGTCCCTCCGGCCAGATCTGCTCCGGGGGGGCCTGCGTGCCGTCCTGCGTCGACACCTGCACCGTGGACGACCGGCGCTGCAACGGCTCGGGCTACCAGGTCTGCGCGCTGCAGACATCCGGGTGCCTGGACTGGGGCGTCGTGCAGACCTGCCCCGCGGGCGAGACCTGCCGCGGTGCGGGCGTCTGCAGCGCGGTGTGCACGGACGCCTGCACCGAGGGGACGCGCCGCTGCTCGGCCGCCACGGCCGCCGTCGAGACGTGCGTGCGCGGGTTCGACGGCTGCACCGCCTGGGGCGCGCCGGCCGCCTGTCCCGTCGTGGCCGACGGCACGCCGATCTGCTCGGGCGGCGCCTGCTCCGCGACCTGCGACGTGGGCTTCGTCCTGTGCGGCACCGAGTGCCGCCGTTCCTGCCGTCCCTGGCTGTGGCAGGCCGCGCTGCCGCCCTACCACGACCTGCGGTCCATGACCGCGGTCGGCGACACCCTCTGGGCGGTCGGCGACTACGGCATCGTCGTCCGCTCCGACGACGCCGGCGCGACCTGGTACAACGTGGGCAGCGGGCCGCGCATCACGCTGCGCGGCGTGGACTTCGCCGATGCGACCCACGGCTGGGCCGTCGGCGACGCCGGCGGCATCATCGTCACCACCGACGGCGGCGCCACCTGGAGCGCCCAGGCTTCCGGCACCACCCAGCAGCTCAACGCCGTGTCCTGCGCCGACGCGACGCACTGCTGGGCCGTCGGCAACTCGGGCGTCATCGTCGCCACCGCCGACGCCGGCTTCACCTGGGCGCCGCAGGCCAGCGGCCTCACGACCAACCTCTACGACGTCTGGTTCGTCTCGGCCACCAGCGGCTGGGCGGTGGGCGCGAGCGGGCGGATCCTGCGCACGGCCAACGGCGGCCTGGTCTGGCTGCCCCAGTCGAGCGGCCTCACCTACGACATCATGTCGGTGCACTTCATCGACGCCAACAACGGCTGGGCCGTCGGCTACTACTACGCCTATCGCACCGCGGACGGCGGCGCGACGTGGTCGAACTACTACCTCTCCCTCGTCGGCCTGACGACCTACACGGGCATCTGGGGGCACGGCGGCACCACCCCGCTCGCCGCCACGATTGTCGGTCCCGGCGGCCGCATCGGCTACACCAGCAACGGCGGCACGACGTGGGCCCTGCGCACGAGCGGCACCACCAACACGCTCAACGACGTGGTCTTCCTGGACGCCAGCCGCGGCGCCGTCGTGGGCCAGAACGGCACGGCGCTCAGCACGGCGAACGTCGGCGCCACCTGGGTCGACCGTCGCGCGCCCGCCACCCCGCGCAACCTGCGCGGCGTCCACGCGATCACGCCGTCGGCCGCCCGGGCCGTCGGCTACAACGGCTCGATCTACGCGACCGCCGACGGCGGCGCGACCTGGACCGCGCAGACCAGCGGGGTCACGCAGAACCTCTGGGGCATCGATATGGTCGGCGCCACCACCGGCTGGGCGGTCGGCGAGTACTCGTCCACCGCACCCACGGGCGCCGTGATCCGCAAGACCACCGACGGCGGCACCACCTGGGTCGCGCAGAACAGCGCCACCGTCGCCAGCATCGCCCTCTACGACGTCGACGCCTTCGACACTCTCACCGCCTGGGCCGTCGGCAGCTCCGGGACCATCCGCTACACCCCCGACGGCGGCGCGACCTGGCAGACCGAGACCAGCGGCGTCGCGGTCAACCTCCGCGGCGTGAACTTCGCCACCGCCTCCCTCGGCTGGGCCGTCGGCGCCTCGGGCACCATCCGCACCACGACCGACGCCGGCGTCACCTGGGTCGCCCAGACCAGCGGCCGGACCGAGGAGCTGTGGGACGTCGAGGCGGTGAGCGCCACGGATGTGTGGGTCTGCGGCGCCGGCGGCATCGTCCTGCATACCACCAACGGCGGCGCGAACTGGAGCGTCGTCGGCACGCCGTCCTCGGCCGCCTTCTACGCCCTCGACTTCACCGACGCGACCCACGGCTGGATCGCCGGCGCCGCCGGCAGCGCCCTGCGCACCACCGACGGCATCAACTGGAACTCGCTCACCCTGCCCACGGCCCAGGCCCTCTACGGCCTGTCCTTCGCCAACGGCTCCGTCGGCTGGACGGCCGGCGACAACGGCTCGATCCTCGCCACCCGCACCGGCGGCGAGTAGTCGAAGTGCGGGGAGTGCGGGGCGTGCGGGAAGTGCGGGAAGTGCGCGGAGCAATCGGGATGAACGGACTCGCGACTCACGACTCACGACTCACGACTCTCGGCCGCGCGGCCGCCCCGTGGGTCCTCCTGGCCGCGTTCCTGGGTCCGGCCTGCGCGGCGGGAGAGGACGACGACAACCCGCCGCCGCGCGACGACGGCGGCGTGGAGGACGCCGTCGGCCCCGGCGACGAGGCGGCCGGCGAGGAGGGCGGGGACGCCGACGTCGCCGAGGTTCCCGACGTCCCCGACGTCCCGGACGGCTGCGGGACGCCCGCCTGCACGCTGGGCGAGCGCCGCTGCGAGCTTCCACCGGCGGCGGACACGCAGTGGTCGGAGTGCATCGCCGGGACCGACGGCTGTCCGGCCTGGGGCCCGGTCCAGTCCTGTCCTGCCGGCCAGTTCTGCCAGGAAGACGCCTGCGTCGCCACATGCTCCGACGTCTGCACGCTGGGCGAGCGGCGCTGCTCGGACGCCGACGTCCAGGAGTGCGAGACCGGCCCGCGCGGCTGCCTCGCCTGGGGCACGCCGACCGCCTGCGGTCCCGGCATGGCCTGCACCGGCGCCGGCGTGTGCGCGTCGTGCTCCGACGAGTGCACCGAGGGCCTCGCGCGCTGCAGCGCGCTGGAGGAGGTGCTCACGTGCGAGCGCGGTGCCTCGGGCTGCCTGCAATGGGTCGCCGATCCGCCCTGCGCGATGCCCCAGTTCTGCTGGGAGGGCGCGTGCGTCGACGCGTGCACCGACGTCTGCTCCGCCGCCGAGATGCGCTGTTTCGGCGACGACTACCAGGTGTGCATGCGCGACGCCGGCGCGGGCTGCTACGGCTGGTCGGCGCCCTACCGCTGTCCGGGCGGACGCGCCTGCGTCGGCGCCGGGATCTGTCCGAGCTGCACCGACGCGTGCGGCGAGGGCGAGGCGCGGTGCATGACCGGCACGGCCTACGAAGCGTGCGAGCTGAACCCCGCGACAGGCTGCCGCATCTGGGGCGCGCGCACGGAGTGCGGGGCGCACCAGAGCTGCGAGGGCGCGGGCGTCTGCACCACGATCTGCACCGACGACTGCCCGTCCGACGGCGCCCGCGAGTGCGGTCCCGGCGGCGCGCCCCGCGTCTGCGGGGTCGGCGCGCTGGGCTGCCTGGAATGGTCCGCCGAGACCCCCTGCACCGTCGTGGTCAACGGCTCCAACACCTGCGTCGACGGCTCCTGCACCCTGACCTGCGACTCCGGCTTCCTCACCTGCGGCCCGGCGTCCTGCCGCGTCTCCTGCGCCCCGTGGACCCAGCAGAGCCCCGTGCCGCCCTACGAGGAGCTGTGGGGCCTCGATTTCGCCGGCACCACCGCCTGGGCCGCGGGCAACGCGGGCATCGTCGCCCGCAGCGGCGATCGCGGCGCCACGTGGCGCAACGTCGGCGTCGTCCCCGGCGGCGTCGTGCTGGGCGGCATCGATTTCGCCACCGCCGCCATCGGCTGGGCCGTCGGCAACGGCGGCGCCATCTTCCGCTCCGACGACGGCGGCGCCAACTGGATCGCCCAGACCAGCGGCGTCACCGCCAACCTTCGCGGCGTCTCCTTCGCCGACGTCACCCACGGCTGGGCCGTCGGTGACGGCGGGGTCATCGTCGCCACCGTCGACGGCGGCACGACCTGGACCCCGCAGTCCAGCGGCGTGACCACCAACCTCTACGCCGTCCACTTCATCTCCGCCACCACCGGCTGGGCCGCCGGCGCCTCCGGCCGCATCCTCAAGACCGCCAACGGCGGCGCCGTCTGGCTGCCCCAGACGAGCGGCTCGACCTACGACATCCGCTCCGTCCGCTTCGTCGACGCCAACGTCGGCTGGGCCGTCGGCTACTACTACGCCTACCGCTCGACCAACGGCGGCACCACCTGGGCCGCCTTCATGCGCTCCGCCGTGCAGTACAACGCCGTCTTCCCCAGCTCCGCGGACGCCGCCGTCATCGTCGGCGCCGGCGGGCGGGTCGAGACCACCGCCGACGGCGGCCTCGCCTGGTCCTCGCGCACCAGCGGCACCACCGCCAACCTCGACGCCCTCGTGTTCTTCGACGCGCACAACGCCCTGGCCGTCGGCCAGAACGGCACCGTGCTCTCCTCCAGCAACGGCGGCTCGACCTGGATCGACCGCCGCGGCGGCACGGCCGACAACCTGCGCGACGTCGCGTTCGCCGACGCCACCCACGGCTGGGCGGTCGGCGCCGCGGGCCGCATCGTCGCTACCGTCGACGGCGGAGCCAACTGGACCGCCCAGACCTCGGGCGTCACCCAGAACCTCTGGGGCGTCCACTTCGCCGACACCGCACGCGGCTGGGCCGTCGGCGAGAGCGGCGTCATCCGCACCACCGCCGACGGCGGGACATCCTGGACCGCCCAGACCTCCACCACCGCCGGCGCGCTGTACGACGTGAACTTCATCAGCGCCGCCGAGGGTTGGGCCGTGGGCGCGTACTCCGGCACCAGCTCCGTGCGCTACACCCCGGACGGCGGGACGACGTGGATGGCGGAGCCCACCGGCATCCCGGCCGGCGTCACGATGTACGGCGTGTGGTTCAACCCGAGCGGACGCGGCTGGGTCGCCGGCACCAGCGGCACTGTCCGCTACACGACCGACCGCGGCGTCACCTGGCAGACGCCGGCCGCCACCGGCACCACCCAGACGCTGTGGGACGTCCGCTTCCTCGACGACACCAACGGCTTCGCCGTCGGCGCCGCCGGCACCGTCATCGTCACCACCGACGGCGGCGTGCGCTGGACCCTGCGCGGCACTCCCGTCACCGGCGTCCTCTACGCCATCGTCTTCGTCGACGCCACGACCGGCTACGTCTCCGGCGCCGCCGGCGCCTTCCTGAAGACGATCGACGGCGGCGCGTCGTGGACCTCCCGCCCAGCCCCGACCTCGCGCGACCTCCGCGGCCTCTTCTTCCTCGACGCCGACAACGGCTGGGCCGCCGGGGACTTCGGCACCATCCTGATGACGCGCAGCGGCGGGGAGTGACAACGCGCGCCGGATGCCGATAATGGTGCCGCGGCTGGGGGGTCGGTTGGAGGTCGGTACCATGGTGCGGCGAATCGAATGGACCATCCACGTGGGGGGGATGACGTGCCGTCACTGCGCGAAGTCGGTCGACGACGCGGTACGCGAGGTGCCGGGCGTCGTGGAAAGCGCGACCCGGCACGACGAGGGACGCTGCGTCGTCCTGGCCGACTCGTCCGTCACGGCAGCCGCCCTCATCGCCGCGGTCGAGTCCGCCGGCTACCAGGTCCTCTCGCACAGCAGCCGCGAACCGCTCGTCGAAAGCTGGACCTAGCGAAGGCCGTCCCGGACTCTACGGGACGGTGACCGCGATTGGCGCCGTCGTCGCCGTCGCCCGCGGCGGACCCTCGTGCCGCGTGGAGATGCTCACCTCCAGCGCCACCTGCCACGTCCCGCTGCGCAGCGGTTCGACGAACGTGAAGCGGGAGATTCCCCGCCCCGCGCCCGTGGTGGTCGTCGTCGTCAGACGCTCCTCCGCCGAGCTTCGGACCTCCCTGCCGTCCGCCGCCGTAGCCACGGCCCCGACCGAGACGTAGTACGGCTGCGACTCCGCATCGCGGCACGCGAACTCGTAGCCCAGCACCACTTCCGCTCCGGACGCGGAGTCCACAGGCCCCGGCCGTGCCGCGGCGACCAGCCGTCGCCCCCGGCGCAGCAGCGGATCGAGCAGGTTGTCCTTCATTCCGCGGCCCATCAGGTCCCAGGCCGCCTCGATCAGCACGTCGGGGTCGGTCTCCGCCTGCAGCGAAGGCTGCAGCACGCGCGTCGCCGTCCGCTTCCATTCCTCGTTGCCCAGCCAGGCGGCGACCGCTTCGACGGCCGCGGCCCGCACCCACGGGTCCGCGTCCGACAGCAGCGGCGCCAGCCGCTCGACGAGCGGGTCGTTCTCGTCGTCCTCGGCCGGCCAGGGCGGCATGTCGGCCAGCACGCGCAGCGCGGCCGTGCGCTGGTGCCGCGCTCGGCCCGTTTCCAGCGCCGCGGCCAGGAGCAGCTCGCCCCTCGCCGAGCGATCCGGCTCGAGGAAGGTCCGGCCGCTCCAGGTCCGGAACGAACCGACGACCTCGCGGCCCATCGCCTCCAGGAAGTCGTCCGTGACCCCGGCCCTCGCGATCTCCTCGCGCAGCCGCATCGAGAGCGCGTCGGCGGGAAAGCCGCCCTGCGGGACTTCGGCCCGCGGCGGGAAGGTCCGCGGGGGCGGCAACAGGTCGAGCAGCGCGCGGTTCCGGGCGGTGGCGTCCGTCAGCGCCAGCGCCGCGTCGGCCCGCTCCGCCTTCGCCTTCGCGTCCGCCAGCTCGTCCTCGAACGCTTCCAGGCCCATCGGCTCGATCGGTTCGAGGCTGCCGGCCAGCACGTCCTGCGGGTCGTCGCCCTGCGGCACCGGCCCGTAGGCGCCCGGGTTGCTCATCTGGACGAAGCGGTACACCTTCCCAGCGGCGAGGATGCGCATGCCCGACGGTACCTTCATCCACAGCCCCTCGCGGGTGAACCGTCCCTCCTCGATCAGCCGCGCCGGCGACGGCACCAGGAACAGGATCGCGCACGGCTCGCGCTCCGGCGGGTCGATCCGCCGCGGGCTCGCCGGGTCGCTCAAGTCCCACGTCGGTTCGATCGCCAGGCGGTACACGTCGTCGAAGACCTCGATCTCGGCCCCGACCTCCAGCTCGCCCTTCCACGAGCGGCTCACGCGGTAGGTCGTGATCTCGTTCCAGTCGGCTCCTTCGGTACCGTGCGAGATTTCCTCGCCCATGACGATCTCGTCGGCCAGGAACCACAGCGAGGCCAGGTCGTGGTGTTCCATCGGCGCCGCCGCGGCGCCGGCCGGCGCCGCCAGCAGGATCGCGAGTCCCAGGATCATCCGATTTCGTCGCATGTCGTCTTCCCCTTGGCGGGCCTTCCTACGGACGAGAGGCATCCTGGATCCGGGAGGGATTTCGCGCAAAGATCGCCAAGGGACGCCAAGGACGCAAAGGGGGAAGGCAAAGGGGGCCGGGATCTTGTCGGGAATGAACCGCCGCCTCCGGGGGTTGGCCGACCCGGAGGGTATCATGCGGAAGATGCACGTCATCGCCCTGATCGCCACGGCCGTGGGTCTGGTCGGCTGCGACCACGCCACCAAGCACGCCGCGCAGTCCGAGCTGCGGCACGACGAGCCGGTGAGCCTCGTCGCCGGCGTCCTCGACCTCCGGTACGCCGAGAACCGCGACTTCGCCTTCAGCGCCCTGCGCGAGGTCCCCGACGGGATCAAGCGCGCGCTCGCCGTCGGCTTCGCCGGTCTCGCCCTCCCGCTGCTCGCCGTCTTCTGGTACGTCCGCCGCGCCGCCCCCTGGCCCGAACAGCTCGCGATCGCGCTCTTCCTCGCCGGCGACGCCGGCAACCTCCTCGATCGCGTCTTTCGCGGCTACGTGATCGATTTCATCCACATCCGCTACTGGCCCATCTTCAACGTCGCCGACATGTGCCTGGTCGCCGGCGCTCTCCTGTTCCTCTGGACGGGCGCACGTCCGCGGGCGACCTCCTCCGAAGCCTGACCCCTCCTGTCCGGACTTTCCAGTCCCCTCAGCGTTCCTCTCAGCGCCCTCAGCGTCTGCCCGCACCCTGAGCTTGTCGAAGGGTCAGCGGTAAGTCCGATCTCCGCGCCCTCCCTTCCCCTCCTCCGCGCCCTCCCTCCCCTCGTGTGCTACCCTTCCCTCCATGCGCACACTCGCGGCCCTCGATGCCCTCCTTCTCCTCTCCGCCTGCTCCTCCCCCTCCTCCTCCCCGGACGCCGCGGCGGAGGTTGCGGAGGACGGCGTCCCGGAGGACGCGGATGGCGTGCCGGATGGCGTGCCGGACGGAGAGGCTGGCGACGTCGAGGAATTCGAGGATTCCTCCCCTCCTCCCCTCCGCGCCCTCCTCCTCGACTACGACATCCTGCACCCCGACGCCTGGATCGACCTCCACGACGCCCTGGCCGCGGCCGATGTGCCGCTCGACTACCGCCGCTGGTACCCGCACCTCACGGCCGCCGACACGATCGGCGAGGACGCGTACGGCATCGTCTTC
The DNA here is from genome assembly GCA_016218765.1 of Deltaproteobacteria bacterium. Lineage (GTDB taxonomy): Bacteria > Myxococcota_A > Polyangia > DRWM01 > JAAZOP01 > JAAZOP01. Next base: position 41,338 of record JACRCZ010000016.1, on the reverse strand, counting down.
CTCGCCGCCGGCCTCTCTCCCGGCACCGCCTCGGCCGAGATGTCGCTCGTCGAGGTCGATACCGCGGCCGCGTTTGTCCGCTCCGGCGGCCTCCTGGTGCTCGTCCCCTGGCCGGGGTACCTCGACACGACCACCGGCGAGAACGAGTGGTTCCTCTTCAATCGCATCCTCGAGACACTCGGTGCCCCGCTGCGCATCGACAAGGCCCTGCTCGTCGGCCCGATCTTCGGCCTCGATCCGGCCTGGCCGCACCAGGATTCCGACGAGGGCTACGCCACGTCGCTCGAGTTCGACGTCGGCTACGGCTGGCTCCGAGTCAACGACGCGTCCCCCGTCGTCGAGGGCATGGACGGTCTCCTCGCCGCCGGGCGCACGACCACCACCCGCACCTCGGGCGGTCGAATCGAGACCTGGGCGATGGCCTTCCCCGGACAATCGCTGTGGCAGCGCCTGGACCCGTCGTCCACGCAGATGCGCGGCGTGATCCGCGACACCGCCGCGGTCGTCGTCGCCGAGGCCGACGGCGGCCTGGTCGCCGTCGTCCCCAAGGGCTTCCTCACCGTCGGCGGCGCCAACGGCATGGTCAGCCACCAGCCCGTGCTCCAGCCCGAGCGGATCGACACGAATCGCGTCTTCCTCGCCAACGCGATGCGCCGCCTGGCCGAGCTGCGCCGCGGCGCGCCGCTCGAGCCGAACAATCCGGCTCCCGACCAGCGCCTGTTCGCCACCCGCGCGCCGGGCTTCCCCCCGATCACGACCTCCGACGAGGAGATCTCGATCGCGTATGCGCCGCACCGGGTCGAGGTGCCGGACGCCCCCCCCGCCGGCGATCACCTTGCGACCTTCTCCATTCCCGCGTCCGAGGTCCCCGACGTCCCGCTCTTCCCCCTGGGCAGGGGAACCCTCGGCTTCGGCTCCGTCCCCGCCGACCCGGCGGATGTCGACGTGCGGCTGGCCGAGGCCGCGGCGATGGGGCTCGATACGCTGATGATGACGATCACGCCCGAGCAGCTCGTGACGGGCGATCTGTCCGCGGCCGACGCGGACGCCTTGCGCGCGCGCATCGCCGACATCGCCGATCGCGCCGAGGCGGCCGGCGTGACGTGGACCGTCGGCATGTACTACTCCGGGTATGCCTTCAACAACCACGACGCGGAGTGGCCCTGGTCGGTCGGCCCGCAGGGCCAGCGCATCCGTCAGCCGGCGGCGGCCGAGGTCAGGTACTGGGACGAGGTGCTCATGCCGGCGGTGGTCGAGGTCGCGACGATCGCCGCGACGCACCCCGGGATCGCCGGCATCGAAATCGACATGGAGACCTACGGCGGGGCGCTGTGGTACCCGGACCTGCAGTGCTTCGACGACGAATCGTTCCAGGTCTACCTGGACGGGCTCTCCGACGACGCGCTGCGCGACGAGCTGGCCGGGGTCGCCCAGCGCGGAAGGCTCGACGCCCTGCTGTGGCACGGGCTCCTGCGCGGCTACGTCGAGGCTCTCTCCGCCCACGTCGAGGCGGCGGCCCGGCGCATGGAGGAGGCCGCGCATGCGCTCGCCCCCGACTTCGTCTTCATCCCGTACGCTCCGATCTTCTCCAGCGCCTGGTTCTACCGCGCGGTGGGCGCCGGCCTTGCCACGCCCGACCTGCCGGTCGTCTGGCTGTCCTACGACACCCTCACCGCGCGGCAGCGGGAAAGCTGGGTGGCGGACGGCATTCCCACCCTCCACCTCGGGGGCGTGATTCTCGGCAATTTCGATCCCGACGGTCTCGAGACGGGGCTGCGCAGCGGCCTCTCGCACGCGGACGGCTTCTGGCTGTTCTCCTTCGACGAGCTGTCGGACACCGTGGCGGCGGACCCGCCTCACGGCACCCGCGCCGCGTACCGGGCCGCCGTCGCGGCCGCGTGCGCGGCGAGGTAGGGAGGGGTCACCCCAGCCGCACGCGCACATCGACCGCCCCCGACTCCCTCCCCGCCGGGGCGACGAGGAACGGGTTGAGCTCCAGCTCCACGATCTCCGGATGGTCGCCCACCAGCGCGGACAACCGCACCAGGATGTCTCTCAGCAGCTCCAGATCCACGGGCGGCTCGCCGCGCGTCCCGGCCAGGAGCGGGAAGGCGCGCACCTGCCGGATCATCTCCTCGGCGCGCCGCGGCCCGACCGGGTGCAGCCGGAACGTCACATCGCGGATCACCTCCACATAGATGCCGCCCGAGCCGAACATGATCAGCGGGCCGAACATGGCGTCGAGGGTCATCCCGAGCACGGTCTCGCGTGTGCCGGCGAGCTGCTTCTGCAGGGCGACGCGACCGCCGCCATGTTCGCGGAGCAGATCCGTCAAGCGGCGCCACGCGCGCACGAGCTGTCCCTCGTCGGCGATGCCCGCGGCCACGCCGCCGACGTCGCTGCGGTGGAGGATGGCCGGCGAGTCGACCTTGGCCACGACCGGCCACCCGAGCTGTGCGGCGGCATCGAGCGCCCCCTCCAGGGAGTCGGGGAAGAGGGTCGCGACGGTCGGGATGCCGTAGGCCCCGACCAGCGCCAGGGCCTGCTCCAGCGACAGCCAAGGCTCGCGGTGCTCCTCCGCCGCGCGCTGCCGCGCGGCCTGGATGCTCGCGGCGCCGCCGTCGCCGGTAGGCCGGATCGTCGTGGGCGGATCTTCCGGGCGGGTCCGCCCGGAGCCGTGCGCGACGAGGGCCGCGACGGCCTTGGCCGCCTCCTCGGGGACCGGGTAGGTGGGGATCCCGGCCTCCTGGAGTTGGCGCAGGCCGGCGCGGACCGAGCTGCTCTTGGCCATGAAGCAGGCGACGACCGGCTTCCCGCGGCCTTCCTGCCGCCACGCCTCCGCGATGACCCGCGTGACCGGATCGGCGTCGACCATGATGGGCGGCGCGAAGATCGCCAGCAGGATGTCGACGCCCGGGTCGCGCAGCGCCGCGCGCACCGCCGCGTCGTAGTCCCGCGCCGTGGCGCTGGCCAGGAGGTCCACCGGGTTGTTGACGCTCGCCTCGCTGTGCAGGGCGCCGCGCAGGAGGGCGGTCGTCTCCGGGGTGAACGTCGCCATCGTCACGCCCAGGCCGACCAGCGCGTCGGTGGCGAGGATGCCGGGTCCTCCCGCGTTGGTCAGCACGGCGACCTTCGGGCCAGGCGCCGCCGGCTGCTGCGCCAGGGCCGCCGCGACGTCGAACAGCTCGCCGACCGACGTCACGCGCACGATGCCGCACTCCTCGAACAGCGCGTCGTACGACACGTCGCGACCGACCAGCGAGCCGGTGTGCGACAGCGCGGCCCGCGCGCCCTGAGCCGTGCGGCCCGCCTTCACCGCGACGATCGGCTTGCGCCGCGTCACGCGCCGCGCCACCGGGATGAACTGCCGCGGGTCGAGGAAGCTCTCCACGTACATCGCGATCACGCCCGTCCGCTCGTCCCGGTCCCAGTACGTCACCAGGTCGGTCGCGTCGACGTCCACGCGGTTGCCGATGGAGCAGAACATCGAGATCCCGGCCCCGCGCTCGGCCGCGAGCTGCAGCATCGATTCGCCGAGCGCACCGCTCTGCGTGACGAACGCGATCGGCCCCGGCGGCGGCCCGACCCGCGCGAAGCTCGCGTTGAGCCGCACCGCCTCCTCGGTGTTGATGACGCCCATGCAGTTCGGACCCGAGGCCCGCATGTGGTAGCGCCCGAGCAGCTCGCGCAGCCGCGCCTCGCGCTCGCGCCCTTCCGGGGTCCCCGTCTCGCCGAAGCCGGCCGAGACGATCACCAGGGCGCCCACGCCCTTCTCGCCGCACTCGCGGATGACGTCCAGCGCCAGGTCCTTGCGGACGATCACGACCGCCAGATCCACCGGATCGGGGATCTCCAGCACCGACCGGTAGCACTTCATCGACATCACGACCTCGTGCGCGGGGTTCACCGGGAACACCTTGCCCTGGTACTCCCCGGTCACGAGGTTGCGCAGCACCGTGCCGCCGATCGACTCCCGGCGCGGCGAGGCGCCCAGGACCGCCACCGAGCACGGCCGGAACAGCGCGTCCAGTCCCCCGGCACTGCACCCAGGGGCTCCCGGCCCCGGCCTCCCGCTCGGCTTGTCTTCGCCCACGTCGCTCCATCCTTCCCGTCGGCGCCGGCGCCGCACGCCGCCGCCGCACCCTAATTCCGGACGCCCCCCCCAGGCAATCCCCGTCTTCTCAGCGTCCCTCTCAGTGCCCCCAGCGCCTCAGCGGTAAGTCGGATCTCCGTGCCCTCTCCCCCCTTCTCCCTCCCCTCCGCGCCCTCCCTCCCCTCCGATTCCTTGACACATCCGCAGGCCCGGGTGAGAGTGTGCGGGATGCTGCGAACGCGCTGCCGCCTCGCGCTCACTCGTTTTCCCACCGAATTCGGCCTCGGAATCGCAGGCGCCGCCCTGCTCTGGACCCCCCCGGCGCGCGCGCAGCGCGGCGGCGGCGATGCCGCCGGCTCCGCCAGCACCCATGAGGTGGCCTCGGGCGAGACGCTGACCGAGATCGCCCGGCAGTACGGCGTCGAGGTCGATGAGCTGCAGCGCGTCAACGACATCGATGACCCGGACCGCATCCGCGTCGGCCAGGAGCTGCGCATCCCGGCAGACGGGGGCGAGCGGTCGAGCGGGAGCGGGGGCGAGCGGTCGAGCGGCCGAGCGGCCGAGCGGTCGAGCGAAGATGCGGGCGATGAGCGGGAAGCGAGGGTCACGCGGGCCGGCGTCGTGCTCTACGTCGCCGAGGGCCAGACGCTGTCGGACATCGCCGCCTCCTACGACGTGTCGGTCTCGCGCGTCCTGCGTGCGAACGACCTCGAGGATGCGAACGCGCTGCGGGTCGGGCAGCGGCTGCTCATCCCGGGCGCGACGGAGGTCGCGACGGTGCGCCGCGTGCGGCGCGAGGATCCGGACTCGAACCCCGTCACCTTCGTGCGCGTCGCGACGGACGAGGAGGTCACGGTGCGCCTGTTCGACGGGCGCGGCCGCCTGCGCTCGCAGGCGCGCGAGTCGATCGAGCGCATCTTCCGGCAGCCGTCCACGGGCCGCACGCACCGCATCAGCACCGACCTCCTGAAGCTGCTGCAGAAGGTGGCCGACCACTGGCCGGGACGGCGGATCCTCGTCTACTCGGGCTACCGTCCGTACCGGCGCGACCAGGCCACTCCGAAGAGCAAGCACAACTCGGGGCACGCGGTGGACTTCCGGGTCGAGGGGGTCTCCAACGGGGAGCTGCGCGACTATTGCCGGACGTTCTCCCGCGCGGGCGTCGGCTACTATCCCAACAGCCACTTCGTGCACCTCGACGCGCGCGACGACCGCGGCTACTGGGTCGACTACTCGGGTCCCGGGGAGGCGCCGCGCTACGGGCGCGAGGGTCGGGAGCCGGCGGAGGGAGACGGGAGCGATCCGGAGGCCGCTGCCGACCGCGACACCGAGGGCGCGGGGCGGTCCGGGGGCGGCGAGGCGGACGGGGACGGATCCGGCGGGGCGGAGGATGCCGAGCCGGTGGTGACGGGCGTGGAGACCGTGGCGCCGTAGCGCGCGGGAGGAGGTGCGGTTTGTTCGAGGGCACGCATCTGGTAGGGCTCGACCTGGGATCCAGCGCGGTGAAGGCCGTCCAGCTCAGGCCGCACAAGTCCGGCTTCGAGCTGGTCAAGTTCGGCTTCGAGCCGTTGCCGCCGCAGAGCATCGTCGACCGGCACGTGATGAACCCGCAGGTCGTCCGCGAGACGATCCAGGCGCTCCTGGCCAAGGCGCAGATCCGGCAGAAGGAGGTGGCCATCGCCGTCTCCGGCGCCTCGGTGATCATCAAGAAGATCACCCTGCCGATGATGAACCGCGACGAGCTGGCGGAGCAGATCCCGTGGGAGGCCGAGCAGCACATCCCGTTCAACATCCACGACGTGGATGTCGACCATCAGGTGCTGCAGGTCCGCCCCGAGCAGGGACAGATGGACATCCTGCTGGTCGCCGCCAAGAAGGAGGACGTCGCGCAGTACGTCAGCCTGGTCGACGAGGCGGGGCTCAAGGCGTCCGTGGTGGACATCTGCGCCTTCGCCATCCAGAACGCGTTCGAGGCCAACTACGGCGCGGGCGAGGGCACGGTCGCGCTCGTCGACGTCGGAGCCACCCTGACCACGATCAACATCGTGGCCCACGGCGTGACGATGTTCACGCGCGACATCTCCCACGGCAGCCAGTTCATCACGGAGGAAATCCAGCGGCGGATGCAGGTCGACTTCGCCACGGCCGAGGCCTACAAGGTGGGGGCCGAGGCGCCCGGCGGCACGGAGGTCGTGCCGAACGAGGCGGTCGCCGTCATCCGCCAGTCGCTCGACTCCCTCGCCGGCGAGATCCAGCGCTCGCTCGACTTCTATCTCAAGACCGCCGACGTCAAGCAGGTCGATCGCATCTACGTCTCGGGCGGCACCGCACGCAACAGCGGGCTGCTCGAGGCCGTCCAGGCGCGCACCAACGCCCCGGCGGAGCGCTTCGACCCCCTGCGGCGCGTGCACGTCGATGCCCGCCGGGTCGACGTCGAGTGGGTCAAGGGGCTCGCGCCCCACATCGTCGTCGCCCTCGGCCTCGCCCTGCGCAAGACCCGCGAGAAGCGCTCCTAGCCGCCAAGCCCCCACCCCCCGTACCCCTCAAACTTGGCGCGCCCGCGCGGCGGGCGTTACACTGCCGTTGTCGGGCAGGGAGGTGCCTGCATCATGATTCGGATCAACCTGCTTCAAGTCCGGGCGACGCGTGAGCGGCGGAAGTCGTCGGTCGCGACACAGCTCGTCGTCTTCGTCCTGCTGCTCGCGGGCGAGATCGGCGCCTTCGTCTGGCTCTACATGGACGTGACGAGCGAGCTGGAAACCAAGAACGACGCCATCCAGGAGATCCAGTCCGCGCTGGACGCCAAGCGCCGCGAGGTCTCCAGCCTCGACGCCAAGCAGCAGGAGCTGCAGGAGATCAACGCCAAGCGCGACGTCATCGGCGCACTCCAGGCCGCCAAGACCGGCCCGATGTACATGGTCGCGGAGCTGATGCGCATCCTCTCCAAGAACGTCGGCCCGCGGCTCGACGACGCCACGCAGCGCATGGTCAACCAGGACCCCAACCGCAACTTCCGCCGCGACTGGGACTTCCGCCGCGTCTGGATCCGCGAGTTCGAGGAGACCGATCGCGAGGTGACCATCGAAGGCACCGCGCTGGACGTGAGCGACATCAGCGAGTTCCAGCGGCGCCTCAACCTGTCGCAGTATTTCGAGGACGTCCGCTGGGTCCGTTCACCCGAGGCGACCGAAGGGCCGGGCGAGCAGTCGCTCTACGACTTCACGCTCAAGGGCCGCGCCGTGTACCAGTAGGAGGTCCCCATGGCGGCGATGACCAGCGGTTTCGGCAAGGTCACGGCGGCGCAGAAGCTGCTCCTGGGGATCCTCCTCCTCGTCGGCTTCGGCGCGGCCTTCTACTTCCTCGTCTACTCTCCCAAACGCGACCAGCTCGCCGGCAAGGACGACGAGCGGGCCGCGGTGGAGGGCCAGCTCCAGGCGGCCCTGCGCCAGTACCAGCAGTGGCAGCAGCTCACGCAGGACGTCGAGGCGGCCAAGAAGCTGCTGCAGAGCCTGAACGATCTCCTGCCCACCACGCGGGACGTCGAAGGCCTGATGATCGGCATCAACGCCAAGGCCCGCGACGCCCAGCTCCGGCTGACGAACATCGTCCCGGAGGAGGAGCAGGAGGACGAGTCGGGGATGTACGTCCGCATCCCGATCAAGATCGAGTTCCGCGGCACCTTCCACCAGGTCCTCCACTTCCTCCACCTCGTCGACAGCGGCATCAAACGCCTCGTCAACATCGAGAACATCCAGCTCGACACCGTCGACGACGCCGAGATGCCCGGGATGCTCAAGGGCTCGATGCTGGCCACGACGTTCATGGCCAAGGAGAAGGAAAGTGAGCAAGCCACTTCCAAGTAGCGGACTGCCCCGCTCGGGGCTCGCACGACACCCGGCCTGGCTCGCCGCCGCCGCCTTCCTCCTCGCCTGCGGCGACGACTCGGCCAACAGTCCGCCCCCGCCGTCGGCCCCGCTGCCCACGGCCACGCCGGGCTCCGCCGCCCTCGCCACCGAGAAGGCCGTCGACGAGGCCACCGGCAACGCCCCCACCGCCGCGGTCACCATCGCCGCCGGAAGCGGCACGACCGCCGCACCGGTCGGAGTGACCCACCTCCCGCTCGTCCCCGACGACTTCATCGACGCCCCCGAGCACCGCGACCCGTTCGCCGCGTTCGAGGCGCCGAAGGTCGAGCCCACCGTCGCCACGAGCACGGAGCCCCTCCCCATCGTGCCCCTCCCGACCCCCGACGAGATCGCCTTCCCCGACATCGACATCGGCGACCTCGAGTGCCACATGATCCTCGCCATGGCCGGCGAGAAGCCCCGCGCGTACCTCCTCGGCCCCGACGCGATGCACGCCTACGTCACCCAGGGCGAGTACGTCGGACGGGCCACGCGGCCCGCGCAGAACCAGCCCGACGTCCACTGGCGCGTGTACGAGATCGAAGAGGGCGGCGTCTCGTTCGAGCTTTCCAACGCCAGCGGCCAGGAAGGCGACACCGGCGTCCGTCCCGCGCTCCGGCTGTACAGCGACGACGAAGTCACCCGTTTCGAGCATCTTTTCTCTCTCCGGTAGTAGAAGGTAGGTTTTCTTGCCACACTGTGCGATGCCGTGGTATGATGTAAGCGAAAGGAGCTGATGCATGGGCAAGCACAGCGGGCGTTGGTGGGTTAGGCAGGGGTCGCCGGTGTGGTCCTGCGCGATGGCGGTGATGGTTGCCGTCGCATGGGCGCCGGGTGCGGCGAGCCAGGCCGAGGGCGAGTTGGAGGGTCCCGCGGCCGATGCGTCGTCCGTGCCGCATCGGTTGACGCAGGAGGAGCTGCGGCAGCAGCGGGCCGAGGAGTGGCGGGCGGGCGGGCGCGTTCCGACGCAGGCCGACACGGAGGCGACGCCTTCCGCGCCGGTCGTTGCCGCGCCGGCTCCGCAGCCTGCGTCCGCGGCGCCGTCGCAGGCGCCCGAGCAGGGGACGCCGGCGCAGCTCGAGGACATCCGCTTCCGCGGCGAGGGTGTCGAGCAGCAGGTGGTCGTCGACCTGACGCGCCATGCCTCGTACCGGCTGGAGGCGTTGACTCCCGGGCGGTGGATCCTCGACCTGCCGGGCGTGATCATCCCGGAGTCGCTCGTCCGGACGCTCGACGTCGCGTCGTTCGGCGGTCTGGTGGAGCGGATCCACTCGTACCGCAACGACGGCACGGTGCGCATCGCGATCGACGCGCGGCCGGACGCCCGCGTGGTGGCGCGGGACGTCGGGGACCGGATCGTGATCGACGTGAGCGGTGCGGGTCCGGCGGACGGTGCGGAGGGCGAGGCCGCGGAGTCGGTGTCGGAGCCGCCGCGGGTCGGGATGTCGGCCGAGACGGTGATCATCCAGTCGCCCGACTCGCGCGCCGCGCCCCAGGTGGCGACGCTCGACCTGGACGACCAGGGTCAGGAGCGCCGCATCCGCTACACCGGCCGTCGCATCCAGGATCTCGACGTGCGCGAGCTGGACATCCGGGACTTCCTGCGCTTCCTGGCCGAGGCGGCGGGCGTGAACATCGTCATCGACAACGACGTGACCGGGATGGTGACGTTGCGGCTGCGCGACGTTCCCTGGGACGAGGCGCTGGACGTCGTGTTGCGCGCCAACGCGCTGGCGATGGTCCGGCGCGGCCACGTGATCCGCGTCGCCAAACAGGAGACGCTCGACGCCGAGCTGCAGGCGCTGCTGGAGCGGCGCGAGTCGCTCTACGTGCCGCCGCCGCTGGAGACCCGGCTCATCCCCGTGAGCTACGCGACGGCGAGCGAGCTGTCGCCGCGCGCCGAGGAGCTGCTGTCCGATCGCGGCAGCGCCTCGATCGATGCCCGCACGAACGTGATCATCGTCACCGACGAGCGCGAGGTGGTGGCGCAGGTCGAAGAGCTGATCCGCAGCCTGGACACGCAGACGCCGCAGGTGCTGATCGAGGCGCGCATCGTCGAGGCGACGAGCACGTACGCGCGGCACATCGGCATCCAGTGGGGCGGCGACTTCCTCTCCTCCTCGGCGACCGGCAACCCCACCGGCCTCACCTGGCCCAGCAGCATCGGCCTGGCGGGCGGCGCCACGGACCAGCAGACCCCCCTCATGGGTCTCAGCTCCCTGCGTGGGGCGCAGACCAACCCCAACTTCGCGGTCAACCTCCCGGCCACCGTCGGCACCGGGGCCGGCGGCGCGCTCGGCCTCACCCTCGGCTCCGTGGGCAACAACGCCAACCTCAACATCCGTCTCTCCGCGCTCGAGGACACCGGCTCCCTGCGCATCATCTCCTCGCCGCGCATTCTCACGCTGGACAACCGCGAGGCGCACATCGAGCAGGGTACGTTGATTCCCTACAGCCAGATCAGCGCGCAGGGCGTGCAAACCGCCTTCCAGGAGGCTAAACTGAACCTGACCGTCACGCCGCACGTCACGGCGGACGGCGGGGTGCTGATGAAGCTCAAGTTGACGCGCGACGAGCCCGACTTCGCGCAGACCGGTGCGCGAGGCGACCCGACGATCCTGAAGCGCGAGGCGGAGACCGAGCTGTTGATCATGGACGGGCACACCGCGGTCATCGGCGGCATCTACACCCGGAACACGGGCCTCAACTACAACCAGATCCCGCTCCTGGGCGACATCCCCGTCCTGGGCTGGCTGTTCAAGGCGCGTCGCGACACCGACCGGCGCACGGAGCTCCTGATCTTCATCACGCCGCGGATCATGAACCGGGCGGAGAGCATCGGACTCTGAGGGACGGAAAGGAGCCACACGCCATGAAAGCCTTCATCGCTCTCGGACTGGCATTCGGCCTCCTCACCCTGGGCAGCGGCTGCCAGGAGAACTGGGAGTCCTTCTTCATCCTCGACAACAAGCGCCTCGGCGACCCGCCCGAGTGCACCATCCCCACCGCGCAGACCGCCCAGGGCCTCACCGGGGGCTGGATGGACGTCTCGCGCACCCACACGTACGTCACCTACCTCTTCGTCGAGAACGGCATGATCGCGCGCGCCGATCAGGGGCTGCCTCGCACGGAGTCCAACGGCATCTTCGTCGAGGGGGCCTACCTCTACTACGAACCCGATCCTCGTTGCCCCAGCGCCTACACCGACCTCGAAGCCCGGCTGTCGGTGTACATCGACCCCGGCGGATCGTCGACGATCGGGCTCTGGGCCATCCCACCCACCATCGGAGAGTTGATCGAGGCCGATCTTCACCGATGCGCCCTCGAGACGCTCGACGTGACCGTGACCATCCAGTTCTTCGGCACGACCCAGGCCGGCATCGAGGTGTTGACGCAGGAGTTCGACTACCCGGTACGCGTCTGCGACGGCTGCCTGCTCTACGTTCCCCCGGGCACCGACGGAATCGACTGCAACGACACCAGCCCGCCGGTGGAGGATCTGCCCTGCCACCCCGGCCAGGACGACTTCATCGACTACCGCTTGTTCTGCGTCGACACCGGACCGTAGCCGGACCGGCTTCCCAGCGCCGTCGCCAGCACCCTGTTCGCCTCGTGGAACGGCGCCCGCGCCGCGATCCGTACCGGCGGCAGAGTCCCCAGGAGCGCCACGTCCCCGATCAGATCGAGCAGCTTGTGCCGCACCGGCTCGTCCGGGAAGCGCAGCGGACCCCCCAGCGGCCCGTCCGGGCCGAGCACCACGGCGCAATCGAGCCCGCCGCCCTTCGCCAGCCCCGCCGCCCGCAACGCGGCGACCTCCTCCAGCAGCGCGAACGTCCGCGCCGGCGCCACGTCGCGCGCGAACGAGCCGGGCTCGCCGTCCCAACCCGCGCGCTGGACCCCGAGGCGCGGGTACGGTCCCGTGATCTCCACCACCGCCGAGAACCGCTCCGCCGGCTCCACCCGGTACGTCGCCCCCTCGCACCGCATCCGGAACCCCACCCCCTCCTGCCGGCCCCCTTCCCCTCTGTGCCCTTCACCGAAGGGGCCCTGAGCCGGTCGAAGGGCGCGCTCTTCGCCGAAGGCGCCCCGAGCCGGTCGAAGGGCGCGTCCTTTGCGCGATGCCCGGCCGGACTCCGTCCCCTCCTCCTCCGCGTTCTCCCGGATCGCTTCGACCCACGGCCGCGCGGATCCGTCGAGGATCGGGACCTCGGGCCCTTCGAACTCCAGCACGACGTCGCGCACGCCGCATCCCGCCAGCGCGGCGAGCAGGTGCTCGACCGTCCGCACCGCTCCGCCGGGAACACGGATCGCCGTCGAACGCTGCCGTCCGATGATCGCCAGCTCCGGACGCACGGCGACGGTCGCGTGCCCGCGTCCCGCCCGCCACCCTTGCCCGCGCCGGCCCGGGCGGACCCGCACGCTGCCGTGCTCGCCGTCGTGAACGCCGCGGCCTTCGAGGCGGAACTCGCGCACCAGCCTCAGCGCCGTACGAGTCATGGGCGGTCAGCGCGAGAAGCCCTGCTGGAAGCCTTCGGACAGGACGGCGCGGAGCAGGCGGCGGGTGATCGACGACCAGCGCAGCGCGTCGCGCAGCTCCGCGAGCGACAGCGGCTTGTCGGTCGGGACGGCGGCGTCGGCGGCCAGTCCGAGACGCAGGGCGGTCCGCAGGTCGTGCGACACGCGCACGCCCAGGAGCAGGCAGCGTGCGTGCACCTCCGTCACCCACGCCCCGGACTCGGCGACGTCGGCCGCCGCCAGCTCCGTGCGCAACATGGCCTGCGCGCGCGGCGGGATGAAGTGCCAGAGATCCTGCGCCACCGTCGCCGCCCGCGGCGCGATCCGCGGCACGCACCCCGGCGGGCCGAACGCGCACAGCAGACCCTGCAGCAGCGCCTCGCGCTCCGCCGGCGCGAGCGTTGACGGCAGGAGGTGCTCCGGAACGCACCGCGCCACCCCCACCGCCAGCCGTGTCAGATCCTCCGGACGCGACGGGTCCAGCTCGGCGCCGACGACCACCGACGGCGGCCGCGTCCGCAGCACCTCCGCCTCCCGCCCTCCGTGGCCGCGGTAGACCTGGAACCGGAAGAACGCCAGACGGTCGGAGCACTCCGCGATGCCGCGCGCCAGGTGATCGCGCCCCAGCGGGCTGATCTGGTGCGCCGGCCGGATCGCCGGCGGCAGCTCCTCCGCGAACGTCGCCGCGCAGTGCTCCCACACCACGGCCATCGCGCGATGCATGAACCGCGCCTCCCACGGGCCGCACTTGCTCAGCACCATCTCCGTCGGCGCCGCCGGCGGCTGAGCCGGCGGGGACGGCACGATCGCCGGGTCGAACAACGACAGGATCGACTCCGCCACCCACCGCCGGACCGCCAGACCGTCCCCACGGCTGTGCTCGGCCAACACCCGGATCGCGTCCAGGTCCGTGACGTCGTCCCGGAGCCGCGCCCGCGCCGCCGCCACCTCCGGCGTCTCCCCGACCTCCACGCCGCCCCGCTCCCGCTCCGCCGGCCCCACGAACACCGCCCGTGCCGCGCCCGCCATCAGGGGCAATGTCTTCGCCGCAGGCCGCGTCGCAACCGCAGGCCTGGCGGCGGCTTCGGGGGCGGTCGCGGGCGCGCTCGCGCCCGTCGTCGCGGTCGCGGGCTCGTCCGGGCCCGCGGTCGCGGCTGCGGGCTCACTCGCACTTGTGGTCGCGGCCTCGTTCGCGCTCGCGGTCGTGGTCGTGGTCGTCGTTCCGGTCGCCGCAGGTGTCGCCGCCGCGACGGGAGGCGGCACGGAGTCCGATCGCGGGTACTCGATCACCATCTCGACGTCGTCGTCGAGCCAGCTCACGTCCTTGAAGATGTCGTCGTCCTTCGCCCGGGCGGCGTCCGCCGTGAACTCCGGCTCCAGGATCACGAACGGAGCGGAGGCGGGTGCCGCCGGCGGCGCGGGTGCATCGTGCCGAACCTCCGGGGCCGGCGCGCCGCCGGCCTTCGCCGCGCCCGCTTCCGGTCCCGTCTCGGGCACCGCCGAGATCCGCAGCTTCAGGACGTCGCGCCGGGGTTCCGCCGGAGGCGCGGCCTCGGCGGCCGCCTGGTCGCCGGTTCCCGCCCGGGCCGGCTCCGGTGGCTCGGCGGGCGGCGGCTCGGCGGCGACCGCTTTTTCGGGGGGAGCCGCGGGAGCGGGCGGGGGAGCGGCCACGCGGGCGGGCGGCGGCTCGGCGGCGACCGCTTCCTCGGGGGGAGCCGCGGGAGCGGGCAGTGGAACCGCCGCCTGGGCGGTCCCCGCCTCCCGGGCGGAGGCCGCACCTTCGTCCTCCGGCGGGAGATTCTCGCGCAGGATCGGAATGCCGAATGCCGGTGTGGCCCGCAGAAGCGCTTCCTCGATGCCGCGCGCCGGCTCGCCGTCCGCTTCCGTCCGGGTCGCGGTCGACGCGGCTCCCGCGGCTGTCGGCGCGGCCGGCGGGACCGCGGGCAGGGGATGCCCGGCCGGGGCCGATTCGTCGAGGAGATCGCTCCAGCCGGAATCCGAGTCATCGAGCGCGGCCGTCACGCCGTGCTCGGCCAGGCGGGTGCGCCAGTAGGCGCGCTGCGCGCCGTCGGAGGCGGCGGCGAGCTGCTTGTACGCCCGGATGACGGGACCGTTGTCGTTCGCCGCCTTGGCCAGCCGCTCGATGGCCGCCAGCACGGCGCCGGTGCGGGGCTGGTAGCCGAGCGCGCGCAGGTAGGCGTCGAGGGCCAGATCGCTGCGGGCGAACTCGGTTTCCAGGGTCCGGCCCTGGCGGTAGGCGAAGGCCCACTTGTTGTGCGAGCCCTCCAGGTGCTCCTCGACGACGGCGAAGCCCTTGGCGTAGGTGTCCGCGTCGCGCTGTTCGATCGCCAGCCGCTCGAGACGCTCGGCGGCGGGTTCGTGATCGGGTGCGGCCGTCACCGCGCGTGCGGCGGCGACCAGCGCCGCGGCCGGGTCGATCGAGGCGAAGAGGTCGGCGAGCTGCACGAACAGGTCGGCGCGGAGGTTGGCGCGCTCCGCGTCGCCGGGCGCCGCGCCCAGCTCGTCGAGGGCGCGGCCCAGGGCGCGGGCGAAGCGCGCGACGTGGTCCCGGGGCGTGGCCGCCGGTCCCTTGGCCGCGTCGAGGATCGCCTGCGAGGCGCGCCGGACGCGCGGAAGCTCGGGCAGCGAGTTGCGCAGCCAGGTCTGCAAGGTGTCGTCGTCGCCCGTCTGCAGGGCGGCCATCAGCGGTCCCAGCGAGTCCAGCGGCGCATCCGGCACGAGGACCGGGCCTGCCTCGGTCCTCGGCGCCGTGGCGGCATCCTGCGGCGCCTGCGACTGCGGTTCGGCCACCGCTTCGGCCTGCGTCCCGGCCTGGATTTCGCCCGCCACGCCGTCCGGCGCCACGCCCGGCGCTTCGGCCTGCGTCCCGCCCTGGTCCTCGGGCCGGACCACGCGCGGCGCTTCGGGCAGCACCTCGCCCGGCGCCTGGTCCCGGGCCTCTCCCGCCGGCTCGCCCGCGCTCCCCTCCCCCGGCTCGGTCGTCCCGGCGGCGGGCACCGTCGCGCGGGCGGGCGAAAGGTCGGCGCGGGAGAGCATGGCCGGGGTCAACCCCGACGGCTCCGGCCGCACGACCAGCTCGGTCGAGGACTTCCGCACTCCCGCGTCCCCGGCCTCCCGGGGTCCCGTGGGCGGCCAGGTGATGCCGGCCGCGGACAGGATCAGCCGCGCGCCCTCGTCGTCGCCCCGCCGGAACGCGTCGTACGCGCTGGCGCAGGCGAGGCGCGAATCGCGCGGCAGGGAGCGCCGACCCAGCGAGACCAGCTCGGCGTGCCGCTCGGCGGGCAGGGCGGCGATGTCCGCCAGCGCCGCGAGGCGCAGGAAGTAGTATCCGCGCTGCGGCGGCGGCGCCTTCGCGATCAAGCGCTCCTGCATCTCGACCAGCAGCTCGGGCCAGCCCTCCTCGGAGGCCAGGCGTTCGAGCGCTTCGATCGCCTCCTGGTTGAACGGATCCGCGGCCAGCCGCTGCTCGAGCGCCTCGAGCATGGCCAACGGCCCGCCGACGGCCGGGAGCGCCACGCCCGCCAGGGCGGCCGGCGGCCGGCGTGCCTCGCGCCCGGCCGCTTCCTCGGCCAGGAGGCCGCCGGCGATCAGCAGGTACAGCGCCCCGGCGCGGTCGGCGCCGGAGCGTCCGAGGATCTCGTCCGCGGTCTCGCCGCCGGCCTGCGGGAGCGGCACGCGCCAGGGGAAGGCCAGCTCGAGCAACGCGGCCAGGCGGGGGAAGAGGCGCGTGGGGCGCAGCGCGCCGGGCGGAAAGGTGGGCGCGGCTTCGCGCACGAGACGATCGGTCATGAGGTCGGCCAGGGCCGTGGCTGGGGGGACCTGACAGGCGGCCCCCGGCAGCACGATCGCCTCGTCCTCGAACCGCAGCTCCGACGGATCCTCCTCCTGCAGGCAGAGCTCGGCGACCTGCGCGAGCGTGAAATCGCGCCGCGCCGCCGCGATCTCCTCCGGCGCCAGCCCCGTCGCGCGGGCGATCTCGCTCTCCAACGGCAGGAACAGATCCCGTACCCGCCGCTCGATGCGCCCCAGCGTCCCCGGCGGGATGCCGCAGGCGCGCGCGAGGTACTCGAGGAAACTCTCCGGCTGGCCCTCGGCCCCGACCACCAGGCCCGACGCCAGGAGCAGGCTGCGCTCGCCGGCGGCGTGGCGCCAGTAGAGCCGCCCCGTGCGCTCCTCCGCCTGCAGCAGCAGCAGGAGACGGATCGGCGGACGTGGCCTCGCGCGCATCGCTCGTTCCCTAGGGCTCGGTCACCGGGGGCAGCCCGGGCGGCTCGGAGCCCACCGCGGGCTCGTCCGAGATTGGCACGTCGACCGGTGGCGGCGGCGGGGGGGGAGGAGGAGGCGGCGGCGCGGCACCGCCGGCATCCGCCGCCGGCGGCTGGCGCAGGCCCAGCCGGTCGCGCAGGTCGTCCACCTTCCGCTCCGCGATGCGCCGCTGATAGGGCGTCCGCGCCGACGCCAGCGCCTGCTCGTAGCGATCGAGGGCCGCGTCGAGCGAGCCCTGCGAGAGCAGGATGTCGCCCAGGCCGATCAGCGCGTCGGGATGGGACCCCGCCCGCTCGAACGCGCGGCGCGCCTCGGCCGAGCGACCGGCGTCCAGGAAGGCGTACCCGAGGTTCACCTGGACCTCGGCGTTGCCGGGCTCGAGCTGCGCCGCCCGCTGCAGGAGGGAGATGGCACGCGAGGTCGAGCCGTTCTCGAGCGCGGCGCGGGCCGCCTCGAGCAGGCCGTCGACCGAGGCCGGCAGCTCCGGCTCGGCCTCCTTCCGCGCGTCCTCCGCGTCCTTGTCGGGCTCGAGCGTCTCGTCCGGGAGAACGTCGGCTCCCGCATCGGCCTCCGCCCCGCCGTCGGGCTCCACGCCGGCATCCTCCTCCGGTCCGGCCGCTTCGGCCGCCCCCGCGTCCGGCTCGCCCAGGGAGGCCTCCGGCTCCGCGCCGGCGTCGGCCGGTGCGGCGGGCGGCACGATGGCCGTGCCGCCGATCGTCGGGAGGGCGAGGGCCACGGGTCCCGCGACGCCCGCGCCCAGCAGCGGCAGCCACGCCTCGACCTTGCGCGCCATCATGTGGTCGGGGTGCGGCTCGCCGCGCCGGCCGGGACAGGCGTCCTGGCCGTCCAGAACGCAGCGCACCTGGTCCCGCGCCTCGGCCGAGCGCCCGGCGAGCGCGAGGAAGAGCGCGAGGTGCAGGCGGGCGCGGGCGAATCCGCTGCCCAGGGTGTCGGGAGCCGTGACGCGGGCGAACGCGGCCTCGACCGCCGGCGCGGCGCTCGCCGGATCGCCTCCGGAAAGCGACTCGTCGTAGACGATCATGGCCGCGACGTACTGCGCGCGCGGATCGCCGGGCGCGGCGGCGAGGGCCTGGTCGGCCAGGCGTCGTGCGGCCGCCCGATCCCCCTGCAGGCGCGCCATTTCCGCCAGCCCGCGCAGCGCCTCCAGCGGCAGCGCGTCCAGCGGCTTGCCGGAGTTGCGGAGCGCCAGCGCCAGCTCCCGCGCCCGCGACGCCTCGTTGTCGAAGTCCCGCCGCAGCCGCCCGGCCTCCGCAGGATCCCGCTCGGCCAGCCCCAGCACGTTCGACACATCGATCTCGTCGCGCGCGAACTGCGCGCGCAGCGCGTGGAGCTCGAGCAGCCCGCCCAGTGCGCGATCGTCCGTGGAGTTGAACTCCAGCACCTTCGCGTACTCGGTCTCCGCCTGCCGCAGCGCGTCTTCCGATTCCTGTGCGATGAGCGCCTCGGCCTTCTCCAGCCGCCGCTCGGTCGCCGTCCCGGCGGGCTCCTCGCCCCCGAAGAGGCGCTTCCCGGCCCGCGCCAGCTCCTTGCGGTAGAACACCCCGGCCGCCACGGCCGCCGCCACGAGCACGCCGGCGATGGTCCACCACAGCCAGGCGCGGCTCTTGCGCCCCAGCTCGAACTCCGCCGTCGTGAACTTGAGGTCCCCCGGAGGCGCCACCTGCCGCCGCGGCGGACGCACCGTGGGGCGGGGCGCCGGCTCGGGCTCCGACGCCGCCTCCGGCACCTCGGCGGCCGGCGCGTCCACGGCCCCCGAGACCCGCCGCGACTCGCTCAGCTCGAACGTCGTCTGCCGCTGCGTCTGCGACGGGTCGAACGACTCATCCTCGGCCGCCGGCAGCGGCTCGCCGCGCCGGCCGGGCGTCGCCGGGATCGGCGCCGTCGCCTCGGACGCCGCCGCTTCCTCCGCGCGCCGCTCCTCCTCGTCCGGCGGTACCGGGAGCGAAGGCGACGTGTCGTTGCGCTGGGTCGAGCCCGCGGCCTCCATGCGGTCGAAGAACGGCGCCAGCTCGACGATGTCCCCGATCCGCTTCCACAACTCCCCGGTCCGCGACAGCTCGTCCCGCCGCGTCACCTTCCCCTGGGCGATCCACTTCTGCAGCGTCGAGAAGCGGTCGATCGCGAAGACCGTCCCGTCCTCGCGGCGCAACATCCACCCGCTCTCCTCCGGCAGCCCGGGCGCCGCCCCGGGCGGGAAGATCTTGAACAGGTGGCCGCACTGCGTGCAGCGGACCACGACGCCCCGCTGGGAAACCAGCGTGTCCTCGAACTCGTACACCGATTGGCAACGGCTGCAGGTGACATCCATCAGGACGAACCTCGCGCCGACCCGGTCCCCCTGGGGTTCGCCGTTCCGTCGGCAACCCGGGATGCTAACACGCGCCCGCCGGACGAATCCAGAGCCCGCTCCTTTCACGGACATGGGTTCACAGCCGCCTGTGACTGCCCGTTCACACCCGCCCCCCTCCCCACCCCCCGAACCGCCGGATTCGGCTGTGATCCTCGGCTCGACAACATGGCATACGCGGTGCATAATCGGTCCGATGCTGGACCGTTCGACCGGAGCCCCAGCATCAACGCTCCGGGAGGAGGTGACCGATGCGACGCTCCCTGCCTGCTTTGTTCGTGACCCTCGGCACGCTCGCCCTGGCCGGCTCCGGTTGCCCGATCTGGATCGATGAACACGGCAGCGGAGGCTCGGCCGTCTGCATCGGCGCCTACTGCGGCTGCCGGTCGCACGCCGACTGCGACCCGGGCGAGGCGTGCGTCGACGACCGCTGCGTTCCGACCGGCAACTGCTTCTACACGCCGTGTCCCGACGGCTACGTCTGCGACACCTGGGGGACCTGCATCCCCGAGGAGACGGTGACCTGCGACGAGGACGCGGACTGCGAGGTCGGGTACTGCGACCTGGCGTCCGGGACCTGCGTCCACACGGGGCTGTGCACCACCGACGACGACTGTCTGGGGTACGGCGAGTCGTTCGTCTGCGACGACCGGGGCATCTGCGCGCCGGACCGCGGTCCGTGCCCGGACGGCTCGTGCGGCTGCGCCAACGACACCGAGTGCGTGGGCGTCGGTCCCGGCGGTGCCGATTGGCTCTGCGAAGCCACCGTCTGCCGCGACCCCGCCGCGCTGTGCACCTACGACTACCAGTGCCCGGCCGGCGCCGCCTGCGTCAACTCGCTGTGCCGCGTCGACTGCTCCGCCGGCGCGTCCTGCCCCGGCGGCCAGATCTGCTCCTCCGGCGTCTGCGTCGACGATCCCGACGGCGGCGGCCTCTGCACCTACTCCAGCGAGTGCTCGGGCGGCCTGTGCGTCAACGGCTACTGCCTCCAGGCCTGCGCGGCCACCTCCGAGTGCGGCGCGTTCGAGACCTGCCAGAGCACGATCTGCCTGCCCCAGGTCGACCGCGTCGCCTCCTGCACCGCGACCGATTGCGGCGGCGGCCTCTCCTGCGTCGACGGCGTCTGCCGCATGCCGTGCGCCGCCGACGTCAACTGCACCGGCAGCGACCCGTTCCTCCACTGCTGGGAAAGCTTCTGCCGCACCGAGAACGAAATCGCCGGCCAGTGCCACCGCCAGGCCGACTGCCTCGCCGGCCTCTCCTGCGTCGACGGCGCCTGCCTGTAGCGAGACCTCGCCCCACCCACCCGGACCCTGAGCCCCGGCCCGCGCGTCACGCTGATCGGCTTCCCCACGGCTCCCGCCGCAGCACGTCGGCGGCACGTTTTCTCCACGCGGCATCGAGCCGGCCGGAGAAGGCCTGGTCGAACAGGGCGGCCAGCTCCAGCGCCGAGGCGGGACGGTCGTCGGGGCGGGAGGCCAGGCCCAGGCGCAGGGCCAGGGCGAGCGGCCGGCTCACGTCGGCGCAGGCGCGCGGGTCCGGCGGACCCTCCGCGGCGGCCCGACGGACCATTTCTTCCGGGTCGTGGACCGTGAATGCCGGCCGGCCGACCAGCGCGCGGTACAGGACGAGACACAGGCTGTAGAGGTCGGAGCGGGCATCGACCGGCTCGCCCGCCGCGTGCTCGGGGGACATGTACGCCGCCGTGCCCACGATGAGGCGGGTGGTCACCGCGGAGCCGGCGTCCAGGAAGCGCGCCCCGCCGAAGTCGACCAGCTTCCACCGCGGTCCCCCCTCGACGTCGGTGCGGATCACGTTCTGCGGCTTGATGTCCCGATGCACGACGCCGGCGTGGTGGACGTCGCTCAGGCCGCGCGTCACGTCCCGGATCATCTCCCGCGCCTCCCCCGGCTCCAGCCGCTCGCGCTCGCGCAGCACCCGCGCCAGCGAGCGGCCCGCGATGTACTCCATCGCGATGAACGGGATCTCCTCCTCGATCCCGCCGACCTCGAGCACGCGCGCGACGTACGGGCTCTCGATGCGCCGCAACGCCCGCGCCTCCTTGTGGAACAGCTCGAGGAAGACCGGGTCGCCGACGCGGTCGCCGCGCACCACCTTGAGCGCGACCCGCGCCTCGTCCCCGATCCGCCGCGCCTCGTAGACCTCGCCCATCCCGCCGCGGCCGAGCAGCCGCCCGACGCCGTAGCCGCCGACGCGCAGGCCGGTGAACATCCCGCCCTCGTCGTCGCCCCGCGCCCGGTCCAGCTCGGCCCGCGCGGTCGCCAGCAGCCCTTCCTTGCGCGCCGCGTCGAGGGCCGCGCCGCGCCCGCGATCGGTCAGCGTCTGGTACGCGCGGTCGACCACGCCGCCCGCGACGAACGACGCGAAATAGATGCCCATGAGCAGCACATGGTCGACCATCGGCGCGAAGACCGGCACGCCGGCCTGCCGGACGGCGACGTTGCCGTCGTCGCCCAGCGTCCCCGTCATCACCAGCACGAAGACCGCGGTGTGCGCCGCGATCAGCGCCGCGAGCACCAGGCTGCGGCGGTCGAGCCACGGCGCGCTCCGCGAGCCGCGGAACATGCCGCCCGCGAACAGGCCGAGCGCCAGGACGGCGGCGAATCCCGAGTGCAGGCCGAAGGCGAACGCCGGCCCCACGGACAGGCAACCCGCGATCGCCCACGGCCAGTAGATCGCTTCCGTCCGCCGCCGCCGCACCAGCCCGTCGTGCAGCCACGCCGCGCCCGCGACCCCGGCCAGGCAGGCCCAGGCGACAAGCAGCGGGCCGCGCTCGCGGGCGATCCAGCCCAGGAGCACGGCACCCGCGGCACACGCCAGGACGACGGCCGCGACGAAACCCCGCATCTTCGCGCGGTACGCCGCCTGCCACGCGGTCGCCGAGCTGCTGTCGTCCGCCGGACGCGAGTCGACAGTTCCGGCGCGAGCCGCGCGGGAATCGGAAGCTGGTCGATCCGCGGCAGGCGAAGCCGCTGGGACGGGAGCGACAGCGGTGCGGGACGGGACGACGGGCTGTTCCGCCGCGGGGGACGTAGCCGCGAAAGTCGCCACGGCCCCGGAAGCCGCCACGGCCGCGGGTACCGCCGGACGCCGCTCGACGAGCGTGGAAGCCGGTTCCGCGGCCGCGACCGCGCCCGGACGGGCCGGGACGCCGGCAGCGGCCGTTGCCCGGTCCGGCGTCGCTGCCTCGCCGATCCGGTCCTCGCCGGCCGTCACGGGCGCGCGCTCGCCGGCTCCGTGCGGCGCCCCGGGCGGCGCCGACTTGCGCACGCCGCCGCCCCACGGCGGGAGGCGAGCCGCGCGCTCGGGGATCCCGGGCTCGAGCGCTCCGTCGAGCGCGGCGAGGAAGGCGTCTCGCAGCTCGAGCGCCGTCGCCCAGCGCTCGCCCGGCGCCCGCGCGAGGCCGATCCGCAGCACCGCCTCCACCGCGTCGGGCACCGGCGCCGCGACCGACGGCCGCACGGGCATCGCCTCCGGGACGAGGCGCGGCAGGGCCTCCGGCGCCGCGTCCGCGTACGGGTCCCGGCCGGTCACCGCCGCGTAGAGCGAGGCGCACATGCCGTAGACATCGGCGCGCGCGTCCGCGTACGCCCCGCCGAGCCGCTCGGGCGCCAGGTAGCGCAGCGTCCCGGCCGCCCGGGAGCCGGGCGCGCGGGCCAGCTCGAGCTGGGCGAGGCCGAAGTCCAGGAGCTTCCACACCGGCGCGCCGCCGGGGCCTTCCACGCGGAGGATGTTGCGCGGGCCGACGTCCAGGTGCACGACGCCCGAGGCGTGGACGGCGTCGAGCGCCGCGGCGACGTCGCAGGCAAGCCGGCGCGCCTCGTCCGGGTCCAGCGGCCCGCGGCGCTCGTGCAGCATCGCCGCCAGGTCGCGCCCTTCCAGCCGCTCCATGGCGATGTACGGGATGGACTCGTCCCGCCGGCTGGACCCGAGCACGCGCGCGACGTGGGGGCTGCGGACTCGCGCGACGATCTCCGTCTCGTGGAGGAACCGCTCGACCGCGTCGCGATCGCCCAAACGGTCGCCGCGCAGGAGCTTGACGGCGGCGGCCGTGCCGTCGTCCGTGCGCACCGCGTCGTAGACCTCGCCCATGCCGCCGCGGCCCAGCACCTCGCCCAGGCGGTAGTCGCCGACGGTATGTCCGGAAAAGATGCCGTGCCGGCCGACGGCCAGGGCGCGGCGGTACTCGGAGCGCGCCTCGTCGACCAGGGCGGTGCGGCGGGCCGCCGCGCGCAACGTCTCCACGACCTGCCGCGCCAGCTCGCGGTAGCGGCGCTGGAAGGCGCGGCCGGCGAGGAAGGCGGCAAGGTAGACGGCCTGGAGGGCGGCGTGCGCGGCGACATGGTGCCACGGCGGATGGCCGGGAACGACGACGGGGAGCAGCGAGCGGTCCGGAAGGGCACCGGCGAGCACGAGCATCGTGAGCGCGGCCTGGCTCAGCGCCGTCGCCGCGTACGCGGCCCACGCCTCGGCATAGGGGAACCGCACGCCTTCCGCGCCGTACAGGACGCCGGTGAGGACGATGAGCAGCGTGAGCATGGCGGCCAGGCCGGAGTTGGGGCCGAAGAACCAGCCGATGCCCGCGGTGAGCGTGCCGATGGCGACCAGCATGCCGAGCTGGAGCGCGCGGCGCGCGGGCCGGGGCGAGGAGCGGTGGAGGAAGGCGAGGGCGAAGCCGAGCGCGGCCTGGAGGGCGAGGGTGGCGGTGGCGACGTTCGCGGCGACGCGATCGCGCGCCAGGAGCTGCACGGCGGGCGTGCTGCCGACGCAGATCAGGGCCAGGAGCGCGTAGACCACGCGGATCGGGATGGCGCGGGGCGGGGCGGCCTCCGGGCCGGCGGTGGACGAGGGTCCGGACGGGGCGCCGCCGCCGTCGGGATCCGGCCGGCCGGCGGCGGGCGCCGCGACCTCAGCGGCGGGGGCCACGGGCGCCGGCGTCCCCGTCGCGCCGTTCGTCGCGGATGCCGAGGCGCGCGAGCAGCTTGTAGACCGACATGCGATCGACGCCGGCGGCGCGGGCCACCTCCGAGATGTTCCCGCCGTGCTGCTCCAGGAGCGCGGTCATGTAGCGCCGGTCGAACTCGTCGACGACGCGCCGCTTGGCTTCCTTGAACGGCACGGTCGTGTCGACGTCCGGAAGCCCCGTCGCGCCCGCCGGCGCAGGGTCCTCGAACGACGGCGCGCCGCGCGGGGCCGCGATCGCGCGCTCCACCGCGTTCCGCAGCTCGCGCACGTTGCCCGGCCACGCGTACGAGCGCGCCCATTCCAGGAACTCCGGCGGTAGCGGATGGGCGCCCACCGGCGCCAGCTCGTCCAGGAAGTGCGCGACCAGGCCGGGGACGTCCTCGCGGCGCTCGCGCAGGGGCGGGGCGTGAAGTCGCGCCACGGCCAGCCGGAAGTACAGGTCCGCGCGGAATGCCTGCCGGTTCATCCCCGCGGCCAGATCGCGGTGCGTCGCCGCCACGATCCGCACGTCGCACTCGATCGGCCGCGCGCCGCCCAGCCGCTGGATGCGCCGCGTCTCGACGGCACGCAGGAGCTTGGGCTGGACTTCCAGCGGCAGGTCGCCGATCTCGTCCAGGAACAACGTGCCCCCGTGCGCCGCCTCGAACACCCCGGCCCGCGCCCGCACCGCACCCGTGAACGCCCCCGGATCGTGCCCGAACAGGTGGTCCTCGAACAGCTCGCCGTGCGCCGCCCCGCAGTCCAGCACCACGAACGGTCCGCTCGCGCGCGCCGAGCGCCGGTGCAACGCCTCCGCCACCAGCTCCTTGCCCGTGCCGGTCTCGCCCGTCACGAGAACCGTGGACCCGCTCCGCGCCGCGTCGTCGATCGCCTGGTACAGCCGGCGCATCACCGCGCTGCCTCCGACCAGCCCGCAGAACCGCGTCTCTCCCCACAACGGCAGCTCCACCGACTCCGGAAGAGGCACGAACCGCACCGCGCTGTCCCCCATCGCCAGCGTCGTTCCCGGCGTGATGAAGGCGTCCAGCACCCGGATGCCCCAGACGTACGTGCCGTTCGTCGAGCCCAGGTCGCGCAGCCGGTAACCCTCGGGCTCCAGCCGGATCTCGGCGTGCAGCGCCGAGACCTTGCGGTCGGAGAGCGCCAGGTCGGCGCCCGTCCGCCCGATGACGATCAGATCCGAGCCGCAGACCTTCGCCAGTCCCGCGTCCGGCCCGGAGACCACCTCCAGGCGGCACTTGCGGACGTGGAAGGCCTCCGCGGCCCCGCGCCGCGAAGCCACCCACGTCCCACTCCCGGCATCGATCGGCTCGTCCATGCGGATGGCGATGATAGCACCGCCCGGAGGGGCAGGGGGGAAGGGGAAGAAGAAACCACCGATGGACACCGATGGACGCAAATGGGGAAGGGAGGGGAAGGGGAAAACCACAGATGGACACAGATGGACACAGATGGGGTGGGAAGGGCGCGATGGGACGGCAAGCTTGCGGCGGCGGCAGGGACGGCGCTACGGTGCCGCGGCGCGCGGAGACCGGGGAATGGAACAGAACTTCGCAATCGCCGCACTGTGGCTGGGGCTGGCGCTGGTCGCCACGTTCCTGGGATCGCGGCTGAAGGTCTCCAACGCCTTGATGGAGATCAGCGTCGGCGTCACGGCGGGAGCCGTGGCGACCCAGTGGCTCGGGCCGGAGGCCCTCGGCGCGAAACTGCCGTGGCTGACGTTCGTCGCCTCCACCGGCGCTGGAGACCGGCTTCAACAAGACCGAGTTCGGGAAGGGCATTCTCGGCGCCTGCTTCGTCACGGACCTGGGAACCGTCATCGCCCTGGGGCTCATGTTCTCGCCGTTCACCTGGAAGACGGGCGCGTTCGTCGCCGGCTGCGTCGCGGCCTTCGTCCTCTTGCCCCTCGTCACCCCGCACCTGATCAACCACTACGCCAACCGCACGGCCGCGTTCCGCACGAAATGGGTGCTGTTCATCCTGTTCGGCCTGGGCGCCCTGGCGCTGTGGGCGGGGAGCGAGGCGGTGCTGCCCGCGTACATCGCGGGGATGCTGCTCTCCAAGGATCTCGCGGCCGACCACGAGTTCATCCGGCGGCTGCGCACGCTCACGATCGGGTTCTTGAGCCCCTTCTACTTCGTACGCGCCGGCTCGCTGGTCTCCGTGCCGGCCCTGGCCGCCGCGCCGCTCGTCTTCCTCGCCCTCTTCGCCGGCAAGATCGGCACCAAGATCTTCGGGCTCGTCCCCGTCGTCGGCGCCTTCCGCAAGGACCGCAACGAACGCTGGTACTACACGCTGTTGATGTCGACCGGGCTGACCTTCGGCACCATCTCGGCGCTGTTCGGGTACACGCACGGCATCGTCACCCAGGACCAGTACTCGCACCTCGTCGCCGTCGTCATCGGCTCCGCCGTGGTTCCCACCCTGATCGCGGGCGCCGTCTTCCTGCCCCGCCACCTGCTCACCGCCCGAGTCGTGGAACAGGTGGCCGCCGACGCCGCGGCGGTTCACCGGCGCCGTCGATCGGAACCCCCCGCGCCGCTCGAGGAAGGCTAGGGCGTACGCACAGGAAAAGGTCTCCCTGCCCCGCGTCCTTGGGCGTTGCAGACCGCGGTCGGCACCGGGGTGTGGTCCGCGGTCGGCACCGGCCGAAGCCGCTCCGGCCGCGCCCGCCGCGCGGGCCCTGGTCGCTCGGATCCGTTCCGGAGCCATTCAACTCGCTATTTTGCGGAGATCACGACGGATCCTGGTCCTGCGGCGAGGCTGGCGACCGCGACGGACCCGGCGCTTCGGCCTCGCCCGCCGCCCGTTTCGCCCGGGCACGCGACTTGCTCAGGAATCGGGTCGCCGGCGCGCCGGCCACGCCGGGCGGAGCGGAACCAGGGTCGCGGACGCAGAGGACGGAGGCAACGGGATGAATCTCAGGTCGAGCGAAGTCGGGAAGCACCACACGGAGCCCGCGCCACCCGTGGCCCCGTCCCCCTGCCCCATCGGTGTTCATCGGTGTCCATCGGTGGTTCCTTCGACGCCGTCCCCGTCCTCCTCCCGCCCCATCTGTGTTCATCTGTGTTCATCTGTGGTTTCTCCTGTCCGGCCGACGGGTCGCGCGCTCTTCGCGGCCGCGGCTCTGGCGGGGGCATTCGTCGCGGGGTGCGCGCAGGAGTACGCGCCGCTTCCGCCGTCCGCAGACGATCCGGACGACCAGGAGGCCGCGGCATCGCGCGGGGACGTCGCCTCCTCGTGGGCGCTCGACGGCGAGGCGCTCGTCTCCCCCACGCTGGCCGCCCCGCGCGGCGCGACGCGCGTCGGCCTGCTGATCGAGCTGACCGCGCCCGGACCGATGCCGGCGGTCGAGGCGCGGCTCTTGTCCGGCGGCGTCGCGAACGGCGACTGGACGCCGCTGGCGGTGACCTGGAGCGAGGAGGACCACCACGTCGCCGTCGCCGACTTCGCGGTCGCGGGCGACGCGGCGGAGATCCGCATCCCCGCCGCCGCGCTGGACGCCATCCGCCACCTGCGCTGGGCGGCGGTCGTTCCGGCGGACGCGACCGACGGCGACGACTCGACCGGCACGCACACCGCCGCGCTCCGCACCGAGCTGCAGGGCCTGGGCATCGTCACGCGGGAGGTGTGGGGCGCCGCGGCGACGCGCTGTTCGAGCGCCGACGGCCGGCGTACACGGATGGCGGTCCACCACACGGAGACGCCGTCGGACAACCCGGCGCGCCAGGTGCGGGGGATCCAGCGCTACCACATGGACACCCGCGGCTGGTGCGACATCGGGTACCACTTCCTCATCGGCGTCGACGGCACGATCTACGAGGGGCGGCCGGCGGAGCTGCTCGGCGCCCACGTCGCCGGGCAGAACACGGGCACGCTGGGCATCTCCTTCGTCGGCTGCTTCCACTCCCGCGGCTGCGACTCCTATCCGCCGACCCACCCGCCGGACGCCGCGATCCGGATCGCCGGCCGCCTGATGGGCACCCTCTCCCGCCTCTACGGCGTCACGCTCGACGCCGCCCACGTCATGGGCCACCGCGACTTCCCCGGCGCCAGCACCGACTGCCCGGGCGACTACCTGGCAGAGCGGATCCCGGACCTGTTGGACATCGGGCGGACGTCGACCCTGGGCGCTCCGCCCCCCGACGACCCGCCGCCCGACGATCCGCCGCCGGACGAACCGCCTCCCGCGGGCGCGAGCTGCGCGCACAGCTTCGGCGGCACCTACGCGAACACGGCGTGCTCGGCGAGCTACCAGTGCTGCGACGGGACCTGGCGCCCGCGGACGAGCGGTTGCGGCGCATGCCTCTGCGTCGAGGAAACCGGCGCCGCCGGTTGCACGGGCCCCACCGCCCCGCCGCCGGAAGATCCGCCGCCCGCGGAGTGCGGCGGCCTCGGGTGCGGCTCGTGCGAGGAGACCGCCGGCTGCGACTGGTGCGCGTCGCTGGGCGCGTGCGGCGCGGGCGGCGGCGCCTGCGCGTGGCGGGGCATGGTGGGCGCGGCCGCGTGCTGGACCGAGCTGTGGCCGTGCGCGACGGCGAGCTGCTGGAACCCGACGGAGACGCTCACGTCGTGCGGGACCTGGACGAAGAACGAGGACTTCTCCAGCGGCGCCTACAGCGTGCACCGCTACTGGGTGCGGCTGCCCGGCACGGGACGACTGACCCTGCGGCTCGAACGCACCGGCGGGACGTTCGCGCCGGCGCTGCTGGTGAGCGACCGGTCGGGTCGCGCGGCGTACGGCGGCGACGTCGCGGCGCTGCACCCCGACGTGACGGTGTCTTCCGCGACCACGGGACGGAGCGGGACGTTCGCCGAGGTGACGCTGCAGGCGTCGCGCGACCTGGACGCGTATGTGTACGTGACCGGGTGGGCGATCCTGGACGGGGCCTTCCGCGGCTCGCTGCCGACGTCGTCGCGCTACCGGCTCACGGCGACCCACGACTGCTCGTCGCCGACCGACCCGCCGGACGACCCGCCGCTGCCCTCGGGCGTCTACGGCGGCCTGACGCTCGGCGGCTCCGAGATCCCGCGTGCGGGACTCTCCAATCCGACCTTGCGCGCGACGCTGGGGATCTCGACCGAGCCCTACGGCGACGTGACGGCCTGGGGCGGGGCGGACTGGGTGCGCGGTCGCATTTCGTGGTTCGGCGGGCCGGCGGACACGGGGGTGTCCTCGACGGAGACGGGCGCGGTGAGCGGCGAGGTGCTGCGCTCGCTGAACAACCCGCTCGATCCCGACGCCGCGACGCTCGCCTCGCGTCCGGAGGACTACTACTTCGTGGCGATGCGCTGGAGCTACTCCCCGAACGGCGTTTCCTGGTGGCGCACCGCGCGCATCGCGGTCACGAACCCGGCGACGGGCGTGCAGATCGTGGCGCGCCCGGTCGACTGGGGCCCCAACACGAGCACCCGGCGGATCATCGACGTCTCGCCGCAGACGATGAGCGAGTTGGGCGCGACGACCGACGACGAGGTGCTCGTGGCCTTCGCCCCGGCGGGCACGCCGCTCGGGCGCGTCGCCGTGCCCTGATTTCGGAGGAACGTCGCGGGTGCCTAGCGGCGGACCGGCGGCGGCACCCGGCCACGGCGCACGGGACGAGCCATGCGGAGGCCGATGAGCAGGCCGACGACGACGAGCAGGAAGAGCAGCGCGGTGGAGAGTGCGAAGAGCGTTTCCATCTTCTTCGTCCCCGGCCCGACTCCGTCTTGCCTTCGGCCGCGGGAGCGGGCCTCTCGCTCCCCATCATGGCAGCCGCGATATCGGTTCGAGGCAAAGCCGCCGGCCGATCCCGTCAGGAAAACGTAAGCAGGCTCGCGGTCTTGATGGATTCCTTAGGACCGGCCCGCCCATCTTGATCCCGCGTTGATTCGAGACGGCGTATCCATGTGTGGATGACGGACCGGAGCCATCAGCGCCTCGCATCGACCGTCGCCCGCAGCCTGTCGGGAGAGGGGGGCAAGACGCCATGCACGTGATCGTCCTCGGCTGCGGCGGAGCCGGTGCCGGGCTGGCGCGGGCGCTTTCGGCGCAGGGGAACGACGTCGTCGTGGTGGACGACGTCATCGACCAGAAGCGGCTGGGCAACGAGTTCGACGGCATCGCGATCGCGGGAAGCCCGACCGACGAGGACGTGCTGCGCAAGGCCGGGATCGACGAAACGCAGGCCCTCGTCGCGGCCACGGCCGACGACCACACGAACGTCATGGCGGCGCAAGTGGCGCGGGAGGTGTTCCACGTGGCGCGGGTCCTGACGTGGATCTCGGACCCGGATCGCGAGGAGTTCTATCGCGGCCTGGGTCTGGAGACCGTCTGCCCCATCGCGACGGCCGTGGACCAGATCCTCGGCACGCTCGGCCAGGGCGGCCGGCGAGGCAACGGCGCATGTTCATCCTGATCGTCGGCGGCGGAAGGATCGGCTTCTACCTGGCGAAAACGCTGCGGCAGTCCGACCATCGCGTGGGACTGGTGGAACGCGACGGCGGCCGCTGCCGGACGCTCGCGGAGGATCTGGGCGTCACGGTGATCCACGGCGACGGCACGGACATCGAGACCCTGCGCGAGGCGGGTGCCGGCGACGCGAAGTACATCGTCGCCCTGACGGGGCGGGACGAGGAGAACCTCGTCGTCTGCCAGCTGGCCAAGAGCTACTTCAAGGCCCCGCTGACCATCGCCCGCGTGAACAACCCCAAGAACCAGGCGCTGTTCAAGATGCTGGGGGTCGACGCGACCGTCAGCTCGACGGCGCTGGCCGCCCAGATGATCGAGAACGCCCTGCCGCTCAACGGCATGCGCATCTTCTCCATCTTCCAGGAGGGCGAGGTGGAGATCGCCGAGAGCGAGCTGACGGCGAACTCGCCGGTCGTCGGCCGGGCCGTGTCCCAGATCCGGCTGCCGGAGGAATGCGTGCTCATCGCACTCGTGCACCACGGGAAGATGACGTTTCCGCGAGGCCCCACGATCCTCAACTCGGGCGACCGGATCTTCGCGCTGGTCCGGAGGCAGTCGCTCGACGCGTTGGAGCGGGTCCTCCTGGGAGAAGGGAAATGACGACGTTCCTGCACTCGCTGGCCCGCACCCTGCGCGACCGCCCGATGTATCTCGGCATCCTGGCGGAGACGGCCTTCGTGCTGGCGCTCGCCGGCGGAGGCCTGCTCATCTGCACCCTGCTCGCGCTCGGGTGAGCGATGATCGGCCGGCCCCGCGCGGACGACTTCCGGCTCGTCCTCTCCTACACGGGAAAGGTGACGGTCGGCGTCGGCTTCCTCATGGTGCTGCCGCTGGCCACGGCGCTGTGCTTCGCCGAGTGGGCGGTCGCGGTCGATTTCCTGGTCGGGCTCGGGACGGCGTGGACCATCGGTTGCGGCCTGGCCTGGCTGGGCGCCACCCGGGCCCGGCCCAACTGGACCCACGGGATGGTCACGGCCGGCGTGTCGTGGCTCTTCGTGATGGCGGTCGCGGCGCTGCCGTACTGGCTGAGCGGACACTACCTCGGCCACCTCGACTGCATGTTCGACGTGATGAGCGGATTCACCACGACGGGGCTGACGCTGATCCAGGATCTGGACCATGTGTCGAACGGCCTGAACATGTGGCGGCACGTGCTGACGTTCGTCGGCGGCCAGGGCATCATCGTGCTCGCCCTGACGTTCCTGGTGAAGGACGCGGCCGGGGGCTACAAGCTGTACGTCGGGGAGGCGAAGGACGAGCGGCTCTTCCCCAGCGTGTTCCACACGGCGAAGGTGATCTGGAAGATCAGCCTCGTCTACCTCGTCGCCGGCACGATCGCCCTGTGGGGGGCCGGGCTGGCGATCGGACTGGACCCGGTCCGAGCCTTCCTGCACGGCCTGTGGATCTACATGGCGGCGTGGAGCACCGGGGGCTTCGCCCCGATGTCGCAGAACATCCTCTACTACCACAGCGCGCTGTACGAGGTGCTGACGGTCGTGTTCTTCGTCGTCGGCTCGTTCAACTTCGCGCTGCACCACGCCGTGTGGACCGGCAACCGCAAGGAGGTCTTCCGCAACATCGAGACCGCCTCGTTCGCCGCCAGCCTCACGGCCCTGACCGTGCTGGCCTGCTGGGGCCTGATGCTGCTCCACGTGTACCCGGGGGCCTTCGCCCTCTTCCGCAAGGGCTTCTACCAGCTCATCTCGGGGCACACGACCACCGGCTACATGACGGTCTACGCGCGCCAGTTCGCGCTGGAATGGGGCGACATCGCCCTGGGCGCGCTGATCGTCGCGATGCTTCTGGGCGGCAGCGCCTGCTCCACGGCCGGCGGGTTCAAGGGGCTGCGGATCGGGATCCTGTTCCACGCCGTGGTGCAGGAGACGCGCCGCCTGCTCAAGCCGGGCTCCGCCGTCTTCGTGCAGCGCTTCCACTACCTGGAGGACCGGACGCTCGGTGAGCAGCAGGTGCGCAGCGCCGCGCTGATCGTGATCCTCTACGTCCTCACCTTCGCCCTGACCACGCTGGCCGGCACGCTCTCGGGCTTCCCGATGACGGAGTCCGCCTTCGAGGCCGCGTCGGTGACCGGAAACGTGGGGTTGTCGATCGGCGTCACGACCGCCGCGATGCCGGACGCGCTGAAGACGACCTACATCCTTGTCATGTGGGCCGGCCGGCTGGAGTTCATGGCGGTCCTCGCGACCGTCGGGTTCCTCCTCTCCACGGTGAAACGGCGATGAGGAAGATCCTCACATTGACGTCGGCCCTCCTGCTCGCGCTGCCCGGCGGCGCGCAGGCGCAGTCGTCCAGTACCGAGCTGATCGAGGGAGCGAGCCGGATGGACGGCCGGACGGTCGAGTTCCGGGGCGAGGCGATCGGCGACCTCATGCCCCGCGGGGACCACGTCTGGCTCAACGTCTCCGACGGCCAGAACACGCTCGGCGTGTGGATTGCGAGCGACGCCCTCCCGCCGCTCCGCCACGTCGGTCGCTACGACGCCCGTGGGGACGTCCTGGACTTCCAGGGCGTGTTCCACCGCGCGTGCCCGGAGCACGGAGGCGACATGGATCTGCACGCGGAGACCGCGACGATCGTCACGCCGGGAGCGTCCACGACGCACGACGTGGACTGGATCCGGCTTGCCGTCGCCGCCCTCCTCCTGCTCGCGTCACTCGGCGCGTGGGCGGGTTGGAAGCGCAGGGAGCGACGGCTCCTCGCCACCAACGGCGCGGACCGGAGTTGACGACCTCTCCGGCAGCACCGCCGGCCGGTCATCCCGGCGCGCGCTCCATCATCCGCCCCTCGATCGTCGCGTCCAGACCAATAACCAATAACCGAGAACTCGTCCTCCCCCTCACCCGTCGCGAAGGCGATACCCCACGCCCTGCTCGGTCAGCAGCAGCCTCGGCCGCGCCGGCTCCGCCTCGACCTTGCGCCGGAGCTGGGCCATGAACACCCGCAGGTACTGCACCTCGCCGGCGTACGGCGGGCCCCAGACTTCGCGCAGGATCTGCCGGTGCGTGAGCACCTTGCCCGCGTGGCGCGCCAGGAGCACCAGCAGCCGGTACTCGATCGGCGTGAGCTTGACCTCGCGCTCCCCGACGCGGACCTCGCGTCGCGCCTGGTCGATACGCAGCGTCCCGACCGACAGCACCGGGTCGCCGCCGGGAGAGGCCGATTGCACGGCGTGGCGCAGCGCGACCCGGATCCGCGCCAGGAGCTCGTTCACGCCGAACGGCTTGGTCAGGTAGTCGTCGGCGCCGGCGTCGAGGGCTCCGACCTTGTCGTCCTCGCGCCCGCGGGCGGAGATGACGATGATCGGCACACGGCTCCACTCCCGCACCTTGCGCGTGATGTCGACGCCGTCCCCGTCGGGCAGCCCCAGGTCGAGGAGGATCAGCTCCGGGTTGTAGGTCGTCGCCGCGGCCAGACCCTCCTTCGCCGTCTCGGCCTCGACGACCCGGAATCCCTGCACGTCGAGGGCGGTGCGCAGGAAGCGGCGAACCTCCGGCTCGTCCTCGACGATCAGCACCCGCGGCCCTTCCTCGCTCATGCCTTCGCCTCCGGCAGCATGTCCGGCAGTCCGCCGGGATCCGGACCCCCTGCGGAGCCCACCCCGGCCGGGATGACGATGCGGAACGACGCGCCGCCGCCTTCCCGATTCGCCGCCGCGATCGTACCACCGTGCGCCTCGGCGATCGCCCTGCAGATCGGCAGCCCCAGGCCCACGCCGCCCGCACCCGCGTGCGGCCCGCGGTGGAACTTCTCGAACACCCGCTCCTCCTCCCCCGCCGGCAGTCCCGGCCCCCGATCGGCCACCTCGACCTCCAGCCGTCCGTCCCCCACCCGCGCCAGCAGCTCGATCCGCGCCTCCCGCGGGGTGTGTCGCGCCGCGTTCTCCAGCAGGTTGACGAAGAGCTGCTCGAAGAGCACCGGGTCGATGGAGACCAGCGGCAGGTCGTCCGGCAGGTCGGTCCGCACGTCACGGCCCTCCAGGCGCGATTCGAGCCGCCCCAGAGCCGAGCCCACGACGTCCTCGAGCGGCACCCATTCGCGACGCGGCGAGACGCGTCCCGACTCCAGGCGCATCATGTCCAGGAGGTTGCCGATCAGCCGCCCCATCCGCTCGGCCTCGCCGCAGATCGTCTCGGTCAGCTCGCGGCGCTGCCGGGACCCGAGGCGATCCGGGTCGTCGCGCAGCGTCGTCGCCGCGCCGGTGATCGCGGCCAGCGGGGTGCGCAGGTCGTGCGACACGGCGGAGAGGAGCGAGCTGCGCATCTCCTCCGTCCGCGCCCGCAGCGCCGCCGCCTGCGCTTCTTCCTCGAACCGCGCGCGTTCCAGCGCCAGCGTCGTCTGCCGCAGGAAGGCGTCGATGTGCGAGCGGCTCTCGGGGTCGTCCGGCGGGTGCGCGGGCGAACGGACGGCGAGGACGCCGAGCGTGCGCGTGCCGGAGAGGAGGGGGAAGCAGATCGCGGGCGAGGCGGGAAGGGTGTCGGTGCCGCGGCCCGCGGGCCGGGCGTGCTCGAAGGCCCACCGCGCCACCGAGAGGACGTCCTCCCCGGGTCGGAGCGTACCTTCCGCGACGAAGCCTGCCGCCGTGCCGCCGGGCCCGTCGGGCAGCAGCACCGCCGCCTCGCCCCCCAGCGCCGCGCCGGCCTGTCGCGCGGCGATGCGCGCCACCTGTCGCGCATCGGTCGCACCGACCAGCTCCCGCGACAGCGCGTGCAGCGCGGCGGTGCGCGCCTCCCGCGCCCGCGCCGCGCGCTCCTGCCGCCGCAGGCGATCGGCCAGTGCGCTGATCACCAGCCCGACCGCGAACATCATGGCGAAGGTCAGGAAGTGTCGCGCGTCGTGCACGCTCATCGTGTAGAACGGCGGCACGAAGCAGAAGTCGTAGGCCGCCACCGACAGCGCCGAGGCCGCCAGGGCCGGCCAGCGCCCGAAGCGCATCGCGACGACCATGATCAGGAGCAGGAACAGCACCGCGACGTCCGGCAGCGACAGCACGTCCCGCAGGCCGACGCCGAGGCCGGAGATGGCGGCGACGCCCGCAGCCGCGGTGCCGTAGCCGAGCCAGTCCACCCGCCGCGCCGCCGTCCCGCGGCGGGCCGGCGAGTCCTCCGCCCCGCCTTCGTCGCCGGCGATGAAGTGCACCTCGATCGTGCCGCTCCCGCGCACCAGCTCGGACACGAACGAGCCGCGCAGGACGTCGCGCCACCGCCGGTGCGTCGGCTTGCCCACGACGATCCGCGTCACGTTGTGCTCGCGCGCGTAGCGCAGGATCTCCCCGCTCGCGCTGGCCCCCGTCAGCCGCACGACCTCGCCGCCCAGCGACTCGGCCAGACGCAGGTTCGCCTGGAGCCGATCACGGTCCGGCCCGGTCAGCGCGAACGCTCCCGGGGCCTCCACGTACGCCGCGACCCACGGCGCCCGCAGCCCCGCCGCCATCCGCCGCCCGCCCCGGAGCAGGCTCGCCGACGTCGGGCTCGGCCCGACGCAGACCAGGATCCGCTCCCCGGCCGCCCAGGTGCTGCGGATCTCGTGCTGGTGCCGGTACGCCGCGACGTCCACGTCGACCCGCTCGGCCGTGCGCCGCAACGCCAGCTCCCGCAGGGCCAGGAGGTTGCCGCGCCGGAAGAAGTTGTCCGCCGCTCGCCGCGCCTGCTCCGGCAGGTGGACCTTCCCCTCGCCGAGGCGCGCCAGGAGCTGATCCGGCGGCAGGTCGACCAGCTCGAGCTCGTCCGCGCGGTCGAGCACGGCGTCGGGAACGGTCTCGCGCACGCGCACGAACGTGATCTGCGCGACGACGTCGTTCAGGCTCTCCACGTGCTGCACGTTGAGCGTCGTCCAGACGTCGATGCCGGACTCGAGCAGCTCGATCGCGTCCTGCCAGCGCTTCGGATGCCGGCTGCCCGCGGCGTTGGCGTGCGCCAGCTCGTCCAGGAGCAGCACCTTCGGCTTGCGGGCCAGGGCCGCGTCGAGGTCGAACTCCTGCTGCAGCGTGCCGTGGTGCTCCACCGCACGGCGCGGAAGCGCCTCCAGTCCCTCCAGCAGCGCGGCCGTCTCCGGGCGCCCGTGGGTCTCCACGCACCCGACGACGACGTCGGCTCCGTCGGCCCGCAGCAGCCGGGCGACCTCGAGCATGGTGTAGGTCTTCCCGACCCCGGGCGAGTACCCGAAGTAGATGCGCAGTCGCGCGCGGGTGCGGCGCGCCTCCTCCGCCTGCACCTTGCGGAGCAGCACGTCGGGATCCGGTCGTCGTTCGTCGTCCATTCCCTGGCCGCCCCGGTGCGGGTGTCATCATAACGCCTGCGCGCGAGCGGTGTCGCCGTCCCCGGCATCAGGAAAACGTAAAGTCGCTTCCTCGCGGCTTGACGTCCTCCCGCGGGGAGTCCAGCCTGTCGCCATGATTCGCGAGGTACGACGGGAAGGCGAGCGCGTGTGGCTCGACGTCACCGGCCCGACCCGCGAGGAGCTCGCGTCGCTGGCCCAGGACTACGGTTTGCACCCGGCGCAGGTCGCGGACTGCCTGCAGCCCGAGCATCTGCCGAAGTACGAGCGCACGGGCGACACGACGTTCGTGATCGTCCGCGCGGTCGACGATGCCGCGCCGGCGGACGCCGACACCGCGCAGGCCCTGACGCACAAGGTCGCTCTGTTCCTCGGGAAGACCTTCCTGCTCTCGATTCATCGCTGCGAGCTGCCGTTCCTGGCGGCGCTGCGCGAACGCTACGCGAACCCGCAGCAGGCGATCTACCTCCAGGTCGTGCTGATCGAGACGCTGCAGAGCGCGGTCGAGACGTTCCAGGGGCCGCTGGACGAGGCCGAGCGGCGGATCAACGCGTTCGAGGCCGCGGTGCTGCGCGACCGCCGCGACGTCGCGAGCTGGGAGGGGGTCTTCCGTGCCCAGACGCGCCTGACGCTGATCAAGCGCCTGCTCTGGCACACGCTCAACGCGGCGCAGAAGTTCGTGCCCTACTCCAGCGTCAACCAGCCGTTGTGCCAGGACCTGCGGGAGCGAGTGGAGACATTCGAGTTCTTCGCCGACAACCTGCTCGACGACCTGCGCAACCTGCTCGCCATCCAGCTCTCGCTGTCCGCCAAGACGACCAACGACGTGATGCGCGTGCTCACGGTCTTCTCCGCGTTCTTCATGCCGCTGACGTTCCTGGTCGGCGTGTACGGGATGAACTTCCGCCACATGCCCGAGCTGGACTGGCAATGGGGCTACCTCGCCGTCTGGCTGTGCATGATCGCCCTCTCCGTCGGTCTCTGGCGCTGGTTCCGCGGCAAACGCTGGCTGTAGGAACGAGCGCGGGAAGAACGGGTAGAGCGGGAAGCGGCGCGCCACGAGCCGGCGGCGCCCGCGCATCCCGCGTGGTAGACTCCGGTCGCCGAGGGAGGATCGCGCCGCATGTCACAACCCAAGCCCGGCCGACCCGTGCTGACCGTCTGCCCGGCGTGCAAGCTGGCCTACGCGCCGGAGAAGAACCCGAAGGGCTGTCCGTACTGCGCCTCGAATCCGGACATCGCGCGGCAGATGCGCGAGCGCGAGCGGGAGGAGCGGGCGCGGCAGGGACCGATCGGGCCGAGGGTCATGGGCTGGTTCGGCGACACGCGGGTCCGCCTCGGCGGCATCGTCCTGGCCGTGATCATGGGCGGCATCGCCATCTGGATCTGGTCGCGCACCTCGGAGGTGACGGGTCGGGGGTCCGACAGGATCCGCGGCGATCTCATCCGCATCGAGTGCGGCCGCGCCGGCGCCATGCCCGGTTCGCCGGCGCTGGACGAATGCGTGAGGCAGATCCAGGAAATCTGCGGGGGCTATCCCGTCCAGGCGGTCGCGGACTGCGCCCGCGACCAGCTCGCGGAGCGCTTCCGCATGATGGTCATGCCGCCGCCGGATACGTTGACGCCGCCGCGGTGAAGGGCGAGACCTAGCGCAGCTCGATCCGCCGGGTCGCCCAGTCGGTGCCGCCGCGCCCGTCGTGCACCACGATCCAGAAATCGACCGCCGCCGGACCCTCGGGCGGCGTCCATTCGACCGTCGGCTCCTCCCCGCCGCTGCGGATGCGCTCGAAGGAGCCCGCCGTCGCGAACCACGAGACGTAGACCTCTTCCGTGCGCTGCCGCGGCGAGCCGAACGCGATCTCCGTCCAGGTCTCCGCCGCACCCTCGGCCAGCGTCGCGATCAGCTCCAGCGGTTCGCAGGAGTCGCCCGTGCACGCGGCGCGCTCCGAGGTCTCGTCGCCCCAGGCCGCGCCGTCCAGCGTCAGCCCGGCCAGCCCGGGGTTGTGGTTGTACGCCCCGGTCTCGCGCGAAAAGACCCTCTTGTACGCCACCGCGCCGTCCCCGCCCGCGCATCCCGGCGTGCCCGCGGCTCCGCCGTCCGCCGGCAGCTCGAACGTGCCGCCGGCGCAGACCGCCAGCGT
This sequence comes from Deltaproteobacteria bacterium, assembly GCA_016218765.1. GTDB lineage: Bacteria > Myxococcota_A > Polyangia > DRWM01 > JAAZOP01 > JAAZOP01. The sequence goes on along the minus strand of JACRCZ010000016.1, from coordinate 2,301 downwards.
CACCATGACTTGCGCCTCGGTCCGGTCCTCCGCCGGCGGCGGCGTCGTGAAGGTGAACGTCGGCTCCATGCCGATGCCGACGATGCCCCCGCGCTCCGGATCGGCACAGGCCTCGGGATCGAGCGACGGGCCGAGCAGGCAGGCGACCCAGAGCCACGAGAGCGCCCGCCCCTCCCCTTGCGGGTCGGCGACCAGCGCGTCCAGCGTGACGGTCGTCCCCGCCGGCCCGTCCGGGACGTCTGCGCGCACGGCGATGATCCGGAACCGCTCGACCAGGCTCTGCGGCGCCATGTCCGACGCGCACCCCGCGACGGATGCCGCGGCCGCGAGCGCCACCGCCAGCGCCGGACGGCTTGTCGCGATTCGATCGCCCTGCGTGGGGAACGACGTCCTCATGGCCGAGGCGACAAACTACCCGATTGCGGCGAATCCGCAAGAGGCGCGGGAAGGGAAAGAAGAAACCACCGATGGACACCGATGGACACAGATGGCTCCGCCCCAACACCGGCACGCACGCGCTTGCGCCCTCCGCCCTTCATCCGCGGCACCGTCCGTCCGGACCAAGAACTCGACCCGAACGACCCACCAACAACCAACAACTTCCTTCCCCCTTGGTCGGGCGCTTGCTATGTTCCGCCGACCGCCGCGTGGGGTGCGACGGTCCGGAGCGCTGCCGGTGTGACGCGCGAACGAACGCCCGCCATTCTCCTGCTCGAAGACGGACGCTGTTTCCGCGGACGGGCGATTGGTGCCGAGGGCGAGGCGTTCGGCGAGGTCGTGTTCCACACGAGCATGACGGGCTACGAGGAGATCCTCACCGACCCCTCGTACCGCGGCCAGATCGTGGCGTTCACCACGCCGCACATCGGCAACTACGGGATGACCGGGGAGGACGTGCAGGCGGCCCGCCCGGCGCTGGCCGGGGTCGTCGTGCGCGACCTCTCGCCGGTCGCGAGCAACTGGCGCGCGACGCAGACGCTCGCGGAGTGGCTCGTCGAGCGGCGCTTGCCGGGCATCTCGGGCGTGGACACGCGGGCGCTCACGCGCCACCTGCGGGATCGCGGCGCGATGCGCGCGGGGATCTTCCGCGTCGCGGAGCCGACGGATGCTCTCGCGGAGCGCGTCCGCGCCTCCCCGGGGCTCGACGGGCGGGATCTCACCGCCGAGGTGACGACGACCGAGCCGTGGGTCGCGCGCGCGGAAGGCAAGGCGCACCACCGGGTCGTGCTCATCGACTTCGGCGTCAAGCGCGGGATCCTGCGCGAGCTGGCCCGGCGCGGGGTCGAGGTCCAGGTCTTGCCGGCGTCGGCCGGACCGGACGACGTGCTCGGGCGGCGCCCCGGCGGGCTCGTCCTCTCCAACGGTCCCGGCGACCCCGCGGCGGTCGCGCGCGGCGTCGACACGACCCGCGAGCTGCTCGGGCGGCTGCCCATCCTCGGCATCTGCCTGGGACACCAGATCCTCGGCCTCGCCTTCGGCGGAAAGACGTTCAAGCTGCGGTTCGGGCACCACGGCGGCAACCACCCCGTCCGCGACCTGGTCGGCGACGAGGTGTGGATCACGGCGCAGAACCACGGCTTCGCGGTCGACCCGCAGTCTCTGCCCCGGGGCGAGGTCGAGCCGACGCACGTCAGTCTTTACGACGGGACGCTCGAGGGGCTCGCCTCGCGCAAGCACCGCGTCATGGCCGTGCAGTTCCACCCCGAGGCGTGTCCGGGGCCGAGCGACGCGGCGGTGGTTTTCGACCGGTGGGTGGAGCAGGTGGGGGCTGGTAGCTGGTAGCCGGTGGCTGGTGGCTGGTAGCTGGCGGGTTCCGAACCGAACCGCGCCCTTGAGGGCGCGGCGGAAGCCTCCGGGCCAGGGATCGCAGGACGGAACCGAGGTTGGTTGGCTTGGCGAAGCGTGACGACATCCGGAAGATCCTGGTGATCGGGTCGGGGCCGATCGTCATCGGCCAGGCGTGCGAGTTCGACTACTCGGGCACCCAGGCGGCGCGCGCGCTGCGCGAAGAGGGCTACGAGGTCGTCCTGGTCAACTCGAACCCCGCCACGATCATGACCGACCCCGGGGTCGCCGATCGCACGTATCTCGAGCCCCTCACCGTCAGCGCGGTAGGCAAGGTCCTGGAGCGCGAGCGGCCGGACGCGATCCTGCCCACCGTGGGCGGCCAGACGGCGCTCAACCTCGCCGTGCGGCTGGCCGAGACGGGCATCCTGCGCGAGAGCGGCACGCGCCTCATCGGCGCGCGGCTGGAGACGATCCGCGTGGCCGAGGACCGGCGCCTGTTCCGCACCGCGATGC
>JACRCZ010000087.1 GCA_016218765.1 Deltaproteobacteria bacterium | reverse complement strand
GCCGCCGCCGACGCTGAACACGCCGCCCCCGCTACCGGGTCACTTGCCCTACCCTGCGGCTCTGCCGCTCTGCGGCTCTGCGCGAAATTCCTCTTCCGGTCCGCAGCGCGGCGCGTCGCCCCCAGTTGGGGGGATGCACCCGGGGCCCGGCCGCACGGCTCGGCCGCACGGCTCCCGCTGGACGCCCCGCCCTCCGCCATGTAGAGTCCGCACCATGAAGTCGCGAATGCTCGCGGGGCTTTTGTGCCTGGTGTCGGTGCCGCTCGGGTGTACCGAGGCCAATCCGTTCTACGTCCCGCCCGACGCGGACCGGGACCAGACCACCGGGGACGGCGACGTCCCGCCCGACGTCGACGCCGAGCCCGACGCGGAGGCCGAGACGGCACCCGACGGGGACGTGATCGACGAGGCCGAGGCGGACGCGGATGCCGGCGTCGAGGAGGGCGCCGACGCCGACGAAGGTGCGGACGCGGACGCCGAGGACGGCGTCGAAGCCGAGGCCGACGAGGTCGGCGACGGCGACGCCGCGGACGCCGAGGCCGAGGCCGAAGCGGACGTGCCGCCGGACGACAACGACGGCGACGGCGTGCTCAACACCGCCGACAACTGCCCCGACGTCTGGAACCCCGGCCAGGACGACTGCGACGCCGACGGCACCGGCGACGCTTGCGAGGCCGGCGACACCGACGGCGACACGATTCCCGACGCCACCGACCTCTGCGCCTGCGCTCCCGGCACGAGCATCCACGACGAGGACGGCGACGGTCTGATGGATGATTGCGACAACTGCCCCCTGGTCTCCAACGCCGCCCAGGCCAACGCCGATCTCGACGGCCTCGGCGACGCCTGCGAGCCGCCGAGCGACCCGGGGCGCTCCCTGGCCATCGAGCGCTTCGAGCCGCTCCTGCTCGTGCCGTCCGATCCGGGCTGGCTCGAGTCCTCCGGAACGTGGGTGCTCGGCACCGACGTCTACGACGAGACCGACGCGGCCGCGAGCGCCGTCGCGTTCTACGACCCCTGGGGACTCGGCGACGACATCTTCGTGCAGGCGGTCTTCCGCGTGACGGAGCTGGGGCCGGGCGGCGGCGGCACGAGCAAGCAGGCCGGCATCCTCGCCCGCACCATCACCTTCACCGACGGCACGGTCCGCTGGTACTCCTGCGGCCTCGACATGGCCCACAACCGCGTCGAGATCCGCTACTGGGACGGCTCCGCCTACGCCGTGCTCGCCCAGCGCGACTCGGGCTCGGCGCTCGCCATCGGCGTCGACTACCGCATGTCCTTCCTGGTCGTCGGGTCCAGCCTGGCCTGCTCGCTGGAATCCCCCGTCGCGGCCCCGGTCACGGCCGAAGCGACCAGCACCTCGCTCCCCTTCGGCGCACCGGGCCTGCGCACGTACCGGACCGCCACCTCGTTCGCCGGCCTGATGGTGGCGAGGTAGCAGTGCGGGAAGAGCGGGGAGTGCGGAAAGGGCGGGAAGAGCGGTGGCGCGTCGCACGATCGGCGTTGTCATGGCGGCGGCATTGGCCGCCTGCGGGGGATCCGAACCCGGCGGACCGGTACCGATCGAGACGCTGCGCGCCACGTCCTTCACGTACGCGCTGGAGGAGTCCACCGCCGCGCTGACGCTCTGGACGACACCGGCCACCCGCAAGCTGCGCATCGGTGATCGGCCGCCGGAGGAGCGGCGCTCGGGACTGCGGCTGTCCGCTGCCCGCAACGAATTCGAGCCGGTGCAAGTCGTGCTCGGACCCGTGAGCGGCACGGCTCGTGTCGCGGTCGATCCCTTCCCGGAGCTGGGCGCCGACCAGCGTCTGGAGCTGGCGGTCGCGCGCTACCAGGACGGCTGGGCCGAACAGCTCGATCCGCTCGTCGCCGGAGGCGACGTCGCGCTCTCCGCCGACCACGGGGTGCCCGTGTGGCTCACGGTGTACGTGCCCGACGGCGCGCGGCCGGGCGAGCACGCCACGACGCTCCGCGTGACGGCGCCTGGAGGCGGCACGATCGCCGTTCCGGTCGTGCTGACGGTCTTCGACTTCGCGCTCCCGCGCGAGATCCACTTCGACAGCCTGCTCTATCTCGACGTGTCGTCGCTGGTTCCTTCGGGCGGGACCGTCGAGGACGGCAAGGACATGCTTTTCGAGCACCGCCTGACGCCGACCGGGGTGACGTGGCCGAGCGGCTTCACGTGGCGCATCACCTGGGACAGCGACGCGTCGCCGACGCGGTGCACGGCGTTCTACGACGAGCCGGACGAGGGGGACGAGTATGCGATCCGTTGGCTCGCGCGGCGCTACATCCTGGGCGAGGGGTGGAACGGCGTCGGCTTCCCGAGCGCCCTCGCCTTCCAGTTCGTGGACAACTCGACGCCGCGCCCGGACACGTTCTGCGGGGTCGCGCGCGGCGATCCATTCGGGACGACGGAGTACGACGCGGCGTGGTCGCGGTTCCTCACGGGCCTGGAGCAGTACCTGGTCGCGGGCGGCATGGCGGACAAGGCGTACTGGTACGTGCAGAACGAGCCGCAGGATGAGGAGGACGAGCGGTTGGCGGCGCACCTGTGTCGCCTGTCGCGCGCGGCGGCGCCGGCGCTGCGCATCGCGATCAGCGAGGAGCCCAAACCCGGAATCGCCGAGGATCCGGGCGGCGCGTGCGGCTACGACATCTGGATCGCGCACATCCGGGCCTACGAGCAGGACTACGCGTGGCAACGGCAGCGCGACCACGGCGAGGAAGTCTGGCTCTACAGCCTCGACCACGACCCGGACCCGTACTTCAACCCGACGCGCGTGGACGTCCAGGGAATGCACGAGCGCGTCATCCCGTGGGTCTCGTGGCACCTGCGCGCGACAGGGTGGGCGTACTACGACGCCGGCCGGTTCTTCGACGGGCCCAACCCGACGATCCGGGCGGAGCTGCTGCGCGAGGGCTTCGAGGACTACGAGTACCTGTGGCTGGCCAACGGCGGTCGTCTCCCGCAGCCGTTCACGACCGGAACGGTCGACCCCGCGGCCGACTCCGCGGCCTCGGGCCTGACGAGCTGGACGAAGGACCCGGACGCCTTGATGACGCTGCGCCACGAGCTGGGCCGGTACATCGAGGGCTCACGAGACACGGTACCGGTGCTGGAGACCGACACGGGCCTCCGGCCGCGCGGCTCGTACTACCTCAACTTCCAGGATCCGGCGGGCCGGCCGACCGGCGACCCGCTGGTGGTCGGAGGAAACACGCACCTCAAGATCGGCTGGATGCCGTACGACGCGGCGCTGGGGTACGGCTGGTACGGCGAGTTCGTCGGCGATCCGTCGATCACGCTCTATGGCTACGACGAGGTGGACGGGTACGACGAGCGGCAGCGGAGCTACGTCTACGACGACTACGGGCGCGACAACCTGTTCGAGTTCGCGCTGGCGAACGGTCGCTACGAGGTGACGGTGGGCGCCGGGCGCCCGGCGCGCGCGTATCCCTCGGACCCGCACCACGTGCG
>JACRCZ010000086.1 GCA_016218765.1 Deltaproteobacteria bacterium | reverse complement strand
CACGCAGGGCGCGTAGCCCGTGCACCCCGCTCACCCGCAGTACGACCTGGATCGCCTTCCATGCCTCTGCTCGACTCGGACGCCGATCGAACTGCCAGCCAAGAGCCTCCCACCTGGGGCGATGTGCCGGCTCGTCCACCCAAGGGCCTCGAGCCTCCGTTGACACCGCGCGGCGACGATCCTACTCTTGCGCGTCGATGCGCATCGCACTCTGCATTCCGGGGGTCGTTCTGGGATTCGTGACGGTCGCTTCCGCGGCGGAACCGCCGCCGGGCTCGTGCCCGGGCGAAGGCGCCGAGGGCGTCCTGGCGGCGCTGGAACGCACCGACGCCGGCGAAGGCGCCGCCGCCGAGCTGGATCTGGCCGCGTGCTACCGGACGCTCGAACAGCAGGTGCCCGAGGCCGCGGCGCTCGGCCGCGCGCTCGACGCCGGTCTGACCGACGCCGTCGCCACCGCCGTCCGCGCACGCCTCGACGAGATCGGTTGGCCGCCCCCGCCGCGCCAGGAGGAGGGGCTGGCGGCGATGGTCGCGGCCGAGGAGTCGGGTGCGCCGGACGACGAAGCGCCGTCCGAACAGCCCGATCCGCTCTGGGCCTACACGCTGACCGGCATCGCCGCAGCCGCGCTCGTCGGCGGCACCGCCGCCGGCTTCGTCGCACTCGACGCGGACGCCGACGGCAGCGACGCCCTGACCCCCGGCATCGCTGCAGCCGTCTGCGCCGGCGTCGGCATCGCGGCCGGCATCGCTGCGCTCTTCCTGTGGCCCGACTCCGACGAGGTGCGACCCACCCCCGGACCGGGCGACGTCGGCATCGGACTTGCGATCACGTTCTAGACGGTCGCGGAAGCCGTCGCATGTCTCGCGGCGCTGTCTCGCGGGCCGGAGGAGAAGGCTCATGGGTGTCTCGGGAGTCACCCCGATGAATCGCAGCAAGTGGTTGTGGGCGGGCGTTGTGCTCTTCGCCCTCGCGTCGTGCGGGAAGAACACGGCCCCGATGGACCGCTCGAACCCACCGGCCGTGCCGCCCGGCGGCGCGGCGGGCCAGCCGATGGCGTCGCCGCACGGTGGCGCGTGGGCCGGCGGAACGGGCGCGATGCCGGTGAATACCTGGACGATCTCGGGAAAGGTCGAGCTGGCGCCGCAATTCGCGGGCAAGGTCGGTGCGTCGGACGTGCTGTACGTGATCGCCCGCAAGCCCGGAGAGCGGCAGCCGCTGGCGGTCGAGCGCTACGAGGCGCCGGCGTTTCCGCTGGACTACACGCTGCACACGGGGCACGGCGGGGGCGGTCCGGAGCCGCCCGCGGGCATGGAAGTCGTGGCCAAGCTCAGCCGTTCGGGACTGGCGGGACCGCCGCAGCCCGGAGACCTCGAGGGAAGCCACGACGGCGTGGCCGCCGCGGGTGCCACCGACGTGAACATCACGCTCAACGTCGAGCACTAGCCCGGCTCGGGATCCTCGTCCGCCGCGTGCTCGTCCGGCGCCTGTTGCAGGACGCCGTACTCGTAGAGCTTGCGGTACAGGGTCTTCTTGGAGATGCCGAGGATGCGGGCGGCACGGGCCTTGTTGTCGCCGGCGTGACGGAGGGTGGCCAGGATGGCCTGGCGCTCGATCTCGTCGAGCGGGGCGCCGATCCGGACGGCGAGCGTGGGCTCTTCGTCGGCGTCGCGGATCGCGGCCGGCAGGTCGTCCACGCCGACCTCGGGATTGCGCGCGAGGACCACGAGGCTCTCGACGGTGTTGTGCAGCTCGCGCACGTTGCCGGGCCAGCGCCAGCCGGTCAGGCGCCGCAACGCGGCGTTGGAGAAGCCGCGGACGTCCTTGCCGTGCGCCGCGTTGAACTGCGCGAGGAAATGGTGCAGCAGCGCCGGGATGTCCTCCCGCCGGTCGCGCAACGCAGGCACCCAGAGGGTCACGACGCGCACCCGGTAGTACAACTCCTCGCGGAAGCGCCCCGACTTGACCTCCTCCTCCAGGTTCTTGTTCGTCGCCACCACCAGCCGGATGTCGACCGGGATCGTCGTCGCAGAGCCCACCCGCTCGATCTCCCGCTCCTGCAGCACGCGCAAGAGCTTGAGCTGCGTGGGCAGGCTGAGATCGCCGATTTCGTCGAGGAACAACGTCCCGCCGTCGGCCAGCTCGATGCGTCCCTTGCGCCCCCGCACCGCACCCGTGAACGCCCCGCGCTCGTGCCCGAACAGCTCGCTCTCGATCAGACCGTCCGCCAACGCCACGCAGCTCACCTTGATCAGCGGGCCCTCCGCGCGCCGCGAACGATAGTGGATGGCGCTGGCGATCAGCTCCTTGCCCGTCCCGCTCTCGCCCTGGATCAGCACCGTCGCGTCCGTCCGCGCGATCTGCTCCACCCGCGCGAAGATCTCCTGCATCGGCGGCGACGGCCCGATCACGTTGGAGAACGCGTACTTCTGCCGCACCTCGCTGCGCAGCCGCACGTTCTCGCTCACCAGCCGCTGCGTCTTCGCCGCCTTCTCGATCAACAGCTCCAGCCGGTCCATGTCGATCGGCTTGCTCAGGTAGTCGTAGGCCCCCTTCCGCACCGCTTCGACCGCCGACTCGATCGTCGCGTACCCCGTCGCCAGGATGACCGCCGTCTCCGGGAACTTCCGGCGTACGTGCTCCAGGACGTCCAAACCACTCGTCCCGCCCATCCGCACGTCGGTCACCACCACGTCCACCCGCTCATTCTCCAGCTTCCGAATCGCCTCCGCACCGTCCAGCGCAGGCACCACCCGGTGCCCCGACTCGGTCAGAGCCGCGGACAGGTTCTCCACCGTGGAACGGTCGTCGTCCACGACCATCACGGCAATCCGGTCCTTCTCCGCGGGCCCGGACACCGCCTGCTCGTCTGCCTGCCGTGCTTCTCCGCGCATCGCCCGTGCCTTCCGCCCCGCATCACGGGGACCCCGACCCGCAAGTCTAAGGCATCGTGGGCGACAGGGAAACCGGAATGATCCGCATGTCCACCAGCCCGACCGTTGACGAAAATTTCAACAGGGGCCACGGCGGACCTTGACGGGCGGCGGACGGATTGTATGATCGAACTCTCCCTCCGTGGCATGTGAAACGCATGCCGCCGCAGGCGGAGGCCGTGGTGATCCGAATGGCTCGTCCAGAAAACGGCGAAGACCAGGCGATGCAGGAGGGGAAGTCCGACCCGGCCAGCGGTACGGAGTGGCCGCCGCCCCTGCTCATCGCCTGGGAGCTGACCCGCTCGTGTCCGCTCCGCTGCGTGCACTGCCGGGCCGCGGCGGGGCGGGGTCCGTTCGAGGGCGAGTTCACGACGGCGGAGGCGCTGCGCTTCGTCGACAACGTGGCCTCGTTCGCCAAGCCGATCCTGATCCTGACGGGCGGCGAGCCGATGCTGCGCGCGGACTTCCTGGAGATCGCGCGGGCGGCGGCCGACCGCGGCCTGCGACCGGTGGCGGCCCCCTGCGGGGCGCTGGTGACCGAGCAGGCCTGCCGGGACATGAAGGACGCGGGGATCCAACGCATCTCGCTCTCGATCGACGGGGCCGACGCGGCGAGCCACGACGCGTTCCGCGGTGTTCCGGGCGCCTTCGAACAGGTCCTGGCCGCCGCGAAAGCCGCGCGCGCGACGGGGCTCGAATTCCAGATCAACACCACCGTGACCCGCCGCAACGCGGCCGATTTGCCGCGGCTCCTCGACCTGGCGCTCGAGCTCGGCGCCGTCGCCTTCCATCCCTTCCTGCTGGTCCCCACGGGCCGCGCGGCGACGATGGCCGCGGAGGAGATTCCGCCGGACGAGTACGAGCGCGTGCTGGGATGGCTGGCGGAACGGCGGGACGTGCGGGGACTGGAGCTCAAGCCTACCTGCGCGCCGCACTACAACCGCGTCGTCCGCCAGGCCGGCGGCTCGCTGCGCGGCGGCCACGGCCGCGGCCCGGGTCACGGGCACGCCTCCGGCGTCGGCGTCCCGTCGCGGCCGGGCGGTCGCCGCCCTCCGGTGCTGGGATGCCTGGGTGGCCAGGGTTTCGCGTTCGTCTCGCACGTGGGCATCGTGCAGATCTGCGGGTTCCTCGATACTCCGGCCGGCGACCTGCGGGCGAACGGGTTCGATTTCCACGCCATCTGGCGCGACGCCCCGCTGTTCCAGGCGATGCGCCGGCGGGCCGAGTACCACGGGCGGTGCGGCGTGTGCGAGTATCGCCAGGTGTGCGGCGGCTGCCGGGCCCGCGCCTTCGCCATGGGCGGCGACGCTCTGGGCGAGGAGCCGTTCTGCACCCACGTTCCGGGCCGCGCGGTGACGGACGACACCGCTCGCGGACCCGAGCCTCGGCGGCCGGGCGCCGCCGGGGACGTGGCCTAGCCGGGAGATGGCCGGCGGCGCCGGGGGTCGGGAGGATTGCCCGTGAACGACTCAGACGAACACGAGCCCAAGGACCGTCGCACCTACCCGGTCCATCTGCGACTGGAAGGCCGCACCGTCCTGGTCGTCGGCGCCGGACGTACCGCCGTGCGCAGGCTCGAGCGGCTCCTGGAGACGGGTGCGAGAATCATCGTCGTGGCGCCCGAGGCCCTTCCGGAGATCCACGAGCTGGCCACGGCCGGCCTGCTCGAGCTCCAGCTCCGGCCGTTCCAGCCCGCCGACCTGCTCGGCGTGTGGATGGTGCACGCGGTGTCCGAAGACGCCGCGCAGAACGACGAAGTGCTGGCGCTGTCGCGCCCGCAGGCGGGCAACGGCTCCGGCAAGCCCCCGCTGGTCTGCGGCGACGAGGGCTGCTCCGACGGCGGCGACCTGCTCCTGCCCGCCGCGTTCGATCTCGGCACCGCGACCGTGAGCGTCGGCACCGGCGGCACCGACTTCCGCAAGGCCCGCGTCATCAAGACCGTGCTCAAACGGCAGCTCGAGTCGGTGACCAACGCCGAGCTCGTCGTCATCGGCGCCGACCAGCGCAGCCTGGACGTCGCGGCGCTCGAGCGCGTCTGCCGCGACGCCGGCGAGGACCGACGCCTGCGCTCCACGCTCGCCGCGCTGCGGCCCGTCGACGAGTTCTTCGTCCTCAACACCTGCAACCGGTTCGAGGTCTACATGATCGCCGGCGCCAACCCGATCGTGCGCGAGCTCGTCGTGCACGGCATGCGCCTGCACACGATCCCGCCGGACCGCCGCTACATCCACGCCGGCCGCGACGCCTTCGTCCACCTCTCGCTGGTGCTCTCCGGCGCCTACGCGAACCTGTTCGGCGAAACCGCGATCGTCCAGCAGGTCAAGGAGGCGCTCGAACGCGGCCGCGTCGCGGAAACCGCGGGACCACGCCTGGAACGCTACGTCACGGAAGCGCTCAACATCGCCCGCCGCGTCCGCCAGGCCGTCATGACCGGCCTGGAAACCCGCGAGGCCGAGGACCTCTGCGCAGCCCGCCTCGCCAACAGCCGCCCCTCCCTCGACCAGGAAACCGTCCTGGTCATCGGCACCGGCGCCGTCGGCCGCGCCGTCGTCGCCCGCCTCGGCGACCGCCCCAGGAAAATCCTCTGGGCCTTCTTCCGCAAGTCCCCGCCCCTCGAGGGACTTGCCAGGGACCGCATCGAGGTCATCGGCGTGGATCGGGTGCCCGAGGTGCTGGGCGGATCGGACGTCATCATCGTCGCCTCCGGCGCCAAGGAGCCGATCATCCGCGCCGAGCACGCCCCCCTCCTCGCCGGACGCCGCGCCCTCGTGCTCGATCTCTCCGTCCCGCGAGGCGTCGATCCGGCCCTGCAGAGCGCCGCCGGAGTCGAAGTCGTCCACCTCCAGGAGCTCGTCTCCTGCTCCCGCCCAAGCGACGTCCCCGGCCTCGTCCGCCTCTCCGAGGAATCCGCGCGAACCGAGTCCTATCGCTTCATGAAGGAAGAGGCCGTCTGCCCGTAGGGGCAAGAAGATCGCCCGCTTGGAGGCGAAACACCACACGAACCCAGCCGACCCCAGGGGTCGTCACGATGCCGGTGATGAAAGCGTGGTACGAGACTACGGCGCGGCGTGATGGCAGCCGGTGCACGTCGCGTCGGCACGACCCGCATGGTCCGCCGGAGCCGGCTTCAGCTTGCCCTCGCCGTGACAGGTCAGGCACGCGGCCCGACCCTCGAGCGTGTGCGGAATCGCCGGAATCCCATCGGCAACGGCCACCGCGCCGATGACGAAGCCGACCACAAGCACGACCGCAGCCACCAAGGAAGACCGACGACCTCGCTTCGATTCCCGCTTCATCTTGCCTCCGCCTTAGTCGCCCCCTCGGGCACAACGAAAACGTCCACGGCACCGTGCCGCGGAGCCATTGACGACCCCGACCATACAATATTCAACGTTGAACTGCTACCTGTTTCAACACTGCACTCGCGGGGATGGCCGGCCTCCACCCGCGCCAGTCTCTTGTCCCACCCCCGCCCGGCTCGTAGGATGCGATCCGGCGAGGGATCCGGCGTGATCAGGCGGCGGCACAACTGGAACATCATCGTCGCAGCGTCTGCAGTCCTCGTGCCATGCCTCGGCGCCGGGAGCCTCGCCCCGTCCTGCTCCTGCCGTCGCGACTCCCCCGCGGCGGACGCCGCGGGGCCGTCGCGCGCCGATGCGCCGGCGTCGGACGCGGGCGCTTCGCCGCCCGGCCGGGCGGCCGCCCACGACTCGGGACCGCTCGCCGACGCCCGATCGATCACGAACCTGGACTGGTACCCGGGCCTGACGAACGAGCACCTGCACCGGCTTTCCCGGGACGGCTTCTTCCTGGCCGCCTCGCCGGCGCGGGGGGCGTTCCAGGTCTACGAGCGCAACGAGCGGCTGGGGTTGCCGAGCTTCGTCACGCCCGCTCTGCTCCTGGACGTCGTGCGGGGAGTCGGTGCGGCGGTGCAGCGCGACGTCGAGGAGAGCTTCGTCGGGCCGATCGTGCACCGCGCGCTGCACGCGGTCGTCCGGCGCGGCATCGAGCTGCGCCGCCGGTCGCTCGACGATCCGCCTCCCGAGCTGGGGGCGTTGGACCGCGTGATCGCGATCTTCGCCGTCGGCGCCCACCTGCTCGGCGCCGAGGGCGCGCGCCCGGATCCTGCGGCCGCCGAGCCGGAGGAGGACTGGGAGGGGGGTGAGGCGCACGCGGACGCAGGCTTCGTCCCGCTGCTTGTGCCGTTCGACGATCTTCCCTGGCCCGACTTGCCGCCTGCCGCGACGCCCCTGTTCCAGGAGGCGCTGTCCCGCATCCGTGCGGCCGACGACGTGTACTCCACGGCCTTGCTCGGCCGGGAGGTTGATTTCCGCGTCTTCCGCACCGTCGAGGCCGTGGCGTCCGCGCGGGGCCGCGCCCTGTTGCGCACCCTGCTCTGGCTCGACCTGGCAGGTCCGTCGGCCGCGGCCGATCTGGCCGACGACGCGACCGGCTCGCTCGTCCTGCGGCTGCTCGCCGATGCCCGCTCCGGCGACGACGACGTCGGCGTGCTGTGGGACCGCGCCGCCCGGCTGCTCGAATGGTGCGGCCGCTCCTGGCATGGAACGGATGCGACCGAGGCCGTGACGGCGTTCCGGGCGTCAGTCCTGCCCGGCGGGGAGCTGCCGGCGAACGCCGGAGGCTCGATCCGCGCCGTGTTGGCGGCTCCGGGCGTCCCGCCGCGGGGCACGATGGGCCTGCTCCCGGGGCCGGTCGGCGAAGACCGGTGCGTCGCGTGCGACCAGGTCGCGCGTTGGCTCGGACCGGCCGCGCCCTTTCCCCCTGCGGCGGTGACGGCGCGCCCGGGCCTGGCGATGGGAGGAGCCGTCGCGGCGCCCGGGCCGTCCGGTGTTGCGGTGCGGGCGGACCCGGGAGCGGTGGCGGCCGGCGGCCGGGTCCGTGTCGAGGCGGCGGCCTGGGGCGCGCTCTCCGCGGCGCTGGAGCCGTGGGGCGGCGCCGGCGGCGTTCTGTTCCGCCGGCCCGCGCCGCCCGCCGGCCGCGGCGCGCCCGATTGCGTTCCTGCCGGCGCCGCGTCCCCGCACGGTGCCGTCGCGACCGTGCCCCGGTTCTTCGACGACGTCGCAGCGGAGGCCGCCGGGATGCTCGGGCGACTCGCGGCGCTCGGCGTCCTTCCCGAGACCGAGCTGGAGGATCCGCGCGGCCCCGAGCAATCGGTCGCCTACCGCATCCAGGAGCTGCTCTTGTCGGTCGAGCGTCTGGCGCGGGCGCTGGGCGGAATCGTCCGGGCCGACCTGCGCGGGGAGGAATGGAGCGAGGACCAGCTCGCGATCGTGGCGCGGGCCGGGAGCTGGGCGGAGTCGATTCTCGCGGAGGCGGCCGCGGCGGATGCGGTGGATCCCGGCGATCCGCGCTGGGTGGCATCGCGGGGCGCGACGGTGGACGGCGTCGGCGGCATCGATGTGCTCTACGTCGTGATCGACACGCCGCAGGGCCCCGTGCTCGCCCGCGGCGCCGTGGTCTCGGTCCGCGGCGACCTCGTCTGGCCCTTCGCGGATCAGCCGGTGACCGACGAGGCGTGGCGCGCATGGCTCGATTCCGCGACGCCTCCCCCGCGGCCCGCGGGAGCGGCCGAGCGGCTGGCGCCGCCGTTCCCCCCGCCACCGCTGGTCGGCGAAGGCAACCGCTCCTGCCTCGGCCCCGACTCGGGCGGGGATTTGGCAATCTAGGGTCCCGGTCGCGAAGTACGGGCGGCGAGGACCGCGCGGTCAGGAAACCACCGGCCGCGCAGCGCGCCCACGAGGTAGGCCGAGCCGGTGACGACGACCGAGCCGTCGCGCCTCGCCATGCGCAACGCGACGTCCACCGCCCGGCCGGCATCGGCCTCGCACCGGGCCTCGTCGAACAGCGGGGCGAGCGTCGCGCGGAGCGTTGCCGCGGGGTAGCCGGGCTTGCCCACGACCCGCGGCTCCGTGAAGACCACGCGGCGGAAACGCGCCGCCAACGCACGGAAGAGCGACGTGGGGTGCTTCCCGCGCAACACCCCGGCAACCAACACCTCGCGCCCGGGGAACCGCGGGAGCGACCGCACCAGCCCGCGCGCCTTCTGCGCGTTGTGGGCGATGTCCAGCACGACCCGAGGGCGCTCCGCCACGGTCTCGAGCCGCCCGGGGAAGGGCGGAACGACCGCCTCGTCCGGGAGATGCGCGCCCCACGCCGCAAGGGCCGCCTCGGCCAGCTCGCGGTTGACGGCGCCGACGTTGCGCCCCCGCGTCGGGATCTCCCGGAGCGCGACGCCCAGCCGGCGCGCCTCGGTGCGGAACACCTCGCGCGCCGCCCCCGACACCCCGGAGACCGCGGACGCGCGACGTCGCAGGATCCCCGCCTTGTGCCACGCCACGTCACGCACCGTCGGGCCCAGCACGTCGCGGTGATCGTCACCGACCGAGGTCACGACGGCAACACGCGTGTCGAGGTGCGCGGTGACGTCCCAGCGGCCGCCACAACACGCCTCGACCACCGCCACGTCCACCCGCGCCCGCCGGAAAGCCTCGAAGGCCACCGCCGCCGACGCCATGCCGTGCACCGTCGCCGGACACTCGGCCGTGCGGTAGCGGCGGGCGACGGGCGCCACGAAGTCCACGATGCGCGCGAAGCTCCGGCCGTCGAGGTATCGTCCATCGATCCAGATCTTCTCGGTCGCGACCTGGAGGTAGGGGGACACGTGCAGCCCGACCCGCAACCCGGCGGCGCGCAGCCCGTGGGCTACGAGCCAGCACACGGAGCCTTTGCCCGACGTGCCCGTCACGTGGATCGCCGGGAACGCACGCTGGGGATCGCCCAGCTCGCGCAGGAACGCGCCCGACACCCGGTGCGCCTCGGGCCGCCGGTCCCGCCGCGACAGCGCGCACGTCACCTCGTCCTTCGGCCGCAAGAGCTCCACATTCAGCACCTCCAGCGCCCGCAGGTACTCGCCCCAATCGTCGCGGCCCGCTCGACTCCGCATCGCGCGCAGCGATAGCAGAACCCGGCGGCCGCGAGAAGGGACAGGGAGAAGCGCGGCAAGAACGGGGGAGGGCGGGGAATGCCGGAAGCGCGGGACCTGGCGGAGCGTTCGAAACTTGTCCGGGGCGCCCGGCGCTGGTATCCGGTATCCGGGGGCAGGCGTGACGCCGCGTCCGGAAGGCGCGGCGTCGAGGAAGGCGGGGCGATGGTGCGGAACGTCGGCCGCGGAGCTTCTCGGACGACGGCGTGGGGCATGCTCCTCGCCGCGTTCGTCGCCGCGCCCTCGGCCGGCTGCCCTCGGCCCCTGCCGCCGCCGCCGCCGCCTCCTCCTCCGGTCTCGCCCGTGGAACCGGCTCCGCCCCCGCCCGTGGCACCCGCCCCGGCGCCGGCGCTGTCCGAGGACGCGCTGCAGCGCCTGGCGGACGCCGCGGCCTGGCTGCTCGACGAGGAAGGTCCACCCGTGCGCCTGCGCCTGTTCGTGCCCGACCCGGCGACCTCGTCCTCCGGGACGTTCGACGCCGGCCTGGTGGCTGCCGTCGAGGCGCTGGAGGGCGCCGCGCCGCGGCTGCTGCGCACCGACGTCTCCATCGGGCCGCAGGACCAGGACGCCGTGACCGCGCTGCGCGGCCTGGGCGTGCTGCCCCGGACCGGGGGCGATCCCGACGCCGTCCGCGCGCTCGTCGTGGCCCTCGGCGATCGCCTGACCCCCGTGTCGGACCTGTCGCCGGAGCGCGGCCGGCCGGCCGTGCAGGTGCTTCTGGCCATGCACCGCGTGATCCGCGGTCCCGTGCAGGTCGGCGTCCTCGCGGCGCCGGGCACGAGCATCGATGCCCTGGTGGCCGGTCTGTCCGACTTCGCCCTGGCACGAGTCGACGCGACGTCCGCGACCGGTCTGGCCGCGCTCATCGTGCTCGCCGACGGCGCCGGACCCCTGCCGGCGGACGCGAAGCGCGCCGTCGATGCGATGCTGGCCGCCGGCGGCGGGGTGCTGATCCTGGGCGGACGCAACGCGGCACGCGACGGCCGCGGCGCGTTCGAGCTGGCGGCGTCGCCGTCCGATCCGTCGCGGCTGCTCGCCGGGACCGGAATGTCCCTCGGGGGCGACGTCGTGGTCGACCCGAGCTGCGCGAGGGTCTCGGTGCCCTCCGGTCCCGGGCGGCTCTTCCTGAGCTACCCGCCGTTCGTCCGCGCCCAGGTCCGCCTGCCCGGCGGGGCCGGCGAGGCGACCGGCGTGTTCCCCTTCGCCTCGCCCATCCGCATCGAGGACGGCGCGGCCGTCGAAGTGCTCGCCCGCTCGTCCGCCGACGGCTGGCTCGAGAACGGCGAGGGCGGGTGGGACCCGTCGCGCACCTGGCGGCCGCCCGACTCCACCGCGTCCCAGGTGCTCGCCGCGGCGGTGCGGCTGCCGGGCGACCCGGACGGCGGTGGCGGGGGTCGGCTGGTCGTGGTATCGACGGCCCGGGTGGCGGACGGCGACGGCCTGACGCTCGACGGCAACGCCGCGATCCTCGCCGCTCTCGTGGCCTGGGTGGCCGACGTCGAAGACGTGCTTATGCTCGGCCCGGAGGAGACGAACGAGCCATGAAACCGTGGAATCGGGTCACCTCGGCCGCCACCCTCGGCGCGGCCGCGCTCGTGCTGACGGCCTGCCCGCCCCCGCAGCCGCCTCGTCCCGCCGCGCCGGACGCGGGCCCGGAGGCCGGCGAGGACGCGGAGACGACCTCGCCGGTCGCGGACGCCGGAGTCGCGCGGGATACGGCGCCGCCTCCCACCGCGTTGAACCCCGACGCCGAGCGTCTGGGCGACCAGCGGTTCCTGCCGACGAACCCCGCCTCGACGGTCGCGTCCGAAGGCACGCCGCCGACGATCGTTCCCACGATGGTGCCGGGCGAGGATCGGGCCGAGCCGCCGGACATCGGCCGACCCGCGCTCGACGCGCTCTCCGAGCGCTTCTCCTGCGGCACGCTCGGCCAGCTCTCCTGGCCCGCGTCGTGGCTCTCGCCCGTCGGCGTCGTGCTCCTGTGCTGCGACCAGGCCGACCCGGGCGCGCCGGCGCCGCCGGACGGGTTCCGCCGCGGCTGCCTGCTGCCGTTCGACTGCACCCTGCTCGTGGACGAGGGCACGGGTCCGATCACGAGAATCGAAACCGTGACCGAGCTGCGCCGGCGACTCGCCCCGCTCCGCGATTCCCGCACCGCACTCGCCGTCGTGGACGCCGTCGTGCGCGACGTCGTGCCGCTGTTCGGCGACCGGCCCGAGGAGTCGGCGTTCGTCGGCCGCGGCCCGTGGCGCTACGTCGCCTCCACCGTCACCGGCACGCGGGTCGTGGAGCGCCCCGCGGGAGGCTACGACGTCACGACGTTCGTCGTGCCGGGCTGCGGATGTCATCACGACCTGATCGAGGTGTCCTACGTGGTCGACGAGCTGGCCGGCGTGACCGAGCAGTCGCGTGCGACCGTCGCCGAGGATCTCTCCGGCCTCTGCATCGATTAGCCGCCGCTCAGAAGAAGTACCGGACGTGCGCCCCGCCGAACGCGGAGAAGCCGATGTACGGGTAGAACCAGACGCCCGGCGCGAACTCGAGGGACAGCTCGATCGGCACGTCCTGGAACAGGAAGTCGAGGCCCACGGGGAAATGGCCGCCGAAGCCGGCGTCGCTGTCGTGGCAATCGTAGTACCGGCGCGCGGCGGGGTCGTAGCGGCATCCGTAGTCCCAGTAGCGGTTGTACCACACGCCCAGGAACATCCCCGCGCCGATGTGGAACGACAGATCGAACTTGGATTGCGAGACGATGATCAGCGGATGCCAGACCCAGTCCACCGCCGTGAGGAACCCGTCGCGGTACCATACGTCGAAGCCGAAGACCGCCTGCAGACCGTGGCCGCCCCCAATCAGCCACTTCATCGAGAACGCCATCGGCTCGCCCACCAGGCCGCCGATGCCGATGTCGTGCCCCTGGCCGTACTCCTCCGCCGCCACGGGCCCCGGCGTCAGCGTGATCACCGCCGCAGCCAGCGCCACGGCGGCCGTGATTCTCCCACCCCGATGACTTGATGGCATGAGCTCAGGATAAGCCCCGCACGTCGCCGAGGCAACAGGCGGGCGGACACAGGCGGGCGGACGGTCCCGAGGCACCAGCCTCGCCTAGATGATGTCCGGGAAGCAGACGTTGCCCAGGACGGCCAGGCAGCGGTAGCCGGCGCGGCAGTCCTCGTCGGTGGCGCACGTGGCGAGGCACGCGGCGCCGACCCGGTCGAAGCCGTAGGCGACGCAGCGCGAGCCGGGCGGGCAGCGGCCGTCGGCCGGATCGCAGCCGAACGTGCAGTAGCCGCCGGGAATGATCACCCCGGTTCCCAGCGCCGTGACGCACAGCGGCATCTCGCCCGGACAGTCCCAGTCGTTCGTGCACGGGCCGCCGACGGACCGGCAGATGCCGTAGGGCGCGAGCCAGTCGGGCACGTCCTCGTGCAGACACTTGCCGCTCGAGCATTCATCGTCGCCCACGCAGGGCCGGATGCACCGGTTCTCGTAGGCCACCTCGGTCGGCACGCATTGCAGGCCCGGCTCGCAATCGGCGAGCGTGAGGTGGCAGCCGGTGGCCAGCTCGCGGTACTCGCCGTAGGGCGTGCGGCAGACCTCCGTGTACTCGCCGCCGGCGTCGGCGAGCACGCAGACCTGGTCGTCGGCGCAGCCGCACTGCGTGGGGACGTAGCACGCGCCGCCCGGACGGGCGGGCGCGGGCGTGCAGGCGAAGCAGCCCGTGCCGGGCGCGCAGTCGCTGCCCGCGGGGCATGCGAAGTCGCAGCCGCCGCAGTTGCCGGGATGGGTCGTCGTGTCGATGCACCAGCGGTAGCACATGTCGAGCCCGGCGGCGCAGGCGTTCGTGCACCCTCCGGCGATGCACGCCTGGCCGGGCTCGCAGGGCGGCGCGCCGCAGTACCCGCAGTTGTCCGGGTCGCGCTCGGTATCGACGCAGCGCGTCCCCTCACCGGTCGGGTCGCGGCACACCGGCAACAGCTCGGCGCAGTCGGGCTGGCACTCGCCCCCGACGCACGCCTCGAGCATCCCGCAGCCGTGGCCGCACGAGCCGCAGTTCGCCCGATCCCACGAGAGGTCGGTGCAACCCGCGCCGCAGTCCTGGAACGGCCAGCCCGAGCACGCCTGGCAGCTCCCCTCCTGGCATGTTTCGCCCGGCATGCAGGTCTTGAAGCACTGCCCGCAGTTCCACGGATCGTAGCCCACGTCGACGCCGTCGTCGGCCCCGTTGAACCCGTCGTCGTCGATCCAGTTGCACATCTCCAGCCCCATGAACGGCAGGCAGACGCCGTACTCCGGGGACTGCCCCGCCTGGCCCAGCAGCGCGCGGCACGAGTCGGGCTCGCCGCCGCACGCGGCGGGGTCGCCGCGCACGCACCACGGCAGGCACGTCCCGGGCTCCGGACCCTCCGACTTGCGCCCGCCGACCTCGACCGGGATCTCGCCGTAGACGCCCCGGAAACACCCCAGCCCGCGCGCGCAACGGTTGTCGGAGTTGCACATCTCGCCCACCTGGGCCGGCCCCTCCCGCACGCAGTTCTCCTGCGGCGTGTAGAACGGCTCCATCGCCGCATCGCAGCGCTGGCCCGGGGGACAGCCGCACTGGGCGATCGGGTCGCACGGCCCGCCCTGGGGCGGGCGGCACGCCCCGCACGCGCCGTCCAGGCAGCGGGTCTCGTCGCCGCAAGCCGTGCCGCACCCGCCGCAGTTCAGCGGATCGGAACGGGTGTCGACGCACCGCCCGCCGCAGTTCCGCAAGGGATCGGGACAGGCCGCCGTACACGAGCCGTCGACGCAGACCTCGGACTCGCCGCACGCGGTCCCGCACCCGCCGCAGTTCCCCCGGTCCGTCTGCACATCGATGCACGACCCGCCGCACTCCGCCTGGCCGCCCGGACAACGACACCAGCCCCCGACGCACGCCTTGCCGGTCCCACAGGCGTTGCCGCACCAACCGCAGTTCCCGCCGTCCGTCGCGACGTCGGAACACGCCGTCCCGCACCATTGCTGCCCGCCGTCGCACGACGAGTTGCGCGGGATGTTGATCACCACCCGAACGCTGCGACCGGACTCGAACTCGGCGAAGCCGCTGCTGGTCACGATGTCCAGCGCATCCTTGATCAGCGTGACCTCGAAGAACACGCGACGGTCGCATACCTCGCCGGCACGCACCGCGAAGGTGAACGTCGAGCCATCGACGTCCAGCCCGGGACCCATGTCCAGCGACCGGCTGGTCCGGCACGCCTCCGCCGACTCGGGCGTCATGTCCGGGCCCAGCCCGAGGATCGTGATCGCCGCCGCGTTGACCTGCTCGGGGACCAGATACCCCGTCGTCACCTCGAACACGATCTCCGTGCCCTGCTCCTGGCAGCCGAAACCGCCCACGAGCGCCGCCCACACGACCCCGAGGACAAGCCGACGACCCATCTTCTCACCCCTTCCGGCCGCACGTCGCGTCCCGCCCGCCGCTCGCGAAAAGTACACGCCTAGCTTGACCCACCCGACGCCGGGTGTCAAAGACCCGCGGACCGCTGCGTGCGTGGTACGAGCCCGGTGACGCGCTACGGCGCGGGCACCAGGCGAACGGCCCGCATCTCGAACGGTGAGCCCGGCTCGAAGAACGGCTCGAACAACGCCCGGTACGTGACGACAAAAGCGTCCCCGACCCAGGACACGACGGGGTAACCCGGCACGCAACCCAGACTCTCCCTGCACGACGGGTCGACCTCCACCGGCGAACACGTACCGCCAGCCGTCCGGCCCATGAGATCGGTCCGCACGAAGTACAGTCGCACTCCCGTCGCCTCGTCCCAGGTGCGAAAGACGGTGACCAGGCCGTGATCGCCCGCCGCAACCTCCACGTCGGCCTCGAAGTACGACGCAAAGGTCAGCTCGCAGGTCGAAGGCGCGGCCAGCAGCCCGGCATCGCGACCGAAAGCCGCGAATCCCAGCTCGGCCGGCGGCCCTCCGGGCAGGTGAAGCCAGGCCATGCGGTAGGCGCCCTCCGCGGAAACCACTCGGCCGTGATCGGCGAGCCCGATGACGCCGCCGTCGGCCACGGTCGTGAGCTCGGCGTCGGCGACCCCGAACCGCAGGTCGCAGTCGAACTGATCGCCCACGCCGGACCGCCACCACAGCAGTCCGACCGAGGAGTCGTCGCCGGCCGAAAGACTGAGCCTCGTGTTGGCGCCGAGCGGCTCCTCCAGCACGACGGGCTCGGGCATCCCCTCGAAGGACCCATCCGGTCCCAGACGCCGCAGATACGTCCGGCGAGGCGGATCCCGGTCGTCCAGGTGGCAGTAGTAACCCATCGGATTCTCGTACCACGCGAGCAGGTGGCCTCCTGCAACCGGGGCCAGCGATAGTCGCGGTTCGAGCCCCCCGGCGACCAAGAGGGCCGGGTAGGATTCGATCGTCCCATCGACACCGAGGATCGCCTTCCACAACCCGCCTTCACGGCCGGCCCAAAGAAGAAGAACGCCGCGGTCGCTGAGGTCGTTTGCCGTCCCGCCCCCGAACGAGCCCGAGGCCAGCCAGAGATAGGTATCCGACCGGAACGTCGTCCCGTCCGGGTCGAGATACCGCAACCCGATGTACGGCCCCGCGGACGGAGTCTCGGCGGAATACCAGATCGTGCCCGCGACGGATTCCCCGCGGAAAGCGTCCAGACGGCTGCCCGCCCTGGAAGGCGGATGCTCGAACGGCGGCAGCACGATCGGCGGCCCTTCGACGACGTACGGCCGCGACAGGGGGTCGGGGGGGGGAGCCGGGTCGCCGTCGCCCATCCTGCAGTCCCACGTGCAGCCGTCGGAGTTCTTCCGGTTGCCGTCGTCGCACTCCTCGGCCTCGTCCACGACGCCGTCACCGCACGGCGGAGGCGGGGTGATGACCGTGCCGCCGCCGTCCGTTTCGGTGACGCCGTCGTCGAGCGCGATGGAATCGTCGCCGTCCTCCGGCGCGCTCGCATCCGCGTCGGCGGAGTCGCCCGGATCGGCTCCGCCCCGATCCCCGCTGGTGTCCGGGTTCAGGTCGATGAAGGTCGAGTGGCACGCCGCCGGCATCAGGCCGGCGGCAACGGCGACGACAGCGATGTTCCGGAACGCCATTCCTCTCCTGCCCGGCCTTTCCGGGACCCAGCGGTCCATGATGCACGAGTCCCTGACCAATTAGTAGTTCGCTCCCCGCGATTGTCGTCGAAGTTTTCCTTGCCGGCGCGGATGATTCGTTGATCGGTGGCGGCATCCGTGGCACCCTGGGTGCGCCCGTCGGGAGCCGGAATTGCGAACCCGCGTCGGCATTTTCATCGTCACTGCCATGGGTTGGCTCGCTACGTCCGACGCCCGGGCGGCCGGTGCATCCGCGGACCGCACCGTCGTCCTGCGCATCTGCCCGGCCCTGGACATGCCGACGCTCGTCGGGATCCTCGACGTCCAGCTCCCCCGCGTGCGGTTCCTCCCGGACACCTCGGCCGGATCGACGGCCCACTGGCTGGCGGAGCTGTGCGCGGACGGCCACACCGTCGTTTCGACCGTCCAGAACACCGAAACGGGCGCGTCCGACACCCGCACTTGGCCCGTCCCGCCGGATGCCGGTGCACAGGGACTCGAGCGGCTCGCGGCGCACGTCCTGGCGGTCCAGGTGGAGGCCGCGCTGGAGTCCCTGTCCGAGCGTCCCCAGCCGGAGCGGGACGTCCCCGCGATCGAGCTCGCGGCGGCATCCGGCGACCCCCCGCTGCGACTGGATCTGGTGGCCGGGCTCGGGTTCGACGGCGTCGGCGGGTTGTCCGGCCGCACCGACGAAGCCTCAATCGCGATGGGACCGGGCGTACGGCTCGGCGCCCTCCTGGATCGCCACGGCTACATCGGGTTCGGCCTGCGCGCCCTGACGGTGCTCGGCGACGGTGCGGGGCTCGACCTCCTGGAGATCATGCCGCTGTCCATCGAAGGAGGCTGGCACGTGCCGCTGGGACCGGTCGCGCTGCAAGCCTGCCTCGCGGTCATCGGCGAGCGCTGGGACCCGACGGGGATCGCCTGGGGCAGCGGCTGGAGGGCGGGCATCGGCCTGGGCGGCGGGCTCGTCGTGCCGCTCGCCTGGCTCCTCGACTTCCGCCTCGAATTCGGGGTCGAGTTCTTCCCGGAGGGATACCACCTGGGCCTGGACGCCGAGGAGACCGTCGCCGAGCTGTCGAACTGGCGCTGGCGCGCCGGCGCGGGGCTCGGGATTTCGATCCCGGTGCTCTAGGATTCCGTGACGACAATTCGCCCGAACGGACTACTAATTGGGCGTGACGGCGGATTCCCCTCCCGAGGACGACCCGTTCCCGCCGCAGCTCATCGCCGCCGCCCGTGACGGCGACGGCGAGGCGCTGCGGCGACTGCACGCCCGGGTCGAACCCCACGTGGTCGGTGTGCTGCTCACCCTGACGCGGCGCTCGGACGAGCTCGAGGACCTGCGGACCGAGGTCTGCGCCGAGGTGCTCCTGGGCCTGCACCGCTACCGCGGCGACGGGACGTTCAAGGCCTGGGTCGCCGCGATCGCGGCCCGGCGCCTGCGCCACCGGATCCGGAACCGCGTCCGGGAGGAGAAGATGCTCGCCGAGGTCGGCGCCTGGGACCAGCCGGCCTCGCACGGACCGGACGAGGTGCTCTCGCACCGGGAACAGCTGCTCCGCACGGCGGAGGAGATGGCAGAGCTACCGGAGCGGCTCTACCTGAGCCTGGTCATGGTGAACATCCTGGGCGAGGCGCCCGCGAAGGCGGCGCGGACGATCGGAGGCACCGCCCGCAGTATCGCCAACTCGGCCTACCGCGCCAGGACGTGGATCCGCGAAAGGCTGGCCGCCCGGGAACACTCGTCCGGCCGGCAGAACCCGGACGCCGCCCACGGCGCCGCGGACGACCGATCGCAGAGGCCCGCTCGGGCGACCGGCCATGCCGGTCGCGGGGGAGGAGCAGACCATGAACGATGAGTTCAAAGAGGTCGAGGAGCTGTTCGAGGCGATGCGCGAGCGGGGGCGCCTGGCCGCGCCGCTGCGGCCCGCCGGGTTCGACGAGGTCGCGGCGGCGATGCGGCGCCTCCGGTGCCGGCAACGGCTGCACCGCGGGGTCGTGCTGCTCGGCATCGCAGCGCTGGCGGTCGTCGCCGCGCTCTGTATTCGGGAGGCCGCGCAGGTCCGGCACGAACCCGCTACGGCCGCCGGCGCGCCGCCGCCGCCGGCGCCCCCGGTCGCGCCGCCCGCCGCCGGGACCATCCTCGCGTGCGTCGAGCCGTTCGACCACATCGTCGCCTTCATGGACCGGACGACAAGGGTCGACTTCGCCGCCCCCGATCGGATCCTCCTGTCCGCGGGCTCCCTGGCCCTCCAGATCCAGCCGGCACCCGCGCCGCGACCGGTGATCGTCGAGACCCCGGCGGCCAGGGTCGTCGTCCAGGGAACGGTCCTTCGCCTCCTGGTCGGCCCCGACGGGACGCGCGTCGACGTCCTGCATGGGAAGGTCGAGGTCGTCCTGGGCGAACGCACCGTCGCGGTCGGGGAACGGGAACGGTTGGCCGCGGGCTCGCTCGTGCCCGGACCGCTTCCCACAGGCGACGCGGCGGAGCTCCAAGCCCTCTTCCCGCGCGAACAACCCTGCCCGACCGTCGCGGCGGCCGAAGCCCCCGCGCCGGACCGGCAGGCCGCGACGCCCGAGCGTCCCGCCGCGGCGTCCGCTCCCGCTACCGGACCGCGGACTCCCGTCCCCCCGTCCGTCCCGGCGGAATCCCCCGACCAGCTCGTGGACGGCGCGCAGCTCGACGACCTGGCTCTCCGGGCCGAGGAGGCCATGCGGGCTCGGCGCTGGGACGACGCGCGGGAGCTGCTCGAGGAGCTGCTGGCGCGCGTGCCCGCCGGCGGCGCACGCGAGGAGACCGGCCTCTACGACCGGGCACTGGTCTGCGAGCAGCTCGGGGATGTCGCATGCCGGCGCGAGTCCCTGGAGCGGTACCTCGAACGCCATCCGTCCAGTGCCCTGCGCGAAGCCGTGCGGCTCGACTTGTGCCGGCTCTTCGAACGCTCCGGCCCGGCGGAGGAGCTGGAGCCGTGCCTGCGCGTGTACCTCTCGGAGTTCCCCGAGGGTAGGAAGGCGGCCTGGGCGCGCGAGCTGCTGGGGACCGGGGCGCCTACCACGCCGCCGACAGACTGAGCCCGGCGCCGCCGGGGAGGACGAGCGGAAGGAGGACGGCGGTCGGGGGCCGGGGATCGGCGGTCGCCGGCCGGCGGTCGGCGGTCGGCGGTCCGGAGGTGCCGGGGGGGACGTCCAGGTCGGGGGACCCAAGTCGGTTGGCCGGCGGCGCGGAACTCCCGGTGCCGGAGTCCGGGGGCGGCTCGGCGGCGAGCTCCTCGTCGTCGGACAGCCAGACGGCGAAGCCGGTGATTGCTAGGCCCCCGCCGATGCCCCACCCGAGCGCGTGGGGGATCCACAGCGGATCGTCGGAGGCGAAGTAGTAGACGCCGAAGGCGATGGCTACCAGCGAGCCGGCCATGACCAGCGAGCGGCCGACGATCCGTTGCGTGGTCAACGGGGGGTCCATGAGCGCGATCGCCGTGGGGATGAACATCACGCCGCCGACGGCGAGCAGTCCGATGGCGGATCCGGTCTCCAGCTTGCTGTCGTAGGAGCCGAAGGCCCGGGCCGGGGGCGCGGCGAGCGCGATCCCCGCGGCGACGGCCAAGGCCGCCGCCACGATGCCCCGTCTCACGCTCCGGCCGTCGCACGCCCGCATGAGTGTATGGTAGCCGAAACGCGGGCCGCGCGACATGGCGGAGCGCCGGCGGGCCGTTTTCGGTAATTGGACCGGCCCGGTGGCGCATGGCAGATTCGGCCCGCGGTCGGGTCGGAGCCCGGCCGGAGGGGATCGCGCGGCGACACATGGCGGATTCAGGGGCCGAGACGCACGACACTTGGGCCACGGCCCGCGGGCTGGCGCGCACGCGGGGCGAGCGCTTGAGCTCGATCCACGTCCTGGCGGTGCTGGCCGCGGAGCCCGGCCCGGCGCAGCGGCTGCTGGCGACGCACGGCATCGATGGGACGTGGGTCCGGTTGCGGGCGACGCTGTCCGCGGAACCGGCCTCGGTGCTGGAGCAGGCGGAGGCCTCCGCCGGGCGACTGGCTCGTTCGCTGCGCGCCCGCAGCACGGGGGCGATCCATCTGCTGGCCGCCCTGCTCCGGATGCCGGAGAGCGCCGCGCACAGGGTGCTCGCAGCCAGCGGAATCGAGATTGATCACCTTTCGGGAGCCGTGCACGGCTACCTGTCGGGCGCGCCACGCTGGCGCTCGCGAGCGCGGGAGCCGGGCGTGGCGCCGCCGGCCGCGGGACGTCCGGCACGCCCCTCCGGGGGCGGGCCGTCCACGGCGGTACGGCGCACCGGCGAACGGGTCGAGAAGCCGGCGGAGCGGATTCCCCTTCCCCCGGCGCCCGACGGCCGGGCCGCGGAAACGCGGCCCGTCGCGATGCCGGCACGGCGTGCGGTTCCGGCCGCGGCCCCTCGCCCCGCGCCGGCCCGGCCGGCGAGGCAGGTCCCGTCGGCCCGCGCGAAGCCCGGACCGTGGCTCGCGGCGCACACGCGCGACCTGCGGCGGGCGGCGGCCGCGGCGGAGCTGGATCCGGCCGTGGCGCGCGACGAGCTGGTCGATCGCCTGCTGGACGTCCTCGGCAAGCGACGCTCGTCGTCGCCGTGCCTGGTCGGGCCGAGCGGCGTGGGGAAGACGGCGATCGTGCACGCGCTGGCGCAGCGCCTCGCCGCGGACCCGGAGGCCGGGATCGCACTGCTCGAGGTCCCCGCGGACGCGCTGGCCGGGGCCGGCGGACGCGGAGCCGCCGCGGAAGGCGTGCGGCGGATCGCCGCCGAGGCGGCGGCGCTGGGCGAACGGGTGGTGCTGGCGGTGGGCGACCTGGGGCCCTTCGCCCGCGCGGTGGCAGACGCCGGGGAGGGGGCCGAGGCGGCACTGCGGGAGGCGCTGGAGTCCCGCGCGCTGGCCGTGCTGGCCGAGTCCGACCCCGCGACGTGGGAACGGGCTCTGCGCTCCGCGCCGGGGCTGGTGCGCTGCCTCACGCCCGTCGACGTGGGCGAGCCGGACGACGCCGCCGCGACCGCGATGCTCGCCGCCGTCTCGCCGCGCTACGGCGCGCACCACGGCGTGGAGATCGCGCCCGAGGCGATCGAGGCGGCCGTGCGCATCGCGCGGCGTTACGTCGTCGGCCGGGCCCTGCCCGACAAGGCGCTCCAGCTCCTGGACGTCGGCGCCGCGCGCGCACGCCGCGCCGGACGACCGGCGGCAGGCGCTGCGGAGATCGCGACCGTCGCGGCCGAGCTGGTGGGCGTGCCGCGGGAGCGGCTCCTGGCGACCGACGGCCAGCGCCTGCTGGCCCTGGAAGACGAGCTGGGCCGCCGCATCGTCGGGCACAGGGAGGCCCTCGCCAGGCTGTCGGACGTGCTGCGCCGCAACGCGGCCGGCTTCCGCGGCCCCCGCCCCATCGGGTCGTTCCTGTTCCTCGGACCCACCGGCGTCGGCAAGACCGAGACCGCCCGGGCCGTGGCCGAGTCCCTCTTCCCGGGACGCGAGAGCCTGCTGCGCCTGGACATGTCGGAGTACGCCGAGCCCCACTCGGTGGCGCGGCTCGTCGGCGCGCCGCCCGGGTACGTCGGGTTCGAGGCGGGCGGGATGCTGGCCGACGCGCTGCGCCGCCGGCCGTACCAGGTCGTGCTGTTCGACGAGTTCGAGAAGGCGCACCCGGACGTGCACCGGCTGCTGCTGCAGGTGCTGGAAGACGGCAGGCTGACGGACGGCCGCGGCCAGACGGTCGACTTCCGCAACACGGTCGTCGTGCTGACGAGCAACCTCGGGTCGGAGCTGTTCGTCGAACGCAAGGCCGTGGGGTTCGGGCGGACCGACACGACCCCGGCCGCGGCGCAGGTGCTGGCGGCGGCTCGCCGGGCGCTGCCGCCGGAGCTGTGGAACCGCATCGACGAGACGCTGGTCTTCCAGCCGCTCCTCGCCGCCGAGGTCCGGCGCATCGCGGAGCTGCTGCTCGCCGCGACGTGCGCGGCGGCGGCGGACGGGCGCGGCGTGACGGTGGAGGCGGGCGAGGGTCTGGTGGAACACCTCCTGGCGTCGGGCGGCTACGACCCCGCGATGGGCGCGCGGCCGATGCGGCGCGCGATCCAGCGCCTGGTCGAGGCGCCGCTGGCGCGTGCGCTGCTGCGCCCCGGCCTCGCCCCGGGCGCGCGCCTGCGCATCGTCGTCCAGGGCGGCGACGTGGCCGTCGTCCAGGAGCCGGCGACGGGGGAGGCGGCCTGTGCCTGAAGCGGACCTCGCGGGCGCCGCGGCGGCCGAGCCGGCAAGCGCGCTGCCCGCGCCGCTCAACGGGGTGGTCCGCGACGCGGACGGCGTGCCGCTGCCCCAGCGCTTCGGACCCTACGTGCTCTACGACCTGATCGGGCGCGGCGGCATGGCCGAAATCTTCCTCGGCCGCACGTTCACCGCGCTCGGCCAGCCGCGGACCGTCGCCGTCAAGCGCATGCTGGCGCATCTGTCCTCGGACGAGCGGTTCGGACGGATGCTCGTCGCCGAGGCGAAGCTGTGCGCGACGCTGCGCCACGCCAACATCGTCCAGGTCGTCGGCCTAGGGCGGACGGACGGCAGGCTGCACATCGACATGGAGTACGTCGAGGGGCTCGACCTGCACGATCTGCTGCGGCGGTGCACGCGGCGGAAGATCCCGTTCCCGACGGAGTTCGCGTTCCTCATCCTGGAGGAGGCCAGCCGGGCACTGGCGCACGCGCACCGGGCGCGCGACGAGAACGGCCGGCCGCTGGGCATCGTGCACCGCGACCTCTCGCCGACGAACGTGCTGGTGTCGTTCGAGGGCGAGGTCAAGCTGTGCGACTTCGGGATCGCCCGGGCCGCGGCGGACGGCGTGCGGGCGGACGAAGTGGCCCGCGACGCGGGGATGCTGCGCGGCAAGTTCGCCTACATGTCCCCGGAGCAGGCACGGGCCGAGGAGGTCGACGCCCGCGCCGACATTTTCGCCTTCGGCATCCTCGTGTGGGAGCTCCTGGCCGGACGGCGCCTGTACAAGGGCGGCAACGACATGGACACCCTGCGCCTGGCCCAGCAGGCGGAAATCCCGCCGCTGCCGCGCCGGGGACGGCCGTGGGAAGACACCGCCCAGACGCTCCTCGACCGCGCCCTCGCCTTCGAACCCGCCCGCCGGTTCCAGACCTCCGAAGAGCTGCACGACGGGATCCGCGACATCATCCTGGGACACGACATCATCGTCAGCCCGGTCCGCTTCGCCGAGTTCCTACGCGAGCACTTCGGCGGGGAGACGCTGGCCGTGCGCCGCGAGCGGGAACGGGGAGTCGACCTGATCGCCCCGCCAAGGCTCGGCGCGGGCCGCGGCGGCGACGGACCGCCCGGAGGCATCGACCGGCGGAAATCTCAGGACCGCGCGGAGTAGAGGCCGCGCTCCAGGGCGTAACGCAGGACGGCGGGGTCCAACCAGCCGCGGACGTCGAGACCGCCCGCCAGCCGCGACCGGATCGCACTGCTGCTCACGTCCGGAACCGCAAAAACGTCCGCTCCCGCCTCGTGGCCGGCACGGCCGACGACCAGCGGCTCGGCCAGACGCACGATGTCGTCGAAACGGTGCCACTGCGACCGGTCGGCCAGCGCGTCGGAGCCGACGACCAGCCGCCAGGTCACCCCGGGATGCCGCGCCGCCAACGCCTCGACCGTCCGAAGCGTCAGGCTGGGCGCCGGCAGCCGGGACTCGATGTCCGACAGCTCGACCCGCGCCAGATGGGAAAAAGCGAGACGGCACAGGGCCAGACGGTCGTCCCAGGGGGCCATGCGCTTGCCCAGGGGATGGGCGAAGCACGGAACGACGAGGAGGCGGTCGAGAGGACCGGTCGCCAGCGCCACCGCGGCGACCGCGAGATGCCCGAGGTGCGGCGGGTCGAAGGCACCGCCGAACAGACCCCAGGTCGGCCGGGGAACGCTGGTCACGGGGCCGACGGTAACACGCGCCGGCGATTGGCGCCACGGAAGGGGGACCGCGGGCGGATCGATAGACCTGCCCGGTGCCCATTTGCACCGGGCAGCGACCTCCTGGTTAGGGAGGCCAGGCAGGAAAGGAACGGGTGGGTTGTCAGTCGCCCTTCACCCGGACGGGTATTTGGGCGGTGGGAACGGGTAGGGCCCGCGCTACACGCTGGGGGGGGAGACCGCGATAGCACGGGCCCTACATCGAAACCGAACACAGTCAATGCGAGATGGATGCCAAGTCAGGCCAAGCCCGCATGTCGACCAGCGCACCTCGAACATCATCCACCGATAGACTATTACATTTGTGTACTTATGGGCTGGACATGCGGTCATATCATGAACTTCAACGCTGAGGGACGCTCCGTTAATGGATCTTACAACCTGTCGCTTTCTGCCCCCGTCCGTGCCGCAAATTCCCGATGTACTGCTGTGATCCAGGCATGTTACGTCGGTTGCATCGATGCAATGCGTCTCTTTCAAGGATGAACCTGATGCTGAGACTGAGACATGGATCAGGTCACGACGGCGGCTTGCCGCCTTTGGGGTCCCCGGCAAGGCGCGCCTTGAGCGCGGCCAGCTCGTCGTCCACCCCCGGACCCGCTTCCATCTGCCGGAAGCGACCCTCGAGCTCGGCATCCTTGCCCACGCCGAGCATCTCATCGATCTCCCGCTCGGCTTCGATCGCGTCAACCTTCTTCTCGATCTCCTCGTAGCGCTCGAGCGGCGTCGGGCCCTTGCCGGTGGCGCCCAGCTTGCCGGCCAGCCCCTTGCCCGACGAACGGCTCAGCTCGGCCTGGGTGACGAGGGTGCCCTTGCGGGCGGCGAAGGTGTCGCGTTCGATCTGGAGGCGCGCGAGCTGGCGGATCAGCTCCTGTTCCTCTTCCTTCGCTTCCTTGATCGCCTCGTCTTCGGCGACCGCCTCGGTGAGGAGCCGGTGGCGCTTGGCCAGGGCGTCGCGAGCCAACGTCTCCTGGCCGGACTTGAGGGCGACGGTGGCCTTCTGGTACCAGCCGTCGGCCTCCTGGCGCAGCAGTTTGGCCTTGTTCTCGTGGAGCTTCGCGTCGCCGCGCACTTCGGTCAGGGAGCGTTTGCCTTGCCGCAGGGCCTTGTCCATGTCGGCCAGGGCCAGGTCCGCGAGCTTGGCGGGGTTCTCCACCTTGTCCAGGAGGGACGACACGTTGGAGGAGATCACGCGGCCCATGCGCTTGAGGATGCTCATCGGTCGTCTCCTTGGGGAGGGCGCGGACGGACGTTGCGGCCTCCCGACGCGGCCGGAGCTTAGCGGACCCGTCCTGCGAGGGGCAAGGGCGGGAAATGTGGTATGGTGACCGTGATGGGTGGTCCTTCCAAGAAGGACGTCGCGCGGATTCGCCAGTTGCTGTTGGAAGGGCGCGGCGAGGACATCACCGAGGGCCTCGACCTCTGTGTCGGCGTGCGCTCGCCGCTGGTCGCCCCATCCATCGTCGAAGCGCTTTCGCGGGGGCTGCTGGTCGGCTCGGAGCGGGCGCGGGGTCTTGCGGTGCTTGCGGATCTGGGGCTCGCCTATCCGCTGGACGAGGTCCGGGCGGACGGGTGGCTCGACCGGCTCGGTACGGGTGTCGCGGGATTTCGCGAAGTCTGCGACATCCTGGGGCGGACCTTCTTCGGCATGTCCACGCTCCTGGGGGTCCAGGTCTCGAGCATCGAGGTGTTGCCGGACGACTTCCAGCACAGCCGCGTCGGCTTCTCGCTGGGGGACGGCAAGCCCGAGTCGCTGCCGCTGCGCGAGTTCAAGCGGCGCATCGTGGCGGCGATCCTGGAGGACGAGCCGGAGCTGGGGCCCTACGAGCTGCCGCTGGACCGCGACCGCGTGATCGGGCTCCTGGGCAGCCGCCACATCCTGCTCGCCGCGCTCTTCGACTGGTCGCTGCAGTGGGTCTACTTCGGCGAGGCGCCGCGCAAACTGGCGCACGTGCACCTCGACGCCCTGCACTCCGACCAGCCGGTCGCCGTCACGCTGGAGACGCTCGTCACGCGCCTGCGCGCGGACGTCGAGGACGAGTGGAGCCGGTATCTCGACCCGCTCGGCGGCATCGACGCCGCGCTGATCCGGCGGGCGGCCGAGGCGCTCCCCAGCGACCCCGCGCGCACCTGCGATCTCCTCGGCGGGCTGCTGCGCTTCGTCCTGGACTACGGCCGCCAGCCCTCGCGCTCCGCCCCCGATCGCAACGTCCTCGGACTCGTCTGCGAGGGCCTCGCCCTGCTCGGCCGGGCGCACCTGGCGGCGGAGCCCGAACAGGGGCGCTACGGCGAGGAAGTGCTGCGCCTCGGCGTGCAGGTCTTCCCCGGCGCGCCCGGCGTCCAGCACCTGCATCTGGCGCTCGGCGAGCAGCTCGTCCGCACCGGGCGCGAGGCCGAGGCCATTGCGCATCTGCGGCGCGCCCGGGCGCTCGGCGCCTCCCCGGACGCGGTGGAGTCCGCGTTGATCGAGGCCCTGTTCCGGGCGGGACGCTACGTCGCCGCGGCCGCGCTGTACGCGGCGCTCGAACAACGGGCCCCGAAAGCGGCCGAGCGCATCGGCCGGCCGGTCGTCGACGCGCTGCGCTCGCAGGCGGCGCCCGTGTTCGAGGCGCTGGCGGGATTGCGCGCGCGGCCCCGCTGACTTGTGCTAGGCTACGGTCCGCTGTTGGGAGGATGACGATGAGCTTGCGGTCGTTGTGCACGTCGGTCTTCCTGCTCCTGCCCGCCGTCGTGGCCTCGCCCTCCGCCGCGCAGGAGTTCCCGGACAACCCGCTCATCCAGGCCGGCATCAACCAGTACAACGACATGGAGTACGAAACCTCGGCCGACACCCTCCAGCGGGCGCTCGTCCGCGCCGAGAACGTCCCCGACCAGAAAATCGCCATCTTCAAGTTCCTCGCCCTGGACTACCTCGTGCTCGGCCGCATGGACGACGCCCAGCAGGCGTTCCGCCAGCTCCTCGCGATCCAGCCCGAGTTCCAGCTCGACCCCGCGCTCTTCGCCCCGGGCTACGTCCAGTTCCTGGAAGGCGTGCGCCAGCAGTGGGAGGACGAAGGTCGTCCGGGCTGGGTGCCTCCGGAACAGCTCCTGCACCCGGCGACGCTGGACCACGACCTGCCCGCCGAGGCCCCGTCGGGCGAGAGTCTCGACGTCGCCGTACGTCTCGACGACCCCGACCATCGCGTCCGCGCCATCGTCCTGGCCTACCGTCCCGCCGGCGAAACCGGCTTCGTGCGCGTCGAGACCGCGCCGGCCGCGCAGGGCTTCGGGGCCACGATCCCGGGCGACCAGATCGGCCCGCCCGTCGTCGAGTACTTCTTCGAGGCGCTCGACGAGCGGGGCAGCGTGGTCGGACGGAACGGCGACGAGCGCATTCCGCTGCGCGTGCCGGTGCGCGGCGAGGGTGAGGGGAGCATCTGGTCCTCGTGGTGGTTCTGGACGCTGATCGGCGTCGGCGTCGCCGCGGCCGTGGCCATCCCCGTCGGCATCGTCTACGGCGGTGACGACGCGGGCGGGCCGGCGACGGTGACGGTCATCCTGTGCCAGGACGGCGTGGACTGCCCGTGATGAACGAGCAGATCTGGCGCCTCTCGGTCCGCTCCGCAGGCACCTCGCTCGACGTGCTCTCCGGCGCCTTGTACCTGGCCGGCTACGAAGGGATCGAGATCGTCGATTCGCCCGAAGGCGCGGAGAAGGGCCGCATCACCGTGCGGGCCTACGCGGTGGCGCGCCACGGCCTGGAAGAGCTGGCGCGCGTCGCGGCGCAGGTCCCGGGCTGCGAGGTCGGGTCGCTGGAGGAGATCGAGGTCGAGGACTGGGCGGAGACCTGGAAGAAGTTCTTCCAGCCCATCGAGGTCGGCACCAGCCTGGTCGTCCTCCCCCCGTGGGCCTCGGCCACCCGCTTTCCCGGCCGCGTCCCGATCGTGATCTCCCCGGGTCACGCCTTCGGCACGGGCACCCACGCCAGCACGCGGCTCGTGCTCGAGGCGCTCGAGGACGTACTCCCACGGCTCCCGGCCC
Source organism: Deltaproteobacteria bacterium (assembly GCA_016218765.1). Classification (GTDB taxonomy): domain Bacteria; phylum Myxococcota_A; class Polyangia; order DRWM01; family JAAZOP01; genus JAAZOP01. The sequence continues at coordinate 68,944 of JACRCZ010000086.1, read as the reverse complement.
GCGGCAACGTCGCGGACCTCGGCACCGGCAGCGGGATCCTCGCCATCGCCGCCTTGAAGCTCGGCCTGGCGCCCGTCATCGCCATCGATATCGACCCCGGCGCGATCGAGGAAGCGCGGCAGAACGCCCGCGCCAACAACGCGCACCTCTCCCTGCGCTTCGTCGAAGGCGACAAGCACGACGTCCCCGAAGCCACGCGCCTCGTGATGGCCAACCTCTCCGCACCCGTCCACCGCACCATCGCGCCCGTCCTCGCCTCGCGCCTGGCCCCGGGCGGCATCGCCCTGCTCGCCGGCCTGCTCGCCGACGAGACCGACGGCGTGCGCAAGGCCTGGCCCGACTCCTGGAAGTCCGCCGTCCGCCGCATCGACGAGTGGGCGCTGGTCGAGCTGACCCGCCCCACCGTCTGAACCCTCGCGCGCCATGACCGTCCTCCGACTGCGCCTGCGAGAACCCGCACCCCTCGACGGACGACTCGTCGTGCGCGGTCGCGAACATCGCTACCTCTCCCGCGTGCGACGCGCCCGCCCCGGCGAGTCCGTCGAGGTGCTCGACGGAGCCGGCGCCCGGCTGCGCGGAACGATCGGCAGCATCGGCCCCGACGAGACCGTGCTGGTCGACCTGGCACCGCCGGCCGGTACCGCACCGCCGCTCGAGCGCGCCCCCGTGCCCCTCACGCTCGCCCTCGGCCTCGGGCGGCCCGAGCCGCTGGTGCGCATCGTCCGTGCCGCCGCCGAGCTGGCGGTCGCCCGCATCGTCCCGGTGCGCTGCGCGCGCGAGCTGCGGCGCGACGACCGGGCGCTCGACTCGCTGGTCGAACGCTGGAGGCGCGTCGCGTCGGAAGCGCTGCGGATCGGAGGCCTCGCGCGCGCGCCGGAGGTCGCGGAGCCGATGACGCTGGAAGCGTGGTGCGGGGTCCTCGAGCCGTCCAGCGGTCGCCTGTGCCTTGATGCCGCCGGTGAACCGTTGGCCGACGCGCTGCGGCAGCACGCGCCGGCGCCGTCGTGGGCGATGCTGGTCGGTCCGGAGGGGGGCTTCGAGGAAGCGGAGGAGGGGATGCTCGACGAGCGCGGCTTCCGGCGGGTGTCACTCTGCCCGATGCCGCTGCGTGTGGAGACGGCGGCGGTCGGGGCGATGGGCGTGTTCCGGGCCGTCGTCGGGTGAGGGAGGGCGCGGAGGGGAGGGAGGGCGCCGAGGCCGACTTCACCGCTGAGACGCTGAGGGCGCTGAGAGGAACGCTGAGACCAGGGAAGACCGGGCGGGAATTGGCGCGGGGAGACCGTCTGCGTTCCACTTTCGGGCCTTGTGCGCGTGCGTGGCGTACGATCGCAGCGTGAGGCTGTGGTTCTTTCCGGCGTTGACCGTGGCCTGTTTCGGGGCGTGCGGCGCGATCTTGCCTCGGCCCGCAGGATCCGGGGAGGAACAGGGCGGCGGGCCCGAGGTCGTCGAGGAAGAGCCGAACCCGGTTGCCGGGCCGGACGCGGAGCCCCCGGTCGAGCCGGAGGCGCCGCCGGTCCCCGCGGGGCTGGACGCGGACGCGGTCCTGGCGCTCACTCCCGACGAGTGCTTCACGAAGCTCGACGAGTGGGAGGTGCCGTACGAGCGCGTGGACGACGCGCCCGCGACCATCGACGCGCCGATCCGGCTCACGGGTCCGCTGGCGGGCGTCACGTACGCCGTGCCGTGGACGGTCACCAATCACCACGACGTGCTCGACTGCCGTCTGGCGCTGGCGCTGGCCGAGTGGTCCGTGCTGCTGCACGAGCGCGGCGTCGTCGAGGTGCGGATCTACTCCTTCTACCGCGCGGGCAGCCGCGGCGGCGTGACGTCGCGGCGCGCGCAGGGCCAGCCGTCGCAGCACTCGTACGGCTTGGCGATCGACGCGGGCTGGTTCGTGAAGGCGGACGGCGACGTCCTCTCCGTGCTGGACGACTGGGTGGACCCCGGCACGGAGGTGACGTGCGGCGGGTCGGTCGACGCCGCTGACGGCGCCGCGCTGCTCGACCTGTACTGCTCCGCGTGGTCGGCGCGCCTCTTCCACGTCCAGCTCTCCCCGGCTCACAACCAGGAGCACGAGAACCATTTTCACCTGGACGTCGGCGGCGGCGGGGGCGGCTGGTACCTGGACTGATCTGGACTGTTCCAGTTGACCATTCGCCCTCGAAGCGTCACAGTCTCGGTCGGTGCGCACGCGGGGGAGCGTGCGGCGAATGCGATGACCGACGCGCACCCGGACGACAGGCACGGATTGCGGGACCCGCAGGGACGGACGCTCGACTACCTGCGCCTTTCGATCACCGAACGTTGCGACCTCAAGTGCTCGTACTGCCGGGCCGACGGCGCGGATGTCGCCGCCCCGGACGCGATGTCGCTCGCGGACATCCGGGCCATCGGCGTCGCGTTCGCCCGGCATCTGGGATTCCTCAAGGTGCGCGTGACCGGGGGCGAGCCGCTCCTGCGTGCCGATCTGCCCTCGATCGTGCGCGCGCTGCGGGCGGATGCGGGGTTCGAGCGCGTGGCGTTGACGACGAACGGGCGGCTGCTGGCCGGGACGGTGCGCGAGCTGGCCGCCGCGGGCCTCGACCAGGTCAACGTGAGCCTCGATACGCTGTGCGAGGGCGCGTTCCGCGAGATTCGCGGGGTCGACGCGTTCGGCGCGGTGACGCGCGGGATCGACGCGGCCCTGGACGCGGGCCTGCGTCGCGTGAAGGTGAACGTCGTCCTCCTGCGGAGCTTCGGCTTCGCGGAGTTCGATTCCTTCCTGGCCTGGGGGCGAGGCCGCCCGCTGGAGGTGCGGTTCCTGGAGCTGATGCCGATCGAGGGGCGGGAGGAGTTCCACCAGCGGGAGCACATGAGCAGCGAGCCGCTGATCCAACGAGTGGTGGCCGACGGCTTCGAGCCGGCGGGGCGCGACGGGCCGGGAGGTCCGGCGGTGGTCTACCAGCGGCCGGGCGATCCGTTGCGCATCGGGTTCGTCAGCCCCATCACGCGGCCGTTCTGCGCCGAGTGCAACCGCCTGCGCGTCACCTCGCGCGGGGCGCTCAAGCTCTGCCTGTTCGGCTCGGGCTTCGCCGACCTCCTGCCGGCGGCGCGCAGCGGCCCGGAGGCCGTGGCGGAGGTCGTGCACCGCGCGGTGGTCCTGCGCGAGGACGGGATCCGCTCGCAAGGCCGGCCCATCCCGTGCCAGGCGGGACTGCGGGGGATCGGCGGATGAGCGGTCGGGTCGAGGCGGTCTGCGTGAGCCGCAAGAAGGGCACGGTGAAGAAACCGGTCGGCCGCGCCGAGGTGCGGATCGGGCACGGGATCGTCGGCGACGCCCACGCGGGCGACTGGCACCGGCAGGTCAGCCTGCTCGAAGTCGGCGAGATCGAGCAGGCGCTCGCGGAGGACATCGAGCGCAGCGCGGGGAGGTTCGCCGAGAACCTCTCCGTCCGCGGCCTGCCGCGAGAGGCCTACACGTTGGGGACGAAGCTCCGCGTCGGCGCGAGCGTGGTGCTGGAGATCTCGCAGATCGGCAAGGAGTGCCATACGCGCTGCGCGGTGTACAAGCAGACCGGCGACTGCATCATGCCGCGCCTCGGACTCTTCGCCCGGGTGCTCGAAGGCGGGCCCGTCGCCGTCGGCGACGCCGTGGAGGTCGTGGCATGAAGTCCCACCCGCGCGGCCGCGTACAGATGATCGATGTCTCCGCCAAGCCGACGACCGTGCGGACCGCGGTCGCCTCGGGTTTCATCTCCATGAAACCCGCCACCCTGCGACTCGTTCGTTCCGCCGGCCTGCCCAAGGGCGACGTGCTCGCGGTCGCCCGCGTCGCCGGGATCGCCGCCGCCAAGCGGACGCCCGACTGGCTGCCGCTGTGCCATCCGCTGGCGCTGACGCACGTCGCGGTCGACCTCGTGCCCACCGCCCGCCCGACGGGAGTCGCCATCCGCGCCACGACGCGCTGCACCGGCCCCACCGGGGTCGAGATGGAGGCGTTGACAGCGGTCGCGGCGGCGGCGCTGTGCATCTACGACATGGTCAAGTCCGTCGACCGCGGCATGGTCGTCGGACCGATCCGGCTGGAGAGCAAGGAGGGAGGCCGCAGTGGCTCGTGGCGCAGGGATGGCGAAGCGCGCGGGCGGCATCGTGCTGTCCGATCGCGCGTCGGCCGGTGAATACGTCGACAAGAGCGGCCCCGTCTTGCGACGGTTCCTGCGAGCCTGGCGGCTGGATCTTGCCGGCATCGCGATCGTCCCGGACGAACCCGCTCGACTGAAGTCGCAGCTCGCGCGCTGGGCGAAGGACGGCGTCGACCTGGTCCTGGCCTCGGGCGGCACCGGCCTGGGCCCGCGCGACCTCACGCCGGAGACGCTGGCGGCCTGGGCCGATCGCGAGGTCCCCGGCATCGGCGAATGGATGCGGCTGGAGAGCGCGAAGCACACCAGCGCCGCGTGGATCTCGCGCGGCGGGGGCTGGCAGAAGGGGAAGATGCTCGTCGTGGCCCTGCCGGGCAGCCCGCGCGCACTGCAGGAAATCCTCCCCGGGCTGAAGGACATCGCGTTGCACGCGCTGGAGATGATCGAAGGCAAGGGCCATGGGTAGAGCGGTGGCGCGGTAGAGCGGTGGAGCGGTGGATCTGATCACCTACGCGGAAACGTTGCGGCGGATCGAGGGGCTGGGGCGCATCCGGCGGACGGAACGAGTGGCGCTCGGGCAGGCGCGCGGGAGGGTCCTGGCCGCCGATATCGTGGCGCGCGAGGAGCTGCCGCCGTTCGACAACACGGCCGTCGACGGCTTCGCTGTGCGAGCCGCGGATCTGGCCGGGGCGAGCCGCGAGCGGCCCGTGCGGCTGCGGATCGGCGGCGCGGTGTTCGCCGGAGAGACGATGACGGCGGACACGGCGGCGGCCGCCGCCGCCGTGCGCATCATGACCGGGGCGCCCGTGCCCGCCGGGTTCGACGCGGCGGTCAAGATCGAGGACGTCGCCGTCGAGACCGCGGATGGCGGCCAAATCCTCGTCTGCCGTGCGCCGGTGACGAAGGGTGCGAACCTGCGCTGGCGCGGCGAGGACGTCACGATCGGCCAGCGGCTCGTTCTCGCGCCGCGGGTCGTCACGTCGGGCGTGCTCACCGTGGCGGCGGGGCAGGGGATCGGGGAGCTGGACGTCCTGGCGCGGCCGGTGCTGCGGTTCGTGGCCACGGGCGACGAGCTGGTCGACGATCCGTCGCAGGCGCTCCGGCCGGGCCAGATCCGGAATACGTCGCTGCCGTTCCTGCTGGCCGAGGCGGATCGGCTCGGGCTTCCGGCGATCCGGGAAGGCCTCATGGCGGACCGCGAGGACGAGGCCGTCGTGCGGGTGGGCGGCTGGCTGGCCGCTCGCCCCGGCCGCCGGCTCGACGACGAGCACGAGCCTGCGGCACCGGAGATCGTGGTCTCGACGGGCGCCGTCTCGGTGGGCGACAAGGACTTCGTGCCGGCGACGCTGCGGCGCTGCGGCTTCGAGCTCGTGGTGCATCGTTTGGCGGTGCGACCGGGCAAGCCGGTGCTCATCGCCGGTCACGCCGAGACGGCGACGTTCTGGGTCGGGCTGCCGGGCAACGTGCTGTCGACGGCCGCAGGCTTCCGGTTCTTCGTCGTCCCGCTCGTGCGGTCGCTCTTCGGGCTGCCGTCCTGGCCGACGCGGCGCAAGGCGCGCCTGACGACGCCGTTCCCCAAGCCGGCGGGCTTGCGGTTCTTCGCGCGCGGCGCGCTGCGCTCCGCGGACGACGGGGCCCTCGAATTCACCCCCGAGGATCGCCAGGCATCGGGAATGTCGTCCGCGCTCGCCGGCAGCGACGCCTACGGGATGTTCCCCGAGGCTCCCGCCCTGGTCCCGGCCGGCGCCACCATCGACGTCGCCGGCGACGACGAATCCCTTTAGCGCGGTCCACCATGTCCCCCGGTGGGGGCCGGTGCCTGGCGGTTGCGGGCTGCGACGAGTGCCCGCAGGGCACCGACTCGAGGGTCGCCTCGCGGATTCGGGCGCCCCGCCTTTGCCGGGCCCGGCCTCCTCCCTCATCTGTGTCCATCTGTGTCCATCTGTGGTTTCCCCTCCCTCCCCAATCGGAGTCCATCGGTGGTTCCCTTCGGTCCTTGCTCCACGCACCGGCTTCGCGGTAATTCGCCTGCGCGGGGCGGGGCGCCGGGCGCGAGCGCCGGGGAGTCGCGGGATGGGCAAGGAGTCGGGGAAGGGATTCGTCGTCTGGTTCACCGGCCTGCCGGCGTCGGGGAAGTCGACGCTGGCGGAGAGCACCGCGCGAGCGCTGCGCGAAGCGGGTCGCCGGGTCGAGGTGCTGGACGGCGACGAGGTGCGGACGCACCTGTGCAAGGGGCTCGGCTTCACCAGGGAAGGGCGCGACACGAACATCCGGCGCATCGGATTCGTGGCGCACCTGCTCGCGCGCAATGGCATCGTCGCGATCGCAGCGGCAATCTCCCCGTACCGCGCCATCCGCGACGAGAACCGCGCCCTCATCGGCGACTTCGTCGAGGTCTTCGTCGAGTGCCCGCTCGAGGAGTGCAAGCGGCGCGACCCGAAGGGCCTCTACAAGAAGGCGCTGGCGGGCGAGCTGCCGCAGTTCACCGGCGTGTCCGATCCCTACGAGCCGCCGCTCATGCCCGAAGTGGTCGTCCGCACGGCGGTGGAGACGGTCGAACAATCGACCGCGAGGATCCTCGGAGCAATCCGCGCCAAGGGCTACGTCGGGTAGGCCTCCCTCAATCCCAGCACGTCGGCGCCGATGCCGGGCCGGTCGCGAGCCAGCAGTAGCCGCCGGCGGGAGGGGTGGAACTTGCGTTGGCAAGCCCGGCGTGCGATTCGTAGCAGCCGATGGCGAGGACGAACCACCAGCCCGCCGACCTGAGCACCCGAAGGAACATCGCCGCGCCCCGCTCCCTTGCGTTCGTTCCTAGCATCGCGCGCCGGCTCGCGCCAGTCCTGGCCGTGCTCGCCGCGGGCGCGGCGCGGGCCGACGACGGGGACGGGAAGAAGTGGCAGGGTCCGGAGGAAGGCGCGATCGCCGCGGGGACGCGCGAGGTGCCGTGGCTGCACCTCGTCAACCTCTACACCAGCGACGCGCTGCCGGTGTTCGGCGAGACGCTGTCGATGGAGTCGTTCCGGCGCCTCACGCGCTGCCGGGCAACCGGCAAGACGACGGAGATGGACCCGGCGCTGCCGAAGCTCATCCTGGCCGCGGCGAAGAAGCTCGAAGGGAGCGTCGTCGAGGTGATCAGCGGGTTCCGCTCGGAGAAGTTCAACGAGCAGCTCCGCAAGAAGGGGCACGAGGTGGCCTCGGAGAGCTTCCACCGCAAGGGCCGGGCGCTCGACTGGCGGCTGCAGGGCATTCCGCTGCAGCGCCTGGTCGCGTACCTGAAGCGCCACCACCGGGGCGGTCTCGGCACGTACCGGAAGTCGAACTTCGTGCACACCGACACGGGGCCGAAGAGGGAGTGGAGAGGGCGCTGAGGGGAAGGGGGAAGGCGGGAGAGGGGACGGACCGGAATGGCGGATTCGGCACGCGAGTGGAGGAACCCGTTTCCGACGGTCGATGTGATCATCGAGGCCGGGGGGGGAATCGTGCTGGTGCGTCGGAAGAACCCGCCGCCGGGCTGGGCGCTTCCCGGCGGGTTCGTCGACCGGGGGGAGCCGCTGTGGGCGGCGGCGAAGCGCGAGGCGAAGGAGGAGACGGGGCTGGATGTCGAGCTGACGGCGCTCCTGCACGTGTACTCGCGGCCGGACCGGGACCCCCGATTCCACACGATTTCCACGGTGTTCGTGGGGCGCGCGACCGGAACGCCCGTCGGTGCGGACGACGCCGCCGAGGCGCGCGTGTTCGCGCCGGACGCCCTGCCTTCGCCGCTCGCCTTCGATCACGAGGAGATCATCGCCGACTACGTCCGGTTTCGTGCGGACGGCACGAGGCCGTCGCCCGAGCGGTAGCCTGGCGTCGCGCACGAAGCGCTTGACGCCCGCCATGGCGCCGGGTAGGGTGCCGGCTCGCTTCGCGGCCGGGGAAGCCCTTTTCGTCGGCGCGCGGGCACGGTGGAGGGTTCGAACGTGGCGCACCACATTTCGGCCGAGAAGCGGAACCGTCAGGCCAAGAAGCGCACGGCACGCAACAAGAGCGTGAAGTCCGGCGTGCGCTCGGCGATCAAGAAGCTCGAGCAGGCCGTCGCGGCCGGCAAGACCGAGGAGGTCGAGCGGCTGCGCAAGCAGGCGGTCCGCGCGCTCGATCGCGCGCACTCCAAGGGCGTGCTCAAGCGACGCACGTCCTCCCGCAAGATCTCGCAGGTCACCCGCCGCGCCGCCCCGGCCGCCGCGAAGTAGGGCGTTCCGGTCCGCCGGCGATCTCGAGCACAAGGCTCTCCAGCACGCGTTCACCTTCGCGTTTGGAGCCCTTGAGCGCCAGGTCGGCGTGATGGAGTGCCGCCACGCCGCGCACCAGGTCCCGCAGCCCGAAACGTTTCGCCTGATCCTCGAGCTTCCCGCGGACGAACGGGTGCAGACCGAGCAGGCGCGGCGAGTCCCGCCGCCCGGTGCGGATATCGATGAGCTGCCGGATCTGCCGGGCGACCAGGGACAGCACCTTGAGCGGCGCCTCGCCCTGCTCCGCCATCCGCGCCACCAGCTCGAAAGCCTGCGGCGCGTCGCGCGCGCCGATGGCGTCGATCAGCTCGAACACCGCGTGCTGCCGCGAGGGGGCGACCACGGCCTGCACGTCCTCGACCGTCGCCGGCTGCCCGCGCTCGACGTACAGCGCCAGCTTGGAGATGCCGTCGTGCAGGGCCGCGAGATCGTCGCCGCAGGCGTCGAGCAGCGCCGCGGCCGCGTCCTCGGCCAGTGCCGCACCCAGCGCCCGTGCGTGGTTGTGCACGAAGGAGGGCAGGTCGCGCGCGTACACCTTCTCGGCCTTGAGCAGCACCCCGACCTCGGCAACCTTGCGCGCCAGCCGCGTCCGCGCGTCGAACGCCGCCGCGGTGAAGGCCAGGACGGTCGTGGGCGACGGCCGGTCGAGGTACGCGACGAGGACGTCGATGTCCTCGTCGCGGGCTGCGAGGTGCTGGGCGTCACGGACGACGAGCAGGCGGCGGGGGACGAGCATGGGGATCTCGCGGGCCGCGGCCGCGATCTTCGTCCCGTTGTCCTCGTCCCCGTGGAACGTCTCGCACGCGAACGAACCGTGCTTCTCCACTCCGACGGCCGCACGCAGCCCCTCCAGCACGGCCTCGATCATGAAGGTCTGCGGCCCGAACAGCAGGTAGACCGGCGCGATTTCCCCCGCCCGAATCCGTCCGACGACGTCCGCGTACTCCATCGGCCCCGAACCTAGCGGGCGGTGGGAGGGAGGGCAAGAGGAGTTGCTGGCTGTCGGTCGGCCGTCCGGGTCGAGTCATCGGTCCGAAGGCGCCGGCAAGGAGCTCGCCGGGAGACAGCGGGTACCGTCGCCGCCCTCCATGGGCGACTGGCAGTACGCGTCGTCGGAGCAGCCGCAGCAGCCCGTCGCGACGTCGCAGTGCTTCATCCCCGTGCGTCGGGCGCAATCGAGGTCGCTGTAGCACCGGGTGACGTTGTGCGCCTGCAGCCAGCAGTAGCCGCCGTCAAGACAGAGGTACGGCGCCTGGCAATCGGCGTCGGCGGTGCACGGCGCGGCGCAGAGCCCGTGGACGATGGTCGGATCGGCGTCCTGGAAACACCGGGCGCCTGCGATCGAGGCGCACTGCTCGTCGGCCGTGCAGCCGACCATGCGGCATTGCTCGGCAACGCAGGCGGAGGCCCAGATCCCCTCCAGGCACGGGGTGCTGCGGCAGCAGTCGGAATCGGCCGCGCAAGGATAGATGCACGAGCGGCCGCGGCTGCAATCCGGGGCCCCGGCCGGGGCGGGGCGGACGGGTGCAGCCGGGGCGTCGGCTTCGCCCAGTCCCGGGACGGCGCGAAGCAGCACGTCGCTGGTCGTGAGCACGGCGGCCGCCGGCCCCGCCGCGCAGAGCCCCCGTACCTCGTCGGATGCTCCCTGGCCTCCGACGGTTTCCCCCGCCAGCCAGGTCGTTCCGTCCCGCACGAAGAAGTGCGCGGAAAAAAGCGAGAGGACGGCGATGACCTTCCCGTCGCCCCAGGCGACCGCGGCGCGGCCGAACATCCGCTTCTCCGTCCCTGCGCGCGGCTCCAGGCGGCCGGCCTGGGACCACGCGCCGTCCTCGCCGTGCACGAACATGAACGAGCTGCCGCCACGCTCCGTGTCCGGACCGTAGCCGCCTGCGACCAGGATGTCGCCGGCGAGCGCGATGCCGCCGCCGAACGTGCGGTCGGCGCCGGACGGCGCATCGACGCGCCCCGCGGGCGTCCAGCTCCCGTCGCGCCGCTCGAAGAGCAGCACGGCCCCGGTTTCCGTGTCCTCCCAGCCGGGGGCCCCGACGGCGAGGCGGCCGCCGGCCATCGCCAACGCCTGGCCGAAGCCTCGCGGCGCGCCCTCGAGGTGCGCCGCCTGCCGCCACCCGTCGCCGGCGCGCTCGTACACGTACACGCCGGGCTCGTCCCGCGTCGCGACCGCAATCGTGTCGCCGCCGTCATCGATGGCGATCGCCACGCCGATGCCCTTGTAGGCTGTTTCCTCCGGAATCGGGAGATTCGGCGTGCGCGCCCAGCCTCCGGGACGCCGTTCCCACACGCCGACCGCCCCGCCCGCGGGGCACGTTCCGCCGGGACAATCGTGCGATTCGACCACGGCGAGCGCGATCGTGTCGCCGTCGCCGCTGACGGCGACGCGCTCCTGGCTGCCGTGGAGGCCGAGGACCGACAGCTCGAAACGCAGCGTCTCGACCCAGCCCGCCGCCACGCGCTCGAACACGTACCCGGCGTGGTTGCCGGTGCTCGTCGCGACGACGACGCTGCCGCCGCCACCGGCGGCCAGGACGGACGCCGAGAACTTGAGTCCCCGATCCCGCGGGGAAAGCCGCACGGGGAGCTCCGGCGCGACGACGGGTCCCAGATCCACCGGCTCGTTCGACGCGGCGGTCGGCGCTCCGGCGTCGGCGGGTGGCGCCGCGGGCCCGACATCCCCGCCGGCCGGCAGAGCGGATGCCTCGACGGCGGAGGACCCGCCGGCAGCGTCTGCGCCCGGGGTCGCCGCCGCGACGTCCTCGGCGCCCGGCGACGCCGGGACCTCGGCAGCCGGCGAGCGGCCGTCCTTGCGGCAGCCCGGCGCGGTCGCCAGAAGCAGCAACGGCAGGATCGAACGACTGGTGGCGAGGATCCGACGACGAGTTGTTCTCACGAGCGGGCCTCCCGACTTTCGTCGCGCGCAAGCTAACACGGTCGGCGAACGGTGTCCCGGGTCTCGGCACAGGGGAGAGGAACGTCCTGCCCGGGTCCGGAGGTCGGATCCCCTGGGGTCGGGTCCGGCGGGCGCGCACGGGGCGGCACCGGGCCCTTGACCCGGGCCGGGCCGCGGGCCAGGCTTCCGGCGAGCGGCAGGGAGCGCGGGGCGATGAGCGAACGGCGGTCGGCGGCGGCATGGGCGGCGATTCTGGCGGGGGCGATCGCGATCGGCTGCGGCGGAAGCACCGGGGCGACGGATTCGCCGTCGGACGGCGACGCTGCGGGCCAGGAGGACGCGGCCTTCGGGGAGGATGCCGAGGTCGTCGAGGCGGACGGCGAGGCGACGGAGGACGCGGAGGCCGGCGAGGACGCCGAAGCCGCCGTGGACGACGGCGGGGCGGAGACGCCGCCGTTGCTGACGCTGACGTACGCGGATCCCTGTCCGTGCGTTCCGGCGCCGTGCTGCCCCCAGGTCACGCTCACGTTCGAGCCGGGCTCGGAGGCGGCGTGGTACCTCATGTGCGGGGACGCCGTGGCGTGCGAGCTGCCGCCGGTCGGGTGGGAACGGCAGGCGACGGGCGGGACCTGGGAGCGGATCGTTTCTCCGGGCGAGTCGTCCGGCGCCGGTTTCCAGTGCGCGCCCGGCACGTGGTCGGACCTGGGGATGTACAGCGTCCCGGAGCCGCCGTCGGGGACGGTCCGGGCCGTCGGGCTGTTCGACGGCGAGTGCGGCGCGGATCCGGGATCGTGCGGCACCCGGTGCGCGGCGCCGCACGAGGTGACCTCCAACGCGGTCGTCATTCCATAAGTGTCGGCCCGCGCCGCGCGAGGGGCGTTGCGTGCGCCGCTCGCGCCCCGTACAGTGGAACGCATGCGCATCGCCCTCGTGCTGCTCGGCGGTCTCGTCGCGTCGGCTCGGCCGGCGTCGGCGGCGGAAGGCGCCGGGACGCTCGCCGAGCCGATCGTGGTCGATGGGTTCCCGTGGGCGCACGCGGCGGACACCACCGGTCGCGCGACGGAGATCGATCGCTACGCTTGCGCCTCGACGCTCGACGAGGGTGGTCCCGAGGCGATCTACCGTTTCTCGCTCCCGGCGCGGGGGATCGTGACCGCGTGGGTCGAGGGCGATGTCTCGGGGAGCGTCGACATCGACGTGCACCTGCTGGCCGACGACGGGGTGGCGAGCGGCACGGCGGACTGCGTCGCGCGCGGCAACCGCTGGGCGGAGGCGGAATTCGGTGCGGGCGACGGCTGGGTCGCCGTGGACTCGTACGTCTCCAGCGGCCGGCCGCTGCCGGGACCGTACGTGCTGCGGATCGATGTGCTGCCGTTCGACGCGCTGCGGGAGCGCGTTGTAGCCCGGGGCGTCACGTGGCGCGCCGGCCGCTTCTCCGACCTGTACGGCGGAACGCAGACGGTGAACCTGCTGGAGGTCGAGCTCGACGCACCCGGGTTGCGCCTCGTCCCGGCGCTCGGCGACGGCTGCACGACGATCGCCGCGCTCGGCGCCGGCATCGGCGCCGTGGCGGGCGTGAACGCGGGCTTCTTCGACGGCTCGTGCGCTCCGGTCGGGCTGGTGCGCATCGATGATCGGTTCCTGGCGTCGAATCCCTCGACCCGGCCGCCGCGCTCGACCCTGGGCATCGGCGATGACGGAGCGCACGTCGAGCGGATCGCGTCGGGCGACGGCTGGCCGGCCGTGCACCAGGCGTTGGGCGGGCTGCCGGGGCTCCTCCGGGACGGCGTCGCGGACGTGCTTTGGGCGGAGGAGGAGGCGGGGGAGTCGTTCGCGACGAGCCGCCACCCGCGGACGATCTCGTGTATCACGACGGACGGGCGCGTGCTGTTCGCGACCTTCGACGGGCGCACGGCGGCCGGGCTGGGCGTGACGCTGGCGCAGGCCGCCGACTACCTCGTCGGCCTGGGTTGCGACGACGGGCTCAACTACGACGGCGGCGGGTCGACGACGATGTGGATCGACGGGCAGGCGGCCGGCGGCGTGGTGAACTACCCGTCGGACAACGGAGTCGCCGACCACCTGGGCGAGCGGTCCGTGTCGAACGGCTGGTTCGTGTGGGCCGCGCCGTTCGACCATCCGCCGCGCTTCACCTCGACGCCGCCCCTGACGGCGGTCGACGGGACGCCGTGGAGCTATGACGCGGACGCGGTGGACATCGATGTCCAGCCGCTGACGTTCTCGATCGGTGCCGGCCCCTCGTCGATCGCGGTGGACGGCGCGACGGGCGAGGCGGAGTGGACGCCGGGTGTGGAGGACGGAGGGCCGCAGGCGGTGACGATCGCGGTGAGCGACGGGACGAACCGCGTGGAACAGTCGTTCATCGTGACCGTGATCGTGCGCGGCGCGGATGCCGATGCCGACGCGGACGGCGGTGCGGATGCGGATGGCGGGGGCGACGGCGACGGGGACGGAGAGGACGACGGTGCCGGGGGCGACGTGGTGCCGAGGCTGGACGCGGGCGGGGACGGGTCGGCGGACGCGGATGCGGACGAGGGCGAAGGTGGCGGGGGGTGCGGATGCAGGGTGTTCCGGGCGATCGGCGGCCATGAGTTGTGGTGGCTCGCGTCGGTGCTGGCCGTGAGGTCCCTCCGGTCGAGAAGGAAGAAACCACCGATGAACACCGATGGACACCGATAGGGGGGGAGACGAGGACCGAACCTGCTCTCCCTTGGCGTCCTTTGCGGTCGTTTGCGGTCCTTGCGCGCCTGCCCTGAGCGCCGTCGAAGGGAGCTTCCTCCGGCCGAGGATCGGCCTCCCACGAAAACCGGTTGACAGCCCCGCCGACTCGTGCCAGAAGGTGAATGCCCATTCATAACGGGGGCAGCTCCGAAAGGGAGGAGGTGGCTTCATGAGCCGAAGGATCGAGAAGGCCGCGGTGCTCGGCGCCGGGATCATGGGCTCCGGCATCGCCGCGCACCTGGCGAACTGCGGAGTCAAGGCGTACCTGCTGGACATCGTCCCGCCGGAGCTGACTCCGGACGACAAGAAGGCCGGGCTGGACGAGAAATCGCCCGCCTGGCGCAACAAGTTCTCGACGACGGGCCTGGCCAACGCGGTCAAGAACCGCAAGCCCATCCCCGCCTTCTACCACGACCGCTTCGCCGACCTCGTCACCTGCGGGAACCTCGAGGACAACCTGGAATGGCTCCGCGAATGCGACTGGGTGGTCGAGGTCGTGGTCGAGAACCTGGACGTGAAGCGCAAGCTGTTCGAGAAGGTCGAGAAGTTCGTGCGCCCCGGCGCCATCGTCTCCTCGAACACCTCCGGACTCCCGATCAAGGACATGGTCGCGGGCCGGAGCGAGGCGTTCCGCAGGAACTTCCTGGTCACCCACTTCTTCAACCCCGTGCGCTTCATGAGGCTGCTGGAGATCGTGCCCGGCGGCGACACCGACCCGGCCGTGGTCTCGTTCATGGCCGACTTCGGCACCAACGTCCTGGGCAAGGGCGTCGTCTTCGGCAAGGACACGACGAACTTCGTCGGCAACCGCATCGGCATCTACGGCCTCATCCGCACCATGCGCGAGATGCTCGACCAGGGCTACACCATCGAGGAGGCCGACGCGATCGTCGGCGAGCCGATGGGACGCCCGAAGAGCGCCGCGTTCCGCACCGTGGACATGGTCGGCCTCGACACCGTCGTGCACATCCTCAAGAACTGCCACGAGACGCTGACCCGCGACGAGGAGCGCGAGATCTTCCAGGTCCCGGCGTTCATCGCGAAGATGATCGAGCGCAAGCAGTTCGGGGACAAGACCAAGGGCGGCTTCTACAAGAAGGAAAAAGGGGAGGGCGGCAAGAAGTTCTTCGTCATCGACCCCGCCTCGGGCGACTATCGCGAGTCGAAGAAGGCCAAGTTCGACTCGATCGGCAAGGTGAAGGGCATCGAGGACCCGGGCAAGCGGCTGGCCGAGTTCGTGCGCCAGGACGACCGGGCGGCGGCGTTCGCCTGGAACGTCATGCGCGACTCGCTCATCTACTCCGGCAACCGCATCGGCGAGATCTGCGACGACATCGTCCAGATCGATCACGCCATGAAGTGGGGCTACAACTGGGCGATGGGACCGTTCGAAGCCTGGGACGCGGTCGGCGTCAAGTGGTTCTGCGAGCGGGCGACGAAGGACGGGAAGAAGCTGCCCCCGATCGCCGAGGCGCTGCTCGCCTCGGGCGCGGAGACCTTCTACAAGAGCGAGAAGGGCAGACGCTCCTACTTCGATCTCAAGACCAGGAAGCACGTGCCGTTCCCCGAGGATCCCAAGGGCGTGCGGCTGCCGGCGCTCAAGGAGGCCGACCGCGTCGTCGCCCACAACGACGGCGCGACCCTGGTCGACATGGGCGACGGCGTCCTGTGCTGCGAGTTCCACACCAAGATGAACTCCGTCGACGACGACGTCATGAACATGCTGATCCAGGGCCTCGACCTGCTGGAGAAGGACGACAAGTGGGTCGGCATGGTCGTCGGGAACAACGGCGAGACCTTCTGCGCGGGCGCGAACGTCTTCCTGCTCCTCATGGCCGCCCAGCAGGGCGCCTGGGCCCAGGTCGAAGGCGTGGTGAAGAAGTTCCAGGACGTCTGCATGCGCCTCAAGTACTCGCCCAAGCCGGTCGTGGCGGCGCCGTTCGCCATGACGCTGGGCGGCGGGGCCGAGATCTCGATGGGCGCGGACCGCATCGTGGCGCACGCCGACCTGTTCATGGGGCTGGTCGAGGTCGGCGTCGGGCTCATCCCCGGCGGCGGCGGGCACAAGGAGCTTCTGATCCGCAACCTGGAAGGGATCCCGGAGAGCGCCGCCGCCTCGATCAACCTGACGCCGTTCCTGCAGAACGCGTTCGAGTGCATCGGCATGGCGAAGGTGTCGATGAGCGCGCACGAGGCGGCCGCGAGCCGCTTCCTGCGCGCCTCGGACAAGATCCTCCCCAACAAGGAGCACCTCCTGGGCACCGCGAAGCGCACCGCGCAGGCGATGTGGCTCGAAGGCTACGTCCCGCCGCAGCCGCGCAAGCTCCGGCTTCCCGGCGACGCCGGCTTCGCGACGTTCCGGATGGTCATCGATTCCATGTGCAAACAGCACCAGATCACGGAGCACGAGCAGGTGATGGCGGGGAAGATCGCCTACGTCCTGACGGGCGGGCGCACCTCGCAGGCCGTGCCGGTTTCCGAGCAGTACCTGCTGGATCTGGAACGCGAGGCGTTCTGCTTCCTGCTCGGCACGCCCAAGACCCAGGAGCGCATCCAGCACTTCCTGATGAAGGGCAAGCCGTTGCGGAACTAGGAGAGGAGTAGCTACATGACGAGGGAAGCGGTCATTGTGAGCGCGGTGCGGAGCGCGATTTGCCGCTACAAGCGCGGCTCGTTCCGGGACACGCACCCCGTGCACTACGGCGGGCTCGTGTACCGCGAGGCCGTCGCGCGCGCGAAGGGGCTGGACCCCAAGGAGATCGATGACGTGATCGTCGGGTGCGCGATGCCCGAGGGCGAGCTGGGGATGAACCTCGCGCGGCTGGTGAGCTTCGCGGCCAAGATCCCCTTCGAAGCGTCGGCCATCACCGTCAACAGGTTCTGCGCCTCGGGCCTCCAGGCCATCTCGCAGGGCGCCGAGCGCATCATGCTCGGCGAGGCCGAGGTGGTCGTGGCCGGCGGCGTCGAGGACATGACCCACGTGCCCATGGGCGGCAACAAGCCCGTGGCCTACCCGCGGCTGGTCGACGAGTGGATCGAGACCTACACGCCGATGGGCCTCACGGCGGAGAACGTGGCGAAGCAGTTCAACATCAGCCGCGAGCGCCAGGACCAGTTCGCCCTGCGCAGCCACCAGCGCGCCGTGCGCGCGATCGACGAAGGGCGCTTCGTGTCCCAGATCCTGCCCATCGAGACCGAGGTCTTCGACGCGGGCCCGGACGGGCGGCCGGTGGCCCGGAAGGTGACGGCGAAGGTCGATGAGGGCCCGCGGCGCGACACGACCCTGGAGGGCCTCGCGAAGCTCAAGCCGGCCTTCGACCCGCAGGGCACCGTGACCGCAGGCAACGCCTCGCAGATGAACGACGGCGCCGCCGCCGTGGTCGTGATGAGCCGCGAGAAGGCCAAATCGCTCGGCCTCAAGCCGCTCGCCGTCTACCGCGGCTACCAGGTCGCCGGCACGCCGCCGGAGATCATGGGCGTCGGACCGGCGTACGCCATCCCGAAGCTGATGAAACGCGCCGGCCTCAAGACCGACGACGTCGCCGTCTGGGAAATCAACGAGGCCTTCGCGTCGCAGGCGCTGTACTGCGCCGAGGACGCCCTGCATCTCGACCCCGAGAAGGTGAACCCCAACGGCGGCGCCATCGCCCTGGGCCACCCGCTCGGCTGCACCGGCGGCTTCCTGACCAACAAGCTGCTGTACGAGCTCGAGCGCTCCAAGGGCCGCTACGGCGTCGTCTCGATGTGCATCGGCGGCGGCATGGGCGCGGCCGGTCTGTTCGAGCGCGAGGGATAGAGAGTCCTCAGCGGTCAGTCCACGATCAGGATGCCCTCGAGGTGGTCGTACTCGTGCTGCACGATCCGTGCGGCGTAGGCCGCCTGCGTGCCGCGCGCCCCGCCGATCGCCTCCCCCACCACGGGCCAACCGTCCTCGCCGTCGTAGTCGAGGACGACCGAGAGCGAGCGCAGGACCACGGGCGAGGCGCCGGGCACGGAGAGACATCCCTCCATTTGCGAGGCCGTGTCCGCCGAGTACTCGACGATCGTCGGATTGAGGAACGCCTGCACGGGACGGCCGGGCTGATCGGTGCGCTGGGCCAGGAAGATGCGCCGGTGGAGGCCCACCTGCGGCGCCGCCAGACCGACGCCGCCCCAGCTCGCGGCGAGCGTTCGCCGCATGCGGGCGACAAGGTGCACGATGTCGGGGTCCAGCGGATCGACGCAGTCGGAAACCTCGTGGAGGAACGCGTCGGTCTCGGGCGATTCGTTGGTCACAATGTCCATCGCCGTGTCCGGATCGCCCGAGAGGACGAGCGCCAGCTCGTCAACCGTGAGCGGCGAGCAGGCGGGCGATGCCTCCTCCCCGGCGACATCCTCCTCCGCCGCGTCCTCCGGCGGTCCCGCGTCGGTCTCCTCCGCATCGGCCGGCGCGTCGACGCCGTCGGAGGCCTCGGCGAAGTCCATCGGGGCGTCGGAGTCGTCCACGCCCGCGGAATCGCAGGCGGCAAACGAGGCGACGGCCAGGACCCATGCCAGTCGGAAGGTGCGCATGACGGCAGTGCAGCACAACCGGCTGGCGGGGGGCAAGTGGATGGCGAACGGTGGGCGAGGCGCGTCATCCGTGGTAGGTTGCGCGGCGTATCGCGTGTCCAGAACCGGGGGGTGCGGGAACGCAGGTGCGGACCGGCGAGTGAGGAGCGACGAAGATGACGAAGCGAACGGTGGATGGCGAGGTGGGGTTCGGCGGATGGCGGGTGGCGGCGCTGGCGGCGGCCGGGCTGGGGATGTGGGGCTGCGGCGACGATTCGACGTCGGGGCCGGACGGCGGAGACGCGGACGTCGCCGACGGCGGGGACGGCGAGGCCGCGGACGCAGCCTGCCCGGTGGACGTTCCGGGAGGGCACGGCATCGCCGTGACGGAGTTCGGCGCCGTGCAGGGCGCCGACTCGGAAGGGGGCGGGCTCGAGTTCCTGGGCGTGCCCTACGCGCGCCCGCCGGTGGGCGAGCTGCGGTGGCGGGCACCGCAGGATCCCGATTGCTGGGAGGGGGCGCGGCCGGCCATCGAGTGGGGCGAGGCGTGCCTGCAACGCTCGTACGACATCACCGCCTCGCCGCCGACGATGGAGGACCTGGGCAGCGAGGACTGCCTGTCGCTCAACGTGTGGACGCCGGACATCGACGACGCCGCCCGCCCGGTGCTGGTGTTCATCCACGGCGGCGGCAACCAGCAGGGCTCGGCGCGGGACGAGGCGATGGGCGCGCTGATGTACGAGGGACGGTTCCTGTCCCAGACCGAGGACGTGGTGGTCGTATCGATCCAGTACCGGCTCGGGCTGTTCGGCTTCCTCGCGGATCCGTCGCTGGAGGATGCCGACGGGCATGCGGGGAACTACGGGCTCCTGGACCAGACGCACGCGCTGCGCTGGGTGCGGCGGAACATCGAGGCCTTCGGCGGGGATCCGGAGCGGGTGCTGGTCTTCGGGCAGTCCGCGGGCGGCCTGGACGTGTGCATGCTCGTGGCCTCGCCGCTGGCGGCCGGGCTGTTCGACGCGGCGCTGATCCAGAGCGGCGGCTGCATCGTGCTGACGGAGGCCGAGGCGCAGGCGCGGTCGGAGGAGTGGGCGACGGCCGTGGGCTGCGCGGACGCGGCGGGTCGGGCGACCTGTCTGCGCGCGCTCGACGGGGCGGCGCTGCTGGGCCCGATCGAGTCGCCGGAGCTGGACGGGATCACGAACCTCAAGTTCATCCCGTACGTCGACGGGTGGGTGTTGCCGTCGGCACCGGTGGAGAGCTTCCGGGCCGGGACGCACAACCACGTGCCGGTGATCATCGGGACGAACTCCGACGAGGTCTCGCTGATGGTGCCGGAGGGCTCGGTGACGCCGGCGGAGGTGACGGCGTTCTTCGAGCGGTTCGCCGACCCGCTGCCGGCGCGGCTCGCCGAGCTGTACCCGCCCGGGACGACGCCGGAGAGCGCGCGGGCCGCCTACATCCAGGCGCTGGGCGACGGGCAGTTCACCTGCCAGGCGAGGATGATCTCGCGGGCGTTGGTGGAGGGTCAGACGGAGCCGGTACGGCGGTACTACTTCACGCACCGCGTCCCGGGCGACCTGGGCGCCTCGCTCGGGGCCTTCCACGGCATCGAGAACTTCTACCTCTTCCGCACGGCGGAATCGACGCTGCTCGCGGTGCTGCTGACCGACGACGATCGGCTGGTGGAGGACGCGCTGGGCGGGTGGTGGACGCGCTTCGCGGCGACGGGCGACCCGAACGGCACGGGCGGCCCGTCGTGGCCGGTGTACGAGACGGCGACGGATCCGTACCTGGAGATCGCGCCGGAGGCCGTGACCGGGGCCGGTCTGCACACGGAAGCCTGCGATCTGTGGGAGCCGATCTCGGAGATCCCGACGGAGTGACGGGAGGCCCGCTCGCGGTTACGTTGTGGTTCCGATGGCGGACGGCGCGGCAGCGATGGCGGGTGAGCGCGCGAAGTCGGGTGAGTGTCCGGAGATCCCGAGTGCGGTCATCTTCGGCGAGGTGCAGCTCATCCTGGCGGAGAAGCGCACGTCGCTGGCGGCCCTGCGGACGGGCATCGCGATCGCGGTCATCCCGATGTCGCTGGCCACGGTCCTGGTGACGATGTCGCGCTTCTACTCCTGGCTGGACAACCTCCAGTTCCTCGTGCCGCTCGGCGTGCTGTGCGCGGGGCTCGTCGCCCTCAGCATCTACATGATCGCCCGCGCGCTGCGACGGCTGCAGCACGAGGACGCGATGATCCGGCGCATCCGCAAGGCGAATCCCGCCGTGCGGGAGTTCCTGGACGAAGAGTGAGCGGGCGGGGAGGCGGGCGCTAGCCGGTGGACTCGCGGAAGCGGGCCCAGCGCAGGCCGAGGCGACGCATCCTGGACCGCAAGGTGTGGGGGTTGACGGCGAGGATCTCGGCGGCGCCGCCGCGTCCTTCGATGCGGCCGCGGGTGAGGGAGAGGGCGCTGGAGATGTGTTCGCGGATCGCGTCGTCGAGGGAGGGGAGGGCGCTGAGACCGACTTCACCGCTGAGACGCTGAGGGCACTGAGAGGAACGCTGAGAAGACAACGGGGCAGAAGCTTCCGGCAGGCGCGACGAGGCCGGGATGGCGACCGGGGCCGGCGGCGGGATCGAAGGTCGCGGCGGGCGGGTTCCCAGCGCCTTGGGGATGTCGAGCGACTTGCCGTCGCCGAGGATGGCGGCGCGCTCGATCACGGCGGCCAGCTCGCGCACGTTGCCCGGCCAGTCGTAGGCGAGGAGGAGCTCGAGGTCGGCGGCGGACGGGACGAGGGCGACTCCGCCCAGGCGCTTGCCGGCCCGGGCGGCGAAGTGCGCGGCCAGCTCCGGAATGTCGCGCGGGCGCTCGCGCAACGGCGGCAGATAGACGGGGAAGACGCTCAGCCGGTACCACAGATCCTGGCGGAAGCGCCCCTCGCGGGCCATGTCCTCCAGGTTGCGGTGCGTGGCGGCCACGATGCGGACATCGACGTGGATCGGGCGCGTCCCGCCGACGCGCTCCAGCACCCCGTCCTGCAGGATGCGCAGGAGCCGCACCTGCGCGTCCAGCGGCAGCTCGGCCACCTCGTCCAGGAACAGCGTCCCGCCGTCGGCACGCTCGAACCACCCGGGCCGCGACGCCACCGCCCCCGTGAAGCTGCCGCGCTCGTGCCCGAACAGCTCCGAGTCCACCAGGCCGGACGGAATGGCACCGCAGTTGACGCGCAGCATCGGGCCGCGGGCCCGGCGGGAACGGGCGTGGACCGCACGGGCCACCACCTCCTTCCCCGCGCCGGTCTCGCCGAAGATCAACACGGGGACGTCGGTCGGCGCCACCTGCCCGACCTTCTCCATCACCGGCGCCAACCCGGCATCCGCTCCGACGACCTCCTCGACGATGTCCTGCCGATCCAGCCGCGTCAGCAGCGCGCGCTTGTCGGCCTCGAGCGTTTCGCGCAGGCGGTTCAGCTCGTGGAAGCGCCGATCGGTGGCATAGGCGGGACCCAGCGGATCAAGCAGCGCGGCGCACCGCGCCTCGTGGTCGGGTGAGAAACCTCCGCCGGCCACAAGCAACGCGACCCCGGCTCCCTGCCCGTCGTCCCGCAACGGCACCGCGACAAGATCCCGGACCCCCGACTCCGGCCACAAGAGACGCAGGACTTGATCGTGCGCGGGATCGCCACGACGCACCACGCGCGCCCGATGCCACCCGCGCAGCCGGTCGGCCTGCACGGCGTCCCAGGAACGAGGTGGAGCCGCCCAGGCATGGGCGGCAACCCCGGGCAGCCGGGCGTCCGCGACTCGCCGCGGACCCATCGATTCGAACTCCAGCGTCACGACCACGACCGCCTCGATCGGAACCGCCGACGCGAGGACCTCGAGCGTCCCGGGCAGCGACCGCTCCAGATCCGGGAACCGCGACAGCGCACGCCACACATCCTGTTCTTTCATAACCGTCGTATAACACGGTTATCCGTGAAATAGAACCGTGTAATGCAACGGTATCAGTCTGTCGCGATTGATATTGTTGAATTTACTTTGTTTTCGTTTCTGGCACGACTTCCGCTCACAGGTAGGTTTGGGTGGGATGGTGGAGGTCGGTGGTGGAAGTCAAGGTCGTCAAGAAGAGGCGCGGGGTCGTCAGTGGGTGGTCGGGGCTGGCGGGCCACACGTCGTCGCTGAGGCCTCGGCAGGAGGAGAAGCCGGCGCCGTGCGCCGACGCGTGTCCGATCGGGACGGACGTGCGGCGGGCGATGGCGCTGGTGGCGCGGCGGGAACACTTCGGTCTGGGGGAGAGGGAGGCGTTGGACGAGGCGTGGCGGGTCGTCGCGGCGGCGAATCCGTTGGCGGCCGTGACGGGGAGGATCTGTCCGCACCCGTGCGAGGACCGGTGCAATCGCGGGGAGAAGGACGCGCCCGTGGCGGTGGCCGCGTTCGAGAGATTCGTGGGCGACTGGGGGATCGGACGGGGTCTGGCGCTCTCGCGCGCGGACGGGGTCTTGCCGTCGGGGCGTCGGGTGGCGGTGGTGGGTGCGGGGCCGAGCGGGTTGTCGTGCGCGTACCATCTGGCGCGTCGGGGACACGGGGTCACGGTTTTCGAGAACCTCCCGCAGGCCGGGGGGATGCTCCGGTACGGGGTGCCGTCGCACCGTCTGACGCGCGGGGTGTTGGACGCGGAGCTGGCGCGGCTTCGGGGGCTGGACGTGGAGATCCGCTGCGGGCAGCGGGTCGGCAACGGCGTGACGATGGACCACCTGCGGGCCGCCCACGACGCGGTGTTCGTCGGCATCGGCGCGCACCGGGGCCGCCGGCCCGGCCTCCCCGGCGAGGACGGGCCGGACGTCATGACGGGCATCGAGTTCCTGCGGCAGGCGAACGGCCCCGGGCCCGTGCCCCTGGGCCCGCGGGTCGTCGTGCTCGGGGACGGGGAGACGGCCGTCGACGCCGCGCTGGTGGCCCATCGCCTCGGGCGTGCGGCGCGCATCGAGGGCCTCGTGGTCCGACTGGTACGGGCGCGGGCCGAAGGGGAGGAGGATCTGTCGGATCTGGTCCGGCAGGGGATCGAGGTGTGTCGCGAGGCGACGGCGGCATCGATCGTGCGGGACGAGCGCGGCCGGGTGGTCGCGGTGGATCTGGCGCGCGCCGAGCTGGCGCCTCCGGACGCCGCGGGGCTTCGCCTGCCGCGTCCCGTGGCGGGGACGACCTCGCGCGTCGAGGCGACGACGGTAATCGCGGCGGTGAGCCAGGTACCGGACTGGGAGGGTCTTGGGGGGTTCGACGAGACATCGGGCTGGATGCGAGTGGACGAGTGGGGCCGGACCGGTGTGGATGGGGTCTGGTCCGGCGGCGACAACGTGGCGCTCGGCAGCGCCGCCGCCTCGATCGGCCACGGCCGGCGCGCGGCCGAGAGCATCGACGCGCACCTGCGGGGCGTGGCGCCCCCGGCCGCGCCGGTGCGCCGGCCGGTGAGCACGGGGCGGGTGAAGCTGCAGCACTACGAGGCGCGGGCGCGGTCGTCCCGCCACCTGCTCACGGTGGAGGAGCGGCTCTCCAACCTCTCGGCGGAGACCGACCAGGGGATTTCGCGCCAGCAGTGCGTCTACGAGGCAGGGCGGTGCCTCTCGTGCGGTCTCTGCTTCGGCTGCGAGAAATGCTGGATGTACTGCACGCCGGGCTGTTTCACGCGCCAGGCGCAGCCGCGGCCGGGCGAGGCGTACTTCGCGGTCCATCACGCGATCTGCGACGGCTGCCGCAAGTGCGCGGACGAGTGTCCGAGCGGGTTCCTGGAGATGGCGTAGGTGATGGAGGGGCCGCGACGGCGCGCCCCTCCGGGAAGGGAGGAAGAGCGATGGACGTCAAGGGGATCTTGACCGGTCACGAACTGTTCACCTTGCTGACGCCGGAGGAGGTGGTGCGACTCTCCAACGTCTCGTCGGAGAAGCGCTTCCGGAAGGGGGAGGTCATCTACCGGAAGGACACGCTCACGAGCCACTTCTTCGTCGTGCTCTCGGGCGACGTGCGGCTCGCACTGCCCGGCGCGGCGGAGGGTACCGGCTTCTCCCTGGGGAAGCTCGCGAAGGGCGAGCTGTTCGGGCTCTCGCCGGTGCTCGGCTTCGAACGCTACACGGCGACCGCGTCGGCGGAGACCGACGTCGTCCTGCTGGCGATCGAGGTCGAGCCGTTCCAGGCGCTGTTGCGGGCGAACCCGGTCGCGGGGAGCGCGTTCCACGGCGCCATGGTGCGAGCCTACTACGCGCGCTACCTGCGCTTGCTCAAGGCGCTGCAGGGGATCGTGGAGAACCTGGGGGCGTAGCGCTCAGGGCTGGCACGTTCCGGAGGCGTCGTCGCAGGCGTAGCCGGGGCCCCAGGACGCAGCGCACTCGGCGTCGGACGTGCAGGCGGCATAGCAGATCCCGGGCGGGCGCGTGCGTCCGTCGGCGAGGTAGAGGTACGCGCCGAACGGTCGCGAATCGTAGCACGCGAGATCCGGGTTGGAGCAGCCGTTGGCGCCGAGCGGTCCGGCGGGGGTGTCGCAGGCGGCCACGCAGATCTGGTAGTAGCAGGCGCCCGTGGCGCTCGTCGCCGACGGGTCGGTTTCGCACAGGCCGCCGGCGGCCGATTCCTCGCTGCACATCACGGTGCACCAGGACGGATCCTCCCAGTCGGCGCACAGGCCGAGTCCGAAGGGCGAGACGCAGTCCTCGTGGGCGGCGCAGGGGGAGCCGATGGGGCCGTCGCCGCCGGGGAAGTGGCCGGGGTAGCAGTAGCCGCCGGCGTCCGTGGCGTCGTACCAGCCTCCGGGGTCGGTGGGCTGGCAGGCGAAGTCGCCGGCGGAGGGCCCGGCGGGTCCGACGTCGCGGCATGGGTAGCCGGGGTCGCCCGGCTGCGTTCCGGGCGTGCAGGGCGTCATGCACACGTAGTACGGGTTCCAGCCGCCGCCCAGATCGGCGCAGCCCGAGCCGGCGGGGCACTCCCGGCCGACGAGGTCGCAGCGGACACGGACGCAGATCCCGCCCTCCAGGCTCGGATCGATCCAGCACTGCGCGTCGGCGGGGCAGTCGGAGTCGTGCCCGCAGGGATCGCCCATCGCGCAACCCCCGCCGGGGCAGCCTTCGAGCGTGCACGCGAAGCTGCATGGATCGCAAACGTCCGTGCAGCGCTCGGGCCCGAGCAGGGTGACCTCGCCCGTGTTCCGCACGCCGTTGCCGTTGCTGTCGTCCCAGATCTCGCAGCACTCGCGATCGTTCGAGCAGCCGGAGAGGCACAGCTCGGAAGACAGGTCGCAGGCGTAGCCGTTCCGGCAGTCGCAGTTGTCTTCCCAGGGAACGTCCTCGCGCGAGGCGGCGGAGCAGCGGTCCATGCAACCGTAGGCGTCGCCGCCCAGTCCGGCGCCCATGTAGATGCACTCGGAACCGGAGGGGCAGGTGCGGGGGTCGTAGGGGTCGCAGGCCGAGGTTCCGGCGCCGTAGGACGCGCAGTACCCGCCGGCCCAGTAGACGTAGGCCTCGCCGTCGTACACGTCAACCTGCTCCGGGAAGCACTCGAAGCCGTCGGCGCAATCGACCGCCTCGGCGCAGGGCGTTCCCGCCGGTCCCGCGACCGGATCGTTGGGACACGAGGCGAGGCAGTCGGGGCCCCCGTCCGCGTCTCCGTCCGCATCCGCGTCGGCTCCCGCCTCGGCGTCCGCATCCGCGTCGGCATCGGCGTCGCCGGCGACGGGCTCGCAGGCGCCGTCGATGCAGACGAAACCGGGGCCGCAGGCAGGATCGCAGGCGGGCCCGTCCGCCGTCGCGTCGGCATCCGCCGTCGCGTCCGCCGTCGCGTCCGCGTCCGCGTCCGGGGTGCCCGTGAGATGCGTGTCGCCCGACTCGCACGCGCCTGCGGCCGCAAGGACGACGATCAGGGTCCACAACAGGTGTCTCATCGTGATCTCCCTTCGACTCCGGCGGCAGGGAGGGTAGCCGACCCACCGCCCTCCGGCAAGCCGCCGTACCGGGAGGGCGCGGAGGGGAGGGGAGGAGGCGGGGAGGGGAGG
This sequence comes from Deltaproteobacteria bacterium, assembly GCA_016218765.1. Lineage (GTDB taxonomy): Bacteria > Myxococcota_A > Polyangia > DRWM01 > JAAZOP01 > JAAZOP01. Next base: position 42,354 of record JACRCZ010000086.1, on the reverse strand, counting down.
AGGCGGAGAGCGCTGGGACCGTCCGACTTGCCGCTGAGGCGCTGAGGACGCTGAGAGGAACGCTGAGAAGGGTGGGATCGGGGCGGGAAAGGTCACCCTGGTTGGGGAGATGCGCCCGGCCCACCTGCGGCACTTGACGCGGCGCGGGGCGCGGAACAGGCTTGGCGGGTGGGTGACTTGCCGCGCGGGCTCGCTTGGTGCCTCCTCGCGACGACGGTCGCGCTCGCATGCGGCGCCAAGACCGGACTGATGGTCGACGAGGAGGAGGACGCGACGCCCGAGGGCGACGCCGCCCCGGCGGCGGACCTGTGCGTCGAGCTGCCGCACGACGAACGGCCCGGGGCCTTCGACCTGTCCTTCGCGGCGCGTCTCGCATCGGCCGAAGTTACGCTGCTGGTCGACGTGACCGGCTCGATGGCGGGCGAGATCGATCGGATCCGCTCCACGCTGCGCGACGTGATCGTCCCGGGGATGATCCGCACGATTCCCGCCGTCCGGCTCAGCGTGGCCTTCTTCGCGGACTTCCCGGTCGAGCCGTACGGCTACGAGTGGGACGTGCCGTTCGCCCTCGCGTCCGTCAGCACCGACGATCGGGAGGCGACACAGGCGGCCGTGGACGGACTGCCGTCGATGTTCGGGATGGACGGGCCGGAATCGCAGGTCGAGGCGCTGTTCCAGCTCGCCACGGGCCTCGGCCGCGGACGCTACGTCCCGCCCGCCCGATGTCCCCCCGGGACGGTTGGGTACGCGTGCTACGGGCCGGTCGGGGCACGGCTGGTCGTCCTGTTCACCGACGCGATGTTCCACAACGGCGTGACGCCGTGGCCGGCGCGGTACGATCCGGAGCTGCTCGACCCGCCGCCCGCGACCTTCGACGAGGCGGTGTCCGCCCTCCAGGCCGCGGGGATTCGCGTCGTCGGCGTCTGGTCCGACCCGCGGAACGAGCCGGAGGATCTGCTCGCCGTCGCCGCGGCTACGGGAGCGGTCACCGCGGATGGCGCGCCGATCGTCCGCCGCATCGATGAGACCGGCGGGGGTCTGGATGACGGCGTCGTCGATGCGGTCCGTGCCTTCGCCGAGGAGCGACTACTCGACGTGGACGTCCTGCTGGAGGACGTGCCAGGCGACGACCGCGACGCACGGGAATTCGTGGCGAGCGTCGTGGCGCTGCGGGCGGAACCGCCCGAGGGTGCGACGATCGGCGGCGGGCGATTCCTGGACGTGCGTCCCGGCACGCTGGTCGTCTTCCGCCTCCACCTGCGGGGCGACACCTTCCCGCCCGACGACGAGACCCGGCGCTACCGCCTACGGGTGGTCCTGTGCGGCGACGGCGTCATCCGGCTCCAGGAGACCATCGTGGAGTTCGTCGTTCCGGGCCGGCTGGACGGTGGTTGCCCCGCGAGTTGAGGAGTCCGCAGCGGGCCGCAGGCTGCGGGCGCATCTCCCCGACCAGGGTGACCTTCCCCGCCCCGATCCCACGCTTCTCAGCGTTCCTCTCAGCGTCCTCAGCGCCTCAGCGGTGAATCCGGTCCCAGCCCTCCCCGCCTCCTCCCCTCCCCTCCGCGCCCTCCCTCTTCCGCGGCCGGGGGGTTCGCGGTAGGCTGCGACCGCCAGACGGGGCGGGGCCGGCGGAGGTCGTGGCGGTGACGCGCGAGGAGTTCCAGCAGATCCTCAAGTACGCGGTGGACATGCGGGCGAGCGACGTGCACCTCAAGGTCGCCTCTCCGCCCTCGTTCCGGATCGATGGCGTCCTGCGCCCGCTGCAGACCGCCCCGCTCAAGCCCGAGCACACGCTCGAGATCGTGAGGCTGGTGCTGGAGCGGGCGCGCTCGCACCTGGAGCCGGACACGATCAATGACGCGGACGTGGCGTACGCGTATCCCGGCGTCGGCCGGTTCCGGGTCAACATCTACCGGCAGCGCGGGGCGCTCTCGCTGGTCATGCGCACGATCTCGGACAAGCCGCCGTCGTTCGAGTCCCTCGGCCTGCCGCCCGTGATGCGCAAGATCGCCGACCAGGCACGGGGCCTCGTGCTCGTCACGGGCGCGACCGGCACGGGAAAGACCTCGACCCTGGCCGCGATGGTGCACCACATCAACCAGAACCAGCCCGTGCACATCGTGACGATCGAGGATCCGATCGAGTTCCTGCACCAGAACATCAAGGCCTGGGTCTCGCAGCGCGAGATCGGGAGCGACACGGAGAACTTCTCCGTCGCGCTGCGCGCGGCGCTGCGGCAGGATCCGGACGTGGTGCTGGTGGGCGAGATCCGCGACCACGAGACGGCCGACATCGCGCTCAAGGCCGCCGAGACGGGCCACCTGGTCCTGTCCACCGTGCACACGCCGGACGCGGCGAAGACGATCGACCGCCTGCTGGCTCTGTTCCCGCCGGAGGAGCAGCTCCTCGTGCGCCAGCGGCTGGCGGACAACCTGCGCGCCACCGTCTCGCAGCGGCTGATGCCGCGTGCCGACGGCAAGGGCCGGGTGGCGGCGCTGGAGATCATGATCGTCACGGGCACGGTGCGCGAGTGGCTGCTGGAGATGACGAAGGCCTCCACGGTCCTGGACATCATCGAGAAGAGCCGCGACCAGTACGCGATGCAGACCTTCGACCAGTGCCTGCGCGACCTGCTGCGCGGCGGCTTGATCACGCTGGACACGGCCAAGGCGGCCGCGACCAGCGCCGCGGACTTCGTCCGCGCGCTGCACTTCGACTGAGGCGGACGTGGGCAGGCACGCTTCCAGGCTGCGGCGGTCCGGTCCTCGTCCGGACGCTCGCGCGTCACGCCGGCGTTACGTGCCCTTCGCCGTCGTCGGGGGGCTGCTGGTCGCGGGCGCCACGGCGCTGGCCGTGCGGGGCTGCCGCCAACCCGGCGAGCCGGAGCCGGTCGTGCCGCTGCCGGAGGAGTGCGCGCAGGCGCCCGAGCTGCCGCCGCTGGGGACGGGGGAAGTGGAGGTCCGGCCGGTCGAAGCCGCGCCGGTGCGGGTGCGGGTGGAGCTCGCCGTGACCGACGCACAGCGCCAGTTCGGGCTGATGTGCCGGCGCCACCTGGACGCCGACGCCGGCATGCTCTTCGTCTTCCCTCCGCCGGCACGCCACCAGTCGTTCTGGATGCGGAATACTCTCATTCCTCTGGACATGATCTTCATCGATGCGGAGCGCACGGTCCTCGGGGTTGTCGAGGAGACCGTGCCGCTGTCTGAAACCTCGCGTTCGGTTCCGGGCGACAGCCTCTACGTGCTCGAGGTCAACGGCGGCTTCGCGCTCGAACACGGGATCGGCAAAGGGGCGAGGGTCGAGATCATCGGGCCGGGGCCGGGCACGGCGTCGGGGGACGCGTAGCCGGGCCGGCGGGAGGTCGGGATGGGCGGCAAAGCATGGTGGACGGGCATGGTGGCGGCGTCGGTCGTGACCGCTGCCGCGTTCGGCTCGGGCGGCTGCAAGAAGTCGGCGAGGCCGCCCGAAAAGGGCGCGGCCGTGGAGGAGCGCGAAGACGCGGGCGCAGGTCGCGGCGGCCCGCCGCGCGTCGTGGAGCTTCCCGACGGGGCGATGGCCGCGGTGATCGAGCCGTCGGGAGACGCGAGCCTCCTGCACCCGCCGGCGGAGCTCGCGCCCGCGCGAGCGGAGTTCCTGTGCCCGGGGAAGGAGGAGTTCGAGCCGACGAAGCCGGACCCCCAGCCGGGTTTCACCATGGACGACATCTTCGCGCTGTTCCCGGACATGCCGCACGACAAGGTGCCGATCGACGTCCGGACCGAGGGGGGCAACCTCAAGTGCGAGGTGTGGCCGGGGACGGCGCCCCGCGCCGCGGCGATCTTCCTGGGCCTCGCGACCGGGGCGCGCGCCTGGTGGCATCCGTGCCGGCACGAGTGGGTCCGGGGCGAGCCCTACTACGACGAGACGTCGTTCCATGCGGTCGTGCCGACGGAGAAGCTCGAGGCGGGCTGCCTCTACCGCGGGTGCGAGGCGGCGGCGGGGTTCGCGACGGACGTGGCGGAGCCCGGTGCCCCGTTCGACAAGCCCGGGTTGCTGATCATGCCGCGCCACGGTGGCGCCGGCATCTTCGCGATCCTCGACTGCGCGTGGAAGGTGCCCGAGCCGACGAAGATGATGGAGGGGACCTGCGAGTTCCAGCCCGCGGCACGCGCCCTGTCGTCGGACTGGGTCGCGTTCGGCGAGTGCAAGCACGACGGCCTGATGAGTCCGATCTACCAGCTCGCACGCGTGGCCCCCGATCGGCATCTCGATCCGCACGCGATCCACTGGCTGCGCGCGGTTGGGCCGTCGACCGAGTACTACCGCTGGCGGCCGGAGGGTGCGGCCGGAGACGGCGGGGAGGGGGGAGACTGAAACCACCGATGAACACCGATGGACACCGATAGGGAGGGAGTGCGGGGAGTGCGGGGAGTGCGGGAAGTGCGGGGAGTGCGGGGAGTGCGGCGAGCTTGCCCGCCGAAGCCCGAGGGGCGAAGGCGGGCGCGGGGCACGGCGGGCATCGCCGCGGTCCTGCTGGCGACGGCCGTCGTCGGGGCGGGGTGCCGGAAGTCCGACTCGCCGCCGGGCTCCGGGGAGCCACGATCGGCGGCGGCGGTCGCGGCGGGCGAGGCCGCAGGCGGGGCCGTCTCCCCTGCGGGCCCCGGGAACGGCTCGACGGCGTCGGCGGCCGGCGCGGCGGCCGACGCGGCGGCCGCGGCGCCGCCGGTGCGGGCGGGATGCGCGGGCGCGGCGGCGAAGAGGATTCCGGAGGCCGCGGACCCGGCGGGCGGGACGTTTACGCTCGAGGATGCGGTGGAGGGGCTGGCGGACGAAGGGAGCGGGCTGGCGGCGCGCCTCGAGACCACGGCCGCCGTGCTGCGGTGCGTTCTCGATGCGGAGGGTGCGCCGGCGACGGTGGCCAACTTCGTCGGCCTGGCGCGCGGGCTCCGGCCGTGGTGGGACCCGTGCCGCGGGGAATGGGTGCGGGAGCCGATGTACGACGGGATGCCGTTCCACAAGCTGGAGCCGGGTTTCGCGGTGCAGACCGGCTGCCCGATCGGCGACGGGACGGGGGGACCGGGGTACGCGATTGCCGACGAGCTCGGGCCGGGGCGAGTGCACGACGAGCCCGGCGTATTGTCCATGGCCAACGTCGGGGCCGGCACGGCCGGGTCGCAGTTCTTCGTCACGTTGGGACCGGCCCCGGCGCTGGATCGGCGATTCACGGCTTTCGGCCGCTGCGGACCGGCGGACGAGCTCGGGAAGCTGGACGAGGCGGCGCGCGGGGGACGTGAGGTGCGCGTCGTGCGCGTGACCATCGAGCGCACGGACGGCGCGGGAGGTGAGCGATGAACGGCAGGTTCTTCTTGGCGTGTCTGGTGTGCCTGTGGGCGGCGGGGGTGTCGTGCAAGAAGAAGGCGGAGGAGCCGCGCGCCGGCGGCCCGTCGATTCCGGCGACGATCCCGCCCGCGGCGGCGGAAGGGGAGCCGGCGGAACGCGGGACCGAGCCGGGTCTGGCGGCGAAAGGGGATCTGTCGGGGAGCAGGGCGACCGGCGAAGGGACGGCTTCCGCGGGCGCCGCCGGCACCGCGGGCGGCTCGTCGGGGACCGGCGAGGGGGGCGGAGGAACGGCGGCGGGCGGGGCGACGCAGCCCGTCGAGCCCGCGGAACCGGCCGCGGCGCCGCCGGGCGACGTGCCGAAGGTGCTGCCGTGCCCGTGGAGCGAGATCCGGCGCGCGGCGGAGCCCTCGACCCCGGATCCCGAGGCGGGCGATTTCACGATGGACGAGGCGATGGCGGGGATTTCCGGGACGGGCCGTCCGGTGGCGACGATCGAGACGACGATGGGAACGGTGAGCTGCGCGCTGGAGGGCGACCGGGTGCCGCGCGGCGTCGCGAACTTCGTCGGACTGGCGCGCGGCCTGCGGCCGTGGTGGGACCCCTGCCGCAAGGCGTGGGTCAAGGAGCCGTACTACGACGGCCTGACGTTCCACCGCGTGATTCCGACCTTCATGGCCCAAGGCGGCGACCTGTTCGGCAACGGGATGGGCGGGCCGGGCTACCAGTTTCCCAGCGAGATCCTGCCGGACCTGCTGCACGACCGGCCCGGGACGCTGGCCTACGCGAACTCGGGGCCCGACACGAACGGCTCGCAGTTCTACATCACCGTCGGCCGGCGCTCGCAGCTCGACGGCGGCTACGTCGTCTTCGGCTACTGCGACAACGTGGACGTGATCGAGAAGATCGTCGCCGTTCCCCGCGACGAGAACGCCGGCGATCGGCCATACAGTCCGGTGTGGATACGCCACGTGACGATCACGCGCGCGGAATGAGCGCGGGAGGGGCGGGACGATGGCGGACGACGAGTCGACGAAGGGACCGCCCGAGGCGGCGCCGGGCGGCGGAGCACAGCCGGAGCCCGAGGCGGAGGACGAGGGACCGCGGACGCGCCGCGTGAGGCCGATCCTGGAGGGCGCGGTGGCCGACATGGTGCGCCGCGGGATCGAGGCGGGCTGGGAGCGGGTGAGCAAGGGCGAGCGCGGGGCCGCCCTGCGGGCGGCGCTCGGCGATCTCAAGGTGCCCCGGGAGATCGCCGCCTACGTCGGCTCGCAGCTCGACGACACCAAGAACGCCATCCTGAAGGTCGTGGCGAAGGAGCTCCGGGAGTTCCTCGAGACGAGCCACTTCGCCGACGAGCTGGCCCGGCTGCTCACGACACTGCAGTTCGAAATCACCACGACGGTGCGGTTCGTGCCGAACGCGGACGGCAAACCGCCGCGCCCGAAGGTGACGTCGCAGACAAAGCTCAGGCGGCGCACGGACAAGGAGTAGAGGGGGGCGCCCCGCACGCCACTTACGGGGCGGCGACCACCAGGCGCAGCACGCCGTGCCCGGCGGCCCACAGTCCGCCGGCGGCGGCGCCGAGGGCCTCGCCGGGATCGAGCGCGACGCCGGCCGGCTCGAAACGGTTGCGGTTCGCCGGGCACCGCTGGACCGCGCCGCCGACGGACACCGCCCACGCGCCGGCCGGCCCCACCAGCACCTCGCCGTCCACGTGATACTCGCGCCACTGCCCCTCGTCGGGATTCCAGGTGTAGAGCGGCGCGGGGGCGTTGGCGGCGGCGAACCAGACTTTTCCGCGAAACCACCCGATCGCCGTGCTCACCCACTCGCAGACCTCGGCCTCGTCCTCGCATCGCACGTTGACCGGAAGCGGCGGACGGATCCACGTCGGGTCGCCGGCGCCGCGACGGAGCGTTCGCGTGCGCCACGTGAACTCGCCGGCGCTGCCCCAGGCCAGGCCGAAGGGTCCGGCGACCAGGCCGCTCATGACGTCGGGCAGGTCCAGCACGCGCTCGGCGTCGCCCGATGACGTGAAGCGCCAGAGACCCTCGCCGTCGGTGGCGGCCCAGAACGACGCCCCGTCCCACGCCAGACCCGTGGGCGGACCGGCGACGGCGACGGAGACGACATCCGGACCGCCGTCCCGGGGGGCGCACGCGACGCCGCCGTCGTACGAGGCGATGCAGACCGCGTCGTCGCCGACGGCAAGGCGCTGGCAGCGATCGTCGGGGCCGAGCGGCCAGGCGAGGTCGGTGGCCGGGCCGGCGGGGAGCGCGACAAGGAGCAGACGTGGGCCGGCGCCGTGGAGGCAGAGCGCGACTTCCGACTCGCGGGCCGCGAAGGCGTCCAGGTCGCCGTCGCCGATGGGGATCGGCGCCGGCTCTCCCGGCGGCGTGGCAGGAACCACGGGCGAGGGCCCCGACGAAGGACAAGCGGCGGCGCAAACCACCGCCGCGAGGGTCAGCGAGGTGACGGAGCAGGACAGGGTCATGCGGGCGGAGAATCGCAGGCGTGACGGCGCGTAGCAAGGGAGGTGGGGTGACTTGCCTGATCGGGGGGTGTCTGCTAGACCGCCGCGAGTGAGGGAGAAGAGGCGGGGAACGGGTATCCGGGTGCGTGGGGGACGTTCGGGTCGAGGGAGGCGAAGATGAGCGGCAGGGTACGGGGGCTTGCGGCCTTGGCGATGTCGGCGGCCTTGGGTGTGGCGGGCGTGTGGGGGCTGAGCGTGGGTTGTGCGGAGGCGGAGGGCAACATCTACCGCCCGCCGGTATGCTCGGCAACGGGCGGCTGCGGCGACCGCTGCGTGAACTACTCGATCGGGGAGGAGTGCGACGACGGGAACCGGCTGCCGCACGACGGGTGCGACGCGAGCTGCCGGCTGGAGTCCGGGAGCGACGCGGGGGACACCCCGCCGCGGGACGACGGCGGGACGGACACGACGCCGCCGGCGGACGACGGGGGCACCGACACGACGCCGCCGCGGGACGACGGGGGAACGACGGATTCGGGGTCGTGTCCCGAGTCGCCGTGCCGGCTGCGGCCGTACTGCGGGTGCGCGGCGGGCGAGAAGTGCACGGTGAACTTCGATCTTCTTCCGGGCACGGTCGAGAAGCTGTGCGGGCCGGCGGGCTCGGCGACGTCGAGCCAGACCTGCACGGCCGACAGCGAGTGCATGGCCGGCACGGTCTGTGCGGGGCTGTTCTCCGCGGACCCGGCGAGCGTGGTGGCGATGTGCTTCGACTACTGCACGTCCGCCTCGGACTGCAGCGGCGGCGGATCGATCTGCCTGCCGCTCGGCTCCGCCGCGCTGCCCGGCTACTGCAGCCACGCCTGCGACATCATGACGAACGCGGGTTGTCCGTCGGGAACCTCCTGCCGGCCGCTGGAGATCATCTCGACCGGGGAGAAACTGACGGACTGCACGGGGGGCTCCGGCAGCGGCACGCAGGGCGCGTACTGCGTCGATGACACCGATTGCCGTCCGGGATTCTGGTGCGCCGACACCTCGGGCTTGGGGGACACCGAGTGCATCGCGTTCTGCCGCGTGTCGTCGGGGATCTGCTCAGGCGGCCTGTCCTGCAACCCGTTCGACACGCCGATGACCTTCGGCGGCGTGGAGTACGGGTACTGCTACTAGTCCTCGGCGCGCGACCGGAGCATGTCGGTGGTGACGCGGGCGGCCCACTTGCGCACGGGACGCTCGCGGTGGGCGGAGATGGCGCGCCAGCAATCGGCGTTCAGCTCCTCGTCGCTCTCGGCGCGGATGGGGAGACGGAGACGCAGGGTGGCCGTGCGGCCGTTGTCCTGCAGCTCCAGCCGCAGGTTGACCCAGCGGGACGAGCTGAGCTGCGGGGCGTCGGCGAGCAGGAGCGTGCCGATGTAGAACTCGGTCTGTCCCGGACCGACCTCGATGTTCGGCGCCACGTTGACGGCCAGGGTCTTGATGGAGACGGGTGCTCCGTCGTCCGGCTCGAGGAACCACTCGCCGGTGGCGACGGCGAGCATCGCCGCCGTGGGCGCCTCGGAGGTGTTCGCGGCCAGGAGAACGTACTGCAGGACGCCCGTCTCGGACGCGACGACGGGGCTGAGCGGCAGGAGCCAGTAGGCGACGCCGTTGCCCCCATCGACCGCGCGCGAGGCGCAGGCGAGCGCCTCGTCGGCCAGGTCCTCCATCCCCTCCACGTTGCACTCGACCGGCGGGCATGCCGCCGGTCCGGGGCATCCCGCGGACGTCAAGCCGATCCAGGCCGCGCCGAGCGCGACCGCGGTCACCGCGATCCACTGCCTTCTCATGGTCGTCACCTCCCGTCGCCTTGCGGGCTGGTTTCCCCCGTCTCCTCCGGCCAGCCCGCGTCGAGCCGTCGGAGAACGTCTTCGGGCAATCCGTCGTCGCCGCCGATGCCGAGGTAGCGCCCGGCCAGCCGGCCGGACGCGTCGAAGATCTCGAACGCGGGCGTTCCGAGCCCCGGGCCGACTCCGGCCAGCGCGGCGATCCCCTGCTCGATGTCGCGGCGCACCGCGGCGTCGGAGTCGGGACCGTCGATGCAGCCGCGGAGCGCCGCGGAGTCCGCGATTCCGGCGAGCGGGGCCAGCGTGACGGCGTCGAGTCGCGCGCGGTCGTCCTGGTGCTCGAACAGCGCGTCGTTCATCTCCCAGAACCGCCCCGCGCGCTCGGCGCAGACCGCGGCGCGCGCCAGCTCGCACGCCTGGACATGGAACGGCCGCGGCACCGCGCGGTTGCACGCCTGATCGAGGGGCAGGTGGACGTGAACGAGCCGGATGCGGTCGGGGTGGCGGGCGACCATGTCGCGCAGCGCCGCGTGGGCGCCACGGCAGACCGGACACTGGTAGTCGCTGTACTCCACGACCGTGACCCGGGGCTCGGCGGCGCCGAGGTACGGATGCCCTTCGGCGGTGACCCCGCCGGGAATGCCGGCTTGACCGGAGAGCGGCAAGGTCCCGGCGCCCGGCGGAAGTCCGGGGATCCCAGGCGCCCGCCACTCGTGCTCGGGGTAGAAGACGACCAACAGGAGCACGCCCGCGGCGCCGAAAAGGGTGACGGCGACGGTCGTGCGGGGGTACGAGACCAGCCGGCGGACGTCGGCGGCGAGCGCCCGGGAGGGACCGAGGCGCACCTCGCGGAGCTGGAGGGCCGCGCAGGCGAAGGTCGCGACGGCGAGGACCTGGATCACGGTGCACTCGACGCAGAACACGCCGAGGACGAAGCGGGCGATGAGGGCCATCGTGACCCCGGCGGCGGCGGCGAGTCCGGCGACCGCGAAGAGCAGGCCCGTGGGAAAAGCGTGATCGGGGCGCCGGCGGAGACCGAGCACGGCGAGGACGAGCAACGCGCCGAAACCGCAGGCGGACCAGAGGGCGATCGGGACGCCGAGGACGACCGCGTAGGAGCTGCGGGCGGTGTCGGCGCAACCCGTGGACTCGGAGAGCGTGCACGACGGGCGGACGGTGGGGGGAGCCGAGCGGACCTGCCAGTGGGTGCGCCAGGAGATGCCGGAGGCGACGAGGCCGGCCAGCGCGAACAAGGCACACGCCACCATCCAGCCGTGCAGGCCGTTGGTGCGGGATCCGGCGCTATTCCTGGCTTCTTCCCGGCTCACGCGCCGCCTCGCGATCTGCGCGCCCTCTTAGCAGATCGGGTCGGGCGGTGGCAACGGCAGCCGCGCGGGAGCCGCCGGCACGCTCAGCCGCGGCGCGGAACCTTGAGACCGAGCCGGCGGCCGAGGTGGTGGAGATTGCCGCGGTCCATGCCGAGGCTCCGGGCGGCCGCCGCCCAGTTGCCCCCGTGGCCGGCCAGCGTGCGCCGCACCAGGCCGCGCTGGAACTCGCGCCAGGCCTCGCGCATCGTCGTCCCCGGCGCCACGGCCGGGGGCGGGACGACGGACGGGCCCGGTGCCGGCGTCCCCGTCGACGAGACGTCCCGTGCCAGATGCGCGGCCGTGAGAATGACGGGCTCGCCGCGGGGGACGGAAGCGGAGGCGCGGAGCACCACCCGCGCCACCACGTTCTCCAGCTCGCGGACGTTTCCCGGCCAGTCGAAGCGGTCGAGCGCGTCGAGAGCGTCGGCGGCGAGGCGCACGGGGCCCAGGCCGAGACGGCGGCGCGCGAGGTCGCAGAACGTGCCGGCCAGGAGCGGGATGTCCTCCCGCCGCTCGCGCAGCGGCGGCACAGGAAGCGGGTAGACGTTCAACCGGTGGTACAGATCGGCACGGAAACGCCCCGCCTGGACCTCCCGGGCCAGATCGCGGTTCGTGGCGGCCACCACGCGGACCCGCACCGCGAGAGGACGGTCGGAGCCGACGCGCTGGATCTCCCCTTCCTGGAGCGCCCGCAGGAGCTTCGGCTGCACCGCCAGCGGCAACTCGCCGATCTCGTCAAGGAACAGCGTTCCCCCGTCCGCGACCTCGAACTTCCCCGCCCGATCCGTCGCGGCCCCCGTGAACGAGCCGCGCACGTGCCCGAACAGCTCCGCTTCCGCCAGCGTCTCCGGAAGCGCCGCGCAGTTGACGTAGATCAACGGCTGGCTCCGCCGCGCCGACGCCGCGTGCAGCGCCCGGGCCACCAGCTCCTTGCCCACGCCGGTCTCGCCCAGGATCAGGACCGTGAAGTCCGACTGCGCCACCAGATCGATCTCGCGCTTCAACCGCGCCATCGCCGGACTCGTCCCGAGGATCTGACTGCCATGCTGCACGAGCGCATCGCGGACGAGATCCTGGGCCGCCAACCCTTTTCGCGCCGCCTCACGCTCCAACGCCTCGATGAGCTGCGTCGACCGCAGCTCCGCCGCCGCAAGCGCCGCGGCCGCGCCCACCACCCGCATGTCCAGCCCGTCGAACGCCTGCGGCGCCTCGGCGTCCGCCGTCAGCGCGCCGACCAGCTCGCCGTGGATCCGCAACGGACAACCAAGACAGGCGTGGATGCGATGCGTCGCCGCCGCATCCCCGAGCAACAGACCGTCGAACGGATCCGGCAAGCTCGTGTCCGCCGGGAACAACACCGGCGCCGGCGACTTGCAGACGATCTCCAGCCGCGGGTGCTCCCCCAGCAAGTAGCGCCGTCCCATCGCCGCCGGCGACAGACCACGCGCCGCCACCGGAACCAACGACTCGGACTCGAGGCGCAACAAGGCCGCCGCGTCGAACGGCACGATGCTCCGCAACGCCTCCAGCAACCGCAGATTCCGATCCCCGGCGCTCGCCGCAGCCGTCAGGTGCGATGCGATCCCCACGAGCGTCTCAAGACTGTCCATGGATGACATTATTACATCAATGGTGTCCTTCGCACAACGAATCATGCGTCGTTGATTACACATCGCTTAGCCTAATGTGTTGATATTGATACAATAACATGATGGCACCGGTCTCGCTTTGTCCCATGGCAGAAGGGAAGGTGAACGATGATCGAGAACGAGATGACATTGGCCGAGATCGTGGCTGCCAATCAGAAGGCGGCCACCGTGTTGGCGCGCCACCGGCTGGACTTCTGCTGTCGGGGGGAGCAGACGCTGGGCGAGGCGTGTGCCTTGGCCGGGCTCGACCCCGCGGCGATCGGGGAGGAGTTGGTGCGAGAGGGTGCGGCGGAGCCGGCGAGGGTCGGCTGGACGCGGCGGCCGGTGGGCGAGCTGATCGACTTCATCGAGACGCGCTATCACGAGGCGTTGCGGCGGGACTTGCCGGTGCTGGTGGAGCTCGCGCGCCGGGTCGAGCGGGTCCACGCCGGCAAGGCCGCCTGTCCGCGCGGTCTGGCGGATCATCTGGAGCACGTCCATGCGGCGGTCGACGATCATCTGGCGAAGGAGGAGCGTGTGCTCTTCCCGCTGATCCGCGCGGGTCGCGGCGAGTTCGCGCTCATGCCCATCAAGGTCATGACGGAGGAACACGACGACCACGGGAAGAACCTGCGCCGGACGCGGGAGCTGGCCGGCGACTTTGCGTTGCCGGAGGAAGCGTGTGCGAGCTGGCGCGAGCTGTACCACGGCCTGGCGCGGCTCGAGTCGGAGCTGATGGAGCACATCCATCTGGAGAACCACGTTCTGTTTCCGCGCGCGATGGAAGGCGCGGAGAGTGCACGGCCGAGCGTCTCGACCGCGCGATAGCGAAGGAGGAGGACCATGAACGACAAACGAACCGCGTTCCGTACGTACCGATCGCTGGCGCTCCTGGCGGTCCTCGCGGCCGTGCTGGCGCCGGCGCGCGCGAGCGCGCACTGCGACACCATGTCGGGCCCGGTGATCACGGCGGCGCAGCAGGCTCTGGAGACGGACGATGTCGACCTGGTTCTGGTGTGGGTCCAGCCCGGGGACGAGGCGCCGATCCGCGAGGAGTTCGAAAAAGCCGTGGCGGCGCGCCGCGGCGGCGGCGCCGGGGCGGAGGAGGCGGACCGGCGGTTCTTCGAGGTGCTGGTGCGAATCCACCGCGAAGGGGAGGGCGCCGCGTACTCCGGCATCAAGCCGGCGGGCGCCGAGTCCAGCCCCGCGGTCGCCGAGGCGGACCGCGCGCTGGTCACCGGGGACGCACGACCGCTGCAGGATCTCGTGGCGGACGCGGTGCGCGCGGGCCTCGCGCGGACCTTCGGGGAGGCGCTCGAGCGCCGGGACTACGATCGGACCGACGTGGCGGCCGGTCGCGCGTACGTCGGGAAGTACGTCGCCTTCCTGCACTTCGCCGAGGGGCTCTACGACACGGCGACGACGACGGGCCCGCACCACGGGCACGCGCGGGAGGGGGACGGCTCGGACCCCGACGGCCACGCGGGTCACGGCGAGGCGGGGAGCGGGGACGGGCACGCGGTCCATTCCGGGCACTTGGCGCACCTGCCGTGGATCCTGGTCGCGGTCTTCGGTCTGGCCGTCGTCGGCGAGACGTCGTGGGTCGTCCTCCGCCGGCGCGTGAACCGCCGGTCACAGTCCTAGCCGCTCCCCCCGTGCCGAGACCCTTCGTCGCTCGTGATTCCCGCGACATCCGACGCCCCGCCCCCGCCGCCCTGCTTGGCCCGCTCCTCGCTTATGGGCCGTCGTTGGCGCGGGAACCGAGCCGCGCAGAGGACAGCGAACATGAGCCACCGCCTTCCTGCAACCGTGCTCCTCCTGGGATCCCTCGGCTGCGTGCCCCAGTTCCGCACCGACGTCGTCGCGGCGAACCGCGTCTCGTATGCCCCGGTCGCCGGGCCATCGACGCTGGTCGCGGAGGTCGCGTTGGCGGAGGTGCAGGACGGCGACCACGTGCTGCGCTATGCCGTGTACCTGCCGCGGGCGCTCGAGCTGGAGTACGAGATCCGCTGTCCCGCTCGCGAGGACGGCGGTGTGATGGGCGAGACCTTCGCCGCCTACGCCGAGCGCCGGCTGGCCGAGCTGGAGCAGGAGCGGAGGCAGCAGGCCGAGCTGGTGAGCTCGCTCGTCGGGGCCGTCGTCCCGTCCGTCCAGGCCGGGGCCCGCGTCTCCGCCCCCGGCGTGCAGGGCAGCGCGCAGGCGGCGATCGACCCCGGGGACGTGGCCGCTTCGGCGGCCTACGGCGCCTCCCCGCCGCCGCAGCTCCCCGCGGGCGACGTCGGCGCGCGGACGATCGAGGGAACGCTGGAGCTGGGCGCCGCGGTCCCCGGCTCGTGCGTCCTGGTCCTGCGCAGCCCGCATCCGGAGCAGGAGCTGGCCGGGGTCGTGGTGGATCTGGCCGTGGAGCGCCTCGTGGACGTCGCGGCCGAGGAGCAAGCGCGGCGCGCCGCGGATCGGCAGGTCGCGCTGGAGATCTCGCTCGAAGCCCGCGCGGACGTGGTCGTGGCGCTCGAGGGTGCCGGCGCGACGCGACGGACGGCGACGGACCGCGAGCGGGTCGACTTCGATCTGCGGGGCGCCGTCGTGACCGGCCTCATCGCCGCCGGTGCGGATCCCGACAGGAGGGTGCGCGTGCGGGCGGCGGCCGACGCGGAGCGGGAGCGTCTGGAGCGGGAGGCGCAGGCCGACCTCGAGATCCGGCTGAGCCTGGAAGCCCGGCAGCGCGAGGCCGACGCCGCGGCGGCAGCCGAGCGGGCGCGGCGCGAGGAGGAAATCCGGCAGGCGGCCTTCGCCGCGGCGGCGGAGGCCCGTCGCACGGCGGAGCTGGAGCTGCAGGCGGGTTTCACGCTGCGGCTGGACGTCAGCGGGTACCTGATCGCGCTGGGCGCGGACCCCGGCTACCGCCTGCGGCTCGAGGCCGAGGAATCGCTCCGGGTCGAGCAGGAACGGCAGGCGAACCTGCGGGCGGCCGAGGAGGCCCGCCTGGCTTCGGTGCTGGCGCTGCAGGCAGGCCTGTCGCTGCGGCTGGACGTCAGCGGGTACCTGATCGGACTGGGCGCGGACCCCGGCTACCGCGCGCGACTCCGGACCGACGACGCGAATCGTGTGGAGGAAGCCCGGCGGGAAGATGCGCGGCTCGCCGAGGAGCAGGCCCGCCGGCAGGAGCTGGACGCGTGGCAGGCTCGCGCCGACGCCGCCGCCGCTTGGACGCTGCGCGCCCAGGTCGAGGCGCAGCTCGTCGCGCTGGGCGCCGTCGAGCGCCCGCCGATGCCGCTCGCGCCCGTCGAGGTCCCTCCTCCTCCTCCGTTCCCGGGGGCGGCCTGGATTTCAGGCCGCTACGCCTGGAGCGGCGGGATCTGGGTCTGGGTTCCCGGGGCCTACGCCGGCACGGCCGCCGCCGGACTCGAGCTCGGCGGCCTCGCGGCGGGACTGGGCGCGCTGACGCAAGGCGGAACGGTGACCGTGGAGATCGGTACGCAGCATCGTTGATAGAGCCTCGTGGTCATGGCATGGTTCCCAGGCGCGCGCGCGCGAGGAGGAGCGGCATGAGGTGCAGCGGACGTCGGATGTCGGTCGCGGGCGGCTTGGCCCTGGCGGCGGCGATCGTCGCCGCGGCCGGCTGCGGCGGAGCGGCCCAGAACGCCTACCGCTCGGCAATGGCAAAGCAGGAACAATGCTGCGACGGGCTCGCCGACTCGTCCGCGGCTTCGGCTTGTCGCGACGCCATCCCGCGCGTGGACAACCCCGCGGCGGAAAGCTCGGACGTCAACCAGGACACGTTCGGCTGCATCGATCGCCACTTCCAGTGCGACGCGGCGACCGGCCGCGCGACCCAGCCCTCCGCCCAGGCGCAGCTCGACTGCATCACGGACCTGGGCCCCGCACCGTAGCGGGGAAGGGGCCGGACGCTCAGAACGACAACGACAACGCGAGCCCGGCGCCGGTGGGGGAGGGCGAGAGCGACAGCGCACCGGCGTCGGATTCGTCGTCGTCGCCGCCCACGACGTAGACGATGATCGCCGCGATGACCGCGGCGCCGGCCGCCCCCAGCAGGACGTCGGTCGTGAGCTGGAGCGCCTCGCCGGTGGGCCGGATCCCGTCCCGCCGCTCGGCCGTGGTCGCGGGGTCGTGGTACTCGCGGTCGAGCACCAGCGTGTAGCTGCCGGTGCCGATCGCGGCGACGCCGAGCGCGCCGGCCGTGCCCAGGAGGCCCCAGAACCAGGCGATCGCCGCGTCGGTCTCCTCCTCGGGCGGCGGCGGCGGGGGGAGCGGCGGGGCGACGGGCGGCGGCGGTGGAAGCTGCGTCCGCAGGATCGCCATGCGCGTCACGATGTCGGCGCGCTCCGAGTCGGGGATCTCGTCGCCGCCATCGGCCAGCCCCTGCTCGAAGCAGACCAGCGCCTGGCCGGCCTGGCCCAGCGCCTGGTACGCCAAACCCATCCCGACCATCGAGGCCCAGTGGGGGTAGAGCGCGTAGGCCTGCTCGAACGCGGCCAGCGCGACCTCGGGCTCGTTGCGTCCCAGCGCCTCGCGACCCGTCGTGTACCACTCGCGCGCCTCGTCCCGGTCGCGTTGCGACTGCGAGCGGCCCTGCGCGGCGGCGTCGGGCGCCGCGCACCAGAGGACGACAAGGCCGAGGAGCGGGAGGAGCGGCGGCCGGCGGGCGCGGCGCCGTCGGCTCACCCTGGAGGAGTCTCCGGGAGCGGAATTCCGGGCCCCGTCGTGGTCGGCGGGCGCGGCCCAGGCGGCTCGCGAGGGTTCCGCGGGCCGGACGGCGGGCGGATGCGGCGGCCCGCGTCGGCGGGAGGCGTCCCGGCATCCGGCGGCGGCGCCGCGATCGGGACGCCGTCGACCGGCACGAGCGGGATGGAGATGCTGGAGTCCGCCGTCGGCGCGATGCGCGACTCGTACACCTTGAATCCGGGGGCGGCCACGTGCAGGAGCTGGGGCGTGGAGGATGCCGGCAGCTCGATCCGCAGAGGCTGGCCCGCGAACGGGACTCCGCCGAGGCTTGCCGTGGCGCCGGGCGGCAGGCCGAGCAGGACGATCGCCACGGCATCCGCGGGAGCGGACGGTGCGGCGTCGGCCGGGGCCGCCGGCGGTGTCGCGGGCGGCGGCGGGACGGGAACAGCCGCGGACGCGTCCGGCGCGAGCGGAGCCGCGGGCTCCGGTCCCCGGACCTCCGGCGGCGTCGCCGGCGCCGGCGGGTCCCGGTCCGCGGCGGCAGCGGGACCCTCGACGCGAACGAGGCCCGTCGGGCTCGCGGCGCCTCCACCCGCGTCGCCCGGACGCGTGAAAAGCACGACGAGGGCGACGGTGAGGGCCAGAAGGACGACCGCGGCGGCAAGCACGGCGGGGCGGAGCACGAAGCTGCGGCCGCCGGCCGGAACGGAGCGAGCGACGACGGAGGATCCGGAGCGCTCCGCCTTGCGCTCCGGCGGCGCCGCCGGCCGCTCTGCCGGCACGACCTCCCAGGTGTTGGCGGCCGTCGAGACCGGCTCCCGCCGCGCAGGCTTCTTGGGGTCGATGATGATCGGGAGCGAACGGCCGTCCGGCGCCGTGGGGTGGCGCAGCGCCGCGGGCCGGTCGGCAATCACCGGCAGCGGCGTCGCGTCCCCCTTGGGCTTGAGCGGCTGATCGAGGTCGGGGGAGAGGGGGAAGGCGACGGTCGACGGCGGACTTCCTGCGCCGCCGGACGCGGCAGCGTCCGCGGGCGACGCATCGGCCCACGAAAGATTGGACTCGCTCGTCTCGCCGGCGAGACGGGCCAGTTCGGTGTCGACGTCGAGCAGGGCGAGCTGCATCTCGCGCGCGGAGCGGAAACGGTGATCGGGATTGCGGCGCATCGCCCGCGCACAGGCCTCGTCCAGGACGTCCGGCACGTTGGCGAGGTAGTCGCGGAGCGCGGGATACTCGCGCGGCTCGCGACGCTCGGAGTACCGCTCCATCCACAGCAGGCTCGAGTCCTGCTCGCGGTAGGGCAGGCGGCCGGCGATCATGCGGAAGAGCAGCACGCCGCAGGCGAAGATGTCCGAGCGGGAATCGATCGGGCGGCCCTCGAACATCTCGGGCGCGACGTACGCCGGCTTGCCCATGACGGTGCCGGCCTGCGTGACGTTCGCGCGCGCCTCGCCCCCGCCGACCGGCCCGGCGAGGCCGAAATCGAGGAGCTTGACGAGCGGGTCGCTGTGGGGCTGGACGGTGAGGAAGACGTTGGACGGGCCGAGGTCGCGATGGATGACGCCCGCGGTGTGGGCGGCGGCCAGACCGTCGAGGGCCTGGAGCAGGATGCCGATCGCGCGGCGCGGCGCCAGCGCGACCTCGCGCGCCAGGAGCTGGTCCACGCCCTCGCCGTGCAGCAACTCCATGAGGATGTACGGCTTGCCGCTCTCGCCCAGCGCGGGCAGGCGCCAGCCGAAGATGTTCACGATGTGGGGGTGCCGCACCGCGCAAAGCGCCCCGACCTCGCGCTCGAAGCGCAGCCGGTACTCGCGCTCCGTCGCGAGGTGCTCGTGCAGGAACTTCGCCGCGAAACGCTGCCGCGTCGCCAGCTTCTCGACCTCGAAGACCGCACCCATGCCGCCCGTGGCCAGCGGGCGGACAATCCGGTAGCCGAGGATGGCCACGCGATCGTTCAAGCGGGCACTCCTGGACAGAACTGTACCCTTGCGCGCGACAGGTGGGCAAGGAGAGAAGTTCTCGGTTGGTCGTCCGGGTCGAGTTCTTGGTGGGTCGTCAGAGTCAAGTTGTTGGTTCGGGGGGGGCGGGGAGGGTCAGGGCCGGGGAAGAAGTGCGGCGAGGGCTTCGCGGCGGGCACGCGGCAGGCTCTGGAGGCGGATGCGCAGGCGGAAGCCGTCGGGCGCGCGTGCCACGTCGATGACCTTGCCGCTGACGGGGAGGCCGGCATCCGGGCCCAGGGAGAGGTCCACGCGGCGGCCGACGGGCAAGGGGAGCGGGGACAGGACGACGACCACGTCGCCGACGAGGGAGAGCAGCCGATCCGGGCCGGAGAGGTCCAGGCCGTCCGGATTCACCGGCGTCCTCCCTGGCGCTCCTCGCGCTCCACGTCCCGTTTCCGGATCTCCTCGCGCCGATCGATCGTCGCCTTGCCCTTGGCCAGCGCCAGCTCGACCTTGGCCCAGCCCTTCTTGAAGTACACGGTCAGGGGTATGAGCGTGTTGCCGCGTTCCGCGACCCGGCCGATGAGGCGCTTGATCTCGCGGCGGTGCAGGAGGAGGCGCCGCGGGCGGCGGGGGGCGTGGTTCACGTAGCCGCCGCTCTTGTAGGGGGCGATGTGGAAGTTGAGCAGGACGACCTGGCCGTCCTGGAGCACGGCGTAGGCGTCGGCGATGTCCGCCTCACCGTCGCGCAGCGCCTTGACCTCGGTCCCCAACAGCTCGATGCCGGCCTCGAAGGTGCGCTCGACCGTGTACCGCTCGCGCGCACGACGGTTGCGGCAGACGACCTTGACGTCGGCCGCGTCTTTCCCCGGCGGGGGCGCCTTCCGTCTGCCGGCGCCGGACCCGGACGAGTGCTTGCCGGCGGCGTTCATGGGGGCGCTGTCTACTCCACGAGGGCCAGGGTGGCAACACGGACCGAGGCGGCGCCGGCGGCGAGCAGCGTGCGGGCGCAGGCGGCGACCGTGGAGCCGGTGGTGCGGACGTCGTCGAGCAGGAGGACGTGGCGCCCGCGAAGCCGGCGCTCGGCGCCGGGAGCGGCGCGGAAGACGCCGTGGAGGGCGCGAAGGCGGGCGTCGCGGTCGAGGTCGCGCTGGGGGCGGGGACGGGGGCCGGAGCGGAGGACGTCGTGGGCCAGGCGCAGGTCGAGGTGCCGGAGGGCGGCCCGGATGACGAGAGTCGCGGGGTCGAACCCGCGGCGCGCGAGCCGCTGCGGATCGGGAGGGACGGCGACCGCGAGGTGGACGGGGAGCGGGGGGCGATCAGCGGCCAGCAGGCGGGCCACCGCGCGGGCGAACGGCGCGGCGACGGCGTCGGGGAAGTCGGGGACCCCGCCGGACTTGAAGCGGGCGAGCGCATCGGCGAGGGACCCGCCGAAGAGGAACGCGGCGGCGGCGCGGCGGAACGGCGGCGGCCGCCGCCGGCACTCGACGCAGGGGAAGACGGGGCCGTCGTGGCCCGCGGGCGCGCCGCAGACGGGGCACGCGTGACGCGGCGCGGGCACGACGCCCGGCAGGCAGTCGGGGCAGAAGCGCGCCGAGACATCGGCCACCGCGTCGCAAGCGGGGCAGCGGCGGGGGAAGAGGAGGTCGAGGAGGTCGGAGAGCATGCGCCCTTGTCGCGCCCGGACCGGCAGGTGTTGTGTGGCCCGGACGCGCTCTCGACGAACGATGCCGGTTCGTGATTATAGTCCGCCCCATGAAACTTCTTGCGGGGGTGGCCGCGTCGATGCTGTTGCTGGTCGGACCGGGATGCACGAAGAGGCAGATCCTGCCGGCGACGATCGCCGGCGTGGGGGGCGCGACGATGGTCGGCGGCTTCGTCTACAGCGCGACGCTGCCGGAGGGGAGCGGGTTTTTCGGGAGCGACGCGGTGGATTCGGCGGCGATCGGCGGGCTGATCTTCGGCGGAGTCGCGCTGGCCGTCACCGGCGTGCTGTTCTCGATCACCTCGGCGGACTGCGAGTCGGACGACGATTGCTGGTCGGGCGATCGCTGCGAGCTGGAATCCCGGACGTGCGTCGCGGAGGAGACGATCGAGCCGCCCCCGGCACAACCCGAGCCGGGGGCCGGAAACCCGGATCCGAACCGCGGGCTTCAGCCCGCGGCCGATGCGTCCGAGCCGGCCGCGCCCTGAAGGGCGCGGTTCGGTGGCGGGGGCCCTGATCTCTGTCCTGCTACCCTAGCCGGGCTTGGGTCGCGACGCCGAGCGGGGCGAGGTCTCGGGAACCGGAACGCGGGGGGCATCCATCCACAAGCCTTCGAGGTCGTAGTAGGCACGGACGTCGTCGAGGAAGACGTGGACGACGACGTCGATGTAGTCCAGAAGGACCCACTGCGACGAAGACATTCCCTCGACCGAGGCGGCGCGCACCTTCGAGCGCAGCAGGTCCTTCTCGACGGCGTCGGCGATGCCGGAAACCTGCCGGGTGGAGTTGCCGGAACAGAGGACCAGCATGTCGGCGTAGTCGGCCTTGCCGCGCAGGTCGAGGATCTGGATCGAGCGGGCTCCCTTGTCGAGCGCGGTGCGGGCGACGCGGAGGGCCAGATTCTTGGGGCGCACGTCCCGGGGCCTCGCCTAGTCGTTCCGCGATCCGCCCAGGAGGCCGAGGCGGATCAGGAAGTAGACGAGCTGCAGGAGGGCGACCACCAGCGCGGCGACGTAGGTCAGCGCGGCGGCGGAGAGCATCTTGGAGATGTCGCGCTCCTCCGACACCGTGACCAGGCCGTATTCCATGACCGCGGCCTTGGCGCGCGTCGAGGCGTTGAACTCGACCGGGATGGTGATGACCTGGAAGAAGACGACGAGGCCGAACAGGGCGACGCCGGCGACCGCGAGGTTGAAGGACTGGAAGATGAAGCCGACGAAGATGAGGATCCACGAGAGGCTGGAGCCGATGTTGGCGGCCGGGACGGAAGCCGTCCGCAGGGCCATCGGGCCGTACGCCTTGGCGTGCTGGATCGCGTGACCGACCTCGTGCGCCGCGACCGCGGCCGCGGCGACGGAGCGGCCGTGGTAGACCTTGGGCGACAGCCGAACGACGCGTTCGGTCGGGTCGTAGTGGTCGGACAGGAATCCCTCGTGGACCTCGATGCTCACCCCGGAAAGCCCCTGCCGCCGCAGGATCTCGCGCGCCACCTCGGCGCCCGACAGGCCGCTGCGCAGGGGGACCTTCTCGAAGCGGGAAAAACGCGTCCGGACCACCAGGGCCGTAATCGCGGCCAGGAGGAAGCCCGGGACCATGAACAGCAGGTAGAGAGGATCGAAGAACATCGTCGAGCGTCGCACTCCTTTCCCGGCCTGATTCCAGGCCGGCACGACTACTATAGACGTGGGAATTCGTGCGTCAAGCGGCGACCCGAGCAACTCCCCACCGCAGTTCCCAGATCTTCGCTTGACTCCACGCGGGCGCCAGCGCATCCTGACCCTTGTCCGAAGTGTCCGAAGGAGTTGCTCGAGGTGACGGGAACGCGTTCCGCGTCGAGTCGCTTCATCGTCGGCCAGGGGAGGCCAAGCGGCGAGGTCCATCCCGCCGCCCCCGGGCCGCGCCGATTCCTGGCGTACCCTCTCTCTCTCTCTCTCTCTCTCTCTCTCTCTCTCTAATTCACGCATATTCTGCGATCTGCGGTGCTCGCCGATCGCGTTGGTTCCGCTCCCAGTGCGGAGCAGGAGGACTTCCATGAGCCCGTGGAACGGTGGTGCGTCGAGACCGTGCGCCTCTCTCGTCGTCGCGTTGCTCGCTCTGCTCGGCACCGTGGTGCCGGCGTGTGGTGATGGCGGCGCCGATCCGGATGACGGCGCGGCTGACGGCGGCGACATCCTCGGCGACGGGTCGGAGACGGACGGCGGTCCGGGCGATGACGGTGGCGCCGGCGCGCCGTGCGAGATGGACTTCGACTGCGCCGAGGGTCAGGCGTGCCGCGACGGCTTCTGCGCTGTGACCTCCCCGGACGGCTGGTGCCCAAAGCTCTTCGATCGACCGCTGCGGCGGACCATCCTCGAGGCGGCCGAAGAGCGCGGCGCGGTCTCCTGGGGCGCCGGGGCTCGCTGCGGCCCTCGGTGCTTCGCCGTGCAGGTGTTCCCGGAGGACGACACGCTCGGAACCTGGGTTCTCGTGCGACAGAACGACGGCACCGGGGTGGTCGATACCTTGTACGACGGCCCAGGGGGACCGGTACCCGAAGCGCCGTTCATGAGCGCGACGATCGACGGGGCCGGCGACGTACTCGCCGTGTCGTGGCTGGAATACTACGCCACCGACTTCGACCCGCGACTCGTGATGCTGAAGATGAACGACGGGCGCACGGAGACCGTGGCAACGATCGACGCCGCCGAGCTCCAGCGTCCGGAGGACTACATCGACTGGGCGTACAACGACGTGGCGATCGGGCGGCTGCAGTGGCGCGATTCCGTTCTTCACCTCCTGACGATGACGCGCGACGACGCGTGCTTCGGCCATTTTCAGCAGGGGTCGCCGGGCGGGAGCTTCGAGCGGCTCGCCGCCTACTGTCTCATCGAACCGCGATCTGGGTTCGGCCAGCGGACGGGCGATGAGATGATGCGGCCGGACGGCAGGATAGACTTGGTAGCGGGACCATCGGAGACGGACCGGACGTGGGTGCGCTGGCACGACGGTACCCAGTCCGCGCCGACCGATCCCGCGGTAGAGTTGGGTTCAGGCGATCATCCGCAGCTCTGCCTGGCCCCCGATGGGACCACGGTGGCCTCGTTCGAGGACCGAGCGACCTACGTTGCGCAGGCCACGGTCGTCTTCCAGTGGCTCGGAACGCACGGCGCCATTCTGCGACAGGAAACGCTTTCCTGGCCGACGGGCTCCCGTCCTGTGGGTCCGCACCATGTCTTGCACTGCGATCCGGAGGAGATGGTGTTGTTCTACTTCTCGGGCGGGTACTCTCGATCTGCCGTGGTCCTGTGGCACGTCGGAGACGCTCCCGACCAGCGCGACATGGTCGACGTCTCCCGCGCCGCCTGGGGTGCGGAGATTGGCGTGGGAGGAATTGGGGCCCGCCATCGAAGCGAGACGCAGAACCAAGTGTGGTACGAGACGTGCGGTGGACTTCGCGCCGTGACTCGTCAACGGAATCCGGACGGGACTGGACAGCTCGTCTACGTGGAGTGGTAGGGTGATGCAGGTCGAGAACGTCGAGACCGCGGTTCGCCGCCGCGGCAGCGGGAACAGCGAACGGGACGCGAGTGCCGGCCGTGGCGTAACCCTGTCGACGACGAAAGGGAGGAGGTGTTCGATGAAAGGCCTGAGCGTTTTGGGTTGTTGCGTCGCGCTGTCGGGTCTGCTGGTCGCCTGCTCGGCGGACTCCCCGCCCGAACCCCAGCAGTGGACGGGGGCGTTCCTGGGCACCATGCCCCCGTCCGACATCGATGACCTCCCCGAGGCCGAGGAGACTGCCGTCAGGGAGGCGTCGAAGAAGTGCTTGCAGCCGCTGCCGGATGACAACCCGGCCGACGGTCCGTTGTGGACCGGACTGACCGAGGCAGACCTCAACCTGTACTACTCCGACCCGCCCTACGCGCTGTCGGTGGGTGACGATATGTACGCCGGTGGACCGCTTGGGCGATACGGTGCGCCTTTCTGGCGTGATCCCACGACCGGTCTAGAGGACGAGTATCCGTGCGACTGGAACCGGTCGGCGATGATCCAGCATGCCGTCGTCAAGTGCCTTGCTCAGCGGTATCATCAGGCCGCGTTCGACCCCTCGCTCGCGCTGCCGTTCGAAAGCAGGGAGCGGTTGATCGGTCGTGCGCGATTCTCGTACATCTTCAGCATGTGGCAGGCGTGGGCCGAGATGACCCAGGCCTCCGGGACCGTGGAAGTGCCCTATCTGTGCGTCCGGAACAACGATCCCGAGTCTGATCGTTCGTTGGTGGGCCTGCGCAACGAGAACACCGCCGAGTGGTTCGCGGCCTCCGTCGTGGAATCGATGGAAGCACTGGTCGAGTTGGGTCACCGGCAGTCGGAGATGGTTGCGGCCCGCGCGGATGAGCGTCGCGGCGAGGTACCGGAGCTGCTTGCGCTGCAGCGCGAGGTGTTCGATCACGCATCCTGGCCGAACACCAGCTACCTCACCGCGCTGTGGCTCCTGGTCGGGA
Organism: Deltaproteobacteria bacterium; assembly: GCA_016218765.1. Lineage (GTDB taxonomy): Bacteria > Myxococcota_A > Polyangia > DRWM01 > JAAZOP01 > JAAZOP01. Next base: position 16,944 of record JACRCZ010000086.1, on the reverse strand, counting down.
AGACCACGACCCTGCCGAGGGGCTACCACGAAAGCCAGTCGGGCCTGCCGGAGTACTGCAAGGTGTCACCGTACGAGGGAACGCTGCGCGCGGCCTTTGCGACCGCAGACCCCAGCCTGCCGGCACCCGCCCACTGGTGTTTCTACGGCAGCACGGTAAGCAGTCGCCGGCCGGCCATCCAGCGCGGCCTGGGATGGATTCACCGGCTCGGGCCGGTGCCCCCTGCCGATCTTGCGGCCCGGGCGGGTCGGTCGGCGATTGAGGAACTGGGCCTCACGCCCGAATTCTGGCAGGACGCCGTCCGGTACTACAAGGAGGACGCGACGCTGGCCGGCCTCTACCCGGACGGCCCGGCGGGCATTCGCCTGGAGGTCCCCCCGTTTATCTTCCGTTCGCAGATCCGTGAGCTCCTGCCGCAATCCATCGGGGAGAGGCGGCAAACGGAGTGGGACGAGCTGTCCGTGACGGAGTTGCTCGAATGGGGTCGCTGGTTCCTGATCGAGGAGATGAAGACCCAGTTCGCCACATACATTGCTCCGCACGATCCTTTCGATACCGAGATGGCCAACGCGCGTCAGGGATTGCTGGATGTCCTTGAGGTCGGCCGCGACGGCGTTACCGCCGAGTTGGGGGAGATCATGGTCGTCGTCGCCGGAGCCGGTCCGACCGACGAGGCGGCGGATATCATCGTCTCGGGTCTGGACGAGGATGACGAGATCCAACTCGTCCTGGCCGGAGAAGTGACCGACAGATTCGGGTACCTCAACGGCTACGTCTGCGGCGTCCACGGCACCATCGACCACCTCGAATGTCCTCCGCCCCCGTTCATTTACGGGTACACCGCCAGCCCGTGGTCCGGCTGCGAGGGGCGGTGCATCCAATGGACGGGCAAGACCGGCCGGTACCTCGTAAAGCTCAACGGGCAGTTCGTCGCGTTCGTCGACAGCCTCGAATTCCCGGCCGGGGCCGGAGGCCTTCGCGTGACCAGAGTCGGCGGGGCGCTTGGCAAGGCTGTCGAGGATCGGGTCCGGTTCGATTCGGAGAACGTGTCGAGCCTCCGCGGCAACGCGCTTGGTCTGATGTGGGATATGGTGCCACCACTTGAGAACTCATTGATTTCAGACGAAGATCCGTATGAGGACTCATTCTCACATTATCTTACCTCGGCGCAGGCCGCCGCAGCCAACGCCAGCTCGGCCGCCTCGGCAGCGCTCGACGCGAAGAACGCCATCGAGACCGCTACGCTGAGTTCGTCTGAGCAGATCGCAGATGCCCGCGCCGACGAGGCGGACCAACTTGCCGAGCTTTGCGGACCAGGCGTTGCCTCGTGTTCCGTGCCTCGGATTGACTACACGATGGAGCAGATGGGCTTGCTCACCGGCCTGCCGGCCGCGCCCGGCCCCGAGTGCGCGGACGCAGCGGGCCGCACGGGCGTGCCCCACACCAGCGGCTTCGGCGATTTCGTAGATACGATTGCCGGCGGCTCCAGCGAGACGCGCAACGAGTATCTCGACAACTTGGGCACGTCGTTCCGGTGCATGTCCGCTGCCGTGGTTCGGGGCGTCGCGCAGACGACGATCTACGACCTTCCGCAGGTCCTCGCGGACGGCGTTCTGACCGACGAGGAAGGTCGTCTGTTCGGCGGAGAAACCCGCGTCGTGATTGCTGACATCGCGGTGGGGCTGGACGAGATCCGCCTCGCTGTCGAGGGCGTCCGCGCCACGTTCCAGGAAACGGACACGCGACTCGAGGCCGAGGGCTATCGGCTGGACCAGCTCGACGATTTCGGGAAGAAGCTCGCGTTGCAGGTCATGGTGGCGGTTGGCGACGCGCTCGCCGGAATCGCGGAGGGTGCATTGGAGAGCTTCGGCGCCGCTTCCGTGGGTTTGATGCTCAAGCTCGCCGGCGAGATCGGGCTAGCGGAGCTCGAGTTCCAGCACGGGAGGTCCGCATTCTACGAGGAGATGGTCCAGTTCCGCGGCGAGATCCAGGAGAAGATCGCCCGCGTCCAGTCGCTCGGCATCCAGATCGACGGCGCCTATCAGCGCGTCGCGGGCGGGATCGCGCGGCTGGATCAGGCGGCGTCGAGGGTCGCCGCGACGCTGAATCGGGCCGAGAGGTTGTCCACCCACGCGACCGAGCAACTCGAGCTCCAGCGCACCCACGCGAACCTGCTGCTCGTCCGGGCGCTGCGGACTGCGAGTCGTTCGTTCGACGAGGGAGTGCGCAAGGCCTTCGTAGCGCGCCGCGCGATCGAATTCCGTCTGGGCCTGGACCTGGAGATGGAGCGCGGCCGGCACACGTTCGTCGAGCCGCCGGAGAGCTGGATCAACGACATCTTCCGCATCGCGGAGATTGGTGACGTGACCTTCCCCAGTTCTGGCGGGGGGATCGATCTGGACTTGGTCGACTACGTCACGCGTCTCGGGCTGTACGTCGACAGCTACCCCTTCGACCACCCGTTCACCGACGGCATGGATGTCGCCGTGGTCTCGCTCCGCGACGACGTGATTCGCGCGCAGCCGAACTGCGGCACGATGGGTAGCGGCTTGAACCTGCTGCGGCGGAGCGAGGACGTGGGGCACGCTCCGTGGCGGATCGTCGGCACGGATACCGCCACAGGCCGGACCATCCTCCCGGCAGGCACCCCGCCCGCCGCGTCCGGCTCGTACGGCACGCCCCTGCTCTTCGACGGGATGACGCGCGAGCAGGAAATCACTGCCAACGACGATGCGGCAGGCCAGCACTACACGTTCTCGGTGTGGGTCGCGCCCGCGACCGACACCCCGCAAGCCGTCGTGATGCGTGTCAGGTTCGCCACGGCGACGGCATCGACATCCTTCGAGAACGACCACACCGTCGATGCTGGGAGCGGGTGGAACCGGATTTCGGACACCTGGGCGAATCCGTACTCGGGTCCGGTGACGATCACGTTCTCCATCGACACGCGTCCGGCGGGCGATCTGCCGTTCGTGGCGTACGTGTGGGGTGCGCAGTTCGAGCGATCCGCTTTGGCGACCAACTACGAGCCGACGTTGGACAGCACGGCGACCTTCCTTGCCGATCCGCACGCGGGGTGCGCGGTCGAGTACGACGTGACCGGTCATCTTGTCGCGGCGTTGCCGCCGATCGACTGGAACGGCGACGACTTCCGCATGGCGTTCAGCGTAGCCTGCAACGACGGCGCCGAACCGGTACCAATTCGGCAGGCGGTGGACCCCGCCTGCACTGTCTCGTACATCGATCACGGCCGGGTGCGCTGCGCCGGCGCGACAGCCGACGTACCGATCGCCGACCTGCTCTGCCTGGGTTTACGGGGAGGCGTAGACTACTACGAGATCCCGTTCTCGTTCCACCAGGCGGCCATCGCGGAGGGCGACATCTTCGCCGAGGAGTCCTTCGCCACGGGCAACTACAACTACCGCGTCGATCGGCTCGCGGTGAACGTGGTGGGCACCAACGTTCGCGACTGCTCGCGGTCGGACTACCCCGCCGGCTGCTATTCGCGGGCCATCACGCCGTACTCGCTCGTGCAAGGAGGCGGCGTGTGGGTGCGGAACTACCGGCTCTCCGACGTCCCGTTCTCGATGCCGGCTGCCTGGATCCACGACGCGAAGGCGCTGGCCGCGGAAGTGGTGGTGACCACGCCGTTGACCTCCTCGCAGCAGGCTCTGTTGGCCGACACTTATCGCTCCGAGTTCCGTGGCCGGCCGGTCGAAGGCACGTACCTGCTGCGCCTGCACCAGACCGACGCGTTGGAGTTCGACAACCTGGAGGACGTCCAGCTCATCCTCTACTACCGCTACTGGAGCCCGAGCGACATGAGCAAGTCGGCGCGGGGTGGCGGGCCGTCGGACGGAGAGGAGTAGACTGCGATGCGCCCCGTTGTCGCCGCTGCGGCTTTCCTTGCCCTCGGCGCCGTGGCATCCTGCGACTCCAACGGCTTGGTCGGCAGCGGGCTCCGTGTCGGCGATCCGTGCTCCGCCGATTCGCAGTGCCAGGACGGCTCGGCCTGCAACGGCGCCGAGGAGTGCCGCTCCGGCCGCTGCCGCCGGCGCCCCCCCGTCAACTGCAACGACCGCATCGGCTGCACCCAGGACGTCTGCACCGAGCCTACCGGCGCATGCGTGTACGTCCCCTACGACCACCGCTGCGACGACCGCTTGTTCTGCAACGGCTCCGAGGCGTGCGTTGTCGGCTTCGGCTGCGCTCCGGGAACCGCGTTCGCCTGCAACGACCCGTTCTCTTGCACCACCGACTCCTGCGTGGAACCGATGCCGCCCGGGACCGTTCCCACTTGCGAACACCTGCCCGACGACGCGGTCTGCGACGACCTCCAGTACTGCACCGGCGCCGAACGTTGCACCACTGAAGCGGGTTGCCTTCCCGGAACCCGCGTCGTCTGCGAGGACGAGGTGGCATGCACCGACACCACCTGCGACGAGGACGCAGACCGCTGCGCCGTCGAGCTGCACGACGAGCGGTGCGCCAACGACATCACCTGCACGCTCGAAACCTGCGGCCCGATCGCAGGATGCCTCAGCACCCCACATGACGAGCTATGCGACGACGGCGTCGCCTGCACGGTGGACGCCTGCAACCCGGAATTCGGGTGTCAGGTGGCGCCCGACGACCTCCTCTGCCCGGCGCCCGCCATCTGCCGCTCTTCACGCTGCGACCTCGCAGCCGGCTGCATCGAGGTGGTACAACCGGACGGCACAGGCTGCGACGTGCTCACCGACGTCGACGAAATCTGCGTCGCCGGCCTCTGCGTCCCCCGGGGATGTGGCGACGAATTCCTGGACTCGACCGAGGAATGCGACCCGCCGTATCCCCTCGTCGGCTGCGCGGCCGACTGCACCACGACGGACTTCGTCGTCAGCGACCCGTCGCCGCCCGGCGGCAACGACGGCCGCGAGGAACTCGCCCCGGCCGACCATACCGTCGCCGTCCTCGCCGACGGCAAGCTCGTCGTCGCGTGGACCCAGGACGAAGACGACGACCCGTCCTACGCCGACATCATGATCCGCGCCATCGACCCGGCGGCTGGGGTCGTCGGTGACGACGTCGTCGTGACCTCCGATCCCACCTTCGGCGGTGCCCCACGTCCGCAGGAACGCCCCGTCCTCGCCGCGGTCTCTGGCGGCGGCCTGGTCGTGGCATGGCAAGGCTACGGCGCCGACCCCGACGGAGAGGATGTCGACATCTACTTCGCCATCTGCGACGTCCCCTCGGCCGTCGGCGGCGGCGATGGGACGACGGATCTGCCCGTGACGTGCGGCGATCCCGTGCTGGCCAACACCACCGTCGGCGAAGCCCAGCTCAACCCCACTCTGGCCATTCTTGCCGGCGCCACCGACGAGACCTTCGTGCTGGCCTGGGAGGACTGGAGCCGTTACGGCGAGACCGGCGATCCGTGGGACCTTTCCGGCATTCGCTACCGCGTCTTCACCCGCGATGGCGCTCCCGCGCCCGGCTTCGACCTCGACGCGGTCGCGAACAGCACGACGATCGGCGCCCAGGCGGAGCCCGCCATCGCCGCGCTCCCCGCCGGCGGCTTCCTCATCGCCTGGACCGACGGAAGCGAGACCGAACCGGGTGCCGATGCCTCTGGCTCCGCCATCCGCGCCCGCCTCTTCGGCGCCGGGGGCGCCGTCGTGGGAAGCGGAGGACCGTCCGGTCCCGCCCTCGACTTCGTAGTGAACCACCGCGTCCAGTTCGAGCAGTACGAGCCCAGCGTGGCCGCGGCGGAGTTCGAAGAGCCGGGCTGGGTCGTCGCCTGGACCGACATGGAAGCCGACGGCCGGCTGACCGTGCGGGCCAACTTCATCTTCGCGGACGGGTCCTTCGATCCCGATTCCGAGGCAGTTCTTCCCCACGCCGTGACTCCCCCCCCGGGCCCGCGCCCCACGGAGCCCTCGCAGTTCGCGCCGACCCTCGCCTCGGCCGGCGAACGGATGGTCGCCATCTGGGTCGAAGAGCCCCGCGGTCTGCCGCGTCTCGCGGACCTCTCGTCCACCGCCATCTCCGGCGTGCGCCTCGGCGTCACCTGCAGTCTGGGGCCCTGCCATGCCCAGGTGGTCTCCACGGCCGACATCTTGCTCAACACCACATGGTTCGACGCCCAGGAAACTCCCTCGGCCGCCTTCGGCCCAGGCGCCGCCGGCGGTCCCGGGACGATCGGTTCGAAGGGCGGAGGAGGCGGAGGAGTTTCCGGGCTCGCCCCGCTCGCCATCGTCTGGACCGACTGGAGCGGCGCCGACGGCTCGGGCGGCCTGGATGAAGTCCGCGCCCGCTATCTGCCGCAGGGCTGGGTGATCGAATGAAGGGCGGGCTGAAGATGACCTGCGTCGATCCGGACAGGGAATTTCGCGCAAAGGCCGCCAAGAGGGACGACAACGCCAAGGACGCCAACAACGAAAGGAACCTCCCCAGGATCCCCTTTGCGCCCTTTGCGGTCCTTTGCGTCCTTTGCGCGAAATCCGCCCCCGCGCAGACCATGCCACCTTGGCAGCCCAACGATACCTCGGCCGCCGCCGCCGCCGCCCAGGATCCCCGCCAGCTCGCCGAGCAAGCGCTCGATCGCCTTCGCAGCGGCGAGGGCTGGTACTCCCCGGACGGCGAGCGGGATCCCGACACCGACGACGGCTGGTGGGGCGTCGATGATGATGATGTCGACATCGATGTCGATGCCGGCCCCGGCGGCCTTCGCGACGACCTCGCCGCCGAGGCACGCCGCGACGCGGCCGAGCATGCGGAGGACGTACGCTCGCAGCTCGCCACCGACGCCGACCGGACCGACCCGGGCGACGGCCGCCCGTCGCCCGCGTCCCTGCCGACCGGCGAGGACCGCTCTGCCGTCAAGCCACAGCTCATCCCCACCCCCGCGGGCGAGGGCAAGATCGAAGGCATGGGCGAGTCGTTCTCGCCACAGCTCAACACCGGCACCGCCACGTTCAGCATCCCGATCGCGCTCCCCCCGGGCCGCGCCGGGGCCCAACCCAGCCTCGCCATCACCTACTCCTCCAGCGGCGGGAACGGGCCGCTCGGCATCGGCTGGGACCTGGCCGTGCCCTTCATCGCCCGGCAACTCGACAAGGGCATGCCGACCTACCTGGACCCCGCGGGCGGCCTCGCCAACGACCGCTTCAAGTACAACGGCGGCCAGGAACTCGTGCAGATCCTCACCAGCGGTCCAGGCGAGACCTTCCAGCTTCCCGGCGTCTGCGTGGATTCGACCCCCTGCCGCCCGTCCGGCTGGCTTTACTTCCGCGCACGTGTCGAAGGCGCGTTCCTGCGCTTCTTCCTCCGTGGCGACGGCCGGCAGTGGAAGGTCCAGGACAAGAACGGCACGTGGTTCACCTTCGGCCCGGTCGAGGACGACCCCGACGTCACCGCCGCCGACACCGCCGCCTCGCTCGTCTCCTTCACGATGGACGACGGCGTCGCCGCCCCGCGCGAGGTCATCTACCGCTGGAACCTCACGCGCATGACCGACGCCAACGGCAACGACGTCTGGTACAAGTACGCGAAAGACCCTTCGACAGCCTCGGGACAGGCGAACCAGAGTTACCTCACCGACGTCTACTGGAACTCCCCCGTTTCTGCCTCGCGAGCCCTGCTCAACTACCAGCACCACGTGCACCTCGTCTACGACACAACGAGCCGCGAAGACGTTTTCACGGGCTACGCCACCGGGTTCCCGCTGACTACCGCGTGGCGGCTGCACCAGATCATCGTCCGGAGCGTGCACTTCGAAGACGACCCCGGCGAGCCGTCCCACACCCGGAGCTACATCCTGACGTACGACCCCGACAGCTTCCTCTCGCTGCTCACTGGCGTGCAGCTCTTCGGCACGGGGTGTTTTCCCGAACCCGTGGCCGACGGCACCGTGACGCCGCCCTCGACCTGCACCGTCACCGCCAACACCGCGCTGCCCGCCCTGGCGCTCGGCTACACCGAGGTCCCCTCCGGCCAGTGGGCGGACGGGTTCGGCTACATCAACGACGGCGTCGAGACCTTCATGGCATCCCCGGACCGGTCGATCGATGACGATCGCACCGACCTCTTCGACGCCAACCGCGACGGCCTCCCCGATCTGCTGATCACCGACCCCGTCCGCTGCGGCGGCGGCCACTGCCTGTACATCAACGAGACCGACGCTTCCGGCCGTGTCTCATTCGTCCGGGCCGTCGACATCGTCCTTCCCGGCTCGATCGGCGCCGACTTCACGATGTCCAACACCAACCTGAATCCCCTCGACATCGACGCCGACGGTGCGGTCGAGTGGATGCACATGCCGCACAGCCTGTGGTACCGCTACTTCCGGCTGGAGCACGACGGCGACGTGCCGGCCGATCCCGCGGACCTGTGGCTCGGCGGGTACCGCTGGCAGGAGTACGGCCCGTTCGATCCCGGCGTCGTGGATCCCGACATCGACTTCACCCGCGACGCCTCCGAGATTCGCCTCCTCGACGTCAACAACGACCACCTCGTGGACGTGGTGCGCACGAGCGGCACGCGGATGGAACACTGGATCAACCTCTCCCGCTGCGGCACCGACGATTTTTACGACGGCCGCTTCGGCACGCCCGTCATCGACGCCTTCGGAAACTGCGTTGGCGCCGAGGTCGATGCCTCCGGCCGCGATCAGCCCATCGCCACCTGCGTCCTGCACCGCGGGATGCCGGTCCAGTTCAGCGACGGCGACATCCGGCTCTCCGACATGAACGGCGACGGCCTCCAGGACATCGTCCAGCTCAAGTCCGGCAACATCGCCTACTGGCCGGGCCGCGGCTACGTCGCGGGCCAGACGGAGACGATGTTCTGGGGCGTCGCGGCCGATCGCGCGAGCTGCGAGGCCGGCACGTACGGACCCGACCTCGAGCAGACGATGGCCAATTCGCCGCACATCCTCACCATCGAGGATGACGCACGGATCTCCCTTGCCGACGTAAACGCCGACGGCCTCACCGACCTGGTGCAGGTGCGCTTCGACGCCGTGGACGCCTGGCTCAATCTCGGCGGCTTCGCCTGGAGCGACCGCGTCGTCCTCGACGGCGTGCCCTACCATCCCGGCATCGTGAATCGCGTTCGCGTCGCCGACGTGAACGGCTCCACCACCACGGACGTGATGTGGGGGAACGGCCGCAACTACCAGTTCCTCGACTTCACCGGCGGCATCCAGCCGCGGCTACTCGTCTCCGTCGCGAACGGGATGGGCAAGACGTCGGAGATCTCGTACCGGTCGACCACGGCCTACGCGGCCGAGGCGCGCGTGACGCCCGACGAGACCGACCATCTGGTCCATCCGTGGACGGCCTTCGCCCCGTTCCCCTCCCAGGTTGTCGCGTCGTCTGCCGTCTCCGACGGGCTTGGCGGGCGCTACGTGACGGAGTACAAGTACAAAGATGCCTTCTACGATGGATGGGAGGCGGAGTTCAGGGGTTTTGGCGAGGCGATGGTGAAGACCGTGGGGGATGCGAACTCGCCAACGTCCGTCGCGGTCACCCGGTTCGAGCCGGGCCTGATGCCGGCTTGGGCCTGCGACGACCTCGACGGCGCGGACGCGTACGAGAGCCCGCTCCTACACCCGGGGTGTCGCTTCGTCGAAAACCCGCTCGAGTCGCTCAAGGGCGCGGTCACCGCGACCGAAACCTGCGACGAGGGCCGGTGGAACAACGCCCCGAACTCGATCTGCCAGGGCGCCGCCACCAGCCGATACGCGGTGCGTCGGCTCTACCAGCCGGGAATGAGCGGCCGATCGGTCTGGTACCCGTACGCCAAGGACAGTTTTTCGTGGGTGTACGACACGAGCGTCCGGCCGACGGGCACGGTACCCGCGTCGCCGGCCGGCGGGTACACCGTCTACGACGGCGTGGTCGACGACGGGACCGTCGCCTCGCTCGGCGCCGGTGACTGGAATCTCCGGGTGAAGAACCTGCCCGCTGGGCAGCAGTACGTGTTGCATTCGGCGGTCGCCGACGTCGACTTCTGGGGCAACGTCGGAACGAGCATCAACGACGGCGCGTTCGATCCGATGGGCGCTGACCCGGAGTTCCTCGACGACGAGGTCACGAGCCATGCGCGCTACGACGCCGCGATGATCCGCCTCCTCTACATCCACCCGGTCGCGGAGAGCTGGACGGAGTCGGACGTCGCCGGCGAGAAGCTGGTGGACACCTTCACCATCTTCGAGCCGGGCGACCCGTGCGGCCATCTGCCGCGCTTCATCTACGTCGCCGGCAGCGATCCCGAGCACTGGAACGCGCCGGACGCGAGCCTCTCCTACATCCGCAGCGAAGTCGAGTTCGACGCCGGGCAGTTCTGCCAGCCCGACCACACCTGCGCGGGAGGCACGTGCAGCGCCCCGATGGGGCAGGCGTGGGTGGAGTACGACACGGACTACGCGGCGTCGCCAGTCCTGGAAACGATCGACGTTTCCGACCCCGCGACGACCGGGCCGGCCACAGGGACGCGCGCCGACGGTAGTCCCGCGACGCTCACCACCTCGGCCACCTGGTACGCCGAATACGGCGCGATCCGCACGGCGACCGATCCGTCGGGTCTGGTGACCGAGGTTCTGCTCGACAAGCTCGGCCGTCCGACCGGGATGTACCGCCCGGGCTGTGGCGAGCCAGCCGCCGAGATCGCCTACCACCTGCGCTCGATGCTCTCCTACGTCAACACCCGCACGAACGAGGACTGCGAGTCGACTGCGCGGGTGGACACCATCGCTGGCGAGACCCTGGAAGCGTGGGCCTACGTCGACGGCATGGGCCGTTCTCGCGCGGCGATCGCCGAGGGCGACGCCGAGGACGGCCTGGAGTACATCCAGTCCGGGGTGCAGTCGTTCGATGCGAAGGGCGCCGTGCGGCAGGCGTTCCTGCCGTCCACGGCTCGCAGCCCCGATGTGCCGGACGGCGTCGCGCCCACCTCGCCGTCGCTCTACGCGCGTTCGGCCTACGACCCGTTCGGAAGGGTCGCGCGGGCCTGGACGACCGACGGCACGGAAGTCGTGGCGACGCGCTACGGCGCGCTCGTGACCGACATCTGGGACGCCGGCGACCTCGGCCCCGGCGTCTACCACGGTACCCCGGCGACGACGTACACCGACGGCCAGGGCCGCACGGTGCGGACCGTCGAGCGCAACCGCTCGGCGGATTCCCCGGGGCTCGAGGTCTTTGCGACGGGGCTGCGCTACAACCCGCTGGGCGCCGTCGTGGAGATGACGCGTGGCCGGACCGGCGGCGACGCCCGGGACGCGGCGTTCTCTTCGACGGAGAGCGTCACCAAGACGCAGACGTACGACACGCTCGGCCGGCGTGTCGTGAACGACGACCCCGACGCCGGGATCTACCGGTACGCGTATGACCCTTTGGACAGGTTGATCGCGACGAAGGACGCCCGCAGGATCGTCAACCGCTACTGGTACGACCGCGGAGGAAGGCTCGTCGCTGAGGATCTTGAAGGCGAGGTGTCCTACGCCGCCGGCTCGTGGGCGACCACCGGCGGGACCGCGGGGCAGACCTGCGCGCTCGGCGACGACAACCTGCCTTCCGCCGGCCATTCGCCGTGCCTCGACGTGCTCTACGGCTTCGACAGGGAGTACCCCGCGTCCTCGACCGGTTGGTCGGCGCCAATCCTCGCCGAGCCGATCCCGCCGTGTGGCACCCGGCCCACGCGCCAGGGGCCGCTTGACGGTCGGCCGTCTTGGACGCGTGACCGAGCGGGCACGGTGGTCCTCGGTTACGACTGCCATGGATGGGCGATTTGGTCCGGACGGCAGGTCCATCCGGACGTCACGACCGGGTATTTTTCACACTCGGTCTTCGACGAAGCCCAGCGCCTCCAGCTCGAGGCCAACCCGGACGGCTCGCTCATGGCATACACCTACGGAGAACGCGGGCTGGTCGAGCGCGTGAGCTTTCTGGAGGTCGGAGCGACGGAGTACCAGCCGCTCGTGCGGCGCACGGAGTACGACGCGCAGGGCCGCAAGATCCTGGTGGAGTACGGCGATCAGGTCTGCCGGGACTCCTTGACGGACCTGTACTGCACGCCGCCCGAGGACGGTTCTGCCTCGACCTGCGTCTGTTCGACCGCCGGCACGCTGGAGACGTACGCCTTCGACTCGCGGCAGCGGCTTTCCCGCAAGAGCGACGTGCGCCAGTTCGACGGCCTCGTGCTCCAGGACTACCGCTACACGTACGACTCGGCCTCGAACATCGTGCGCATTGACGACGGCCGTCCCGACTGCTGGATCGCGATGGACGACGGCCTCGAGCCGTCCGCCGAGTGCGCAGAAACGCCGGAGCACCGGACGTTCGTGACGTACGACATTGAGTACGAGTACGACGCGCTCTACAGGCTGACGAGGGCGGAGCCGTTCTACAAGCGGCTTCAGCCGGACCGGGTGGCCGCGCAGACGTGGACGTTCGACGCGCTTGGGTCGATGCGGACCTGGGACGACGACGCCGACCACTTCTACGGCTGGAGTCTGGGGAACATCGTGAACGGGCTCCAGGTCGGCGCGGACCCGGGCCTTGGCCCGCTGCCGGTGAGCGACGACCCGACCTGTCGCGCGAGCAATGGCGTGGATCCGGGCCGAGAGGACGTTCTTGGCCGGTGCGTGGCCGACCGCGCGGGCAACGCGGCGCCGCACGCGCTTTACGCGGCCACGTCCGCCGTCGGCGACGACCAGCTTCGCGCGTACTACGACGCCGCCGGCAACATGGCGGCCCTGGTGGTGCATCGTCCGCGCGGCTGCGCCCAGGAGGATGCGACGGGCGGCCCCGACGGCGAGGGATGCAAGGAAGGCCCGGACTTCGCGTTGTTCTTTGCCTGGGACGACGACGGTAATCTCGTCACCGCTGAACGAAGATCAGCGGTTGGCTCGGATTCTGCCACTGAGCCACCGCTCCCAGATTGCACTCGCGACCCCTCGCCGGACGCAATGCTCCTCACAAGTGGCCACGAGCACCGCTGGTGGTGTCCTGCGACCCGTCTCGTGAACGTCTTCGACTTCGCCCGGCACAGACGCCTGAAGGCCGAGGAATTCGTGGCCGGCGACGCGTTCGCGCCGCTTGCCACCAAGTCCACGGAAGTGTCAAGCAAGTACCGGAAGCGGTTTGAGTGGTTCTTGGCCGGCTCCACCAGCGTGGCAGTTCGCACCCTGAATGATGGTCCAGCGAACGTCTGGGAACTCGTGAACGTCACAACTGATGGGGGCGGATACCAACAGTACAGAGTGAACACAACCGACCACGTATCGTCGATCAGAAGCGTTACTGACGGGGTGAGCGGCCGGTCGGTCCGTCAAGTCGCCTACCTTGCCTTCGGCGCCCACGAGCGCACACTCGACGACTCTTACAGTAGTGGGCAGGAACCGACCCGCCACGATTTCGCCGGGCACGAACGGGATAGGTCCGTCGAACTGTTGCATGCGGGAACTCGCTCGGATGATGCTCGCTTGGGGCGATGGGTCTCTCCCGATGGGATGGCCTTTCAGGCGTCCAGACCTTCCTCAACGACGCTTCCGCGGGCCACGGCCAATCTATATGCGTACTGCGGGAACTCCCCCATGGTCTTCGTGGACCCGGTTGGAGAACAGATCTATTTCGGCAGAACCGCGACAGCCACACAGATGGCCAAGGACGGCGTTGCCCCTGGTCTGGGGCACTCTCTCGACGCCGCGATGGAGCAGCTCACTGATTTGCGGGCCGCCATGCACGAAATCAACGCTGGCGAAGAGTACTACGCAGCGCTTACCATCACGGACGAAGGCGAGTATCAGTTGCGCCTTGAGGACCCAGAAGTCGTATCGACCCAATTGGGAAGGCCAGTCTCGGAATGGTACCAGCGTGTCTACCAGTTGAGCCTAGAGCAATCCCCGATTTACGTCGCATGGGGCGCGGACGACGATCCGGACAACGACAACTTCGGCGAAAGCCGGGGCTCGGCGGCCGGGGGGCGAGTCTGGGTGCTCGACCCGCAGTCCCGAGAGGCACTTGAACGACGGGCCGACTACCAAACTGGCACGAGCTACCTCGAGTCACGGATTGGAGGATCGTTGCTGCACGAGTTGGCGATTCATTGTTGGCGGACTGCGTTCGTGGTCGGACCGATGGACTCCGACATCTGGCAGGCGGAAGCGCGCGTGGCGGCGCTATACGCGCAAGCGGGTCGTTCGGACGAGGTCGGTTCGGCAATCAGGCCCTTCGAGGAGTTCCGCATCACCTTTGACTGGACGCAGGGCAAGCACTCGCTTTCTCAGCAGCAGAGGGCGATCAACGGTGGCGAGTTGGCTTACCTGAAGGAGGAGTATGGGATGCCGTACAGTGGCGGGCAGGCCGACGTCTATGCCGCCACAGCAGCAGATCTTGATGCGAATCGTCTTCGCGCTGCGATTGGGCAGCCACAAGTGGGCGTAGGCGGGCCGGCGGAGTAGCGGATGGTGTCCGGGGCGCTCCTTTCACCGGAATGCAGTGGCAAGTCCGTGTCTGTGCGGCGCCGTTGCGAATCCCGCGACTCGAGCCCGCAGCGCTGGCAGGGGCCCGATGGGCGCTTGGCCGTTGGTCCATTCGCGGCTCTGGCAGACGGTGGAGTGCGTGCGTGTCCGAACGGTACGAGCGCGAAGCGGGCGGTCGACGCCGACGGGCTCGCTGCCGCGGCGGAGGTGCGTGAGGACAAGGCGCGGCAGCGCGGGGAGCCGTGTTCCGTGGGCGCGGCGGGAGTTCCTGGCTACCGTCGTTCGGTCGAGTCGTGTGCCGAAGCGGCGGTCCTTCGCGCCATGGGACGCCTTGTCGCATTCGAGTTTGCCGGGGCAGGGCTGCCCGATGGCGCAGACCGGCGTTGGAGCTCTGGCGCCGCAGGCCGGCGTTCGCGTCGGAGAGGCGAACGCTCCAGAGATAGTCCCCGCGCGGCGGGTCTCCTCGCGTCGCTACTTCCCTGGACGTGTCTCCTGGCAACATCGTGTCAGGCTGGGGTCCCGCCGTGCGCAGCGAGGGCGGGGTGGGTCACGGCCAGCCTGGAGACCGCGGCACGGGACGCCATTCCCGGACTCGGGGATGTTGCTGGGGCGCACCTGCTGTGGCATGACATCGCCATGAGACGGTTTGTCTTCGCCGTGCGATGGGCGCATGACGCCGAAGTCGACGATGCCGCGGGGGGCGGTGGGCACGCCTCCTTCCTTCTGGTCGACGACGGTGGCGGGATTTGCGGCGAGTGGGACGGTTGGGTCGGAGATGTCGGTCACGGCTGCGTCGTGGGAGTTCGCGACGGGAGGCTTTGGCGATGGTGCGACGGCGGACCTCCGGGGCCGTTGCGCTTTGACCCCGCGTGGGCCGACGGGTCCTGGCCCGATGCGTTGGGAATGGGATACAACGCCGTCCCCGGTACGGGCTTGCTTGCGGCATCGCTTGCGTACACGTCGAGCGGCGAAGGTCGAATCCTGTTCGTCGACGTGCCCAGCAGTACATTGGTTTACTCGTGGAGCCTGCCGGGGTTAGTAACGCACGTCTACTGGTGCTCGGGGGTGCGGCAACGGTGCCCTAACCATGGGTGGTCCGTTCCTGATGGCGAACTGTGCGCGGAAGGGATCGTAACAGTTGAAGGTTGGCGGCAGTGTGTGTCCAGCGGCGGGATGTCGGGCGATGCCCCACGGCTGATCGTGGCGAATAGAGAAGGAGCGGCGTTGGGTCCCTGGATGGCGGAAGGCGAGGGGCTCTGGCCGATTCCTCCGCGAGACGGAATTCCGTATTGGTCAGCTTGCGCCGGAGAGCGGTTCCTGGAGAAGCTCGACTTGGCAGGCGCCGGGGTGGTGGATTCGTGGACGGGCAACGCCGGAGGGAGAGGAGTTTCCTATGCGGACCGCGAGGCGGATGGGATGCTGCAATCGTGTGCGTCGCGGGGCTGCGACGCGAAGTGGTTGCCGGTGTGGGGTTGCGCCGACGTAGAGCGAGAAGTTACGAGGGTTGCGGTGGTAGATTGTCAAGGGGGCACGCAGTACGTCGTCGTTGATGGGGGGACGGGCGCCCGGGCGGTGAAGTTTGAAGATGGTGTGGGTCCTCTCGATGGGGGAGCCGTGGTCGTGGCGGCTGGGGGTGGGTGCGTGGGGGTGGCGCTGCGCGACGGGGACGGGATGCAGGCGGAGGACCGTGCAGATGTGTCATGCGCGTGGGCGGACATGCGGAGGCGGCCGTGGGAATGTGGGTCGGCGCCACCTGCTGAAGTGTCGGGGCGTGGCCTATTGCTGGACACGATAGGTGGACGTGTGACCATGGTGGACGGATTCATCGGGGCGGTGGGCGAGGGGTGTCGGGCGGTAGTATCGACGGGGACCACGTGGAGCGATACTCTGTGGGTCGCGGAGGCACCGTCCACGTGGTGGCTGGTGCAGTGAGGACGGTGTCTCGTTCGCGAACGTCATGGCGATCAAGGTTCTTGGCGACTGTGTCGTTGCCGAGATCGATGGCTCGGAAGGGGCAAGCCCATGGCGACGTGCGTCCTGCACCGCGCGATGCGGGTCCAAATGCGGCGACGGAGGAGTCCGTCTCTCCGACTTGGACGTCGACTCCAGGACGTGGTGCAGCTCCAGTCGTGCAACTTCGCCTATCGGCCCGGCCGCGGGTACGATGCCGGCCAGACGGAGACGATGTTCCGTTGAGTCGGGGCCGATCGTGCTGGCTGCGATGACGGCTCCTATGGTTCGCGGTGGTGGCCTGCGACGAACACGTCGTCGCGCCCCAGCACGTTCGCGGAAATGTTATCGCGCTTCCGGTCGCCGCTCGACCGCCACAACCGCGTGGGGTGCATCCCCCGTACTGGGTGCTGCGCACCCACCTGCCAGCCGACCTCGGGGTTTCGCGCAGAGCCGCAGGGGTGCAGAGACGCAGAGGGGCAGATCAGTCGGGAAGGCCGTGGGCCAGGCGGACGATGCCGTCCTTG
>JACRCZ010000084.1 GCA_016218765.1 Deltaproteobacteria bacterium | reverse complement strand
GACGCCGGCCCGGCAGCGTCCGGCCGTGCGCCGTCAGGCGAGCAACGCCTCGCCCGGGCCGGAGGCCCAGGATTCCGCACCGGCCGTCCCGCCCGGCGACGACGCCGCCTCCTCGGGAGGCACGACGGCGCCCGGAGCGGCCGTCCCGCCTCCGCCCGAACCGCAGGCGGGCGCGGCGCAGGCCGGGGGAGCGTCCGAGGCGCCGCAGGGAAGCGCGGCCGCGCAGGCCCAACGCGGCGAGCCCCAGGTGAGCCAGATCCCACGCTGGGCGGTCGAGGCGAACGTCCGGGCCAACGACATCGCGCGGCAGATCGAGGTGGCGAACACGGGCGACGTCACCACCCAGCAGCAGCTCCAGAACGACTTCAACATGATGCGCGGCCTGCCCCAGCAGCAGGCCGCGCCGCCGCCCGCCGCGCCTCCGGTGGCCGTCGCGCCGCCTCCGCCCGCTCCGGCCGTCCCCGCCGCCCCGGAAGCGGATGCCGGCCAACCGGGTGACCCGGACGGCCGAACGGCGGCCACGGCAGGATCCGACGACGCGGGAGCGGTCGAGCCGGTCGCGGATGCGGACCGCGACGCGGCGGAGGATCGGGGGCGAACCGCGCGTTCCAGGGACCAGGGACGACGGGACGCGTCGACCACGGCCGCGGACGAAACCCCGGACGCACCCTCAGGTCCGAACCGCGGGCTGCTCGGCGGCGGAGCCGCCGAGTCCCTTCGGGGCCAGGCCGCGGCCGCCGCCACGCCGGAGCCGCGCCCTGAAGGGCGCGGCTCGGTCGCGGAGAACAGTTCCGGGGGGCTCGACGACGTCCCCGTGGTCTACGGGGCCTTCGAGCCGCTCGCGGGTCCGGACGGGTCGCGGTACTACGTGCGCACGGTGGACATCGAGGGCGACGTGCGGGTGCAGGGCTTCCGTCTCAATCCCGGCGGGCTGCGCGCCACGCTGGGCAACGTGGTGCTCGACGTGCAGCGCTCGCACGACGCGTTCGACCTCGTCGCCGGCGGGGCGCTGCCCGGGCCCGGCGCGACGGCGCTGGCGGCCGCGACGCTGGAAGGCGTGCCCGACGTCCCCCGGATCGCCGCGATCCTCCGTCCCGGCTCGCCGGCGCTGGACGCCGAGGACCGGGAGGACCGGCGCGTTCTCCTGATCCTCGGCGGCCTGTCCGCGGTGATCGCGGTCGCCGTGCTCCTCTCGGTCCTGGTGCTGCGGCGCGAGCTGGAGCTGGCACAGCGGCGCAGCGACTTCCTCTCCGCGGTGTCGCACGAGCTGCGCGCCCCGGTGACGACGATCCGGATGTACGCCGAGATGCTGCGGGACGGATGGGTCGATGACGCGGTGCGGCGGTCGGAGTACGAGTCGGCGATCGTCAGCGAGGGCGAGCGGCTGTCGCGGCTGGTGGAGAACGTGCTGGCCTATTCGCGGCGCGAGCGGGGCAAGCCTCTGGCGTTCCGCGACGCGGATCTGGCGGAGAAGGTGCGCGAGGTGGCGGGAGTGCAGCGGCCGGTGTTCGAGCGGGACAAGCTGGAGCTGGCGGTGGAGGCGCCCGAGACGCTGCCGTGGCGGTTCGATCCCGACGCGGTGACGCAGATCCTCGTCAACCTGCTGGACAACGCGCTCAAACACTCGCGCGACGCCGCCGAACGCCGGGTGCTGGTGCGGTTGTCGGGCGCCCCGGACGCGGCGACGCTCGCGGTGCGCGACCACGGACCCGGGGTCGCCGCGGGGGAGCAGAAAAGGATCTTCGAGGCCTTCTACCGCGTCGGCTCCGAGCTGACGCGCGAGACGCGCGGCACGGGCCTGGGCCTGGCCCTGGTCCGCCGCCTCGCCCGCGCCCACGGCGGCGACGTCTCCGTCGCGAGCGCGCCGGGGGAGGGCGCAACCTTCACCGTGACGTTGGGGAAGCCGCGGTGAGCCCCGGACCGTGAGGACGTGCCGACCTCCTCACCTCTCCCGCCGGCATCCCCGCCTCTCCTCGCCCGGATCCGGAGAAGAAGAGGTGGAGAGGGCGACTGGAGAGGTGGAGAGGGCCGCGGATCATCACTCCTTGGCTCTCCCTTTGTATTCCTTCAGCCGGTACTGGAGGGTACGCAGGCTGATGCCGAGGCGCTCGGCGGCGGCCTTGCGGTTGCCTCCCACGGCGTCGAGCGCCTCGAGAATGGCGCGGCGCTCCAGGTCGTCGAGCGTGGTCGTTCCGGGCGAGGCGGCGGGCGCCGCGAGGGCGGAGGCGTCGAGCTGGAGGTGCGCGGCGTCCAGCGGCGCGTCGCCCGCGAGGACCAGCGCGCGCTCGATCGCGTTGCGCAGCTCGCGCACGTTGCCGGGCCACGGGTGGGCGCGCAGGCGCGCCCACGCCGCGGGCGTCGGCTCGACGTTTCGCCGCGGCTCCAGCTCGCGCAGGAACCGCCGGACCAGCGGCTCGAGGTCGCCCGTCCGCTCGCGCAGCGGCGGCAGCGCCAGCGGCACGACCGCGACGCGGAAGTAGAGGTCCTCGCGGAAGCGGCCCTGGCGGACGAGGGCCCCGAGGTCGCGGTTGGTCGCGGCGATCAAGCGGAAGTCGACCTCGCTGGTGCGCTGCGCGCCGAGCCGGGTGACCGTGCGCTCCTGGAGCACGCGCAGCAGCTTGGCCTGCACGGGCGCGGGCAGCTCGCCAATCTCGTCGAGAAACACCGTCCCGCCGGCCGCGCTCTCGAAGACGCCGGCGCGCGCCGCCGCCGCGCCCGTGAACGCGCCCTTCTCGTGCCCGAACAGCTCGGACTCGACCAGCCCCTCGGGG
Source organism: Deltaproteobacteria bacterium (assembly GCA_016218765.1). GTDB lineage: Bacteria > Myxococcota_A > Polyangia > DRWM01 > JAAZOP01 > JAAZOP01. The sequence goes on along the minus strand of JACRCZ010000084.1, from coordinate 25,249 downwards.
ATCGCCGCCGAGTTCACCGCCACGAACGGGCCGTCACGGCGCCGCGAGAGCGCGTGGAGCGCCCGCGCGACGACTTCCTTGCCCGTGCCGCTCTCGCCCGTGACCAGCACCGTCGTGTCGCGCGGCGCGACGGCGCGGAGCAGCTTGACCGCCGCGTCCATCGCCGGGCCGGCCACCATGAGCCGATCGAGCACGTCGTCCGCCTCCGGCGTCGCGGCGGACGCCGGCGCCGGCGGCGGCCCCGAGCGGCTCGCCAGCGCCCGGGCCACGACGCGGCGCAGGGTCGCGGGGCTGGGCAGCGGCTTCTCGACGAAGTCGAAGGCGCCAAGGCGCATCGCCTCGACCGCCTGCGGCACCGTGCCGTACGCCGTCAGCAGGATGACCACGGGAGGCTCCGGCAGCGCCCGCGCCGCGGCGAGCAGCGCGAGGCCGTCGAGCCCCGGCATGCGCAGGTCGGAGACGACGACGTCCACCGGCTGCGCCCGCAGCAGCGCCAGCGCGGCGCTGCCGTCCGCGGCCTCGCGCAGGTCGTAGCCCTGGCCGGCCAACACGTCGCCTGCCAGCCGGCGCAGCGCCGCGTCGTCATCGACGATCAGCACGCGGGGAACGGGCGCGGTCATCGGGAGCAGGATAGACGAGCTTCCGACGAACCGCCAACGAACCGCGTCGCGGCGTGGAAGCGAAGCCCGTCAGCGCGGAAGGCGCAGCACGAACTCCGCACCGCCGCCCGGACGATCGCCGACCGCGACCGAGCCGCCGTGCGCCTCCGCGATGCGGCGCACGACGGCGAGGCCCAGGCCCGTCCCGCCCGTACGACGCGAGACGAACGGCTCGAAGATCGCCTCGCGCTCCGCGGCGGGCACGCCCGGACCCTCGTCACCGACGGCGATCTCGACATGCCGCCGGGCGAGCCGCAGGGCGACGACCACGCGACCGTCCTTCGACGACACCCCCAGGGCGTTGTCGAGCAGGTTGCCCAGGGCCCTGGCGAGCTGATCGCGGTCCACGCGCGCCTCCACCCGCTCGTCCCCGTAGTCCCGGACGATGCGCACCTCCCGCCGCGCCGCCTCGTCCGCGTGCCGCGCCAGCTCCTCGTCGAGCACCGCCCGCAGATCGACGGCCTCCAGCCGCGGCTCCGCGTCGCGGGCGTAGCCGAGCACCTGGCTCACCGTGCGCTCGACCCGCTCGCATTCCTCGCGGATGGTCGACGCGGCGCGCTGCGCGGCGCCCGGGTCGGCCGACTCGCCGACGAGCTGCGCGTAGCCCTTGATCGCGCCCAGGGGGTTGCGGATCTCGTGCGCCACCGTCGCCGCCAGCTCGCCCAGCGATGCCAGGTGCTGCCGGCGCGAAGCTTCCTCGCGCATGCGGACCGCGCGCCGGCCGACGAAGGCCGCCCAGACCGCGGCCGCGACGATCAGCGGCGCGAGGATCAGGGAGAACAGGGCCACGAGCTTCGGGCGGCGGAGGTGCGCCTGGAACGGCGCGGCGCGCAGTCCGAGCCGCAGGATCGGCGGACCGGAGCGGCGAAAGCCGGCGAACTCCTCGCCCAGGACGAGCTCGCGCCACAGGCGGCCCGCGACGGCCGCCGCGCCGCCGCGCCGGCCGGGCGACGGGGCCGCGAACGCGAACTCGAAAACGTCCTCGCCGCCGGCCGAGAAATCCCGCCGCGCGAACCGTGCCTGCCCGTCCCTCCGCTGCGCGCGCGCCTCCTCCGCCAGACCGCGATCGAAGGCCGGCGCGGGACCCGCCGTGACGACCGTCGTGCCGTCGCCGAGCGCCACGCCGGCGTACAACACCTCCTCGCCCAGAAGCTCGCCCAGCGCCCCCTCCAGTGAAGACCGCGTCCAGGGGCGCTCGGCGGCGAGTCGACGGGCGACCGACGTCGCCTGGTCCACGGCCCGCATCTCCGCCGAGCGAGCCGCAAGGCCCTGCGCTTCGCGGAGGTTGACCACCGCGACCGCGACCAGCCCGACGGCCAGCACGGCCGCGGCGACGACGAGGACGATCAGGGCCTTGCGCACGTGCAGGAGCCTTTCATTGATGAAGGCCGCAAGCAAGACGTGGGCCGGGTTTCAGGGGAGGGCACAGAGAAGGGGGGGTTCGCGCAAAGGGCGCCAAGAACCGCAAAGAGCGCAAAGGGGGATGGGGGGCCAGGGGGGTGGGAGGAGGCTCGCGGGTGCAGCACCTGCACGCGCAGGTGCAAGGATTGCACGCGAGGGACGGGGGTGGGGAAGCGGGAACAAGGATTGCGGTGGGTTGGGGGTTGGCACGCGGGGAGCAATGGGGTCATGGTGCGGCGATGGAGAACAGGATGCCGCACAACGGCCCGGAAGAAACGCGGGCGAAGGAGAAATGGCCATGAAGAAGTACACCGGTTGGCTCGTTCTGGGCGTGGCGGCGACGATCGGCGTCGTCGGTCTCGCGGTCGGCAGCGCGGCCGCCCAACAGGGCGGCGCGACCGCCGACGAGGACGACGAGGGAAGGGGGCCGGGCCGCGGGCGGCTGGCCCGGATCCGCGAGGCGCTCGACCTGACCGACGACCAGGTCGAGGAGCTGCGCGACACGGTCCTCGGGGTCCGCGACCAGACCCGGGAGCTGCGCGACAAGATCAAGGACGAGGTCAAGGGGATCCCCGACCTCGTGCGCCGCAGCGATCTCACCCAGTCGGACCTGATGGCCGTGCACGACCGGGTGCACGACATCGCCGGACAGCTCGGCGAGAAGCGCGTCGAGATGCTGTACCAGATGTGGCAGAAGCTCACGCCCGAACAGCGCGGGAAGCTCGGCGACCTGATCGCCGAGCACGCGGACGGCCCCGGCTTCGACTTCTTCGGCGGCGGCCGCCACGGCCGCGGCGGCCCCGACGACGAAGGCCGCGCCGGTCGCCCGAACCGCTCCGCCCGCGCCGCCCGCCCACCCTCCGCCCTGTAGCCCCCTCCTCCCCCCTCCCTCCTGCCTCCTCCCTCCTCCCTCCCCTTTGCGTCCTTTGCGTCCCTTTGCGCTCTTTGCGTGAAGTCCGGAAGGCCGTCACCTACCTGGTGTAGTACCGGAACTGGTACGTCAGCTTCTTCTCCTGGTCCGGACGCACGGTGACCTTCCACTCGCACCACGTCGGGGAGTTCACGCGGGTCGAGCCCCAATCGTAGTACGCGGCGCCGTAGTCGCCGGCGTAGGGGTCGGTGCTCCACAGGAGGTAGGGCGACCAGGTCGAGGAGCCGCCCGGCTCGGTGTGCACGTCGCCCGAGTCGCTCGCCTCGGAAATCGTGCCCATCATGCGGCGCACGACGACGAGCTGGATGTCCTCGTCCTCGTGCGAGCGGACGGAAAGCTCGCCGTGGCCCTGGATGAGGTCCCAGTACACGTCGTCGATTTCGCGGGCCGCGCGGTCCCGGCGGTCCTCGACGTCGTCCCAGGAGACGAGAATGTCGGTGGCCTGGGTGAGGCGCAGGTCGACGCGGGCGCCCGCCGGGGTGTAGGTGATGCGATCCTGCGCGACCACGTTGCCGTCGGCGAAGTACACGGCGGGGCCGGTGGTCCAGGGCTGGTCCGAGCGGTTGTCGAGGCGCAGGTGGTGCCAGACGCGCTGGCGGGACACGCGCTCCAGCGCGGTGGCGTCGCCCGACGCGGCCTGCTGCAGGAGCGACGTCGCCTCGGCCTCCGTCCCGCCGATCTCCCACTTGTAGATGTCCTCGACCGGGACCTCGACCGCGAACACCCGCACGAGCGCGCGCTCTCCCTTGGCCAGGGTCACGTGCTCGACGCGGTACAGCGACAGCTCGTCGGCGTCGGCCGTGGAGACGCCGCCCAGGTCCGCCTGCACCTCGCCCGCGCCGCCGTACTGTTGGCCCGCGTCGTACGGCATCGCCATCTGGGTCTGCATGACGTTCGAGGCCCAGGCGTTGGAGTTCCACTCGCGTCCCGACCAGCGATCGTTCACGCGGTAGTAGCCGGCCTCGACCACGTCCTCCAAAGCGCCCTCGATGACGAGCGGCGAGAGCGTGCCGGACATCCAGTAGTGGGGAACGCCTACGACGAGGTCGACGTCGGCGTCCGCGAGGTCGACCACGTCGTTGACGAGCGCGCCCTGGAGGGTCACGCGCACCTTGTCGTCGTCGAGCCGCTCGACGCGGTACTCGGGCACCCACTTGAGGCCCTGCTCCAGCGCCGTGTACTCGATGACCCCCTCGCCGCTTCCGCCCACATCGATCACGAGCTGCGCGCGATCGACCTCCGCCGTGCACTGCTCGGGCGGCGCATCGACGAAGACGATCGAATCGAACTGCGCGGTGGAGAAGGCGAGCAGGCCGCCGTCGGCCGCTCCGCCCGCGGGCGCGGCGCAGGCCGTGCCCTCGCCCGTCGTGCACGCGGACGCCTCCGTGCGCAGCAGGAACAGGTCGTCCCCCACGGCGCGCTCGACGGTCCCGACGTACGACTGCGACCCGCTCTCGGTCGTGCGCGAGAGCCGGACGCGCTTGCCGACGGAGCTGCGCAGCAGGTCCGGCAGCGCCGCGCAGTCGCGATCCTCCGTCCCCCGGCCCTCGACCGCGCGGAACCCCCGGACCGAGACGTCGCCCTCGACCGGGTACGCCCAGAGCGTCCCCAGGACCGCGCGGGGCGCGCCGTCCACGTGCACCGTGGTGCCGCCGCGCACGGCGACCTGCCGGAAGACGAAGCCGTACCCGTTCTTGAACATCGCCACGCGGGTCACGCGCGCCGGCGTGGCCGGCGCAGCCACGGCCGCGCGCGTCGCCGCCGCCGCCGTCGAAGTCGCCGACCCTCCCGCCGGACGCGTCGCGTCCGCGCCGCTCGCCGTCGCGCACGACATCACCGCCAGCACCGCCCAGAAGCTCGTTCGTCGCATCGTCCTATCCTCCTTCCTTCCTGCGACGCGCCCCCCCGGCTCCCGCCGGGGTCCGTCCGCGCCGCGTCCCTTCAACGTTCGAGCGTAGCCGATCGCAACGCGCCCGGAGCGTCTCCCGCGGCCGTTTTGCCGATGTTTTTCACGCGGCGCTTTTGCGATCGCTTTACCGCCGGCCGCGAACAACCGCGCCACACTGGGCGTAGGTGACTCGGAGCGCGTCGCACGCCCGCCCCGAGTGGATTCGAGGGGGCGCGACGCCAGGGAAGGAGAAACGACGATGGCGACAGACAGGAACGATGAGGGACGCGGGACCCGAAACGCGAAGCGCGAGCCCGGCGGCGACCGATCCGGCAGGACGGACGAGCGCGAGCTCCGGGCCGGACCGAGCACCAAGAACCGGCAACCGAGAACGACGCCCGCCCTCCTGGCGGGCGTCCTCTCCTTCGCCGCCACCCTCGCCTTGTGCGGGCCGTGGTGGCACGGGCCGGCCAACGCGCGGGCGGAGGATCCGAGTCTCGTGCCGGCGGAGGCGCTGCCCGTGGTCCAGGGGTTCGTGCCGGCCGTCGCCGACGGCGGCGTCAACCCGGCGCAGCCGACGACGATCGGGAAGACGACGCTGCGCGCCTGGCTCGGCAGGAACGAGGCGGGCGAAGCGGGCATCCTCGTCGAGCTGCGGAGCGCAGCGGACGCGGAGACGACCGTGCGGTGCCGCGTCTCGCTGAAGGTCTTCCGCTTCCCGGACGTGTCGCCGATGGCACGCCTGCTCCCGGAGCCGGAGATCACGGAGGTGTTCGAGCGCGAGCTGAGCGAGCGGGTCGGTGCCGGCGCCGTGCGCGTCGTCGTGCTGCCGGTGGACGCCGACAGCCTGCCCGAGCCGCCCGAGCCGCCGGCGTTTTCTCCGACCCACGGGCAGATCGTGCTCGAGGCGCTGGACGATGCGTAGGTCGCTCGCCGTCGCGGCCGGCATCGCGGCCGGCATCGCCGCCGCAGCCGCCCTCGGCGGCTTCGAGGCCGATCCGGCCCCGCCGCGGCCCCGCATCGTGCCCGACAGCGGCGGCGCGATTCGCGAGCTGCTCGTCCACTGGGTCCCGGCGCACGCCGACCTCGTCCTCCCCACCTACCGCGATCTCCGCGCCGCGCTCGACGACGACGTCGTGGTCCGCGTCGCCGTCGACCGCGCCGAGGACTTCGACGACTTCGTGAGGAGAGTGGGGGAGGGGGGCGTCCCGCCGCGTCTCGAGCCGGTCGTGGTCGGGCGGCCGATCACCATCTGGTCGCGCGACCGGTTCGCGACCGCGGAGCTGAGCGGGCGGCCGCTGCTCGTCGTGCCCGAGCGGAAGATCACCGGGGTCGTCGAGCGGGCCAACGACTGGATCGTGCCGTGGGTGGTCGCTGCCGCGGGAAGGGGGCCTTCCGTGCTCGCCGCGCCGTTCGTCTTCGACGGCGGGGACCTCGTCGCCGACGAACGCTTCGTGTACGCGACGGCGGTGCTCCGCGGGCGCAACGAGGGGACGAGGTGGGGAGAGGCCGACACGCTGCGCGAGGCGCTGGCCGCGCGGTTCGACCGCGAGGTCCTGCTGCTCGGCGGAGATCGAGGCGAGGTACCGGACCACCACATCTGCATGATCGCGACACCCGTCGGAGGAGGAGTGGTGCTCGTCGGAGACGTGGGGCTGGGGAGGGAGGTGTGGGAGGGCGCGGAGGGGAGGGGAGGGGGGGAGACCGGATTCACCGCTGAGGCGCTGAGGACGCTGAGAGGAACGCTGAGAAAACCGAGGGAAGGGGCACCGAGGCTTCCGGAGGGGATGGTTGCGGATTTCTCGGACGGGACGGCGGCGAGGTTCCGGCGGGTGGCGGAGGAGCTGCGGAAGGCCGGATTGAGGGTGGTGCCGGTGCCGCTGGTGGCAACGACGACCCCCTACGCGTACATCTCGTACAACAACGTGCTGATCGACGATCGGGAGGACGGGCGCCACGTCCTGGTTCCGCAGTTCGGCGTCGAAGCGCTGGACGCGGCCGGGCGGGAGGTGTGGGAGCGCGAGGGTTTCATCGTCCACCCGATCGATGTGTCGAAGCTCTGGGTTCACGGCGGCGCACTGCGCTGCGTCGCGGCGGTGGTGCGACGTTCTACCGCCGCACGTACAGCCTCGCGATGACGTCCTTGTAGCGCTCGACGAGGGCCTGGCGGCGCGCGCGGCCGGACTTCCCTGCCGCGTCGAGGTCGGGGACGACGGCGTAGGCGCGGAGCTGGAGGAACGGGTCGAGGCGCGCGTTGGTCGCGGCGACGGCGGCGTCGAGCTTCGCGCGGATCGCGGGGTGGGCGGCCGCCTCCTCGCGCGAGGTGAGCAGGATGCCCTCGAGCAGGACGGTCCTGGAGACCTCCTTCTCCTCGGGGACGACGAGGGCGACGAGGTGGGGACGGCGGTCGCCGACCACGAGCACGTCGCGGACGATGGGGTCGCCTCGCAGGAGCTGTTCGATGTGCAGCGGGGAGACGTTCTTGCCGCCCTCGGTGACGATGATGTCCTTCTTGCGGCCGGTGATGGCGAGAAAGCCGTCGGCGTCGAGGGTCCCCAGGTCGCCGGAGCGGATCCACCCGTCGGGATCCTTGATCTCGGCGGTGGCGTCGGGATCGTCGAGGTACCCGAGCATGACGTTGCGTCCGCGGAACAGGATCTCGCCGTCCGTCGCAAGGCGGAGCTGCATGCCGCCCAAGGGCGTGCCGACGGTTCCCGGACGCGGTCGCGCGGGGCGCTGGAACGTGGTCAGGCCGGTACCCTCCGTCATGCCGTAGCCTTCGAGCACGGGAATGCCGACGGCCCCGAAGTAGCGCTCCGTCTCGCGGTCGAGCGGAGCGCCGCCGCAGATGATGAAGCGCAGGCGCCCTCCGAGACGCTCGCGCAACGCCATGTGGAACAGGCGGTCGGCGACGCGATGCTGGAGGTCCAGCGCGAACGGCACGCGGCCGTCGGCCAGCGCCTCGTTGCGCTCGCGCCCGATGTCGAACGCCCAGCGCATGCCGCCGCGGAGCCAGAACGGGCCGCGGTCCATCTCCTGCTCCAGGCCCCGTCGCAGGCGCTCCAGGAAGCGCGGCACGACGATCAGGAAGTCCGGGCGCATCTCGGCAGCCGCGCGCAACGCCTCGCCGCGCGCGGGGGCGAAGCCGACGGCGAAGCCGACGTGCATGGCCATCCAGACGACGAGGCGGGGGTAGACATGCGCGAGCGGGAGAAAGAGCAGCGTGCGATCCTGCGCCGTCACCCCGAGCTCGCGCGGGACGCCGGCGGTGGTGAACGAGATGTTGTCGTGGCTGAGGACGGTCGCCAGGGGCCGTCCGGCGGCGCTCCAGTTGAAGACGATCGTCGCCGGGTCGTCGGGCGACAGCTCCGCGAGGCACTTGCGGACCACGGCCTCGGCGCCGCGACGCAGCTCGTGCCGGCCGCTCTCGAGCAGCTCGACGTGCGACAGCAGCCCGGAAGCGCCGGCGGCGACGTCGGCCAGGGCGATCTCGAGGCGTCCGAGGGCGTCGGCGCCGGGAAGCCGGGACAAGGAGTCGAAGGCGACGACGCGGCCGAGCGGCCCGGCGGGCTCCATCGCCGGCAGGAGCTTCTCCGCCTGCAGCGGCTCCTCGACGAACGCCCAACGGGCCCCGGCGCGGCGGACGATGTCCTGGGCGGCGGCGGGCGTGGTGCCGGGATGGATCGGAACGACGACGCCGCCCGCCATGAGCACCCCGGCCTCGACCTCGATCCACTCGCGCCGCGAGGTCGAAAGCACCGCGACCACGGTTCCCTTGCGGAATCCCGCGGCGAGCAGCGCCGCGGCCAGCGCCATCGCGCGCTCGCCCGTCTCGCCCCACGACGCCCACGTCCAGCCCCCGACGCCGCGCTGGCCGAACGCGTCGCGTTCCGCGGAATCCCGCACGCGCTGGAGGAAAATCTCGGGGAGAAGGCTCATGGGACGGCCAGTATATCAGGAGGAGGGGAAGTTGGTCGTCCGGGACGAGGTGGAAGTTGGTCGATTGGGACGAGTTCTTGGTGGGACGATCGGGACGAGTTGTTGGTCCGGACGTCGTCACGCCGAAGCGGTCGATCCGATCGGGAGGGCGAGGACACGGGGGGCGAGGCGGAGAGCGCGTGGCGTCCCGCACAGCAGCACGCCGAACGGGGCCGTACGCGGGTGGGCGTCGACGAACCGCTCCAGTCCGGCGCCGTCGGCGGGACGCGGACGCTCCGTTGCCTTGACCTCGAGCGGCAACAGCCTCCGGCCCGCCTCGAGCACGAAGTCGACTTCCGCTCCCGCCGTCGTCCGCCAGTGGTAGACGGCCGGCCGCGGCGCGACGGCTTCCCTCCAGGCAAGGATGTCCAGCAGCACCAGGTTCTCGAGCAGGCAACCCACGAGCCGCTCGTCGCCGGGCAGCCCGCTTTCGCTGATGCCGGCCAGATGCATCGCCAGGCCGGTGTCGCCCCAGTAGAGCTTCGGCGACTTCACGAGGCGGACGGTCCGGCCCGGCGCGAACGCCGGGATCCGGACGATCTGGAACGCGGCCTCGAGGAGGTTGAGGTAGCGATGCCCGGTAGGCTGCGAAAGCGCGGCGTCCCGCGCCAGCTCCGACTGATTGAGCACGCCGCCGACGCGTGGCGCGGCAAGCCGCATCAGCCGGCGGAAGTCCGCCACGGCAGAGATCGCCGCGAGGTCACGCAGGTCCTTCTCCAGGAACGACCGCACGTAGCCGTCGAACCAACGAGCGCGATCCCCCGGATCGCGCGTCAGGGCGGCGGGAGGGTAGCCGCCAAGAGGAAGCGCCGCCTGCCACGGTATGGCGGGCGGCCGCATGGCCTCCGCGGCCCGCAGCGCCTCCTCCGCAGAACCGGCCGCCAGCAAGGCGCTCCACGGGCCGGGCCGACCGGATCCCTCCCGCTCGGCCGCCGTCATCGGCCACAGATCGAGGAACACGGCCCGGCCGGCCAGGCTCTCGGATACCCGGCGCAACGAGAGCAGATCCGCCGAGCCGGTGAGCAGGAAGCGGCCCGGCCGTCGCTCGGCGTCCACCGCGCGCTTGACGGCGCGCAGCAGGTCGGGCGCGCGCTGGACCTCGTCCAGGGTCAGCCGCGGCGCCGCCTGGACCAGCGTCTCCGGGCTCGCCGCCGCCCGATCGAAGACGTCGAAATCGTCGAGGGTCAGGTAGAGGCGGTCGCGACCGATCCTCGGCGACACGGCCAGCGTGCTCTTCCCGGCCTGGCGCGCCCCCGTGAGGATGACGACCGGAAAGCGCGCCAACGCGTGCTCGACCGTCGGCTCCAGAAGTCGCGGGAGGACTTTCTCTTCTTGATTCATGCTGTGAATGATATCTATTCACGGCGGGAATGCAATGGGAGCGCGCCCCCCGCCGCGCCGGCTGGACGTTCGCCGAGTGCCGCCTGCCGGCACCGGCATTCGCCCGGCACCGTCGCCCTCGTCGTCATTCGTCATGACAAATGACGACGGAGTCGTCAGCCTGGTTGGACGGGAACCCGGGTCAGAACTCGAGCATCAAGTGGAGGCTCAAGTCGAAGTTGAAGGCGAACTCGGGGATCATGACGTCCATGCCCAGCTCGCCGCCGATGCCGAACATCTCGTGGATCATGTACATGTACGTCGCGCCGAAGGCGATCGCGCCGAGCCCCGAGACCTTGTAGTAGGGCTCGTAGACCTTCTGCGACGGGTCGCAGCCCGTAGCGGGGCACTGGCCCGTCCCGCTGTCCTGCGTGAAGGTCACCTTGGCGATGGCGTGGGTCATGAGACCCGCGCCGCCGCCGGCGAAGGCGCCGAACAGATGATCGGGCCCGGAGAGGAACCAGTAGTGCAGGCGGCCCTCGACGAGCCACGGGAAATCCTCGCCGAACGGGAACGAGAGGCGGAAGTTGGCGCTGATCGATAGCTCCGGAATGATGAAGTAGCCCATTCCGATGCGGACCACGCCACCCGAGAGCGCGAAACCGGTCGCGATGGGTACGGACTGCCGGCCGGCGTGGCCGACGTCGGGCAGTCCGTCACCGTCGAAGTCGGGCAGGTACGTGTCGTCCGGGCCGTACAGCAAGCCGCGATCGGGAGCCGCGATGTCGGTGTACCACTTCGGCTCCTTGGCGGTGCCGTTGGCCAGGCCGAAGCCGACGCCGGCGTCGAGCGTGAAGAAGAAGCCGACCTGTTCGCCCGGGGTGCTCGGACCGTCGCCGTCCCCGTCGCCCTCGGCCAGCGTCCCGCAGCAGCCGACGATGCAGACCTCGCCGGATTCGCATTCGACGTCGCTGCCGCACGAGCGGCACGCGAGGTCGGCGGCACAGTTGAGGCCGGGAACACACTCGGTCTCCACGCACATCGTCGCCGTCGAGCCGTCCGGCCGCGTGGGGTACAACGCGCCGGGCGAGAGCACCTGCAGCATCGAGATGTGGAAGGGACGCTCGCGCGAGCCCTCCTGCGCCAGGACGGCGCCGCCGGGGTCGAGAACCATGATGTAGTAGTCGTAGGCGTTCGGCTGCAGAAGCGTGCACGGGATCTCGCCGTAGAAACCCGGACCGGAGCGGTTCATGCTCATGCGCTGGAAGTCGTAGTCGCTGGGCGTCTTGAAGAACAACAGCACCGCGCCCACCGTCAGCGACGGGTTGACCTCGATGTAGATCGGCACCGGGTGGTTCCAGAGCTGCTCCGTCACCGGCGTGTGGCGCGTCATCGGCACCGTCGGCGCCGCCGGCGCGCAGGTGCCGTTGGGCTGCAGCACCATGCCCGCCGGACAGGTGGTCGGCGGGACGTAGGGAGCGGCGCAGGTGCCGTTGGGCTGCAGCACCGTTCCCGCCGGGCAGGTCACGGTGGGGTAGCCGCAGGTGCCGTTGGGCTGGAGCGTCATGCCGGCAGGGCAGGTGGGCTGCGGCACGGCACAGGTGCCGTTGGGCTGCAGGACGGTACCGGCGGGGCACGTGGGCTGCGGCACGGCACAGGTGCCGTTGGGCTGCAGGACGGTACCGGCGGGACAGGTGGGCGCGGGAACGGCGCAGGTGCCGTTGGGCTGGAGCACCGTGCCGACCGGGCAGGCCACGGGAGTGACGGTGGGGAGCTGCCGGCGGGCCTTCTCGATCGCGGCATCGATGTCGGGCCCGCCCCAGTTGGCCGGGACGCTCACGTTCGGGTTGTTCGTGAGCGCCGACTTGAACATCTCGATCGCGTCGGACTCCTCGCCCATCCAGATGTGGATCACGCCGCGCATGGCGTAGGCCAGGGCCGCCGTGTTGCCGGTGACGCCGTACTGGCGGACCAAACCCACGGCCTGGTCGACGTAGGTCTGGGCCGAGCCGATGTCGAGGTACTGGTCGAAGGCCTGCTCCGCCTGCTGCAGGAGCTGGTTGACCTGCTGATCGGCCTGCGCCTGGGCCGAGCGTGCGGGCAGCAACGCGAGGGCGATGACGAGCGCACCGACGGGGAATGAGCTACGCATGCACGGTTCCTCCGCTCCAACGTCCCGCGGTGCGGATGCACGGCGCCTCCGGACGCCGCGCGCCGCACCGAAGCCCGAACGAACTCGTTCCGCGCGCTCTCGCCGCGCGGGTCCCCCGGTCAGTGGCCGCGCCGGCGGACCTCCTGCGACGGCAGGTCGCACGGACGGACCCACTCCACGTCGGTGCGCATGAACTCGACGCGCCGGTTGCGCGCGCGACCCATGTCGGTGCGGTTGTCGTCGATCGGGCAGGTCTCGCCGAAGCCGACGGACATGAGCCGCGAGGAATCGATCGCCGTGCCGGACGGGCACGAGCTGTAACGGCCGGCGCACTGCAGGTAGTCGCGTACCGAGGCGGCGCGGCGGATGGACAGGTCCAGGTTGTGGCTGTCGGAGCCGCGGCTGTCGGTGTGGCCCTGGATCTCCAGGGTGATGTTCGGGTAGTCGGTGAGAATCATCACCACCGTGTTCAGGATCTCGTAGGACTCGGGCCGGATCACGTCCTTGTCGTACTCGAAGTGGATCGTCTGCGTGATCTCGATGTGCGTCGTGGTCACCACGGCGCCCACGTAGACGCGCGGGCAGCCCGGCGGATCGGCGTCGGCCGGCCCGGCCTCGTTCGGGCACGGGTCATCGATGTCCAGGAACGTATCGGTGTCGTTGTCGTTGTCCGGACACCCATCCTCGTCCTGGAAGCCGTCCGGGTCCTCCGGCTCGTTGATGCAGCGGTCGTTCAGGTCCAGGATGCCGTCCAGGTCGTTGTCGGCCTCGGGACAGCCGTCCTGCTGCTCGTAGCCGTCGTCGTCCTCGGGGTCGACAACGCAGGCATCGAGCGAGTCCTTGATGGTGTCGCCGTCGGTGTCCTGGTCCTCCGGACAGCCGTCGGTGTCCTCGAAACCGTCGTAGTCCTCCGGGTCGTCCGGGCAGCGGTCCGCCTCCTGGCAGATGCCGTCGCCGTCCCGGTCGATGCACTCGGGCGCCACGATCTGCAGGCCGAGCGGCGCGCAGCGGTCCGGCGGGGACAGCTCGTAGGCCAGATCGGCGTTGCGACGCGCGATGTCGAAGTGCGCCTCCGCGCGCGACAAGTAGCCCTCGTCCAGCTCGATCAGCGCGAACTCGTGGTGGCTCTTGGCCATCGCCAGCTCGCGCGGCGCGCAGTTGTAGGCCCCGTTCGCCTCGGCCTGCTCGAACTTCTCCCGGACGGCGTCGAGCTGCCCGCGCAGGCGGGTGCCCGCCATGCAGCCGAGGGCCGAGGCGAAGACGAAGAGGACGGCCAGGAGACGGCCGGCGGTGCGTCGTGTCATCATCCTCTCCCCAACCGTCCCTAGTCGCGCCCCGCCTCGCGGCGGAGCTGCGCGGCCATGTCCCGGGCCTTGCGCGCGAAATCGCGGGCCGCGCGCGCCATCTCGACCGCAGCCTGGTAGTCGGCCTGGCCGACCTCCTCGCGCGCCTTCCGCAGATGCTCCAGCGCGTACGTGTACTCGTACGGCGCCAGCCAGCAGCTCACCCCCTCCTGCTCCGGCCCGCACTCGTCCCCCTCCATCGCCGGCCCCGCCCCAGCCACCTCGGCCTCGGCGATCGCCTCGTGGGCCTGCAGGATGTAGACGCTGTACTCGATCGCACCGCACCCCGCGGCCGTCGATGCCAAGAGCCCAAGAGCGATCCACCACCCCGGAAGACGCGTCATGATGTACCTACCTCCCGTGAAACTCACAGGAATGGCGGCAGGGTAGCAAAACCCCGGCGGTCACGTCAACCGAGCACGTCGTCGATGGAGTACGCTCCCGCCGCCCGCCCCGCCAACCACGCCGCCGCCCGCAACGCCCCCCGCGCAAAGACCCGGCGCGAGACCGCCCGGTGCGTGAGGTCGACCCGCTCGTCCTCCCCCAGGAAGTAGACCGTGTGCTCCCCCACCACCGCGCCACCCCGCAACGCCGCCACGCCCACGCCCCCGCGCTCGCGCGGCCGGCCCCGCGTCGTCCGGTCGAACACCGGCGCCGAAACCTCGCCCCGCGCCTCCAGCACCGACCGGGCCAGCGCCAACGCCGTGCCGGACGGGGCGTCCTTCTTCGCCGTGTGGTGGATCTCCGCGATCTCCACGTCGAAACCCGGGCCAAGGGCCCGCGCCAGCAACGCAGCGGCCGCCCGGGTCGCCGCCACGCCCAGGCTCATGTTCGGCGAGTGCAGCACCGGCGCCCGCGCGGCCAGCTCCGCCAGGAGCCGCTCCTCCTCGGCGCCCAGCCCGGTCGTTCCCGTCACCAACGGCAGCGGCCGCGTCGCCAGGAGCTTCCGCGCCGACGCGGCCAGCCCCTTGGGCGAGGAGAAGTCGATGACCACCGCTCCCGCGGGCGCCGTGGCCGGATCCCAGGCGCCCAGCTCCGTCACGACCGGTGGACCCGCCCGGTGCTCGACGTCGACCAGCGGCGAACCCAGCGCGGGCGAGCCGGGGGCGTCGAGCGCGACGACCAGCTCCAGCGCCGCGTCGGCGCGGGCCAGCGCCGCGATTTCGCGGCCCATCCTGCCGGCCGCACCGGAGAGGATCAGTGGGAGATTCACAGCTTCCCCAACTCCTCCCTCACCTTCGCCACCGTCGCCTCTCCCGGCCACGCCAGCGGGAGGCGGATGCCGGGTTTCGCGCGGCCCAGGGCGGCGAGGGCGGCCTTGACGGGGCCGGGGTTCGTTTCCAGGAACAGCGCCCGGCACAGCGGGTGGAGCTTGCGCATCAGCGCCAACGCGTCGGCGTTGCGCCCCGCGTCCCACGCGGCCTGCAGCGCGACCATCTCGCGCGGCACGACGTTGGAGGCGACGGAGATGACGCCGTGGCCGCCGCACGCGAGGAACGGCAGGAACGTGTTGTCGTCGCCGGAGAGCATCACCTGGCCGGCTCGCAACGTCGCCGCCACCTCGAGCGCCCGGTCCAGGTTCCCGGTCGCTTCCTTGATGCCCGCGAAGCGCGCGTGATCGACCAGCTTCGCCAGCGACGAGGGCAAGAGGTCGACGTTGGTCCGTCCCGGCACGTTGTACGCCAGGACCGGAAGCCGGGCGGCGTCGAGCACCGCGCGGAAGTGCCGCACGACCCCCTCCGCCGTCGGCTTGTTGTAGTACGGCGTGACGACCAGCAGGGCATCCGCGCCACCCTTCGCCGCAGCCTCGGACTGCTCCAGCGTCGTGCGCGTGCTGTTGCTCCCCACCCCCATCACGACCGGCGCCTTGCCGCCGGCGACGCGCCTCGCCGCCGCCAGCAGCTCGCGCCGCTCGTCCGCGGACAACGTCGGCGCCTCCCCCGTCGTTCCCGCGACGACCACGCCGTGGATCCCGCACTCGAGCTGCCAGGCGACGAGCTTCTCGAAGGCTCCCAGGTCGAGCGCCTCGCCGTCCATCGGCGTCGCCAACGCGGTGAACACACCCCTCAGGTTCATGGCCGTTCCTCTCCCTACCCGTACACCCGGTAATCGATGTTCGGGAAGATGTTGTCGCGGTGCTCCAGGTCGGCGAGCCACGCGGCGTCGGTTTCGCAATGGTCGAGGCCGTGAACCAGACGGCGGAAACGCGCCAGATGGGTCTTGACGCGCTTGACCGCGAACTCGACGCTGGTCCGCGTCATCATGATGAACGTCCAGTCCGAGGACTGCGCCAGGAGCAGCTCGCGCGCGGCCTGGTTCAACGCCCGGCGCTCCAGATCGCCGGGCCGCGGGTGCGCCCGCGCCAGCCGCGTCATGTCCTCCGCCGCCAGGTGAAGGTGGCGGTAGACCCAGGCGTTGGCGCCCTCGAGCCAGACATAGCTGTAGCCGCCGGCACCCCAGCTCGACCGCGAGGGCACGACGACCTGGTTCACCGGATGGCGCCGGAGGTACTCGACCAGCGTGATCGGCTCGACGTCGTCCTGGTCGAAATGCAGCTTGCGGAACAGCAGCTCGAGGAAATCGGGCCCCTCGTACCACCAATGGCCGTACAGCTCGGCATCGTACGGTGCCACCACCACGGGGGGGCGGTCGAGCGCCTCGGCGAGCCATCGGACCTGGAGCTGGCGGTTGACCATGAAGTTGCCGGCATGCTCGGCGGCCCGCTCCAACGCCACCGGCGGCTGGTACCACTCCTTGTAGTTCCCCTGCTCCGTGATGCGGTGGTACTTGATGCCGGTGGCGACGCGGATGCCGTCGGGATGGGCGGCGCGCCCGAGCTCGGCGACCGGGATGTCGAAGCCGACGTCGCGGTAGAAGTCGCGGTACCACAGGTCGCCCGGATAGCCGCTCTGCGAAGACCAGACCTGGCGGCTCGACTCCGGGTCGCGGCCGAAGGCGGCGACGCCGTTGGGACAGTAGACCGGGGCGTAGACGCCCCACCGGGGAACCGTCGAGCCGTGCTCGATGCCGTGCGTGTCCACCACGAAGAACCGCAGGCCGTGGTCGGCCAGGACCTCCTCCAGCCCGGGCTCGTAGGCGCACTCGGGCAGCCAGATGCCCCGCGGCGCCACCCCGAAATGCTCGCGATGATGCTGCACCGCCACGGCGATCTGCGCCCGCAGCGCCTCCGGATGACCCGTCAAGAGCGGCAAATAGCCGTGCGTCGCGGCACAGGTGAGGATCTCGAGGAAGCCCTCGCGCTGCAGCTCGGCGAAAGCGCCCACGATGTCGCCGTGGATCTCGTCCCACAACGCGTGCAGCTCGGAGAACCGCCCCAGATACAGCCCCGCCAGGTACCGCTCGTGCGGCCCCGGGCGGCGGTGCATCTCCGCCCGCGCCAGCTCCTCGAGCGCCATCAAATGCTCGATCGTCCGCGTCTTGAGCAGGTCGTCGCGCAGCATCGCGACCAGCGGCGGCGTGAGCGACATCGTCAGCCGGAACGCAACCCCGTCCGCGCGCAGCCGGCGGAAGCGGAGCAGCAACGGCAGGTAACACTCCGTCACCGCCTCGTAGAGCCACCGCTCCTCGAGATACGCCCGGTGCTCCGGATGCCGCACGAACGGCAAGTGCGCGTGCAGCACGATCGCGAGGTATCCGCGGGGGGAACTCCTGGCCATGAGCCGCGCGGGCCTCCCAGGCCGCGGCTGCGAGTATCCATGGCGGAGGGTCGAGGGTCAACGTTTCGGGGGGGGGGAGGGCGCGGAGACCGGCCGACTTGCCGCTGACCCTTCGACAAGCTCAGGGTGCGGGCAGGCGCTGAGGACACGGAGAGGAACGCTGAGAGGGCAGGGGAAGGGCAGGTCAGGGCAGATCAGGAGCGGCAGGGCGGGTCTTGTGGTGGACCGAGAATGCAGGCTCGGGTTCTGTTGCCCTTGCGCGGCGCCCCGCAGGCCCTGAGCGAAGTCGAAGGGGCGCCGCGACACGGCACCGGCACCCCGCACTTCCATCGAGGGTCCTGCTCACCCGCCCTTCCTGTCCTCTCAGCGTTCCTCTCAGCGCCCTCAGCGCCTGCCCGCACCCTGAGCTTGTCGAAGGGTCAGCGGTGAATCCGGTCTCCGTGCCCTCCCCCCCCTCCGCGCCCTCCCCCCCAGGTTGAATCGTGCCATCCGGGGGGACTAGAATGGCGCACAATGGATACGCCGCTGCCGCCGCGCTACGACTTCCGCCGCGATCTCGGCGCCGGCGGAGAAGGACAAGTCTCGCTCGTCGCGGATCTCCTCCGCGCCGGCGAGCCCGTCGTGATCAAGCGGCTGGCACGGGTTGGCGCGGTTGGGCCGGCGGGCGTGCCGCCCGCGCGGCTCCTGGGTCAGTTGCGCCGCGAGTTCCGTCTCCTGGCCGGGTTGCGCCACCCGTCGCTCGCCCCCGTCCACGACTTCGGCCTGCTCGGAGACGGAACGGCATACTTCACCCGCGCCTTCGTTCCCGGCGAGCCGCTGGCCGTGCCGGAGACGGGCCGGACCGGCCGACAGGCGGCGCGCGCCCTCGTCGGCATCTGCGACGCGCTCGAGCCGCTCCACGCCAGCGGCCTCCTGCACGGCGACATCAAGCCGGCAAACGTCATCGTCGAGCCTTCGGGAGCGTACAGCCTGATCGATTTCTCGCTCACCCGCCCGCACGGCGCCCCCGAGGACCTCCCGTCGGGCACCGTCGCCTTCATGCCGCCCGAGCTGCTGCAGGGCGACGCGATCGATCACCGCGCGGATCTGTACGCGCTGGGGATCCTGGGCTACGCGCTGCTCGCCGGCCGGCTGCCGTTCGGCCCGACGGTCGCCGCGGCGATCGATGGGCACCTGCGGCTCGCCCCTCCCGCCCTCGGCCTTCCGCCCGGCTCCGAAGAGGCTCGCCTGGCGGCGGTGGTGTCGCGCCTCCTGGCCAAGCGGCCTGCCGAGCGCCTGCCGGACGTGCGCGAGGTGCGCGCGGCGATCCGCGGCATCTTCCCCGACCTCGCGGCCGTGCCGCGACCACACGGCTGCGCGGTCTTGCCCTCGCTGGGCGAGGGAATCGCCGACGTCGAGGCGCTGGCGGAACGCATGCTGGCGGTTGCGGACGGCCCGCCGCCCGCGCTCCTGTGCGGCGAGCCGGGCTCGGGCAAGTCCACCATCCTGCGCGAGCTGAAATGGCGGGCGCAGCTCGGCGGCTGGATCGTCGTCGAGGCGCCCGGAGCGGGCGCGCCCGGGTGGCGCGAAACGCTCGATTCCCTCCTGCGCGCGGCCGACCTCCAGGCCGGAGGGGAAGAGACGCCGGCCCTCGGGACCGCCATCGGCTCGGCCGGGCCGCGCCCCGGCACGCCGCCCGACCCGCGCCCGTTGTCGCGCGCCCTCGCCGCCGTGGCCTCCGCAGCCGCGCCCGATGACACCCTGCTCTCCGGGGTGCATGGCGCGCTGGTCCGCTGGCGCCGCGGCCGCCGCACCCTCCTGCTCGTGGATGACGTCCATCGCCTGCCCGCGGCCCTGCGCCCGCTGTGGCGCGCCGTCGCCTGCCCCGGCGCGGGCGGCGCCGCCGAAGACGCGTTCCCGGCGGTGTTCACGACGACGACCGAGGACGGCTCGGGGCCGGCGCTGTTCGGCGGCGAGGCACACCACGTCGTCAACCTCGAGCCGCTCGACCTGACCCACGTCGCCTCCCTGGTCCGCCGCGCCCGCGGCCAGGACGACCCCGAACTCGCCGCCCGCCTCCTCGAGTGGACCTCCGGCAACCCGGCGCTGGTGTACGAGGGTCTGCTGGCGCTGTCCGAGGCCGGCGTGCCCTTCCTGGACGCCCTCGCCGCCGCACCCCTCGCCGACCGCTTCGCCAGGCTGTGGACCGATCGCCTCGAGCGGCTGGGCCCGGACGCGGCCCGCGCCCTGTTGGCGCTGGCCGCCGCCGGCGGAACGCTCCCGGAAGACGTGCTCCGCAAGCTCGCGGGCGTCGCCGAGGACTGGGAAGCCGCCCGGCGAACCCTCCTGGGCGCCGGCTTCGCGCGACCGGCCGGCCCCGGCGACCTGGTGCTCGAGCGCGCGGACGTGCGCGATACCCTCGCCCGCTTCGCTCCCGGGCCGCTCGCCCAGGCCGCGGTGGCGCTCCTGGCCCAGGCCGGCGGCATGCTGCCCCCGGCCCGCCGCCTGCGCGTCGCCGTCGCCGCCGGCCGCTTCGACCGCGCTCTCGAAATCCTCGACCAGGGCATCGACGCCCTGATCGCCGCCGGCGAAACCCGCCAGGCCGCCGAAATCCTCGAAGCCGTCCTCCGGCATTCCACCGCCCACGCCCCCACCTCCGGTTCGGGCCCGCAACCAATCACCAACAACCAAGGCGTCCTCGCCCGCCTCCTCGACGTGCTCGAGCGCACGGGAGAGGCGTCCCGCGCGCTGGAACTCGCCCGGCTCGTGCCCGCGCCGCTCGACGGGCTGCCGTTCGAGCTCGTGCTGCGCCGGGCGCGGCTGGCGTCGCTGGCGGGGGAGAACGACGAGGCCGAGGCGGCACTGGCCGGCGCGAAGGCGAAGGCGGCGGACGACGGACAGCGCAGCGCGGCGGCCGCGGTGGAGGCGCGGGCGTGGCTGCGTCGCGGCCGCTACGGCGAGGCGCTGGCCGCGGCCGACACCGGGCTGGCCCTGGGGCCGCAGGGCGAGGACCGGGTCGAGCTCCTCGTCGTGGCGGGGATGGCCGAGGACTACCTGGGCGACGCCGACCGGGCGCTGCGCCGGTACGTCGACGCCGCGGAGACGGCCCGGCACCTCGGCTCCGCGCGGCTCGCGACGCGCGTGCGCGCGATCGAGGCCTTCACGTTCCAGCGCAGCGGGCGGTTCGACGAGGCGGCGGAGCGCTACCGGGCCTGCCTGGAGGAAGCGCGGGCCGCGGACGACCGCGGAGCGATCGCCAACTACGCCGGCAACCTGGGCAGCGTGCTCTACGTCTCGGGACGGATCGGTGAGGCGATGCGGCAGTTCGAGACCGCCCTGGCCGCCGCACGATGGGTCGGGCGCGCGTCGAGCGCGGGGACGACGCAGGCGAACCTGGCGCTGTGCCTGGCCAAGGTCGGGCAGTACGAACAGGCCTTGCGGCACGCCGAGGAGGCGGGAGCGGCGGCGCGACGGTCGGGGCTGCGGCGGGTCGAATTGTGGGCGGGGGAGATCGTGGCCGAGGTCGCGCGGCGGCGCGGCGACCTGGAAGCGGCTCGTGCCGGCTTCGCGCACGCCGAGGCGGGCTACCGGGCCCTCGGGCAGGAGCGGGAGGCGACCGAGGCGGCGCTGCACCGGATCGAGTGCGTCGTGCTCGCCGGGCAGGCGGCGCCGCCGGGCGAGCTGGAGGAGCTGGCGCGGCGCACGGAGGCCGGGGGGTATGAGGACTTCGTCCCGCGGCTGCGGGCGGTGCAGGCGCGGGCGGCGCTGGCCGCGGGCGACCTCGCGGCAGCCGTGAACGCCGCCGACCGCTCGTTCGCCGCCGCCCGCCGGCGCGGGGATCTCGAGGCGCAGGCGGAGGCGGCATCGATCCTGGAGCGCGCGCTGCTCGCCGGCGGCGATCGCGAGGGCGCGGAGAAACACCGCCGGGCCCGCCGCACCGCGCTCGAAGCGCTGGCGGCCGACCTGCCCGAGCGCATGCGCACCTCGTTCCTGGAGGGCGCGGAGGGGGGGGCCTTCGACGCGCTCAGGGCGCCTCCGGCGGAGGGCGCGGAGGACCGACGCACCGCTGAGGCGCTGAGGGCGCGGAGAGGAACGCGGAGAGGACCGGGACCGGCGGGGGAAGAGGAGGGGGAGTTGTCGGAGCACACCTTGCCGCTGGAGGGAGGAACCATGGACGCGATGACGACGGGACCGGCGCAGGCGCGGGCGATGGGCGAGCCGTTCTTCCGGCTGCTGGAAATCAACCGCGAGCTGGTGCGCGAATCGGACACTGGGCGGCTGTTCGACGCGATCATGGACGCGGCGGTGCGTTTCACGGGGGCGGAGCGCGGGTTCCTCCTGTCGCCGGCCGACGGCGGGGCGCTCGACGTGCGCTGCGTGCGGGAGTTCAGCCAGGTCGATATGCCGGAGGAACACCGGCGGTTCTCGCGATCGATCGCCGAGCAGGTCTACCGCGACGGGCAGCCCGTGATCACCGTCTCGGCGATGAACGACGAGCGGTTCGGCAAGGTGCTGTCGGTGCACGAGCTGCAGCTCCAGTCGATCCTCTGCGTGCCGATTCGCGGGCGCGAGCGCGTGCTGGGGGTGTTGTACCTGGAGAACCGGGTGCGGCGCGGCCTGTTCCGCGACTCGGACCGCGAGCTCCTGATGGCCTTCGGCGACCAGGTCGCCCTGGCGATCGAGAACGCGCGGCTGATCGAGACGCTGCGGGCGCGCTCGCGCGACCTGGAGCTGGCGCAGGGCAAGCTCGAAGGACTGCTGGAGGAACGCGGCCGGCTGCTCGACCAGCGCACCGAGCAGCTCGAGAAGGCGGAGCGCGACCTGGCCACGGCGCGGCGGGCGCTGGAGGCCCCGCACGGCTTCTCCGGACTCATCGGCGAGTCGCCCGCGATGCGCCGCGTCTTCCATCTCATGCGCCGCGTGCTGGATACCGACGTGCCCGTGGTCCTGGTCGGCGAGAGCGGCACCGGCAAGGAGGTCGTCGCCAAGGCGATCCACGAGCACGGCGCGCGGAAGAAGGGGCGCTTCGTCGCGCTCAACTGCGGCGCGTTTCCCGAGGGCCTGATCGAGAGCGAGCTGTTCGGACACACCCGCGGCGCGTTCACCGGCGCCGTGCGCGACAAGAAGGGGGTGTTCGTGGAGGCGGAGGGCGGGACGCTGCTCCTGGACGAGGTCGGCGACATGCCGGCGAAGATGCAGACCGACCTCTTGCGCACGCTCCAGGAACGCAAGGTCCGGCCGCTGGGGTCGTCGCGCGAGGTCGCCGTCGATGCGCGGGTCATGGCCGCCTCCCAGGTCCCCCTGGGCAAGCTCGTCGAGCAGGGGAAGTTCCGCGAGGACCTCTACTACCGCATGAGCGTGGTGGAGATCCCGATCCCGGCGCTGCGCGAGCGGCTGGACGACCTGCCGCTCCTGGTGGACCACTTCCTCACCGCCTTCGCCGCGCGCTACGCCACGAAGAAGAAGGCCGTCTCGCGCGAGGCGATGCGCTACCTCATGACGCTGCCCTGGCCCGGCAACGTGCGGCAGCTCGAACACGCCATCCTCAACGGCTGGGTGCTGGCCGAGGGCGACGTCCTGACCCCGGACGACTTCCGCACCTCCATGGGCGGCGGCGCGGCCACCGGGCTGCCGGCGGCGACGAGCGCCGTGTCGAGCCGCGCGCTGTTCGAATCCAACGAGCGGGAAAAGATGCTCGACGCCCTGCGCCAGGTGAAGTGGAACAAGACCAAGGCCGCCGGCGTGCTGGGCATGCCCCGCCGCACGTTCTACCGCAAGCTGGAGCGCTACGGCATCGATCGGTAGCCGCACGGCGGTCGGCGGTCGGCGAGACGGTTGCCGCAGCGGGTCCGATCGGGGATCATGAGCGCATGAAGCCGTTGGTCGGCCTCGCGTTCCTGGCGGCGTCGCTCGCGTGCGCCCAATCGACGACCCTGCCCGCGGACGCGGGCGACGCGGAGGCGCACGACGATGCGGGAGACGGCGCCGGGGATCGCGGGGACACCGCAACCGACGGCGCATGCCGCCCCGGCGAGGAGCTGTGCTCCGGCGTTTGCGCCGACCTGACCACCGACCCCGCGCACTGCGGCACCTGCTCCACCACCTGCGCCCCCGGCGAGGTCTGCAACGAGGCCCACTGCGCGTCTTCCTGCACCGGCGGCCTGGAAAACTGCTCCGGCGCCTGCGTCGACCTCCAGACCGACGAGGCACACTGCGGGAGCTGCGCCGATCCGTGCGCGCTGCACGAGGAGTGCCGCTCCGGCCACTGCACCTGCGTGCCGGACTGCACCGGCCGCGAGTGCGGCTCCGACGGCTGCACCGCCACCTGCGGCGACTGCCCCGCCGGCCGCGAATGCGGCGACGACGGCCGCTGCTTCTGCGCCGAAAACTGCGTCGGCCGCACCTGCGGCGACGACGGCTGCGGCGGAAGCTGCGGCGGATGCGACCCCGGCTTCGCCTGCACCCCCGCCGGCACCTGCTCCTGCGGCGGCACGCTCTGCGGCGCGCTGTGCTGCACCGGCGCCCAGGTCTGCCTCGACGGCGCATGCTGCGACCCGACCTGGTCCACGAGCGTCCCCGGGGTGAGCCTGCGCGGGCTCGTCCGGGACGCCGGCGGAACGCTGTTCGCCGCCGGCTCGTCCGGTACGCAGGCCTGGGTCGCCGCCTTCGACGCCTGCGGCAACCGGCTGCGCGAGCACACGTTCGTCTCCGGCACCGCGACCAGCACCGGACTCGCCGGGTTGACGCTCGCCGGCGACGACCTCTACGCCGTCGGCCAGACGCTCGAAAGCGGCGCCGACCCCGGCAACGGCGTGTGGGCGCGGCTCCCCAAGGCGACGCTCGTCCCGGCGTGGACGAACGTCCTGTGGGGCGGCAACGACCTCGACGAGGCGTGGGCGGTCGCGGTGAGCGGCTCGGACGTCTGGATCGCCGGCTCGGGCGCGATCACCGCCACGGGGTCCTTCCCGTGGGTCATCCGCGGACTGCCCGACGGCGGCGCGTGCGGCTTCAACCCGTTCCCCGCGTCGTCGGGCGGCGTCGGCCGGGACGTCGTGCTGAACGGCGGGCGCGCGTACGTGGCCGGGGCACGGGGCGGCGAGGCGTTCCTGACGAGCTGGGCGGCCGGGGAGTGCGCCTGGACCCCGCCGCTCGACTGTCCCTGCGAGCCGACGGGCACGACGGTCGCATTCCAGGCGTCCGGGGCGGCGTACACCGAGGCGCGTGCCGTCGTGGCGCTCGGCTCGGGTTTCTACGTCGCGGGCTTCTCCGACGTCGGCGGCGACCTGGGCGGCATGGTCGTGCGGATCGCGGCGACGGTGGTGACCGAGGCGCCGCGGTGGAACCCGACGACGCTGGTCGACGCGTACACGGCGCTCGCCGCGGAGGCCACGGGCTCGGCGGTCTATGCGACCGGGACGATGGGCTGGGACGGCGCGGGCGAGGCGGGCAGCGCCGTCGTCTCGCGCTACGGGACGGCGGGGGTGACGGCGGAGTGGCAGGTGAACCCGCCCGGCGCGTGGGGCTGCTGGGATCTGGTGGTCGACGACCTGGGCGGCATCGTCGTCGGCTGCCTCGTCCCCGGCGGCGGCTCGACCCTGCGGCGCTGCCTGCCGACGGGGGTATGTCCGTAGGCCGCGCGGGTAATGCCGGAGCGTGGCCGGAGGGCCGGCACGAATCCGGGTTCCGGTCCGGCACGGAACCACCGATGAACACCGATGGACACCGATACCTGGGAAGGGAGCGACCCGGGTCGGTGCGGTGCCGGTGCCGGTGCCGGTGGCGGGTAATGAGCCGGGACATCGTGGACCACCGTTCGGTGCTCGCTGATCGGAAGCACGTTGCCAAGTAGTTGGGGGAGCGGGCCGAGCTGATCGAGCAGGATGGTCGGGAAGAGGGCGACGTCGCGGCGGAGTTGGGGGAG
>JACRCZ010000083.1 GCA_016218765.1 Deltaproteobacteria bacterium | reverse complement strand
GCACCGGTGGCTTCAGCGCCGCAGCCAGCGCGGTCGGTGGACACGCGACGAACGCCGCGTGTTCGCGGAACGCCACCCACTTCCGAAGGCCCGAATCCTTCACCCCTGGCCCACAACAAGGTTCGCCACCCGTTGACCCGAGGTGGGAGCCCGGTGCGGGAAATCCGCTCGCCGGGTTCTGTCCGGGGGGCGGCCCGAAAGGGCCGTCCCTACCGGGACGCGGGAAGTGCAGAGAAGGAGCAGGAGGGGGCGGAGGGGGAGTTCGTTCGGGTCGACGCGGGGGCGGCCGGGGTCGCGCGCGTGGCGACGCCGAAGGCTCGGGCGGCGGGCGGGGCGCCCGCGGCGCCCGCGGCGCCTGCAGCCGAGCAAACCGACGTCATCTCCGTGGCTCCGTGCCTCCGTGGTGATCTGCCGGAGGACCCCGGAGAAGAAGCGAGCCCGTGGAGCGCGCATGCGCCCGAGGTCGAGGTCGCGGTGCCGGCGGAGGCGCTGCCTTCGGCTCTGGCGCCGCGGGTGGTCGCCGACGGGGAGGCGGAGGAGTCTCGCGTAGCGGCTGCCGAGCCGGCTGGGCGCCGTTGGGGCGTCGTCGGCGTGCTCGTGGGGGTCGTGGCGGTGGCGGCGATCATCATCGCGGTCGCGAACGCGGGCGGCGCGGGGATGGGCGCGAACACCGCGAGCGTCGGGGTGGGGGCGAGCGTGCCTGCGGCTGCGAGCGTGCCTGCGGCGAGCGCGACGCCGGCTGCGAGCACGGCCGAGGCTGCGACCGCGGCGAGCGCAGGTGCGGCAGCTTCTGCGAGCGCGGGGGTGGCGACGGGTGTTCCGAGTGCGGCAGGCGTTGGCACGCGAGCGGGGGTGCCGACGACGAGCGCTGCACCGGAGCGTTCGGCAGCGCCGCCGGCGCCTGCGGCGAGCACGCAACCTAGCGTTGCCCCGAGCACGACGAAGCCGGCGTTCGGGACTTTTGGTAAGTGAGCATGTCGAGACACACGAGTCTGGTTGGCCTGATAGCGGGGCTCAGCGTGCTCGTCGGAGGCCGCGCGGCCTTGGCGCAGCCGAGCGCGAGCGACGCGATGACCGCAACCGCGCGCGAGCTCTACGAGGCGGCGTCGGCGGCGTACGCGAAGCAGGACTACGCGACGTGCGAGGCGAAGGGGTTGGCTGCTTGGGGCGTGATGCGTCACCCGCAGGTTGCGGCGCAGCTGGGCGCTTGCGAGCTGGAGCTCGAGAAGGCACGCGCGGCTGCGGAACACTTGACCTTCTTTTTGGGCCATGCAGCGGACACGGACGCCGAAGCCCGGGCGCTCGCTGAGAAGCTGCTCGTACGGGCGAAGACCAAGGTCGCGCACGTGTCGGTTGGGTCTCCGGTGAACGGCGCAGAGCTTCGGGTCGACGGAGTGGACGTCGGCGTGCTGCCCAACGAGGTCTTTCTGGAGCCGGGCCGCCACACGTTGCTCGCCCGCAAGGAGGGCCTCGCAGACTGGAGGACGGATGTGGACGTTGGCGCTGGAGAAGAGCGCACCCTGACCGCCACGTTCAACGCGGCCCCCACGGGCGGCGTCGACCCCATCGCGGCAGGCTTGGGGTTTGGGCTTGGAGGAGCCGGCGCGATCGTGTCGATCGTCCTCGGTGCCGTTGCAGCGGGCAAGGACGGCGACATCGCGGCGCTCCACGATTCGCTTGCCGGTGATCCATACGCATGCGGCAGCGGCACGCACGACGCAGCGTGCGCCGACTTGGCCAACGTGCTTGCGGAGAGGGACGGGCTGGCGACGGCGGCGACCTGGACGGGTGCGCTCTCTGGCGCGCTGCTTCTCGGGACAGGCGTCTACGTCGCGGTCGCGGCAAGCGCAGGCGACCCGGTGACCGCCCTTTTCATTCCCGACTTCGGGGTGGGCCACGCGGGTGCGATGGTTCGGGGCAGCTTCTGAAGGAGTGCGTACATGAGATGGCTTCGCTTCACGCTCTTGGGCAGCCTGACGGTGGGTTCCTTGCTCGCCGGCGGCTGCTTCAACTCGGCGGGCGACTGCACGGAGTCGTACACTTGTGCTCGCCCCGGGGGTTCGGGTGGCTCGGGCGGTGAAGGAGGTTCGGTGAACCCCGGCTGCGTGCCGGCTACGCTGCCGGGAGGTACGGCCTTGCCGGACACGTGCGCAGGCGTATTCGTCTCGGGCGCGACAGGTAGCGACACGACCGGGGACGGGACGCGCACTGCGCCGTACGCATCTCTCGCGAAAGCAGTCGCCGAGAGCGCCACGATCATCTACGCATGCGCGGAGCCGACGGCCGACACGGCGACCGTGATTCTCCCAGGTGGCACGACCCTTTTCGGCGGCATCGACTGCGGGGACTTCACATACTCAGGTACGAAGTCGACGCTCGCGCCGGGCGTACCGATCGCGCTCGTGCTCGAGAGCAGTGGGGGCATCGTGATCGAGGATTTCGTCGTGGAGGCGTCCGCTGGTGCGGCGTTCGGCGAGTCGTCCATCGGGATCCTCGCGGACGGGTCGACGGCTGCCTTGCACCGCGTCGACGTCACCGCAGGAGCCGGCGCGGCCGGCGAGATCGGCGCGACCCCGACGGACAACATCGGACCTAGCGATGCGACGGACCCCGCGGTCAGAGGCGAGAATGGCAACCCGGCGAACACGACGACGCCGACCGTCCCCAACCCGCCGGGGGGAGGGACGGTCAACGCGCTGTGCGACACGAGTTTCGGAGGAACCGGCGGCCCGGGCGGAAGCGTCACGGGGGCCATCGTGAACGACGCAGCGAACGGAACGGACGGCCAACCTGCCGGCGCGGGTGGCATGCACGGACTTGGCGAAACTTCGGCGGGCGGGTGGAACTGCATCCCCGGTCAAGGACTCGGCATCGCCGGCGCCAACGGCGCCACAGGTGCCGCAGGCACCGGCGCGACGGCGCTCGGCACGCTCTCCGCAAGCGGTTATGTCGGCACGTCCGGCACGCAGGGCGGAAAGGGAGACCCCGGCCAGGGGGGCGGTGGAGGCGGCGGCGCGCGCGGTCAAGATGCTGTGCCCGACATCCGCGGTGCATCGGGCGGTGGTGCCGGCGCCGGGGGCTGTGGCGGCTACGGCGGGCTCGGAGGCGGTGCTGCGGGAGCATCGATCGCGATCGTGAGTGTCGACGCGAGCTGGGCGTTCGAGGGGGTGACGCTCGCTTCTGCGCAGGGCGGGCAAGGGGGCGCCGGCGGCAACGGGCAGGGCGGCGCGACCGGTGGCAACGGCGGGAACGGCGGCAACGGGGCCGGTGGGACGCTCAATGCTTGTGCCGGCGGCCAGGGCGGGCAGGGCGGTCAGGGCGGCCGCGGCGGCGGCGGCCGCGGCGGTCACTCGCTCGGCATCGCGTACACGGGCACGGCACCCGGCACGGCGGGCGTGACTTTCCAGGTTGGAGCCGCTGGGCCCGGCGGACTCGGTGCTGGCGCGAGCGGCAACGGACTCGACGGGGTGACCGCCGACACGCAGCCGTTCTGAGACACCGGCGGCAGCGCTTCTCGGCCAGTACCTACGTGCCAAGGGGAGGGCAGACCGTGTACACGACGGACGCGCGACAAGGATCGATCCCGCGACGCGTGCAGTCTCGTCGCCCGCTCCGCCCGGAGCTCGCACCGCCACGCGCGCGTCACGCCGGCCGAAGCGCTGTGTTCGAGCGAGAGAAGCCGCGGACGAAAGCCCCGCCCCACCCGGGGGCGGGGCGCGCGCGAAGCGCGCGGGTGGGGGTGGGGAGCGCGCGAAGCGCGCGGGAAACTGAGCGGGCGGCCGTCGCCGAGATCCGGGGCAAGCTGAAGCCCGGCGAAGATCCGATGTTCTACGGGGCGGAGGCGACCCCTACGCCGAAGGCGGGAGAGATCGCGAGCGAGCGGGTCGAGCACGTGGCCGATGCGGCGCCCGTGAAGGCCGGGGGTGTGGTCGAGCTCGGGCCGCGCGTGGCCGTGAAGAGCGAGGCCGAGGTTCTTCGGCCCGAGGACGGCGTGTTCTACGGGGACGAGCAGCAAGCGCTGTCGGAGGCGCCCGACCGGAAGGCGGTGACGGCCCTTGGGATGGGTAAGAAGCCTGGCCTGGCGCGCGTCGCGCCCGTGGCGCCGGTGCCCGCTCCCGCGGAGGGCGAGTCGCGGAGCCTGTTCGGGACCGTGAAGCTCGGGGTGGCGCCGCCGGCTGGGCGGCCCGGCGAGGCGCGGGTGACGGACGCGGCGGTCGGCGAGATTCTGAAGAAGTCGGTGGGCGGTCGGACGGAGCGAGGGCTGCCGCCTGTTGGGCGAGAGGCAGAGGCAGCGGGAGAGGGAGAGGGAAAACAGGAAGACGGGAAGGTAAGCGCCGATGAAAACCGGCAGGAGGAAGTAGGTGACTGAACCGAGCGAACACCAGCGAAGTGAAGAAGTCCTACCCCGGGAGGAATCCGCCCCCGGGAAGTCCAGCCCTTGCGCACGTCGGGGCGACCTGACG
>JACRCZ010000080.1 GCA_016218765.1 Deltaproteobacteria bacterium | reverse complement strand
GCCTTGAGCACCGCCTCGACCACCCGCCGGTCCATCCGCCGGTTCAGCCCCGCCAGGAACCGCTCCTGCGCCAGCACGTCCTGCACGATCGTGCGCAACGCCCCGCCGTGCACCGGAACGCCGTCCACCAGCAGCTCCACCTCCTCGCACCCGACGTCCAGCAGGAAACGGTCCAGCTCCTCCGCGTTCTTGAGGTAGATGTCCTTCTTGCCCCGACGCACGCGGAAGAGAGGCGGCTGCGCGATGTACAGATGCCCCTCGTCGATGATCCGCGACATCTGCCGGAAGAAGAACGTGAGAAGCAACGTGCGGATGTGCGAGCCGTCGACGTCGGCGTCCGTCATGATGATCACCCGGTGGTAACGAAGCCGCGTCGCGTCGAACGTCTCGCCGATGCCCGTCCCCAACGCGCTGATCAACGTGCCGATCTCGATGTTCTGCAGCATCTTGTCGGCACGCGACTTCTCCACGTTCAGGATCTTCCCGCGCAACGGCAGGATCGCCTGGAACCGCCGGTCCCGCCCCTGCTTCGCACTCCCTCCCGCGCTCTCGCCCTCGACGATGAAAATCTCCGACGACGCCGGGTCCTTCTCCTGGCAGTCCGCCAGCTTCCCCGGCAAGCTGCTCGCGTCCAGGACCCCCTTGCGCGAAACCATCTCCCGCGCCTTGCGCGCCGCCTCCCGCGCCCGCGCCGCAAGCACCGCCCGCTGCACCACCGCCTTGCCGATCGCAGGGTGACGCTCGAGGAAGACCCCGAGCTTCTCGTTGATCACCGCCTCGACGATGCCCTTCACCTCGTTGTTGATCAGCTTGTCCTTCGTCTGCCCCGAAAACGCAGGCTCCGGATGCTTGAGCGAAACGACCGCCGTCAACCCCTCGCGCACGTCCTCCCCACCCAGCGCCGTCTTGATGTCCTTGAGCAGGTTCGCCGTCGAGCCGTAGGCGTTGAGCGTCCGCGTCAGCCCGGAACGCAGCCCCGTCAGGTGCGTCCCGCCGTCGCGGTTGTGGATGTTGTTCGTGTAGCAGTACACGATCTCCTGGTACGAATCGTTCCACTGCAACGCCGCCGCAACCTGCACGCCCTCCTGCTCGCCCTCCAGCAGGATCGGCTCCGGATGCAACGTCGCCTTGTTGCGGTTCAAGTACGTCACGAACTCCGCAATCCCGCCACGGTACTCGAACGTCTCGTCCCGCGCCGACCGCTCGTCCCGGAACTTCACCGTCAGCCCGGGATTCAGGAACGACAGCTCCCGCAGCCGCTGCGCCAGGACCTCGAACGACGGGCTGATCACCGCGAAGACCTTCGCGTCCGGCTTGAACGTGACCTTCGTCCCCGAACGCCGCGACGGACCCAGCGGACGCAACGCCCCCTGCGGCTCCCCACGCCGGTACTCCTGGTGCCAGACCTTGCCGTCCCGCCGGATCTCCAGCTTCAACAGCTCCGACAGCGCGTTCACCACCGAAACACCCACGCCGTGAAGCCCGCCAGACACCTTGTACGCCGCACGGTCGAACTTCCCGCCCGCGTGCAGCACCGTCATCACCACCTCGGCCGCCGAACGCCCCTCCTCCGGATGAAGCTCGACCGGAATCCCGCGGCCGTTGTCCTCCACCGTCACGCTCTCGTCCAGGTGGATCGTGACCGCAATCTCCGTGCAATGGCCCGCCAGATGCTCGTCAACCGAATTGTCGAGCACCTCGAAGACCATCTGGTGCAGGCCCGACCCGTCCTGCACGTTTCCAATGTACATTCCGGGACGTTTGCGCACCGCCTCGAGGCCCTTGAGCACCTCGATCTGCTGCGCCCCGTACTCGTCTCCTCCCGCACTCCTCGCGGGCTCCGCCTGCTCCGCCGCACCGTCCACGGAGGACCGGGTGACGTCCTCTTGCTCACCGTCGCTCATCTGTACCTCGACGGCCCGTTCCGCGCGCGATGAACTAGATCCGGATCGGCATCACCACCGAAAGGAAACGCTCGTCGTTCTCCTCGCGCATCACCGCCCCGTCCAGCGATCCCCCCAGACTGAGCTGCACGTTCTCCCCACGCAACACGTCCAGCACGTCCAGGAGATACCGGGCATTGAAACCGATGTCCAACGCCTCGCCCTCGTACTGCACGTCGATCTCCTCCTCCCCCACCCCGATGTCCGGGTTGTCCGAGGAGATCTTCATCTTCCCGCTCTCCAGCCGCAACCGCGTCGTCGGCGTCCGGCTGGGCGATATGCTCGAAATGCGCCGCAGCGCGGCCCCCAGCACGTCCCGACCCACGATCACCGTCCGCTTGTTGTCCCGCGGAATGACCTGCCGATACGGCGGGAACGTCGCGTCCACCAGCTTGACCGCCAGACGCAACGAATGTACCCCCGCCTCCGCCCCACCCGCTCCCTTCCCCGCCGGCACCTCGAAGAAGACGTACGGGTTCTCGAAAACGACCTGCAGATCCCCGTCCACCCCCTCCAAAAGCTTGCGCAGCTCCGCCAGCCCCCGCGCCGGAATCAATACGTCGTGCCGGTAGAACCGCTTGTCCGCGTCCACCGTCTCCTCGCAACACGTCATCCGGTGCCCGTCCGTCGTCACCATCCGCAGGATCTTCCCGTCACCCTGGAACAACGCGCTGTTCAAGTGCAACCGCGTCTCGTCCGGCGAGATCGAGAAGATCGTCCGCTCCACCAGCCCCCGCAAGACGTCCGCAGGAATCGCCACCGGCGCCACAGGCTCCCCCGCCCGCTTGCCCGGCTGCGGCAAGTCCGGATACCCGTCGGCCGACGCACCCACGATCCGGAAATGAATCCTCCCGGATCGCACGTGCACCCAGAACATCTCGTCGACTTCCAGCTCCACCGGAGCCGGCGGGAAATTGCGCAGGATCTCGAACAGCGTCCTCGCCCCGATCGCAACCACTCCCCCCTGCTCCACCTCCCCCGCAACCGCCATCTCCAACCCGAGCTGCAGGTTCGTCGCCGCAATCCTCGCCGACGCCTTGTCTCGCGCCTCCAAGAGAAAGCTCGACAGGATCTGCAGCGACGTCCGCCGCTCCGCAACCGCCTGCACGCGCTGCACCGCGTGCAGCAAGGCATCCCGATGGACTCGCAGCTTCATGATCGGCTCTCCCGTGCCATCCGTCCCTGCGGACCTCGGCCGCTCCACTCATAGCGTAAGGTAGGGGAAATAGCTAGTGCATAGCAACTCGTCTTCTGCATGCCCCCTCCCTGTGGAACACCACTACAACCCCCCGAAGAGAGGCATGATCGAGCCGGGGAAACACGGGGACCCACACCGGGACAACCTGTGGATTCCCCCAACGTCGCCGCCGACACCAGGAGTACTCCGCACAAACCACAACCAGACCCCCTCGACGCTCCCCGCACTGTCCCCACAACCCACCCCTCGACCCCGCCAACAACCCATGATCATCGCCTGTCGCCTATCGCCGGTCTCCTGTTGCCCGTTGCCTGTTGCCTCTCCCCTGCCCACACCCCCCCCTTCCCCCCCCTCTCCAGCCTTCCTCTCCCCCTCCCCCTGTTCGGCCCGGAGAAGCCTGCCAAGCGTTGCCGGAATGTGGGAGTATCAGCTCAGGGCAACCCAAGCTGCTTGCGCAAACTCGCGACGATGTTCCGGGTGGGAGGATCGCTCTCCAAAAGCTCGACCACATGGCGGCACGCAGCCATCACCGTCGTGTGGTCACGACCACCGAAGCGCTCCGCAATCGCAGGGAACGGCTGGCGCAACCCGTCCCGCGCCAGGTACATCGCAATATGACGCGGCAAGGTCACGGAACGCCGCCGGCTCGGACCTCGCAGGTCCGCCAGATGGATGCCGAAAAGATTGCACACCGCCCGCTGCAGCTCGTCGACCGTGCACGCCACCGGCGCCGCCGGCAACAACACCGCCAGCACGTCCTGCGCCAACGCGACATCGATCGGACGCGCCGTGATCTCCGCCTGCGCCGCCAGCCGCCCCAGCACGCCCTCCAGCTCGCGCACGCTCCCGGTCACCCGCGAAGCCACGAGTTGGGCGACCTCGTCCGGAAGCTCGATTCCCTCGTCCTCCGCCTTGCGCCGCAGGATCGCCACCCGCGTCTCGTACTCGGGCGGCTGGATGTCCACGATCAAACCCCACAGGAACCGCGTTCGCAACCGCTCCTCGATGTCCGGGATCTCCCGCGGCCACTGGTCGCTGGTCATCACGATCGGCGCGCGCCGGTCGTACAGCGCGTTGAAGATGTGGAAGAACCGCTCCTGCGTCCCGTCCTTGCGCCGCAACACGTGGACGTCGTCCAGGAGCAGCAGGTCGCACTCGTCCCGGTACTTGCGATCGAACGCCTCCACCGCCCCGCCCCGCACCGCGTGCACGAACTCCTCGACGAAACGCTGCGTCGGCAGGTACGCAATGCGCGCCGCCGGCCGCTTCTGCGACACGGCGTGCGCAATCGCCGACAGAAGATGCGTCTTGCCCAGACCCGACGGAGCATAGATGTACAACGGGTGCGTCGCCTCGCCCAGCCGCTCCGCAATCGAACGCGCCGCCTCCGCCGCGAGCTGGTTCGACGGGCCGGTCACGAAACGATCGAACGTGTAGCGAGGATGCACCGCCTGCGGCTCCGCCCCGCCCCGCGCCCGCACCGCCGGAGCCGCAGGCACCGCGGACGCCACCGGCCGCTCCGCCGGCTCCGTGACCTCCAGCGCGATGTCCACCGGAGTCCCGACCTGCGCGCCCAGCAAGGCCCGCAGCCGCACAAGGTACCGATCCCGGATCCACTCGCGACAGAACTCGTTCAACACCGCCACACGGGCAACGCCGTCCGTGATGCTCACCAGCCGCGCCTGCCGCAGCCACAGATCCAGGTTCCCACCCTCCGATCCGGCTTCCACCGCCCGGACGGTCTCACCCCAGATGGCACTCTCGCTCGTCGTCACAACCTCCACACCCGACGCCTCCATGATCGTGGCCCGACCTCCGCACCCCCCGGTCTCCAATCCCTCGTTGGCTTGGCCGCGGCCGCTTCCGCGACGGCAGACGGAACCTACGGGCATGAACACCCCGTTTCAAGCGTTGAACGATCGCCGACGCCCCAACCCCCGGAAACGCGGCCGTTCCGGCGCGAGCGACAAGGCGGACGGTCAGGGGCCCCAAGCCGGCGAACAGGTGTTCAGATTGGCCAACCAGAGGGAATCACATGGAAAACGGCGTCCGGCGGACCGCCGTCGCACGGAACACCGTCCCATGCGGGGCCGCATGTTGGCGAATCGGAGGAACCAGAATTGATGCGCCTCCCCGCTCCGCGCGTCGACGCGACCCCGATGACTGCGCGCTCCGCGCCACGCACGACGCGCGCGCCACGATGGCGTGGCGCTCCGCAAACACCACCATCGCCCGGAACACGATGGCGCCGAGGGTCGACCATCGCTCCGACCCCAGCCGGCAAGCGATACCCGCCTCAGGCCGAAAACTG
Organism: Deltaproteobacteria bacterium; assembly: GCA_016218765.1. Taxonomy (GTDB): domain Bacteria; phylum Myxococcota_A; class Polyangia; order DRWM01; family JAAZOP01; genus JAAZOP01. The sequence goes on along the minus strand of JACRCZ010000080.1, from coordinate 42,417 downwards.
GACACCACGCCCCGGCCCGGTACACTCGGACCCGGGCGTGCCCCACAGCGGCACGGGAGGATCAAGGCGATGAGGCGTGGCGGCGTTGGTTGGAAGATCGTTCCCGTGATCGCAGTCCTGTCCGGATACCCCGCGGCCGGCGAAGCACAAGCCGCACTCGTCCAGTCCGTCGGCGAGTCGACCACCCCCAGCTCGCTGGGCATGGCCGATGCCCAGGTCGCCAGCGGCATCGCCACCTCCGCCATGTTCCTCAACCCGGCAGGCATCGCCATCGGACAGGTCTTCCACACCGAAGGCTGGTGGGGCTACTCCGTCAACCTCGACCGCCACGTCGCAGGCGTCGCCGCCACCGACTCCACCACCCCCATCGCCGGCGGCCTCGGCTTCACCTACACCTATACCGGCATCGAAGCCGAGAACAACAACTTCTACGACCTGCGCACCGGCATCGCCATGCTCTTCGCCGACATGATCGCCGTCGGCCTCAACCTGAAGTACATGCGCGTCGATTACGGCGAAGGCGTCGCCACCCCGGACGGCTCGCTCAACGACTTCTCCATGGACGCCGGCGCCCTCTTCACCTACGACCGCTTCTTCCTCGGCGTCGCCGGCACCAACCTCACCAACCTCGATCACCCCATGGCACCCCTCGCCCTCACCTTCGGCGGCGGCCTCCGCCTCGGTCCCACCCGCTTCGAGTTCGATGCCACCCTCGACTGGTCGACCTATGACGAAGTCGCCGAGATGGGCCAGAAGTACGCCGTCGGCGGCGAAATCCTCATCGCCGACGCCTACGTCATCCGCGCCGGCTACCGCTACGAAAACGTCCCCGACGTCCACGGCATCGCCGCCGGCGTCGGCTACGTCAGCTCCGCCGTCGCCCTGGACTTCGGCTTCCAACAGGACTTGAGCGGCCAACGCAGCGACTCCCGCCTCGGACTCTCCTTCCGCTACTTCGTCAACTGATCCCCCGCCCCCACCCCTCTCACTCCAAGAAGAACCGCACCGGCAGCTCGAACCGGCATCCCCCCACCGCGAACGGCGCCGCCGCACGCACCGCCTCCAACGCCGCCTCGTCCAGCAACGCCGCCCCCGACGGCAAAGCCACCCGCACCTCCGCCACCGTGCCGTCCGCCGCCACCACGAACGCCACCTCCACCGTGCCCGAAATCCCCCGCCGGCGCGCCACCGGCGGATAACGCTTCCGCGCGTCCACCGCCGCACGCACCGCCGCGCTCGCCGCCCGACACGGATCCGGATCCGGCGACGCGCCCTCTCCCGTCGCACCCCCAGCCCCGACCCCCGTCCCGGCTCCGAGCTCCAGAGACGGAGGACCGATCCCGGGACCTCCGGACTCGTCCTCCGCTCCCGAACCGGGCCCCGGAGGACGCGGCCCGAACCCGATCCCCGTCGCCATCTCCAGCCCACCACTCGCAACACCAGCCGCAGCCGGCGCGACGACGGGCTCGGCACCCCCGACCACGTCTCCCGCCGCCGACGGGATCGCCGCCACCTCCGCGCGCGCCACGCGCCGCGCCCCGCGCACCGGCCGCCTGCCCGCCGCGGACTCGGGCTCCGCCGCCGGTACCGGCGCCGCCGGGACGGGCCGGGGCACCGCAAGCTCCAGACTCGGCGCCGCCGCCGCGGGCCTCGGCTCCGCCCGCTCCGGCACGGGCTCCTCCGGCGACAACAAACTCACCACGACACGCCCGTCGCGCCACGCAGGCGGCGACCCCGGCAGCACCAGGACCAGCGGCAACACGAGCAACGCGTGCACCGCCAGCGACGCCGCGACAAACGGCCACCGGCGCTCGCGCCCCCGCGCCCGCCACAACGCACCCCGAGTCCGTTGCACAGGTCCGGGCCGTCCCCTGGGCCCGAATCTGTGTTCGTCTGTGTTCATCGGTGGCTTCCCCCCCCTGCCCGGACCCCGCCCCGCCGCACCCACGCCAGCACGAAAAGCAGGCCCAACACACCCACCCCGACCCCGCGAGCCGGCACGACCGCACACCCACCGGCCCCGCCCGCCGCCGCACACACACTCGCCGCCTCCGCTCGCTCCACCCCGGCCGACCAGGCCGTGAGCACCCCACACTCGCCCGGCGCCAGTCGCGAGACATCGACCACGAACGAGCTGACCTCCCCGCTCGCCGCCGCGCCGACCCGCAACGGATACGTCGCCTCCAGACGCGCCGCCGCGGCCGAGCCGACAGCCCCCCCGCTCCCGCGCACCGCGATCGCCGCCTCGATCGTCGGCGGCTCCCCACCCTCGCGCCGCCGCCGCGCCGCAGACAACACCAGCCGCGCGCCGGACCCCGCCGCCGGAAGCTCCGGCGCCGCCACCACCCCCGCCGCGTCCAGGATGCCGAACGCGGACTGCGCCTCCCACGCACCCTCCGCCCGCGCCGCCGCCCGCAGCCGATCCCGGATCGCTCGCGGATGAAGCCACCGCTCGCGCTCCAGAAGGAGCGCCACCGCACCCGCGACGTGCGGCGCCGCCAACGACGTCCCCCGCCCCGCCGCCCACGTCCCGTCCAGCGCCGTCGCCGGCTGCCCGCCGGGACCCGACGGCACCGCCGCCGCCCCGGACAACGCCGCCACGATCCACTCGCCCGGCGCCAGGACGTCCGGCTTCAACCGCCCGTCCGCCGTCGGCCCGCGCGCCGAGAAACCGGACACCGCCCCGGGCACCGCACCCGCATCCTCGAGCAGCACGCCGAGGTGATTCGTCCAGGACGCACGCACCGTCACCGAGCCGACCGCCAGCGCGCCGCGCGCCGTCGCCGGAATCGAGAGCGTCACGTCCTCCCGTACGCCCCCCTCCAGCCGGAACGGAAACACGCCCGTGTCGGCCTCGACCGCCAACCAGGCATCGACGACCACCGGACCACGCACCCGCAGCTCGTAGCGCCCAGGCGGGATGGATCCGTCCCCGCCGCCCGTCCACGCCGCGACCGCCTCCCGCCGCCCGTCCCCCTCCTCTTCCCCAAGCTCGAGCCGCAACGCCGCGCCGCCGCCCAGCGCCGCCTCGAACGAAGGCGCTCCGGCATCGACGCGCACGACGTCGCCGCCGGGCAGCACCACCTCCAGCACGAACGCCGCCCCCGACCACGACCACAGGTCGACCATCGCCACCGCCGCCGCACCGCCGCCCGGACCACCGTTCGACGGCACCACCAGCGTCACCGCCGCCACGCCCGCACCCACGGCGTCCAGCCGCGCATGCAACGCGGCCTCGCCGTCGTTCCCCGCCGCCACCACCACCGCCCGCCCCCCCGGCCCGTCCCACGCCAGCTCGTCAATCACCCCCTCCAGCCAGCTCGTCCCGTCGTGCGCCCCGGCCTGCCCCCCCAGCGAAAGATTCGCGACGCACGGCCGCCCGGCCAGCTCCGCCGCCGCGAACGCGAAACGCAGCGCGTCCGCGACGTCCACCTCGTCGTACCGCCCCCCAGCCACCCGGTCGGCACGCACCACGATCAGCTCCGCACCCGGCGCCAGTCCCAGGAACGGCTCCGCACTCCCCGCCGCGATCGAGGCCACCCGCGTCCCGTGCCCCGTCCCGTCCGGCGCCGGCCGCGGCGCCCCCGGATCGCGCAACGCAGCCGCGAGATCCTCCGCCGTGAACAAGGCATACCCGAGATCGTCGAGCGGCCCGCCCGCCCCGCGGCTGGACAGCGTCATGTCGAGGTACCACGCGATCCGCGGCCGGCCCGCCGCGTCCAGGAACGCACGGTGCGAAAAATCCACCCCCGAATCGATCACCGCCACGTACACGCCCCGCCCCGTCCAGCCCCCCTCGCGCGCAACGTCCGCTCCCACGAACGGTCCGGACCGGTCCAGCACCGCCCGCAACACCCGCGACCGATCGATCCGTACGACACCACCCCCGTCCGTGAACCGGACCTCGCGACCCAGGAACGGTGCGGCCGCGACCGACGCGCGCGACGCAACATCACCCGCCCACCGCGCGATGGGAGAACGCACCTCGTCCTCCGCCCGTACCGGGACCGCCGCGAACAGGACGAGCAGCGGGCCGAGAAGACCACGCACGACCCGATCGTGCACGGCATTGACCCGCAGGGCAACGGGGGGGCATGGTGACGACGATGGCCGACCAGGCGCGCACCGAAGAACCGACCCCGCGACGGCTGCGCGAGGCGCGCCGCAAGGGCCAGGTCGCACGCTCCCGCGACCTCACCGCCGCCGTCTCGCTCTGGCTCGTCCTGGCCGCCCTCGCCCTGGCCGTCGCTCCCGCCGTGCCCCTCCTCCTGCAGGCCACGCGACACGCCCTCGCCGCCGCGGGCGCCGCACACGACACCGCCGGCGAGACAGGGGTCGTCTCCTGGGCCGGCCTCGCCCTCCACCTCGCCGCACCCGTCCTCCTCGCCGCAGCCCTCGCCGCCCTCGCCGCCGGCATCGTCCAGGTCGGCGGCCTCTTCGCCCTCCAGGCCGTGCGACCGAAACTCGAACGGCTCGATCCGGCCGCGGGCGCCCGCCGCGTCCTCGGCACGCGCGGCTGGTTCGAAGCGCTCAAGTCCGTCGCGAAGTTCGCCGCGGTCGTCGCCGCCTCCGCCCTGGCGTCGTGGTCCTCCCTGGCCGACGTCGTGCGCGCCGCCCGCACCGGCGACATCGCCCTCGCCGGCACCCTCGCCGGCGCCCTGCTGCACCTCGGCCTCGTCGCCGCCGGACTGCTCCTCCTCCTCGGCGCGCTCGACCTGCTCCTCCAACGACGCCGCCTGCGCAAGGAGCTGCGCATGACCCGCGAGGAAGTGAAACGCGAACACAAGGAGGAAGAAGGAGACCCGGCCGTCAAGGCCGAACGCATGCGACTCCACCGCGAGCTGCTGGCGCACCGCATGGTCATGGACGTGCCCCGCGCCACCTGCATCATCGTCAACCCCACCCACCTCGCCGTCGCCCTGCGCTACGACGGCGACGACGAGGACGCGGCGCCGATCGTCCTGGCAAAAGGCGAAGGCGACCTCGCCCGGCGCATCGTGGCCGCCGCACGCGCCGCCGGCGTCCCCGTGCTGCGCAACGCCCCCGTCGCTCGCTCGCTGCTCGCCTGCGAGCTGGGAGCCGCCATCCCGGAACGGCTCTACGAAGCCGTGGCCGAAGTCCTGCGCATCGTGCTCGAAGAACAGCCGGAGTGAGGGAGAAGCACGTGCGCATCGAAGTCGTCCTGCCGCTCGCCCTCCCAGGAACCCTCACCTACTCCGTACCCCCCGAGCTCGTCCCGCGCCTGCGCCTGGGCGCCCGCGTCGTCGTGCCCCTCGCCACCCGCCGCGCCACCGGCTACGTCGCCGCCATCGACGTCCCCCCGCCACACGGCGAAGTCGCCCTGCGCGACATCCTGGCCGTGCCCGAGGACGTCGCCGGCCTGCCCGAGGATCTCCTGCGGCTGATCCTCGAGGCCGCCCGCTACTACTGCGCGCCGCCGGGCGAGGCGCTGCGCGCCGCCCTGCCCCGCTTCGCCGAGAAAACCGCACGCCGCGTGCCCGTCGTCCGCGCCGTCCCCGCACGGAACCCGGAAGGCCGCCTGGGACCCGGCCAGAAACGCCTCCTCGCCGCCCTCGCCGAAGTCGGCGAGCTGGCACTCGACGAAGCCCGGCGCGCACACGGAATCTCGACCGCCTCGATCCGCGCCCTCGCCGCCAAGGGCCGGGTCGAGCTGGGCGAACGGGACCCGGTCGATCCCTTCGCCCCCTCCGCGGCCGACCCCGCCGAGCCCGTCCCGGAGCCGAACCCGCACCAGCAACGCGCCATCACCGCCGTCCTGGCCGCCGTCCGCAGCGGCCGCTACCACGGCTTCCTGCTCCACGGCGTCACCGCCAGCGGGAAGACCGAGGTCTATCTGCGCTGCGCCGCCGAAACCATCGCGCTCGGACGCTCCTGCCTCGTCCTCGTCCCCGAAATCGCCCTCACACCCCAGCTCGTCGGCCGCTTCCGCGCCCGCCTCGGCGGCGCCGTCGCTCTCGTGCACAGCGCCGTCGGCGAGGCCGAACGCCGCCGCGCCTGGTCCGCCATGCTCGCCGGCCGCGTGCGCGTCGCCGTCGGCGCGCGCTCCGCCCTCTTCGCTCCCCTCTCCGGCCTCGGCCTCGTCGTCGTCGACGAGGAACACGACCCGTCCTACAAACAGTCCGACCGCTTCCGCTACCACGCCCGCGACCTCGCCATGCTCCGCGCCCACCACGCCGGCGCCACCGTCGTCCTCGGCTCCGCCACCCCGTCCCTCGAGTCGTGGAGCAACGCCCACGACGGCAAGCTCGAGCTGCTCCGGCTGCCGGAACGCGCCACCCCCCTGCCCCTCCCCGCCGTCCGCGTCTGCGACCTGCGACGCCACGGCGCCCGCCACCCGCGCCACCCCTTCCTGTCGCGCGAGCTGGTCGAGGAGCTGGCGGGCACCCTCGCGCGCCGCGAACAGTCCATCCTGTTCCTCAACCGGCGCGGCTTCGCCCCGACCGCGATCTGCACGTCCTGCGGCACCTTCGTCGCCTGCCCCTCCTGCGGCGTCGCCCTCGCCTACCACCGCGCCCGCGACGCCCTGCTCTGCCACTACTGCAACTTCCAGCGCCCCGTCCCGGCGCACTGCGAATCCTGCCGCGAAGGAGAGCTGGACCTGCGCGGTCTGGGCACCGAACGCATCGTCGACGCCGTCAACGACCTCTTCCCCTCCGCCCGCGTCGGCCGCCTCGATTCCGACGTCGCCGCCGGCCCCTCCGTCGAACGCGTCCTCGATCGCCTCCGCCGCCGCGAGATCGATGTCCTCGTCGGCACCCAGATGGTCACCAAGGGCCACGACTTCCCCGCCGTCACCCTCGTCGGCGTCGTGCGCGCCGACATGGGATTGCAGGTCGTCGACTTCCGCGCCGCCGAACGCACCTTCCAGCTCCTCACCCAGGTCGCCGGCCGCGCCGGCCGCGGCTCCACCCCCGGCCTCGTCCTCCTCCAGACCTTCCTCCCCGATCACTACGCCGTCGCCGCCGCCGCACGTCAGGACTACGACGGCTTCGTCCGCCAGGAGCTGCCGTTCCGCCGCGAGCTGGGCTACCCGCCGTTCGGACGACTCGCCCTCCTGCGCGGCGAAAGCCGCGACGCCGACGCCCTGGACGCCGCCATGGACTCCCTCGCCCGCACCCTCGCCCCCCTCGCCGCCGCCGCCCACGCCTCCCTTCTCGGCCCCTCGCCCGCTCCCCTGGCCCGCCTCCGCGGCTTCCACCGCCGCCACCTCCTCGTCAAAGCCCCGACCCGCAAAGCCATCCGCACCCTCGCCGTCCGCGCCGCAGCCTGGGCCACCCGCGCCGCACGCCACATCCGCCTCGTCATCGATATCGATCCTCTCCACCTCGCGTGACCGCCCTCGACCGGGTGGTCGGGATAACTCGGAGACCGGATTCACCGCTGAGGCGCTGGGGGCGCTGAGAGGAACGCTGAGAGGGCAGCAGGAGGGGAGGCCAGGAGCGGCACGGCGGGTCCTGCGGTAAACGGAGCACGCAAGCTCGGGTTCGTTGGCCCTCGCGCGGCGAGACGCCGCGCAACGGACCTGCCTCGCCGCGAGGTTCTCGCGTCGGCTGCTCCGGAAACCGTGCGAGTTGTTCCTGGCGGCGGAGGAGTCCGTGGCGCGGCGCCCCGCCGGCCCTGAGCGCAGCCGACGGGGCGCCGCGCCACGGCATCGACATCCCGGACCTCCATCAGCGGCTCCCCGAGCCCGCCCCTGCCCCTGCCCTCTCAGCGTCCCTCTCAGCGCCCTCAGCGCCTCAGCGGTAAGTCGGATCTCCGCGCCCTCCCCCCTCCCCCGTCCTCCCCCCGTTCCCGCCGTTCTCGTGTACAATGCCCCCATGCCGTCGTGGCTCCCCGTCTGGTCCGCCCTGGCCCTGCTCGCACGCTCCGCGGAACCCGGCACCCCGCCCGACTCCGCGGCCAAACGCCCCCAGACCGACGACGTCGAGGTCGAGCCCGTCGCCGGCGGCGACGCGATGTCGTTCGACGACGAACCGGTCGGGGACGAACCCGCGCCGGACGGCGACCCGATGACCTTCGAGGCCGGCACCGCGGCCGTGCCCATGGTGCGCGCCGTGGAGCCGCCGCGGCCCGCGAGCGAATCGCTCTCCGTGCCGGAGCCGCTCGAGGTCCGGGTGACCGCGCGGCGCGTCGTCGCCGAGCAGATCCGCATCGTACCGATCGAGATCCGCACCCCGACGCACGTGCGCACGCTGCGCGGCACGACGACCCTGGGCGAGATGCACGGCCCGGATCGCGTGGAGCCGGGCCTGTTCGAAGCCGACGTCCGCCTTCCCGCGCTCCGCGGGCCCGCGGTGATCCTGGCGCTGTTCGAGGGCGACGGCTGCGCGGGGTACGTCCGCATCACCGTCTGGAAAGCCGCCAACCTGGAGGTCGATACCGAGCCCGGGGCGCAGGTGCTGGTCGAAATCGCCGGCCAGACGTTCGGCCCCGTCCGCGCCCAGGGCCGCACCGCCACCGTCCCCGTCGAGATTCCGCCCGGCACGGAGAAGGCACGCGTCATCGCCCGCGACGCGGCCGGCAACGAGACCACGCAGAACATCGATCTCCCCCGGCAGCGCTACCCCTTGGCCCTCGTCCTCCCGCCGGCGACGTCGATCCTCGCCGACGACACGCAGGTGCTGCCCATCCTCGCCGCCGTCACCGAGTCCCACGGAGGCCTGCCCGCCGCATGGAGCGTCTCCGTCGAGTCCGGCGCGCTCGGCGAACCCGCCGAGATCGCCCCGGGCCTGCGGGTCTACCCCTGGCGACCCTCCCGCGCCCTCGGCGAGCAGGGGATCGTCGCGACCCAGGAAGACGGCGAAACCCGCACCACCGTCGACATGATCGCCGGGCCCCCCGTGGGAATCGAAATCCAGGCCGAGCCGGACATCCTCCCGGCCGACGGCCTCTCCACCAGCACGATCTACGCCGGCATCTCCGACGGCCTCGGCCATTACCTCGACTCCGGCCCGATCGAAGTCGAGATCGCCGGCGGCATCATCCTCCAGGCCCCGCAACAGTCAGGCCCCGTCGTCCTGGCCAGCGTCGTCGCCGATCGCATGCCGCCCGGCGACGAGCCGCCCGCCGCCATCGTCGTCACCGCCCGCGCCGGCGGCTACGACGGCGTCGTCGCCATCCGCCAGTTCGACCCCGACGCCCGCGGCCTGCGCCTCACCCCGACCGCCACACGCCTGCCCGCCGACGGCTCCAGCCGCACCGACGTCCACGTCGAGCTGCTCGACGGCCTCGGCGATCCCCTCCCCGTCACCGATCAGGCCGACGTGTCCGCCATCGGCGGCAGCGTCCCACCCACCATCGACCTCGTCGATGGCGTCGGCTCCGTCCCGCTCGTCGCCGGCACCGCCGCCGGCATGGCCACCGTCCGCGTCGCCCTCGCCGGCGCCGTCGCCATCACCACCGTCGCTCTCGACCCCGGCCAGGCCCACCACCTGCGGCTCGAAATCGCGCCCGATGCCGCGCACGGCACGAACATCTGGCGCGTCCGCGCGCGAATCGAGGACCAGTTCGACAACGGCGTGTCCGACCAGGACGCCGCAACCTTCCAGGGCTCGACCACCCGCGGCACCCTCGGCCCCTTCGGCGCCGTCGAAGCGGCCGACATCGCCCAAGTCGGCTGGATGGAAGCCGCCCTGACCCTCGCCCCCGACGAGGCGCGCGCCGCCGAAGTCACCGTGGCCGCCGGCGAATGGTCGGCGACGGCCTGGACCACGTCCGGCACCGACCTCGGACTCTACCTGTCCCTCCAGAGCGGCTACCTCCACAACCTCGGCAGCGCCGGCGTCGTCCCGGCCCGCCTCGGCCTCGGCTGGAACAACGCCTTCGGCCTCCGCGGCTTCCTCCTCGGCCTCGAGCTCGAATACCGCGGACTCAGAACCTCCGCCACGCCCGAACGCAACGCGACCTACCACGCCGCCGGCGATCTGCTCGCCACCTGCGCCGTCCTGGGCTACCGCTGGGCCGCAACCTCCTGGCTCGCAATTCTCGCGCAGGTCGCCGTCGGAATGCAGGTCGGATGGTTCCGCCTGGATCGGCCGGGGACCGAGCCCGACGCATCGTCGGACGGCGCCGTCGCCCTCGCCGTCGGCGCCCGCCTCGGCCTCGGCTTCACCGTCGGCCCCGGCATCATCCTCCTCGACATGTCCTACGACGACGCCCGCTACGACGACATCGTCTACGGCAACGTCGGCGGCCTGGGCGCCCTGCTGGGCTATCGCCTCGAGCTGTGACCGGCCACGAGGAACACGATCCGCCCGGACGTCCCCCGGCCGCCGGACGTCACAAACACGGCCCCCCGCACTCCGCCAGCGCCGCCTCGAGATCCACATGGTGCCCCGGCCGCAGCTTCAGCCCGGCCAACGTGTACGAGTGCCAGATGCCGCCCGAACGATCGATCGCATCCAGCCGCACGTCGTACGCACCGGCCTCCAGCTCGCCCAGCACCATCTCCCCCCGCTCGCAGGCCACGTCCCGCCGCAAGACCTCGGTGTCGGAAGCGAACAGGTGGATCATCACCGTGCCGACGTCGTACGCCGAGCAAAGGCGACCGCCCTGGAAGTACCACGACAGCCCGATCTCCCCCGGACGCGGAGCCAGACGACCGACAATCGGCCGCGCCTCCTCGCCCTCGCGCACCTCCACCCCGTTCACCGTCGCCTCGTACGCAGCCACGCCCTCTTCATCATAGCCGACCAGGCGCGCCACGTACGTGCCCACCGCCACATCGACGAAGCGCGCGACCCCCGTGTCGCACCCCTCGTCCCGACGCTCGACGACGCCGTACGAGCCCGTCAGCTCGGTGACGACCCGTCGCAAGGACGCGCCGGTGCATGTGCCGGTCAGACCCACACCCCAGCGAACCGTCAGGTCGCCGGTCTCGGTCGGGCCACAACCGGAGAGGACAGCAACGCACGCGATGAAGGGGGCGAGACGAATCAGCATGTCCGACGCTCCTTTCCGCCGTCGCGAGCCCCGAAACACGTGGCCGCAACGGTTCCATGACGACATCCTACCATAGACCACCTTCAACCACAAATAACCACACCGGCGTTTCACGTGCAACAGCAGGGTGGGGCGCCGACGGGAGAGGTGGCGAGGCCGACGGCCTATCCACTCTTGCGGCGTGGTTCCGAGCGCTGCGCGGGTAGGTAACAGGCAACCGGCGACCGGCGACCGGCAACGGGCAAGGATCACTGGCTGTTGCCCGTTGCCTGAAATAACCACACCGGCGTTTCACGTGCAACAGCAGGGTGGGGCGCAGAGGGGAGGTGGCGAGGCCGACGGGAGAGGTGGTGAGAGCGTGAGCACGAATCGACGCCGAAGGCTGGGCCTGCCACAACGGAACCGCGCCCTGCTCGGCGGGTCCCCCGCCGAGTCCCTTCGGGGCCGGGGCCGGGGCCGGGGTGCGGCGATGCGGGCAGGGCTGAAGCCCGCGGCTGGCCCGCCCGGCCACACCCGCGCCCTGAAGGGCGCGGTTCGGTTGCGAAGGTGGTCCCGGACTCCTGGGAGGCTGTACTCAGTCGTGCGCGCATGCGACCACGCGATACCGCACGCCGCCTCCCAGGTAGGTGAGTTCGATCTCGGAAAGGCCGGGAGGCGCACCGAAGTCCACCACGTAGGTGTCCCCCGGTACGGGGTTGTCGTACCGGACCCCGCCCCCCCCGCACGGATCGCAGGCCGGCCCCGACCCGGGAGCGCTGTAGCCGCTGAGCGCGACGCCGGACGGCACCTCCAGCACCGTCGCCTCCACCCAGACCATGTCCGACCCGCCCGCCCGTCGGACGATGTGGACCCCGCCGGCCGGGCTGCTGCAGTCCTCCGTGCCCGTCACCTCGATCGAACGACAGGCAGGGTCGTCGGCCGGCCCCCCGGGGACGATAGTCGCAACCTCGTCGAGGCACACGGCGACGGCGCCCTCCAGACACCCCGGCGTTGGCACGCACTCCTCGCGGTCCACGTATGACCAGTAGCACCCCACGCCCGCAAACAGCAGCAACCCCGGTGCCACGGGCGCCAAATACCGGCTCGCACCGTGCGACGTTCCAACCACCTCCACCGCGCCCTCCGGCGGCCGCTCCAGACCCGCCGCAACCATGCCACGACGACCAGAAACGTGGCGGGCAGCCCGACTTCCAGACAATCCGGGACAATTCCCCCCGGAACGAAGCCCCATCGGCTCTCCCCGCACCTGGCCCGGCGCAGCACACGGTTGTCAGCCGGCCAACCGGGTTGTCACCACCAAGGCCTCGACATCCCCCCAAGACGTCCCTCGAGACCCACGGCGCCCTCTGTCCCCGTGCGCCACCACCCTCGCAGAATATCGCCACCCTTCACTCGAACACGCGAAGAAACATCCGTCGCGGCGCACAGGAGTAACCAGCGGCCAGCCCGGCAACCGCCACGGCGGTCCGCTCGTCCCGACGATCCGGCAGGACCACGAGCGGGTGCAACAGAAGATCGCCTCGCCTGCCCCCACCCGCCGCCCTCCGCCGCAACCCACGCTCGCGCAGCCGCAGCACCGCCCGCGGGTCCACCCCAGGCGGCACCGTCACCAGCACCGGACCCGCCGGCGTCGGAACCTCGATGCCCGCGCCCTCCCACGCTTCTCCCACCGTCAACGGCAAATCCAAATGCACGTCGTCGCCCTCGACACGCACCCCTTCCGGCACCCGAACCACCAGCCGCACCAGCAGATCGCCCCGCGCCGCCCCGCCCCCCGCCGCCCCTTCTCCCGCCACTCGCACGACGTCGCCGTCCCGCGCACCGGCAGGTACCTGCACCCGAACCAGCCGCTCCACCGTCCGACTCCCCCGCTTCCGGCACGCCGGACACGACCCTCCCTTGCCCCCGCACTCGGGACACACCACACGCAACCGCAACTCGTGTGCCCCACCCCGCTCCGCCTCACCCAGACGCACCTCGAACTCCGCCACCACGTTCCGCGCCCGCCCCGCCCCCCCTCGCCGCCGCTCCTCCCTTCCCCCGGCCCTCCCCGCCGCCGCCGTCACCTCGCCCAACGCCTCCACCAAGCGCTTGAATCGCTCCTCCGCCGCCGGATCCCCGGGCCGAAGGTCGGGATGCAGCTCCCTCGCCCGTCGCCGGACCGCACGCCGCACCTCCTCCATCCCCGCCCCACTCGATACCCCCAACGCCTCCCTCGCCCGCCGCAACGGATCCTTCCTCCGCTCCATGCTCTCCCCGTTCCTCGTCCCCATTCCCCGCCCCCGTTCCTCGTCCCCAGTTTCGTTCCTTGCTCCTTGCTCCCTGCTCCTTGTTCCTTGTTCCGTTCTTCGTTCTTCGTTCTGCGCTGTTTGACTCGCCCGCCCCCACGTAGTACCACAACCCCACGCCCAGGCCCCGTCGACGGCAAGCTTCTCCCGTCGCGCGACCCGGTGCAAGGAACGGGAGGATCGCCGGCGGAAGACACCGAACCCGCCCCGATCTCCCACGGAAGGAACCACCATGAACACCGACGGTCAGGCCACCGCCACCCAACCGGCGCCCACCGTCGGATCACCAGCCGCGACCCCTCCCACCCCCAAACACGACCGCTCGGGCCTCGGTTGGCGCTTCATCTCCGCAGGCGTCCTCATCCCCATGGTCCTCGCCACCGTCTTCTGGCTCCCCCCATGGTCGCTCCTCGCCTTCTGCGGCGCCGCCTGCCTCGCCGCAGGCTGGGAAGCCATCGCCGTCCTCGCCCCGTGCCCGGCCGTCGTCGACCCCACCGAACGACTCGTCGGCACCGCCCTCACCCTCGCCGTCGGCACCGGAGCCGCCCTCGCCGCACGATACCTCCCACTCGCCCTCGCCGCCCCGTTCCCCGCCGTCTTCCTCCTCTGTATGCTCTTCCTTGTACTCCGCCCCCGCGAAATCACGACCTTCTCGCACCGCGCCGCCGCCCTCACCTTCGCTCCCCTCTACGTCGGTCTCGGCCTGGCCGTCTACCCCACCCTCCGACTCCTCTTCGTCCACGGCGACCGCTGGGTCTTCACCATCATGGCCCTCACCTTCCTCGGCGATACCTTCGCCTACTTCGCCGGCAGATTCCTCGGCCGACACAAACTCCATCCCCGCCTCAGCCCGAAAAAAACCTGGGAAGGATCCATCGGCGGCCTCCTGGGCAGCGCCACCGTCCTCGTCACCGCCCGCCTCTGGTACCTCCCCGAACTGCCATGGCTGGACGTCGCCCTCCTGGCCCTCCTGGCCGGCGCCGTCGGCCAGGTCGGCGACCTCTTCGAATCGGCCCTCAAACGCAGCGTCGGCGTCAAGGACTCGGGAAAAATCCTCCCGGGCCACGGCGGCCTCCTCGACCGCATCGATGCCCTCCTCCCCACCGGCCTCTTCGTCCTGGGCTGGGGCCTCGCCCGCGGCCTGTTCATCCCCCTGGGAAGGTGATCGTGCTCACCCCTCCCTCCAGGGTCCCGCCAAAGTCGGTCCTGCGGCCTCTGCGCCTCTGCGCCTCTGCGCGAAATTCGGGGCGCGGAACCTCGCGGTTCTCGCGCGACACCCCGCCGCGGCGAGAATGGCGAAGCCCTGCCCCTCCCTCCCTCCTCCTCCTCCTCCTCGCCGCCACGGCCCTCCTCCCGGCTTCCCCTCTCGCCCAACTCCCGCCGCCCAACCCCGACCCGCCGACCGCCACGACCACCCCCGACCCCGACGAACCCCCAGCACCCGCCGAAGCCACGACCGAAGTCGCCCCGCCCGAGGCCGCCGCCCCGCCCGAACCGCCCCCCACGCCCCCCGAACCAGGCTCGGAGCTGGGCCCGGACGAGTTCGAAGGAACCGTCACCGAAGTCGCACCCCCGGCAGCCGCTACGTCGCCCGAACCCACCCCCACCCCGCCCGGCGAGTCGCTGACCGACGGCGCCCCCGACGAAGCCCACGTCGTCCGCTACTACCTCGAACAGCTCGAGGTCCTCGGCAACGACCGCACCCGCGCCGAAACCATCACCCGCAGCATGCTCCTGCAGCCGGGAGAAACCTTCCGCGCCGACGACGAACGCATCGACCAGAGCAAGGTCGCCCTCCTGGCCACCGGCTTCTTCGAGGAAGTCCGCTTCTCGCTGCGCCGCGGCAGCCGCCGCGGCTGGGTCGTCTTCCAGATCCACGTCCGCGAACGCTGGACCCTCGTCGTCGAAAACCTCGCCTTCGGCTACACCACCATCACTCCCTTCGGCGGCCTCGGCGTCACCGAGCTGAACCTCTTCGGCACGGGCAGCCAGCTCTCCGCCGCGTTCGTCGTCGGCGACCAACAACAAGCCTACCGCCTCCGCTTCGTCGACCCCAGCTTCCTCGGCTCCGACTGGTCCCTCCTCGTCGCCGCCCAGGTCAGCGACGCCCAGGACTACCTCGGCTTGAACGGAGTCACCTCCTTCCGCGCCGACGGCACCACCGAAACCGGACACGCCACCATCGACTACTGGCGCGCAGGCGGCACCCTGGGCACCGGCGTCCGCCTCTCCGAACGCATGCGCCTCGACCTCGCCTACCGCTTCGAATGGATCGATGCCGACCTCCCCATCGCCGCGTCCTACCAGCGCGGCAACCCCCCGAACTCCGTCAGCGCCCCCATCCCCCTCGACCTGCTCCCAGGACAGTCCCTCGTCTCCGGCTTCCAAGCCAGCTTCGCCTACGATACCCGCGACGACCCGTTCCTCCCCACCAACGGCATGCGCCTCCGAGCCGGCGTCGACTTCGCCCACGGCGTCTTCGGCTCCGACTACTCCTTCGCCAAGTTCACCGTCGATTGGGCCATGCACTTCCAGCTCCCCTGGACCCACGTCGTCACCCTCGCCGTCTTCGCCGGCGCCATCGTCGGCAACGCCCCACTCTTCGACCAGTTCTTCGTCGGCGACCTCTCCGATCTCATCCCAGGCAGGGTCCTCGACCTCAACTTCCACGCCTACCCCGCTCACAACATCCTCGGCACCGCCATCCGCGAAATGCAGTACGAAGACCTGGCCGCGAAAATCGCCGTCGAATACTCCTGGCCCCTCTACCGCAGCCGCACCGGCTTCCTCTACGGCCTCGACGTCTTCGCCTCCATCGGGTTCTTCTCCCTCGCCTCCGCCACCGACGTCGAACTCCAACTCCCAGGCTACGCCGGCGCCGAAGTCTTCCCCATCGACCTCACCGGCGACGTCGGCTTCCGGTTCGATACGATGATAGGCCTATTTCGCCTGTCATTCTCAAATGTTATGGGGCTGATCCCCCAGCAGGTGGATTAGGCCGGTGCGCACCTACACGCCCGCCGCCAACCCCACCCGCCACCCCGGGATCCTCTCCCTGCTCCTCGCCGCCGCCGCAATCCTCGGCACGCCCGCCGCCGCCGCGGACGACGTGCGCACCGTCCGCACGTCCCGCACCGACGACACCCTGAACGTCTCGTTCTCCGTCTCCGATCTGCTCGACGACAACGCCCAGGAAGAGCTGGAAAGCGGCCTGCCCACCCGCATCGCACTCTCCATCTCTCTCCGCGCCGAAACCGCCTCCGAAGGCGTGCGCGCCTCGATCCGCACCTGCGAGGTCACCTACGACCTGTGGGACGAGGTGTTCCATGTCCACATCGAGGACGAACGACAGTCGAAGTGGTACGACGCGACCAGCCGCAACGACGCCGTGCGGCTCTGCACCGTCGTGCGCGACACCAAACTCGACGTGAGCGGCCTGCCTGCCGGACGGTACGTGATCGCCGTCGTCGCCGAGCTCAACCCCGTCTCCACCGCCATGCTCGAAGGACTGCGGGCCTGGCTCCGAGTGCCCGCGACGACCGGAGAAGGACAGAGCTTCTTCGGCTCGTTCGTCGCGATCTTCGTCAACCGGCGCATGGGCGAGGCGGACCGCACGATCCGCTTCCGCTCCAGCGCCTTCGATCTGTGAGGGCGCGAACGTGGAGCCGCGAGCTTCCCGGCGGGTTCGGGTCCCCTGGTTCGAGGCCAAGATCGTCGGTCTCCTCCTGCTCGTGCTGGGCGCCACCTGGTTCGCCGCGGTCTACTTCTTCGGCGCCGCCATCTCCTCGAGCTTCGGACTCATCCTCCAGCCGTCCATCGCCGACGGCCTGCGGACCGCGAAAGCCAGGACGCACGACCACATCGAGGCGTTGCGCGAACAGCTCAAGTGGCGGACGGAACGGATGGCGTCCGAGCTGCGCCGGCTCGGCCTCGAAGCCCGGATGTCGGGACGCATCCGCGCGGTGCTGGAACGGCTCGCGGCCGAGGACGCGGCCGCGTTCAGCGGGGAAGGGCAGGGCGACGGCGAACAGCCGGGCGAACGGGAAGACGAACGGGACGCCGACGAAGGCTCCACGCCGCGACTCATCGATCTCTCGGCCGTGGACGTCACCGGGCAGCGGGTCCACGTGCGCGCGGCAGGCGACTTCCCCGAGTCGCACTGGCGCCTCAAGACCTTCCGCCCCCGCGAGCCGGCGGACGACGCGGCGCGGCGCGCCGTGATCGATGCGTCCCTCGAAGGGCCGTCGGTCTGCGTCGCCGGCGGCTGCGACACGCTGGGCGACCGCCTCCGCGGCGGGCTCGAGATCCTCCGCGCGCTGGATCGCCTCGCCGAGAACGATCTGGCCTCCCTCGACGCCGCGGGTCTCGAAGCCGTCTTCGCCACCCCCTGGTCGCTGTTCCACGGCCTGCAGTCGCTGGGCGAGGTCCTCGACACCTACAAGATGCTGCGCATGGGCGGCGAGCAGATCCGCCGCAGCTACGTGCGCGTCTACATGATCATCCTCGGCGTCGCAGCCACCGTCACCCTCGTCGTCGCCGTCCTCTTCGCACGGCGCGTCACCCGCCGCGTCGCCGCCATCGCCCGCGCCACCCGACAGGTCGCCACCGGCGACCTCGCCGTCCAGATCGCCACCTCCGGACGCGACGAGCTGGCCGAGCTGGCACGCTCGTTCAACGAAATGGTCTCCGACCTGCGGGAGTCCCGCGACCGCATCGCCTACCTCTCCCGCGTCTCCGCCTGGCAGGGCATCGCCCGCCGCCTGGCCCACGAGATCAAGAACCCCCTCACCCCCATCCAACTCGCCATCCAGGAGGTCTCCGAAAAATACGACGGAACCGACGAACGCTACGCCAAGCTCGTCGCCACCGCGCGCGAAGTCATCGAAGAGGAGGTCGCCACCCTCCGCCGCCTCACCGCCGAGTTCTCCGCCTTCGCCCGCCTGCCCCAGGTCGACCCGTCCCCGACCGACCTCGGCGAGTTCCTCGACGAATGCCAGGCCGCCTTCGGCGCCGAAGCGGCCGAACGCGGCGTCCGCCTGGTCTGGCGCAAGCCGCCCGCACCCCTCCGCGTCGCCATCGATCGCCAGATGATGCGCCGCGCCATGGACAACCTCGTGCGCAACGCCGTCGAAGCGCTCGCCGGCGCCGAACAACCGGAGAAGACCGTGGAGATCGAAGCCGGACCGGCGCGCGAGAGCGATCGCGCCTCCATCGTCGTCCGCGACAACGGCCCCGGAATCCCCGCCGACGTCCGGGAACACATCTTCGAGCCGTACTTCACCACCAAGCCGACCGGCACCGGCCTCGGCCTGGCCATCGTCAAGAAAATCGTCCTCGAACACAGCGGAGAGATCGAGCTGGAATCCGGAACGCAAGGCGCCGAGTTCCGCCTCGAGCTGCCCCTCGCCGGCGGCGACGCCGCCCGCCCCTCGGAAGCCTGACGTGCCGCAGCGATGCGCACATTGCCCGGCGGCGCCCCGGCCGCCCGCGCCCCGGCGCCGGAGAGGAAACTGACGTGCCCACCTGGTGGCCCCGCGTGAAGAACTTCGTCCTCGTCGCCGCCGCCCTCCTCATCGTCGTCGTCTTCGCCCCCCGCATGTGCCGCAAGGATCTCCTCGAGCCCGGCTCGCCCGCCCCCACCTTCTCCCTCACCCTGCTCCTCGAACACGGCCGCCTCACCCTGGGCGACCTGCGCGGCAAACCCGCCGTGCTCTTCTTCTGGGCCGTCTGGTGCCCGTACTGCAAGAAGATGCTGCCCGGCCTGGACGCGCTGGCCGGCGAACGCCCCGACACCCGCTTCGTCGCCGTCCACTCCGACCCCCAGGTCGACCCCGCCGACGTCGAACACTCCGCCCGCCGCTTCCCAGGCCTCACCCACACCCTGGACGGAGAACGCATCCTCGGCTCCTACCGCGTCGATACCTTCCCCTCCACCTACGTCATCGATGCCCAAGGCAAAATCTGCGCCGGGTTCGTCGGCACCACCTCCAGCGACTCCGTCGCCCACGCCCTCGACAACTGCTGAAAAACTTCCCGGAAGTCCGGCACCACCCCAGGGGCCTCGGGCCTCGGGCTTCAGGGTCCGGATCCTGGACCCGGTAGCCTACTGCCCTCTCCCCACCTCTCCAGCCGGCCTGCCCTGAGCGCAGTCGAAGGGCTCCCCACCTCTCCTCGCCCGGCCCCCTCCCCTCGAAGGACAGGCAAGCACCCGAACGCCGTCACCCCCCGCGCAAGACCCCCAGCATCGCCCCGTGGATCAACCCGTTGCTCGCCAGGATCTCACGGCCCGACGCGTCGGCCTCCACGCCCCCATGGTCCGTGACCCGCCCGCCCGCCTCGCGCACCAGCAGGATCCCCGCCGCCACGTCCCACGTGTGGAGCGACCGCTCGAAATGCGCGTCGTACGTGCCGTCCGCCGTGAGCGCGAGATCGATCGCCGCCGAGCCGCAACGTCGCGCGCCCTGCGTCGCACGCAAGACCGGACCCAGCGGCCGCAGGAACGGCCCCGGCCTCACATGGCTCGCCGCCGGCCAGCCCGTCCCGATCAGCGCACCGTCGAGCGACGCGACCGCCGAGACCCGGATCGGCCGGCCGTTGCGCCTCGCGCCCCGACCCCGCGCCGCCGCGTACGACCACCCCAACGCCGGCGCCTCGATCGCTCCCACCACCGGCCCACCCTCGTCCAACAGCGCCACCGACACCGCGAAGAACGGATGACCGTGCAGGAAGTTGACCGTCCCGTCCAGCGGGTCGACCGCCCACAAGTACGGCTCGCCACCCCGCCGCCGCCCCCGGACCGCCGCCCCACCGTGCTCGCCACCCTCCTCACCCAGGAAACGGTCCCGCGGAAAACGCCCCAGCAGGAACCGCCGCAGGAACGCCTCGCTCTCCAGGTCCGCCGCCGTCACCACGTCCAGCCGCCCCTTGGCCCTCCCGCGCACGCCCCGACGGAAACGGGCGAGCACCAGGCGACCGGCGGCTCGCGCCGCCGCGACCGCCGCGGCCAGACGCCGATCGATCTCGCCGCCCCGCACCGCCTCGCTCCTCGACCACGTGCCCGAAAAGCCACAACGCTCCCGCGCCCAGCGCCACGTCGAAGGCCACCAGGAGCATTGTCCAGCCGGAAACCTCGGCCCACCCCCCGCCCAACAGCGCCGCGCGCGAAACCTCCACCACCCCCAGGAACAGCGGAATGAGCAGCGGGTAGATCGCCACCCCGACCAGCAGGTCCGCCGCAGGACCACCCACGACCATCGCGCCGAACAACGAGCCGACCACCGCGATCCCCAACGTCGCCAGCACCGCCGCGGGAAGGATCCACGCGGCCGACCCCGCCACCGGAACACGGAAGAAGAGCACCGCCGGAAACGCCAGCGCCGCCTCCACCGCGAACAACGTCGCCGCCAGACTCGCCGTCTTCCCCAGCAGGATCGCCGCGCGCGGCACCGGCGCCAACAACAGGCCGTCCAGCGCCGCGTCGTCCCGCTCCCGCGTCCACGAACGCACCACCGCCAGATTCGCCGAAAGCCCGACCGCAATCCAGAACGCCGCCGGCCCCGCCGCCGCCGCCTCCGCCCCCGATTCCGCCAGCGCGAACGCCGACACCACCAGCACCAGCGCCGCGAACAAGAGCGCCGTGATCGTCGCCTCCCCCGTCCGCCGCTCGATGCGCAGATCGATCCCGAAAACCACCCAGGCCGTGCGCCAGAAGCCGGGCGGATTCATGCGCCCACCCCCGCCCGCGTGTCCGACGCCACCCTCCCGGCCTCGATGCGCACCGTCCGGTCCGCCAGCCGCTCGAACACCTGCGGATCGTGCGTCGCCACGATCAACGTCGCTCCCCGCGCCTTCTGCTCGCCCAGCAGCCCCTGCAACACCCCCACCGCGTCGGGATCCAACCCCGTCGTCGGCTCGTCCAGGAGCACCAGCTCCGGGTCGCCCACGAACGTGCGCGCCAACGCCACCCGCTGCGTCTGCCCCCGCGAATACGTCCGCACCGGCCGATCCTGGAACGCCCCGACCCGCAACCGCTCGCCCCACCTCTCCACCGCACCCGCAGGCGCGCCGCGCAACACCGCCGCCAGCGCGATCGCCTCGCGCCCCGTGAGATCCGCATGGAGCTGCGTGCGGTGGGCCAGGAACGCCAGACGCGACCGCAACGCCCGACCGGCGTCGAACGAGGTGCGCCCCCCGTACAAGACCTGCCCCGCCGTCGGACGCAACAGCCCGGCCAGGATGCGCAGCAACGTCGACTTGCCCGCACCGTTGGGCCCCACCAGCAACACGAACTGCCCGGCCTCAAGACGCAACCGGACCCCCGCCAGCGCCCGGACCGCCCCGAACAGACGCGCCACGCCGAGCACCTCGACCGGTGTCGAGCTGCCGGAAAGGTCGGACGATTGTCGGGAGTCGCTCATGACCGGTGGCTCGGCGCGCCAGATCGCCTGCGCCGCGCTCGATGTTCGCACGAATCCCGCCCCGGCGGTAGTTTCCGTTTGACCTCGCGCCCCACACGGGTATCATGCACCGCGCCGGAGGAAGAAAGTTCACCCCCGTTCGGGTGGAACAGGAGGAGAAGATGCGGACGAAGCTGTGGAGTACTGCGATCGCGGTGGCGGCCCTGGCCGCCGGCTGCGGCGACGACTCGTCGGGAGACAACCTCGGGATCGCCATGTTCAACGTCGCCCCGGGCGCCGTGCCGGCGGGCGGCGACGTCCTGCTCACCTGGCGCGTCACCGCGGCCCAACGCGTCCGCATCGAAGCCTGCTCCGGCTTCGACTCGTCCGCCGCCGGCGACCCGCTCGACCGCTTCGCCTGGTGCATCGGCGGCGCCGTCGCCGAGCTGCCCACGGAGGATCCCTCCGCCGCCCAGGGCTCGCTCCTCACCACCGTGCTCCGTCCCACCCGCTTCGGCCTCACCGCACTCGCCGCCGACGGCACCGCCGTCCAGAGCGAATGGAAGGAAGTCGCCGTCGACGCGCCCCCGGCCGCAGGCCCCCAGGTGCTCGACTTCCGCGCCAGCCCGCGCGTCATCTTCCCCGACGACAGCGCCGTGTCCATCCACACCCACGTGCGCAACGTGGCCGGCGATCAGGTCCTCCTCTGCGACGCCTCCTCCGACGCCGACGACCCCGGCCGCTGGGAAGAGAAGAAACGCTACGAACCCGACGCCGCCGGCGTCGTCCTCCAGAGCTGGGACATGACCGCCACCGAAATCCCGACGCAGTCGCGCCTCTACGGCCTCAAGACCGCCGGCGGGATCGTCCTGGCCTACGCCCAGCTCGTCGTCCGCACCGGGACCGAAGCCGTCCCCAACATCGTCGAGTTCTCCATCGACCCGCTCGTCCTGGACGAGGGCGACGCGGCCACCCTCACCTGGGAAGTCATCGACGCCACCCCGCCCATCACCGTCTCGCCCCCGATCACCGGCTTCTCCGGCGCCACCTCCGCCGGCTCGCTCGTCTTCGCTCCCCCGTTCTTCGGCTCCGGCGAAGTCCTCTCGGCCGAAACCATCTACACCATGACCGCCACCAACGGGATCTACTCCGACGTCGCACGCGTCATCCTCACCGTCAACGCCCGACCCGTCGTCGACTCCTTCACCGCCCTCCCCACCACCGTCGCCGCGGGCGCCGACGTCACCCTGACCTGGGAAACCTCGCGCACCTCGAGCGTCGTCATCACCGCCGTACCCCCCGACGCGGGCCTCCCCGCCACCTTCGAGCTCGACAACACCACCGGCATCATCGTCCACCCGGCCGCCTCCACCACCTACACCCTCACCGCCTCCGGCGCGACGACCGCACCCACGACCGCCACCACCACCGTCACCGTCGGCTCCGGCCCCTCCGTCGATTCCTTCACCGCAAACCCCGCCGCCGTCGCCGTCGGCGGCACCCCCGTCACCCTCACCTGGACCACCAGCAACGCCGACTCCGTCACCGTCACCGCCGTCCCGCCGGACGCCACCCTGCTCGGCCCGTTCGCCCTCGACGGAACCGCCACCGCCCACCCGGCCGCCGGCGGCACCACCACCTACACCATCACCGCGACCGGACCCGTCGGCGCCCCGGCCTCCATCGATGACTCCGTCACCGCCGTCGCCCCCGGCGACGTCGTCATCACCGAGATCATGTTCGACCCGGCCGTCGTCGCCGACAACATGGCCGAGTGGTTCGAAATCCGGAACGTCACCACCCGGGCCATCCCCCTCGCCGGCTTCGTCCTGGGCGACGGCACCTATACCCATACCGTCACCGGCACCCCGACCCTCGCCGCCGGCGACTGGTTCGTCTTCGGCATCAACACCAACACCACCACCAACGGCGGCGCCGCCGTGGACTACCAGTACGCCACCCTCGCCTGGCCGAATACGGGCACCCTCATCCCGTACGTGGGCTTCGACGGCGTCGCCCTCGATACCACCTCCCTCGCCATCGGCGGCGCCTGGACCGCCGGAGACGCCATCGTCCTCAACCCCGCCTTCACCACCGCCGCAGGCAACGACACGCAGGCCAACTGGTGCGCCGCCCGCGCCGCAGACGCCTACGGCACCGACGGCAACCACGGCACCCCGGGCGCCCTCAACGCCTGCCCGTAGCCCCACGCCGCCCCGCCGCCGGCGGCACCCCGCCCGCGCGACCGCGCGCGCGGCTCGAAAGGCCGACCCATTCGCACGACACCGGACACTCCGGACCGAAAGGGCAGGGCGGTGAAACCGCCGCCGCCCCGCCGCCACCTGCTGCTCGCCGCGCTCCTCGCCCTGCTCGCCGCCCACGTCGCCGCCCCGTCCCTGGGCGCCGAACGACGCCTCACCCGCGAATACCTCGTCCGCCGCGCCCAGGAAGTCGCCAAGGCCATCTCCACCGCACGCGGCCTCCCCCTCCTGGCCCCCGTCCGCGCCGACCTCCTCACACGCTCCGAGCTCGTCGACCTCGTCCGCCGCCGCACCAACGAGGAACCCCCGCCCGAGGAAATCCGCGCCGAAGGCGTGCTCCTGGAACGCCTCGGCGTCATCGATTCCGCCGCCGACTACGAACAGCAGATCTACGACATGTTCGAACAGCAGATCGCAGGACTCTACGATCCGGACGACCGGACCCTGTACGTCCTCACCGACCTCTCCCCGGACGAAGCCGACCTCACCCTGTGGCACGAAATCGTCCACACCCTCCAGGACCAGAACTTCCACGTCGGCGAACGCCAGGACACCCTCGAAGACGACGGCGATCGCTCGCTCGCCTACGCCGCCGTCTGCGAAGGCGACGCCACCCTCACCAGCTCCGTCCTCCAAATGGGCATCCGCTGGGACGCCCTCGCCTGGCTCTTCCCCGACGACGTGGAATCCCTCCGCTCCATGTTCGTCCCCACCGACCCCGACGGCACAGGCGTCCCCACCGAGCTGCTCGAAGTGCTCTCGTTCCCCTACGTCGAAGGCGTCGTCTTCGTACGTCAACAGTGGGAACAAGGCGGCATCCCCGCCATCGATGACCTGTTCCGAAAACCCCCCGAAAGCACCGAACAGGTCATCCATACCGAGAAATACGGCGGCGCCGACAGCCCCGTGCGCCTGCGCTTCGGCGAGCCGGAATCCGCCTTCCCCGGCCGCTCCGTCCGCTACGAAGACACCATGGGCGAATTCGTGATCCGCGTCTGGCTCGGCATGGCCCTCTCCCGCGAGTCCGCCGCGAAAGCCGCAGCAGGGTGGGGCGGCGACCGCATCGCCCTGGTCGTACCGGCGGTCGCAAACGGCGCGGGCTGCGCCTCCGGCGCCGTGCCCCTGGACGATAGACTCTGGGCCTGCGGCGCCTCACCCACCTGCGGCGCCGACGCCGACGTGCGCCTCGGCGAAGCCGAAGGCTGGGCCGTCTGGACCACCACCTGGGACCCCGCAGGCGAAGATCACCCCCTCGGCGCCACCGGCGAAGCCGCCGAGTTCTGGGACGCAAGCGTCGCCGCCCTCGCCGAAATCACCGGACCCACCGCGGCCGCCCCCCAGACCGAACAGGTGGATGAAGCCGGACGCAAGACCTGGCTCGCGGACGGCGAGCTCGCCGTCGCCGCCGCCCGCATCGATGGCCTCGCCGTCCACATCGTCATCGGTCCCCCAGGCCGCGCCCCCGACGCCACCCCCCTCCTCGACGATCTCGCCGCCGCCGTCCAAGCCGACCGCACCACCCCCCAACCCCCCGACTCGTCCAACCAATAACTCACCCCAGACGATCAACCCCCTACCTCACGTGTACCACAGACCCCGGCTCGTCCGCCGTCGGCAACACCGACCACCAGCCCCGCGGCAACGCCGGCTGCGCATGGTCGAACACCCAACGCGCGTCGATCGGCGCCAGATTCACGCAACCATGGCTGCGCACGTGCCCGAACGCCTTGTGCCAGTACGCCCCGTGCAACGCGATATCGTCGTCGAAGTACATCACCCACGGCACGTCCTCGAGGTAGTACGGCTTCTCCTCGGGATTGCTCGGCTCCTCGTTCGCCATCCGATCCGTGATCAACTTCACCCAGATCCGGAAGATCCCCGGAGGCGTCGAATGACCCGCACGACCGGACGACACCAGCGTCGCGTAGATCGGCCGATCACCACGGTACGCCACCAGCGTCTGGCTCGAACGGTCCACGTCGAACCATACGTCGTACGGACCCACCTCCTCCGGCGGCGCCAGGTAGTCGGGACGCCGCACGTCCGAAGCACGGACGAAACCCCCGCCGTCGACCAGCTCGAGCCACAACGTCCTCCCGACCTCGTGCTCCGCCGCGAACCGCAACGCGAGCTGCGGTCCCAGCGACCGGGTGCTCGCCGAACCCTCCCCCGGAAGATGATCGTGGATGCGCGTCGAGGATCGGAACGTCCACCCCAGATCCTCCGCACCCGACAGCTCCTCGCCCCGGAACGTCGACGGCCGCGCCACGAACACCTCCGACGCACGGACATAGTCCCCGCCGGCCGTGCCGTAGTAACGCTCCCCCTCGTACGTCGTTCGCCGCCGCACCGCGATCGCCCAGCCCTCCTCCAGCCAACGGGACGACCAGTTCAACGCCGCGTCGGAAAGACGATCGAACACCGCCGCACCCCCGTCGTGCGCGAACGCGCAGGGATACGGCGTGAGCTGACCCTCGGGCAGGACCGGCAACGCCGCCGCATCCGGCGCCACCGCACTCGGCACCAGGTAGTCGCCGCAGATCCACCCCTCCGCGTAGACCTCCACCCACCAGGAACTACATCCGCGCCCCTCCGCGAACCGATAGGCCGGCAGCCGGTTGCCCTCCGCCGCCGTGCCCCGCCGCGACGACCGACTGTCCGGCTCGCGGTACACCGCGACCCGCTCCGAGTGCACCGCCACCGACGCCGGCAAGTAGGGCGACTCGCCGATGCGCTGAGCACCCCCCGCCCCCGGCAGGGCGACGAGAACCGCCCACAAGACACAACACACCCGGCGGATCGCACTCCGCGTCATCCCAAGGATGGTACCGCAACAAGCCGTTGTTGCGCCACAATCCCAGACGTCATCCGGAAGCGCTGAACAGACGTGTGGGACAACCCGTGACCATGGATGCCAACCGGTTGTCACGACCACGGACGATATTGTGCAACCAGTTGGAATCGAAGCTCTTCCCGCGAACGGAAGATGGGCCTTGACGACGGCTCGCACATGGGGAATACTCCTGGAGTCCCGGGGTTGTGGAACCAACGGGGATGGGGCCGGGACCCGCGGGGGGACCGGAGATCGAAGGAGGAAATGGGAGGATGACGCTAGCTGCGGGGGCGGTTGTCGCTGGGAAGGTCGTGGCCGAGCGCGCGGCGTTCGGAATCGGAGATCCGATCGTTTCCCCGGCACACGGGCTGGGCGAGGTGGTGGCCATCGAGGAACGCGAATCGGGCGGACAGAAACGTTCGTTCTACGTGATCGTCGTCCGGGACACCGGAATCCGGATGGTGGTGCCCATCGAAGCCGCCGCCACCGCCGGCCTGCGCCGGCCGATCGACCGCAAGGCGGCCACCGCACTCATGGACGTCTTCAAGGAACGACGACCCGCCGTGACGGGCATCCCGTGGAGCCGCCGCCACCGCCACTACCAGCAGCTCCTCCACTCCGGGTCCGCACCCGAGGTCGCCAAGGTCTTCCGCGATCTCCTGCGCCTGCGCTCCCGCAAGGAGCTCTCGTTCGGCGAACGCAAGCTCCTCGACGCCGCACGCCGCATGCTCGTCAAGGAAGTCGCCCTGGCCTGCGGCGACACCGAGGCGAAGGTCGAACGCCGTTTCGAACGCGCCATCGGCCTCACGAACTAGCACGCCGCGGCGCTCCATCCTCGCCCCCCTGCCCGAGATCGGTGTCCATCGGTGTTCATCGGTGGTTCCCTGCCCTGTCCGTCTCGTCCCCCTGTCCGGTATCTGTGTTCATCTGTGTCCATCTGTGGTTTCCCCTTCTCCTGTCCGTCTCGTCCCCCTGTCCGGTATCTGTGTTCATCTGTGTCCATCTGTGGTTTCCCCTTCTCCTGTCCGGACCCGGATTCCTCCAAGCCATCCATCCGCGTGAAACCTCTTGAACCCCGACGGGCATTCGAGCAAGAATGCGGGTCCGATCTTCCCTCGGCGGCGCGGTCCGATCCAGGACGGCCCCGAGGATGGGCTCTGACGACGGGTCGGAGGGGAAAATGGGGCGCACAAGGCTCGCGACGCTCGCGTTCGTGCTGGGGATCTTCGGGTGGACGGCCGAGGCCCGGGCACAGACGTGGCAAGTGGACAGCACGTTCTCGGTCCAGCTCTTCGAGCCGGCACCGGGACCGAACAACTTCGTCAACGTCGAAGGCACCCGCATCGGCAGCGACTTCGCGCTCACCGGCGGCGTGATCTTCAACTACCAGTGGCAGCCGTTCTCCCTCTACGCCTGCAAGACCGGCACCGGCAATCCCGGCCAGCCGGCGTGCGAGCTGGAGTCCGAGCCGCGGGCGAACATCATCGAACACATGATCGCCGGCGACGCCCTCTTCAGCGTCAGCCTCTTCAAGCTCTTCACCGCCGGCCTCGCCATCCCCTTCACCATGTGGCAGACCGGCGACCAGCTCAACATCAACTCCGGCACGCCCTCCGGCAACGACCTGCCGGGCATGGGCGGCCTGGGCGACCTCCGCCTGCACCTCAAGTTCCGCCTCTACCCCTTCATGGAAGGCGACAAGGAAGGCTTCGGCATCGCCCTCGCCCCCGTCGTGAGCTTCCCCATCGGCCAGTTCTTCGACGAAATCCCCGCCGCGGATACCGACCAGACCGGAAGCTTCATGGGCTCGAGCCAGATCGGCGTCACCGCCCGCGTCGTCGCCGACTACTACATGTACCCCTTCCACGCCGCCGCCCAGATCGGCTACCGCTGGGGCGAAGCCGCGCGGTTCTACGATCGCACCATCGAGCACAAGCTCGTCTACGGCGGCGCCTTCGGCTACTTCCCCCTCCGCGAGCTCGAAATCCTCGCCGAAGTCTACGGCTGGAACGGCATGACCACCCGGGTCGACCAGTCGCCCGTCGAGCTCGACCTCGGCGTGAAATACCACTTCTGGGACGGCCTCATGCTCGTCGGCGGCGTCGGCCACGGCTTCGTCGGCATCGGCGCCCCGCAGGTCCGCGCCTACCTGGGCATCGCCTACGAGGCCATCGAGGAAGCCGTCGTCGAAAGCCCGGACCGCGACGGCGACACCATCCTGAACGAGAACGACGCCTGCCCCGACGACGCCGAAGATCCGGACGACTACCAGGACGAAGACGGCTGCCCCGAGCTCGACAACGACAACGACGGCATCCAGGACATCTACGACGCCTGCCCCATGGTCCCCGAGGACATCGACGGCTACAAAGACGACGACGGCTGCGTCGATCTCGACCACGACGAAGACGGCATCGATACCCCGGCCGACCAGTGCCCCGACGAAAAGGAAGACTTCGACGGCTTCTCCGACGTGGACGGCTGCCCCGACAACGACAACGACAACGACACCCTCCCCGACGAAGCCGACATGTGCACCGAGGATCCCGAGGACTTCGACGGGTTCGAAGACGACGACGGCTGCCCCGAGCTCGACAACGACCACGACGGCGTCCCGGACACCACCGACGAATGCGCGGAAGAACCCGAGACGCTGAACGGCTTCGACGACACCGACGGCTGCCCCGACCGCGGCTCCGCCCTCGTCGTCGTCACCGAAACCCAGATCGAAATCAAACAGCAGATCAACTTCGCCTCCGACTCCGACCGCATCGTCGGCCAACGCTCCTTCGACATCCTCAACGTCGTCGCCGCCGTCCTGAACGGCAACCCCAACTTCCGCGTCGAAGTCCAGGGGCACACCGACGACCGCGGCACCCACGAACACAACATGGACCTCTCCCAACGCCGCGCCGAAGCCGTGCGCGCCTACCTCATCGATCAAGGCGTCGCCGGCGGTCGCCTCGAAGCCCGCGGCTACGGCCCCGACGTCCCCATCGAGGACAACCGCACCGCCGCCGGCCGCGAAAAGAACCGCCGCGTCGAGTTCCACATCATCGGCGCCGGCACCCAGTACATGCCGCCGCCACCGCCGACCGATGACGTGCCGCCCGACGAAAGCGCTCCCCCGGACGAAAGCACTCCTCCGGACGAAGCCGCTCCCCCGGACGACGGCGGCGGCGAGATGTCCTTCTAGTCTCCGAAGACGGGGGGGGAGGTTCGGGCAATGCGTAGGACCACACCGGCAATCCTGCTCCTGGCCGCGCTCGGCTGCGGCGGCAACCCCTACGGCTACGCCCGCTACTACATCCCCTTCGGCGAGGAAGACACCTACGCGGCCGCCGCCATCGAGCCGCCGTACACCGACGTCGTGCGCGACCCGGGCGCCTTCGCCGATGAAACCCTCGGCTGGTTCGGCGTCGTGCGAGAAGTCCTCCCGCAGGACGACGGCTCCGTCCTCGTTCGCATGAGCCAACGACCCCACGTCGAACGACACCTCTGCTCCGCACGCTCCGAGGACTCGTGCCGCGTCACCGTCTCCGAACGCGACGCCGGGCCGTTCTCCGTCCGCCTCCGCCTCCGCCCCGGACCGGACTCCGAAGGCGAGAACCGCGTGCAGTGGGAATCCCTGCTCAAGATCTACGGCCGCCCCGGCGGCGACTACGACTCCACCGGCGGCCCCCTCCTCGACGTCGACTACTATCGCCACTGGCCCCGCGGCCAATACGTCGACACCACCGCCTCGCCCGTCATGCGCCGCTAGCGCCACGCCCGAATTCCAAACCCGGGGTGCCATGGGCAACTCCTCCGCATGGCTCGCGCTCGCCCTCGCGCTCCCCCTCGCCGCCTGCAGCACCGATCCGCGCTGGACCTGCCGCGACCTCGGCGCCACTCGCGAGTGCTCCGCCCCGCTCTCCACACCCCCGGGCGACGACTGGACCTGCTACGCCGCCGGCGGCGACCTCGTCTGCTCCCGGCCCGCCCGCGCCCCCGACTGGCCCGGCTGGTCCTGCGCCTCCGCCGGCGCCGCCACCGTGTGCCGCGCCCCCGCCGCCGCCACCCCCGCCGAACCGTCCCCGGACGGCTGGCAAGCCCGCGTCACGGGCCGCACGATCCTCGCCGCCTGGCGCCGCGCCGGAAACGCCCCCTGGCGCTGCGACGGACCACGCTGCACCGAACGACGGCCGGACAGACCCAGCCCCGACGAATGGGAATGCGTCGACGGCGACGGCCGCGTCCTCTGCCGCGGCCGCTTCCTCGAGGACCTGGACCCGCGCTGGTCCTGCGCCCCCCTGGGCGAACGCTTCCTCTGCGTCGATCCCGACCCCGACTACCCGGACCCGAACGACCCCACAGCCTGGCGCTGCTTCTACGACGACTCGCTCCGCACCGGCAGGGACTGCAACCCCCAAACCCCCACGGCCCCACCACCCCCCTGCCCGGGCGTCTGGCACGACGGACGATGCCTCCTCGCCAGGACCAGACCCGAATGCTGGCTCGATCGCGACTGCACCGGCAACCGCACCTGCCGCATCGGCTTCTGCGTCGCACCCGCCGCCGCCGGACGGAGGCCCTGAACATGCCGTTCATCGCTCCGCCCGCTGCACGGCCTCGCCCGTACGGCCACAACAGGACGCCGGCACTGATCATCGCCGGTTGCCGGTTGCCGGTTGCCTGTTGCCTGTTCACCCTCCTCCCCGCCGCCGCCTGCTCCCGCCCCACCGGCGGCCGCTTCTGCGGCGACGTGCGCTCCGACGACGGACGGCCCGTCCAAGGCGCACGCCTCACCGCCCACGGCGCGCGCACGACCAGCGATCGCTTCGGCCGCTTCTGCCTCGACGACGTGCCCGCAGGCGCGGACGTCCGCGCCGAGGCCGACGACACCTGCGGCGGCTCCGCCCGCGCGGAGCCAGGCCAATGGCTCCGCATCGTCGTATCCAAGAGCCTCGTCGTGGACTCCCTCCACCAGGTCGGCTTCGGAACGGATGTCGAGCTGCGTGCCTCGCTGCGCTGCCCACCCCCCGGCCCCGTCTCCTGGCGCTGGGAGCAGCTCGAAGGCCCGCCCGCCGAGCCGCCGGGCGCCGCCGCCACGCCCGCCGCGGGACCCGCCCCCGCCGGTCCCGCCTTCCGCTTCCGCACCGCTCGCCTCGCCGCGCGCACCTCGCGCCCCGACGTCCTCGCCCTCGCCCCGCCCCAGGCCGGCCGCTACCTCTTCCGCGTCACCGCCCTCGGCGGCGACCGCGTGCTGCGGGCGGAAGCCGAGGTCACCGCGGCGAGCCTCGCGTCCGGCCTGCTCAGCGTCCCCGTCGACACCTACGCCTACGTCGACTCCGGCGCCGGACGACCACCCGGCTCCTGGCGCGTCGCGAAACGACCGGAAGGCTCGAACGCCCATGCCGAAGCAGTGCCCACCGCCGACGGAGGCGCCGGCGTCGCACGCGCCCGTTTCGATCGGGTCGGCCTGTACGAGCTGGTCGATGACCGCGGCGGCACGCGACTCCTCTTCGAGGCCGGCCCGTGGGACACCGTGCCGCAGGACTGCGATCGGCCCGAGTGCCATCCGCGCGAAGAGCTGCTGTGGCAGACGACGCCCCACGCCCGCGCGCTCGACGACCGGCTCGACGGGCCGACTCCCGAGCCGTTCGGCCCGCGGTGCCTGCCGTGCCACGTCGTCGGATGGGACCCCGGCGCCGCCGCCGCCGGCTTCGACGACGTCGCGACCGAAACGGACACCTTCGTCGGCGACGACTGGCCCGGCGGCGCCGCGACGCTCCCGCGCGACCTCCGCCGCCTCGCCAACGTGTGGTGCATCGCCTGCCACGGCTCGGGCCGCCTCCCCGAACACGGCAAAAGACCCATGGTCGTGCGCGCAGGCGTCTGCGCCCAGTGCCACGACGCACCCCCACGCTACACGCGCGTCGCCGAATGGCGCCTCTCCCGGATGTCCCACCCGGTCGCCGACCCCGCGCTCCTCGCCGAGCCGTGCGCGGGATGCCATACCGCCCAGGGCGCCGTCAGCCGCATGCGCGGCCGGCTCGCCCGGCCCGTGGACGCCGCCCTGGCCGAACCCGTGACCTGCGCCGTCTGCCACGTCGCGCACACCGAGGACCAGGAGCTGCTCCGCCAACGCGGCACCGCGGCCGCCACCTCGGGCGTCCTGTTCGAAGCGGGCAGGGCCGCCGTCTGCCTCGGCTGCCACCAGGCCGGCGAACGCACCGGCGACGAGGCCTCGCGCGCCCGACGGCTGCCCGAAGCGCCCCAGACCGAGGTCCTCTTCGGCACGGGCGCCTACGGCGCCGCCGGAAGACCCCACCACCTCTCCCCCGATCTGTGCGTCGACTGCCACATGGCGCGCTGCGCCGACTGCCACACCGACGCCGAACGACACCGCGGCGGCCACACCTTCCGCGCCATGCCGCCCGCCGACGCCGCACCCGAGGACTGCGACGGCGACGGACGAACGGCGGCAATTCCCGTCGAGGTGGAGGCGTGCCTGGCGCTCGCGCGTGCGCGGGTGGAGAGTGCGTTGTCGTCGCTCCCCGGCTGCACCGGCGCCGTCCTCGCCCGCGCCGGCCAGAGCCTCGCCCCGCGCGACCCCGCGGGACGCACCCTCCCGGATTGCGAGACGGAATGGCGCAAACCCGAACACGACGCGCTCTACCGCGCCGCCCACGACCTCCTGCTCATCGAACGCGACGGCAGCAAGGGCGCCCACAACCCCGCCTTCGCCGTCCGCGTCCTCCGCGCCGTGCTGAAGGCGTGGCCGTGAAGCCTACGGACAATCCGACGAGATGCCGTCGCACTCGCCGATCGAGGCGTCGGACGGGAGCGTCGAGTCGTACCCGTAGTTCTGGCAGCACGCGTCGGGGGCATCCATGCAACAGGCGGCGCTGTAGTAGTACGCACCGTCGTCGCAGCCCGGCGGACGCGTCGTCGTCTCCTCGCACGTGCCCCAACGACCGTCGGGACGGCAGTCCTGCAGGCCCCACGAACAGTACGACGGCGTGTCGCACCAGCGCGTCGTGCCCGGCACGCAGCAGATGAGCCCGCAGATCGGGTTGCCGTCGCAGGTCGAATCGCTGCAGCAGTCCGTGTCGTCGCAGTCGATGCGCCCGTCGCAGTCGTCGTCCTCCGCGTTCGTGCACACCTCGCCCGTGCAGCAGAACGGCAGGCACTGCAGGTCGCGACAGTCGATACGACCGTCGCAATCGTTGTCCATGCCGTCCGTGCAGACGATGGGACCCATCTCCCACCCCGTGCACGGATCGTCGCAGAACTCGTCCACCGTCCCGTCGCAGTTGTTGTCGAAACCGTCGCCGCAGATCTCGTCCGTGCAGCACGGCGGACAGTCGGGCTCGTCGAAACAGTCCACCGCCCCGTCGCAATCGTTGTCCACCCCGTCGTCGCAGATCGTCTCCATCTCCCACTCGCTGGGCACGCACTCGCCGCAACCCTCGTCCAGAGCCAGGTCGCAGTCGTTGTCCACGCCGTCGCAGACCTCCTCGCCCGGCAGCACGTAGCCCGCACACTCGCCCCAGTGCGAGAACTCGCCCGCGGCCGTGCACGACTGCGTCCCGTCGACGCAAACCCCGTTGCGCCGCGTCTCCACCGGCCCCGGATAGCACGGCTGCACCGTGCCCATGTCGCAACCGCATCCCTCGTCGACCGCGCCGTTGCCGTTGTTGTCCACCTCGTCGCCGCAACGCTCCCCCACCGAAACCGGCGGACCCGCGTCGGCCTCCACCTCCGGCTCGCACACGCACGCGCCGCTCGCGATGCACCCGCCGCTCGGATAACCCGCCGCCGTGCACCGCCCGGCGCACGCCGCATCGTCGCAGCCGCCCCCACTCCCGTCCCCGCCCCCGTCCTCCCGCACGACGTCCCGACCCGGCGTGCCCGTGGAATCCCCGCCCGGCGCACACGCGACCAGCCCCGCCGCCACGACGAGCACCGCAACCAGACCATGGATCACTACGGACGCCCGCCGCCCGCCTCCGGACTCGCTCCCCAAACCCCGGAACCACTCCATGGCCCAGCCTCCCTCGCCCGCCCGCGCCGGAAGCGCCCCTCGCACCCCCGTCTCGCGAACAGCCACCGCACCTCAAGGGTACTCCCCAGCCGCTCGGGGTCAAGCACCTAGAATGAGCCTATCGAGAAATGCAGCGCGCCGATCGACTCCCCCCAGTCCTCCCGCCGCAGGATGTTGAAGCCGTAGTCGAACGACAACGGCCCGATCGGCGTGTTGATCAGGAACCCCAACCCCACCGTGTACCGCAGGTCGCCGGGATCGATGTTCGCGAACTCCCGCCACACGTTGCCGATGTCCGAGAAAAACGCCACCCCGAACGTGTCCCCCAACGGCAAACGCAGCTCGCTGCGCAACACCAGGAACACGTCCCCGCCCGCACTCGGCAACCCCGCCGGCGCGTCCGCCACCGACAACGACTCCTGCGGAAACCCACGCAGCGTGTCCGACCCGCCCAGGTAGAAGTAGCGATCCGGAAACGTCCGCGACCCGTCCTGGAGCTGGAAGACCTGGCCGTAGCGCGCCGAGAGAATCAACACCAGCCCCGCACCCAACGGCGCGTACCCCGTAAGCTGGAACGTCGCCTTGATGAGGTTCGAGAACGACGTCGTCCCCGTGCCGGCGTCGAACACCGGCTCGAACGAACGCACCCACTCGGCGTCCGCCGCGAAGTACAAACCCCGCGTCGGGTTGAACGGATCGTCACGCCAGTCGACCGTGAACGCCCCGCGCACGACCGAAAACGTCGAAACCCCCTGCGGCGTCCGCAGCCGCCGCGCGTCCGCGGGACTCATGCACACCGTCCCCGCCGGAAGCTCCGACGAGCACAACGGGTAGTCGCCCTGGAACCGCGCCACGTCGTTGTACTCGACCCCCACCCGCAACGAGTACGAGAGCAACGTCCGCCACGCCGACGACAACCCGAGGAACGCGCTCGAACGGTCGATCCCGAAGAACGGCTCGTCGTCCCGCTCGTTCGCCAGGTCGAGCTGCGTCGCCAGGAGCCCGCCCAATCCGGGAAGATACGGGACCGCGAGGCTCGCCACGAGCAACCGCTCGAGCTGGTCCTGCAGCGACAGCTTGCGGAACTCCGCCTCGAACGTGTCGTTGCCCAGGAAGAAAAGCTGGTAGTTGATCTTGAGCCGCAGGTGGAACCCGATCGCGTAGCCGAAAAGGTTGCGGTAGCCGTAGGCCAGCGAGGCGCGCGCGCCCTCCGCCGTCGAGAACCCGGCCCGCAGCTCCAGCGACTGCGGCAGGTACTCGCGCACCTGCACCGCGATCGTCTTCTCCGGCTCCACCACGTCCGGCGCCACCATCGCCACCGTCGCGCTCTGGAAGATGCCCATGCGCAACAGCCGCCGCTCGCTCTCCTGCGCCGCGTCCGGCGTGAACACGTCGCCCTCGGCGAAGGCCAGCGTCCCCAGCACCAGCGACGTCTCCGTGTCCGAGTGGCCCGAGATCTCGATCGACTTCACACGGACCTGCGGTCCCTCCGTCACCGCGAACGTCAGCGCCACCCGCGTCCGATCCTCGAAGAACTCCACCTCCCGCTCCACCTGCGCGAAGAGATACCCGTGCTCGCCGTAGAGATCGATGATCGCCTGCCGCGTCTCCTCCACCAGCCGCTCGTTCACCGCATCGCCCGCCTCCACCAGGAACGCGTCCCGCAGCTCCTCCTCCCCCAACGCCTCCTCCCCCGCAATGCCGATGCCCGCCAGGATCGATTGCACCCCCTCCGCGACCTCGAACCGCGGCCGGATCGTCCCCGCCTCCGGATCCGTCAGCGGCCCGAGCGGCGTGACCCGCGCGTCGAGATACCCGTCGGAACGATAGCGCTCCTCCACCCGCACCGCCGCGTCGCGATACGCACGCTCCAGATACACGTCCTCCGGCCCCCACTCGAGCAGGAACGCCGGAAACGCCGCGGCCGGCAGCCGATCCTCGCCGGACAGGCCAAGCCCACCCAGCTCGCCCGGCGGCAACGGCTGGAACACGCTCGGCCGCTCGATCGCCGCCTCCAGGTTCTCGAAAACCATGTCGTCCAGGTCCTCCGGATCGTACGCCGTCACGCCCACCCACTCGATCCGCGACACGCCCAGCCGCGCCCCCTCGTCCACCCGGAAACGCAGGAACCAGACAGGGGAGGGCGGCGCAGGCTCCGCCGCGTCGCCCAACCCCCCCTCGCACACCGGCCCGAACGGATCCGCCGCCCGCACCCCGACGGCCCACGCCCCGGGATCGCTGAACGGCCCCGCGGGCGCAGGCTCCGCAGGAACACCCTCGACCACGTCCCACGTCACCCGCGCCCCGGGAAACCCGAGCTGATGGTACGCCGCAACGAGCCGCTCCACAGCCTCGTCCAGCTCCGCACGGTCGAAGACCGACTGGTCGTCGAATGCCGCGATCACCGCCAGGTCGGCCGAGGAGACATGCTCGTTGCCGCCGAAGACGATGCGCACCGGAAGCCCCGGATCGATCGCGAACGCCACGTCGACCGCGGCACCGGTCTCGCCGTGCGGCGTCGCCACCGGCGGCGGCACCCACGCCAGGAGATAGTCCTCGCGACGGTAGAACGCCGCCAGCCGCTCGGCCGCCTCGTCCAGCTCCGGCTGGTCCCACGGATCCCCCGCCTCGACGTCCAGCACGTCGTAGAGCAGCGGCTCGGGAAAGACCAGCACGCCCGCGAGACGCACGCTCGCGATGCGGATCGGCTCGCCCTCCGCGATCTCCGCGATCAGCGTCACCCGCCCCGACTCCGCCGTCTCCTCGCTGCGGAACTCCACCACCGCGTTGGGAAAGCCGCGCACCGCGTACGCCGCCTCGATCCGGCCGCGCATCTCGTCCAGGAGGTCCGGACGCTCCTCCGCGTCGGGCACGAAACCCGCCGCACGACGCAGCTCGTCGTCGTCCAGCCGATCGTTGCCCTCGGCCTCGAACGCGCGGATGCGACGGCGCACGTCCAGCCGCACCACCAGCCGCACCCCGCCCGCCACCGGCAACGCGTGCACCCCCACGTCGCGGAACAAGTCCGTCGCCCACAGGGCGGCGATCAGCTCGCGCACCAGGCCGCGCGTCAGCGGCGCCCCCTCCACCCCCTCGATCGGCCCCACCTCCTCCGGCTCCGCCCCCTCGATCGCCACCTCCACGATCGTCCGCCCCAGCAGATCCTCCGCCGGCGGCGCCACCGCCTGCATCGCCTCAGGATTCGCCGGCGGCG
The DNA here is from genome assembly GCA_016218765.1 of Deltaproteobacteria bacterium. Lineage (GTDB taxonomy): Bacteria > Myxococcota_A > Polyangia > DRWM01 > JAAZOP01 > JAAZOP01. The sequence continues at coordinate 4,434 of JACRCZ010000080.1, read as the reverse complement.
CCACCGCCTGCGCGGACCGATCCCCCACGGGCGACACGACGGCCTTCGCGAGGAACCCCGCGGCCACGAGCGTGGAAAGGAGGAACGACGCCGCCACGAGGACCGACTTTCGGCGGTGGAGAAGGAATTTGCAACCGGGGCGCGCCGCCGCGCTAGCGATCCACTCCGGGGAAGGCCAGCCGGCTCAGCCGGTCGACCAGGTCCAGGCGGAAGGCCTCCAGCGCGCCGGCATCCACGTCCCCGGGCAACCGCACCGCGCGACCGATCCGCCACTGGTCCAGGACGAACGCCAGGTTCGCCGCGCTCGCACCCCCATCCTTGCGTTCGGCCCCGAGGAGGGCGTCCTCCAGGCGGATGCCCGCGTCCAGGATCGCTCGGAGGTCGACGAGGTCCTTCGGCTCGTTGCGGCTCAGCAAGGCACAGACCTTGTTTGCCGCAATCTCGAACAGAGAGTCTACACGCACGTCTCCGATCCGCGTCTTCTCCTCCTCGAGCTGCGGCGCGCGATCCACGACCAGGTCGACCACCGTACGCTCCGATCCGCGCTCGGCAACGAACCGGCGGAAATCGGGGAAGCGGTCTTTCGGGATGAGGGTCACCCGGCATGCCTGGGCGGCCGCGACAAGAGCACGTTCGCCGGGGTCGAGCGTCTCGGGCGGCAGGGTGAACAGGTCGAGATCGTCGCTCGGCCGGTGCGCCAGGTGGAATCCCCTACCCGGGCGGGATGAGTCCATGACGGCGCCAACTCGTGATCAAGAAGTTCCAGAATGCGTTCTTCCGCCCGAGCCGTCCTCGCAGCCGGTCCCATCGGGACACGACATCTTCCGTCGTCAGGAACGACCAGACGTCTGCGTACCGCGCCTCTCGCAGGATGCGGCCGATCCACACCAGCCGCTCCTCCTCGTCCGCCTCCCGTACCCTGCTCCGCAACTCGCCGGCGGTCATCTGCGTGTCCCAAAGGAAGTACGGGCGAAGGTCGTCGCGGAGCTCGCATGGCGAGCGTCCCCCCTCCGGGGCAGGTCGACCGTCGGAAAGCCCGCTGTCGAGGATTGCGGCGCCATCGCCTTCCACAATCTGGAGCGTGGACCCTGGCGACCGTGCCGTCAAGTCCGGCGCCACGGCGGTGGAGAAGGAATTTGCAACCGGGGCGCGCCGACGCGCGTTATGCTGGCCACGTGCGCAACCGCCGGCTCAACCCCATCCTCACCCCCGACGAGCTCGCCGAGCTCTTCCCCGCCGCGCCCGGCGTCAAGTGCCCGAAGTGCGGCAAGCGGCCGCACTGGTTCGGGACCGATCCCGAGCACCCCCGGCGCCGCATCCACGCCTGCAACCGCTGCGGCATCCGCTTCGGCGACCGCTGCCCCGCCTGCGGCAAGGCCGACCTCCAGCTCGCCCGCACCTTCCGCCGCTCGCTCCGCTACCGCTGCCCCGCCTGCGGCTTCGCGAAAACCCGCCCCCTTGGGTGGGTCCAGAACCCGCCGCGCTACGACGAGACGCTCAACGCGTGGTTCGCCCTCAAGTTGAGCAAGCGCCAGCGTGCGATCGAGGCGCTTTCGTGACCCGGCCGACACCGCTCCTCCGGGCCTTCGGCCCGGTGCTCCCCGTGCTGCGCGACATGCACGCGGCGAACATCCGTTTTCTGGTCGCCGGCGCCCGGGCCGGCATCCTGCACGGCCATCGCCGCCGAACCCTCGACTTCGACTTCTGCGTCCTGCCGGACGTGCAGGCGCTCGACCGCCTGCTGGACATCCTCCATGCGCACGGCTTCCGCTCGCTCGATGTAGTCGATGCCGGAGGCTTCGCCGATCGCGTCAACGCCCGCTTCGCCGGCGCGGTGCACCTGGACTTCCTGGTCCACCCGGCGGCTTTCGAGTTCACCGCCGCCTGGTCGCGGCACGAGACCGTGGAGATCGCCGGCGTCCCCGTGCACTTCGTCGCCCTGGACGACCTCCTGGCCATGAAGCGCGCCGCCGGCCGCCCCAAGGATCTGGGCGACATCGAAGCCCTCGAAGAGCTCCGCCGCATCGCCAAACTCCCGCTCCGCCGCCGCCGCCCCGCCCGCTCCAGGTGATCAAAAACGATCAAAGCCGTCGATTTTGATCACCCCAGCTCGTTCCCCGCCTGCCTTCCTGCCGGACGCGCCCACGGAACGATTGCCGATTCTGCGGTGACGCACCGCCCCCAGGCCTGCGGCACGAATCGTGCTCTCGCTCCGCGCCGCTCGCGGAACGGAGGCCGATCATGAAGCCCACGCGACCGCTCCACCCGACTCGCAGGCCCAGCGCAAGAGCGAAAGACCGTGCGTTTCCGCACTCCTCGCCCCCCCCCCCCCAACCAACAACTCGACCCGGACGACCGACCAATGACCAACGCTTCTCTACCCGTCCCGTTCGCGCTACTCACGCGCCGGCAGTTGTGCGTGGTCGCCGAGCGGTTCGTGCAGGGCCGTACGGTGGAGAAGACCGCGCGCGTCCTGCACATCTCGCCGGCCGGGGTGAAGAAGCACACGCAGCGCATCTACGAGAAGGTGGGCGTCACGAGGCTGGTCCAGCTCGTCCACGCGCTCCACACTTCCGGCGCCTACGTTGCGCTCCTGGCGATGGCCTCGCGCGGCCTCCTGCGCGGCTTCCGGCGCAAGCCGCCGCGGATGGAGGGGAGGGGTGAAGCTGAAGGCCGGAAGCACCGGGGTTGACACGGTCGCCGCGCCACGGCATCTGCACCACTGTACCTCGCCACCTCTCCCTCGCCGGATCGCACGCAAGGCACACCCTGCGTGATCTCGGCCCACATGCCTCGTCGGTCTGAGGCGCAACCTCGCCTAGATGACGGTCTGTCCGAACCCCGGGTACGATTGCCGCAGCGGATGCACCAGCGTTGCGGCCGGTGTGGTCGACAATCCCGTGGGACCACCGAGGTAGAGGAAGACGCAGCCGTATGGCGCCGATCCGGTAGGTGCGCCCACGACGAGGTCCCAGTACCCGTCGCCGTTGACGTCTCCCGCGTTTGCGCTGGCGTACCCGAACTCGGCGCTCCGCTCGGCGATGGGATGGTCCAGTCGCAGACTGTGAGGCGCGGCGATGCCCCCGGCGTTCCCGGCGAATACGAACAGACTCCCAGGCTCCCGGTAAGGGCCCACGCCGTATCGAGGAGCCCCGGTGAACACCTCCGCCAGCCCGTCCCCATCGAAATCCCCTCCGCCCAAGCTCCAAGCGAAGAAGTCCGCCGTGGCGCCGTCCGGATCGTTCAACGCAACGTCTGCCGGCGCCGCGATCCCCGCCGGCCCACCAGGGTACACGAAGACCCGCCCGGGGTTGCCGCCAACGGTGAACGGTACCCCCACAGCAGCATCGGAGTACCCGTCCCCGTTGGTGTCCCCCAATCCTGCGAGAAGGGAAAGTCTGTCTGATGAAGACATGTATGGAAACTCCGGTTCGGCGATTGTCGCCGCCGAAGTCACGCCGAGACCAGCCGAAGCACCCTCGAACACGTACACCACCAAACGCTCGCTCGATGAAGAACCCCCTGGCGCCCCGACGAGCACGTCGGAATAGCCGTCACCATTTGTGTCGCCGGCCGGCACCACGACATCACCGAATGCGCGCCCGATCGCCGTATCGGGAAGAAGGGTCGTCGCGGGTGACGTCCCGAGTCCCCCGGTCATACCGTGGTATGCGAACGCGACCCCCCACGCGTCCGGCGTGCTCTCAACCGTAATCGGATCCCCGACGACGACATCCGAAAACCCATCCGCGTTGACATCACCGACACCACCGACGGAATCGCCGAACGAGCACGGCGGCTCACACAACGGGTTCTCCAACTCTGCCGACGGTAGGATCGCAAGCCCTGAGACCGTGCCAAAGTAGGCGAACGCTCCCCCAGTCCTTAAGCCTCCGACCTCCCGGTGGTACGCGCCAACCACCAGGTCCCCGAATCCATCAGCTTGAACGTCACCGGCGAAGGAAATGCTGTCGCCGAACTCGGCCCACGACACCAGGTCGGGCTCGGTCAGGCTCTCGGCAGGGTCCGTGGACACCCCGGCCGCGCTGCCACGGTAGACGTGGACCCCGCCCGTCCAATCGGATGCGGCGTCGTGATGTTCGTACGGCGCCCCGACGACCACATCCGAGTACCCGTCCCCGTTGAGGTCGACCGGTACCCTCCCCACCTCCACGTAGCGCACGGCGCTCCACGGCGAGCACGTCGTGCCGGAACACGCGCGGACGCGCCAGTAGTATCGCCGGCCCACCGGCACCGTCCTCTCCGCGGGCAGATCGCTCGACGGCCGGTAACGTGTAGACGCTCGCGGGGATGCGCGGCGGATCGGTCGCGGCCGGCGCGATCGTTACCCCGCGGTGGTGGAGTTGAGCGAGGCCGACCGGTGGGCGTAGGGACGGGCTGAGGGGGGACGGGCAGGAGGGCTTGGGAGAGAGG
>JACRCZ010000082.1 GCA_016218765.1 Deltaproteobacteria bacterium | reverse complement strand
GTGACCGCTCCAGCCGGCCGCCTATCCGGCTGCCGTCAGGTCACCTCTACGCCTCGGTTGCCGGAGCGGCAAGAAACCGGAACGCGCGATTTCCCGCGCTCGGCACGATCGACGGGCCGCGCTTTTCGACGATCGTCTCCAATTTGTACTACGCCGACACGGGTTGGTTTGGGTCGGAGTGGAGGGCCGTGAACGCCAACCGCGTTCGCCGCCTCCTCCGAGAGGACGTGCCGCAGGCCCTGCTGCCGCTGCCTCGCACCACCTCGCGACTCGTCGACGCCGGCGATGGGACGATGACGCTCGAAACACGCAACGGTACGCGGTATCTCTTCGACGCCGCGGGCCGCCACCAGCAGACCGTGGCACGGGACGGCGCGGCGATCACGTACGAATACGACTCCGCAGGAAGGGTTTCGGCGGTGGTCGATGCCGCCGGTCGTGCCGCGGCGTTGCAGTATGACTCGGCAGGCAAGCTCGACCGGATCATCGACTTCTCCGGAGCGGCGACGGAGTTCACGGTGGACGGGACCGGCGATCTTGTCGCTGTGCAGCCGCCGGGCTACGCGGCGCCCGCGCGGACGTTTGTCTACGACGCGCGGCACCTCCTGACCGCGCAGACGAACGGGCGCAAGACCAGCGCCTACTCCTACAACGAGTGGGGCATGGCAACCGGTGTCACCCACGGCGACGCGCCGCCGCGGACGATCATCCCGGCGGATTCCCGCTTCCTCAACAACGCCGACGACGGGCGGACGCGAGTGCCCTTCGTCCGGCAGGGCGACTCGCCCCCGGGTTTCCCGTTCGCCGCCGTCGTCACCGACGAGCGAGGGGTGTCGCGCGAATACGCCTACATGGCTCCCGGGGTTATTGGCGGATGGCGGCCGATGACCGGCGGTCCTTACGCCCCCGTCTTCGATCTGGTGGAGGAGATCGATCCCAACGGCTACCCCACCTTGTATCATCGCGGCGGCTACTACCAGAGCACGTTCGAGCGGCTGTATGACGACCAGGGCCGGCTGCTCTGGTCGAGGAACGGACGCGACGGCACGACGGAGTTCTCGTGGGAGTACGACCCGGCGTGCGGCCGCGCCGTCGTGAGGAACCGGTGGGACGTGTGGGGTTCGATCGTCGCCACCATGACCTGGACCCGGGATTCGAGCTGCCGGTTGACCGCACGGACCGACGAAACCGGCGTGACGACGACGTACAAGTACGACGTGCTGACCGGCCTTCTGGCCGAGGTGTCCGACCCGCTCGGATGGCGAGTGCGGTACGACTACGACGAGTACGGCAGGCGGGTGCGGGACGAGCGGCGCGGCGGCTCGGCCACGACGTTCGAGTACGACTCCGCGGATCGGGTCGTGCGCGAGACGCGGACTGCCCCCGGCGGGCTGGTCCAGGAGACGCAGCGAACGTATGACGAGTTCGGCAGGGTACGGTTTGCGTACGGACCCGGGCCGGGGTTCACGGAGTACCGGTACGACGAGACGTCGGGCGGGTGCGGCGGCGGATGCTGCTCGTGCCGTTCTCCGGGCCCGACGACGGTCATCGATCCCGACGGGAACGCGACGGTGTACGTCTACGACGCCGAGGGCCGAACCATCGAGGTGACGGACGCGACGGGAGCGGTGACGACGCGCGACTACGACGACGCGGGGTTGTTGGCGTCGACGACCGACGACGCCGGGCGCAGCACGTTCTACGAGTACGACTGGAACAAGCGTCTTTCGTCGGTCACGGATCCCGGCTCCGGCATGACCGCGTACTCCTACGGCTCGTCCCGGACCGACAGCGCGGTGGAGACCGTGACCGACGCGGAGAGTCGAGTCTCCTCCTACCTCTGGGGGTGGGACGCGGACACCTACCACAGCGTTACCCAGGCGCACCTTCCGGACTCCGGCACGGACGAGTACCGCTACTCCCATGGCCGTCTCAATTACCAGGCTCGTGCGACGGCTTCCGGGACGCAGTACATCCACGACGCAACCGGACGCGTGACTCGCGTCACCTACGGCGGCAGTTCCGGGCGGCGGCAGTTCCGGGTGGACTACGAACGGGACGACGCGCTCGGGCGCCTGTCCGCCGTCACCGAGGCGCAGGCACCCGCGGCGAGCAGCGTCTGGGTCGAGACAGGGAGGACGGAGTTCTCGTACGACGACGACGGCCGCGTCCTGTCGGAGACGCGGATGCAGGACGGCGTCGACTACGTGACGGGCTACGCGTACGACGGCTTCGGAAATGTAGTGGAGATGACGTACCCGTCCGGGCTGGTCGTGCGGTACGACCGTGACCCGACGAACCCCTCACGTCTGACGGGGGTCGTGGCGTCGGACGGCGGGGTCGAGACGGTGCTGGCCCACGACGTGACCTACTCCGACGCGGGGCTGCTCCTCGGCTACACGATGGGCAACGGCCTGCGGTACGAGATCGAGCGCGGCGCCGGTGGGCGCGTGGAGCGGATTACGACCGGCACGCCCGGCGATCCCACGCCAGACGTCCTGGACCTCACCTATTTCCACGATACCGTGGGCAACATCACGGACATCGTGGACGCGGTGGACGTGAACCGCACGGCGCACTACGACTACGACAGCAGCGACAGGCTTGTCGGGGCCGACGGATGGTGGGGGCGTTTGGACTGGACGTACGACCACACCGGCAACCGGCTTTCCGAATCGCGGCTCGACGTCGGGGCGACCGACCCCGCGGTGTCCAGCTACGCCTACCAGTCGGGCACGAGTCGCTTGCTCACCGTGACGGGTGCGGCGAGCGGCGCGATGGAGCACGCACTGGAGTATGACGCCTCGGGCAACGCCACGCGCTACGACGACCTGTTGCTGGAGTACGACGCCGCCGACCGCGTTATCGCCTTCCGGGACCGCATGACGGGCGCGCTCGTCCAGGAGAACACCTTCGATTCCCGTCTACGACGGTGCAAGTCGGTCGTCCACAGCGACGGCGATGGGGACGGCGACCGCGAAACGGAGGTGTGCACGGCCTTCATCTACGACTTGCCAGACCGGTTCATTGCCGAGCACCAATGCCATACCGGCACGCCAGTGGCGAACGTCGTCTACCTCGACGGCCACCTTGTTCTTGCGGGGTGGCGAACTGGATCGGTGGGTTGGTACGTCAGCGATCACTTACCGACGCCGCGCAAGATCACAGACGAGGCCGGCGATCTTTCGTGGGATGGAAGGATCGCCGCCTTCGGCGAGACCGACGAAGCGGTGAGCTCCGCACCGCAACCCGTGCGGTTTCCGGGACAATACGAGGCTGGCAACGGTCTCCCGTGGATCAACGCGCGCCGATGGTATGTGGCCGGTCTTGGGCGCTACGTCCAGCCGGAGCTCGTGCAGCAACAGCCGCGACCGGGCGTTCCGCTCCCGAGCTACGGCTACGCGCTTTCCAACCCGCTTCGTTACACCGACCCGGCCGGAACCTGTCCTGACTATGGATACTGGGAACCGTCGTGTGAGTATTCCCTGCTTGGTCTCTCGTGGCTCACCACACTTGCTTGTTACGCGTGTGCCAGCTACTACTGGGACGAAGGCGCATTGAGTATCAGTTCAGGTGGATCTGATACGTTCGCGCACTGCTTGATGTCGTGCAGGATTGCACAGGAGTGCCCTGGAGCATACTGCTGCGCACGCTTGATTGGGGACCTTCGGGAGTACTGGGGGTCTGAAGCGCCAGAGGAGCGGGACTTCAGGGCAAACGCCGCCGGGCGCTCCTGCGCCTACTCTAGCGAGAGTTCCTGCTGGGACTGCTGCGCTGTTGAGTTCGACGAGCCATCGGGATGCGGATGACCATGGGGACTCGCCTCTCAGCCAGACAATGGGCAGGCCTCGGGGTTCTTGCCGTCGCCTGGGTCGCTGGAGTGCTCGTGACCGTGCCGCTGGTCTTCGAGGTCCAGCGTTCCGGCTGCGTCCAGCCCTCGGCGGCGGCAACGGCTGCGTCCACGTTTCGAGCGGTGGCGCAGCAGTCAGGGGTAGTGGTGAGATTCGGCCGAAGCTCGTCGTTGGAGGTCTGCGTGTCGTCACGCGATGGGTCGGGTGTCGTGTTCGTCGTGAACCTGGCGTCCACCATGGATTGGGAGGACGAATCGCTGATCCTGCCAGGAATTGACGCGATCACCTTCGGTTATCGGGCCGTCTCGGTCTCGACGACTTCGGCCGGCTGCGTGCCGCGGGGGCAGGGAGAATGACGGACGAAGGGAGCCAGCCTGGAACGACGGTGGAAGACGGTCGCGCGAACCCGGCTGTGGGCAGCGACTGGAAGACACTCGCGTCCAAGGTCGCCGTGTTCCTCGTGGGCGGTGCCCTGACCGCGATCTCGTGGGGCGTGGGCCGGTACGCCGCCTTCCTGCTGTCAGCGCCGCACCGCCTGGCCCGGTTCGGTGAGGCGCCGACTGAGGAGTCGGCGACCGCCGCGTGGGAACTTCGCACCGCCGGCGTCTGGCTGCTGGTGCTGTGGCTGGGAATGGTCGCCCTCGGCGCCGTGCTCGTGGCTTCCTGGTCGCGTTGCCGTGTTGGTGACTCGAGATCGCCAGCCAGGTCCGTCTCGCGTCGCGTCATCGTTCGCGCGGCGGCCCTTGCGGGCCTGATGGCCTTGGGATTCCTGGTCGGTCCATGTTCGGCGTGGACGGCGCTGTCCGACGATCGGCTGGCCACGATCGCGGCGGCGAGCTGGGGGCCGTGCGGGGAGGCTGCCGAGGAATCCCCGCCAGAACCTGCTGGTTCCGACCTTCGCGGGCCGGCCGGGCGGGGGGCGCCGCGGCGGCTCGCCGGGAAGGATGCGCGGATACGCCGGTTGGTGAAACAGTACCAGGCGATGCCGCATCCGCGCCCAACCGGCTCCCACGCGCCACCGGGTCCCAGGAGCGTCGTAGAGGCCATCAACGCGTACCATCGGGCGAGGGGTGAGTACCCGCAGAGCCTGCGAGATCTGGTGCCGGAGTTCCTTCCCGCGATTCCCCCCTCGCCGCTTCTCGGGTATCCGTTCCTGGACTACCGGAGGCTGTCGCATTCCGCGTCCGGCGTCGGGTTCGAGCTGCTTCTGGAACCGCCACCGAGCGCGGCCGGTCGGGGTCCGGCCGTGGTGTGTCGGCTGCCGGTGGCGGCGTGGGCAATAGGACGCCGCGCCGAGGGATGGAGAGTCGAGCACCGCTGACGGGTCCGGTGCGGGGGCGCCCGCGACCGCCGGAAACTCGGTGCAGCCGTGCGAGAGCGATCGCGGGCGAAGACGCGCGGAACCGGCAGCGCCCCCGTGCTACTCCCCCAACGCCGCGAGGAAGCGATCCAGGATCTTCTGGGCGGCGGGATCGAGGCTGACGAACTGCGCGCCGGTGAGCGCGCGGCCGTCGTCCAGCTCGCTGGTCCACTGCACGTGCGTCGTGACCTTGAGGGGCGCCGTCGCCGCGTCCTCGATGCCGTCCACCGTGAGGTACAGCGTCGCCGCGACGGTCGAGCCCTCGGCCAGGACGGGCTCGCATTCGAAACAGACGCCGCTGCGCGACAGGTTGCGCGTGTGCGCCTCGAGCACCCGGTCCGGGAGGAAGACCTCCGCCGTCACGCTCACCTCGTACCTGCGGTCCCTTCGCTGCTCCATGACGGTTCCCGTTCCTCCGGCTCCTCCCCCGGTGCGACCTCGCCCAACAGCCCCCCGGTCAGCGCGTCCAGCCGGGCCTCGCAGTCCGCGAGGTCCCACGCCAACTCCGCCCGGCGCGCGGCATCCCGGGGGCCGGCTGCCCATTCTAGCCGAAGCAGGCACCGCTCGAAATAGGTCCGTGTCACCTCCACCCGCAACGCCTGCCGGGCTGCCGCCGCCTCGAGCTCCAGCCGCCGTGCCGCCGCCGCTTCCGGCGGCGCGACGATCGCGCCCAGGTCCCACTGCGCCGTCACCCCGACCTCGAAGTCGTCGTCCGTATCGACCCCGTAGTTGCCGTCCTGGGGGTCCGGCTCCAGGTCCAGCGACTCGTCGTGCTCCCACGTCCGCCGCAGCGACACGCGCACGCGCGGCAAGGCCGCCGCCCACCGCGCCTGATCCACCAGATCCTGCTCCGCCGCCGGATCGAGACCCGCGACGGCCACGGCCGCGTCCAGCGCCTCCGCGAGCGAGGGTGGTCCGCAGCGCCGGCGCAGCGCGGCCAGGACCTCGGCCGGTCCCGCCTCCGGCGGCAGGTCGAGGCCCTCGAGGGACGGCGCCGGCTCCTCCGGCTCCTTCGCGGTCTCGTCGTCGCCGCTCACACCCAGATCCCACGCTTCCCCGCTCGCGTCCTGCGCGGCGCTCCACCCGGCCGCCAGGAACACCGCGGGCGCCACGACCAGCAATGCCTTCCCTCGCATCGGCACCTCCCGGGCGCCGGGACGGCCGGTCACCAGGACGGGACCACCGTCCACAGCACCCACAGCTCGAACCGGCCGCTCCAACCGTCGTGCGTCCCGCCGCCGCGCCGGCCTTCCTCGAAGGACCCCGCCCAGCGCAGCTCGAGCCGCGGCAGGAAGATCCGCCACCACGGCGCCCCGTCCCCGTCGACGGCGAGGTCGTGCGGCCCGGGGCCGGCGCCGCCGTCGCGCCACCTCATCCGCTCGAGCGATTCGAGCGCGCCGCCCGGTGCCGGCGACCACTCGCACCCCGCCTCCAGCGCCGCGGCCGCCAGGTCGCGCTCGGCCGGTCCCCCCGCCGTCGGAGCCCGTGGGCCGCCCGGGAGGTCGTCCAGCTCGCCCAGGATGGCCTGGATGACGTCGAGATCGTCCTCGCCGCACGTGCGGGCTGACGCGGTGGGCGCGGTTGCCAACGCGGCGGCGAGGAGGAGAACCGGGAGCGGACCGTGCACGGGGGGATCGTCGCGCCGGCGCCGCGGATCGTTGCTAAGGGTCGCAGCCGGTGGCGACGTCGGGCTCGCCGCAGACATCGAAGGACATGCAGATCGTGGCTTCCCGGCAGCACTGGACGGTGCACGGGTCCTCGTCGTCGTCGCAGCGCGTGCCGGGCGGAAGGCTGCGCAGCCGGCACACGCCGTGCGGGTGGCAGAACGGGCGCTCGCACGGTGTCCGTTCCAATCCGCCGCAGTCCGCGTCCGAGGTGCACGGGAGGCAGGTTCCGGTCCAGCCGTCCTGGTTGCAGCGGTGGTCCGAGCAGACGGCGACGGTGCACGGGTCGTCGTCGCAGTTCGCCCCCTCCTCGGCGCATCCCTCGACGCGCCGTCCCGCGACCACGCCCGCCAGCGGGTCCGCCGGGAGGTCCTCGACCGATGCCGCCAGGGCTTCGATGGGCAGGTCCGAGCGCTCGCACGTGCCGTGGATGCACGTCCATCCGGTGTCGCAGGCGCGTCCCGCGCAGCGCGCCTCCAGCGGGATCGCCAGCGCCCGTTCTCCCGGCGGCAGGCGGGGCAGCCGTGCCCGCCGCTCGACCATGGCCACTTCCCCCGCGAACCCCGTCACGACGAGGTCGACCTCCCGCGAGCGATCCAGCAATCCGGCGTCCAGGTCCAGCACGATCGGCTGTGCGTGGCCGCGCGGGTCGAGCGGCCGGACGGCGTCGACTTCGAGGGTCTCCTGGCGCAGGAAGGCGACGATTCGATCGAGCTGTGCGGGGATTTCGAGATCGGTCCACACGGCGACGTGCAGTCGCGCGGTTTCCGGAGGGTCAGCGGACGGTGTGCAAGCCGGCGCGGCCGCGGCCAGGACGATGAGCAGGACGACCTCGACCCTCCATTCGGCCGGCCGAGCGGGCGCATTCCTTCGACTTCGCTCGGGGCAGGCGCGCAGAGGCGCAGGGGTGCAGGGACGCAGAGATGGAGTTGACTGCAATTCTGGTTTCCCGTCAGTAGACGCGAACGGCTTCGGCCGAGCCGTCGGTGCCGCCGGCGCCCGAGGCGCCCGGCGAGAAGCCGCCGGCGCCGCCGACGCCCGGCGACGCCAGGGCTTCGACGGAGTTCGTGCCGAGGATCGATGCGTAGTACTCCGAGACATCGGCGCCGCCGGAGACGATGAGGAAGCCTGCGACGGAGCCGCCGCAGCCTCCTCCTCCTCCTCCTCCCGCGCCGCCTCCTCCGCCGTCGCCGCCTCGTCCTCCGCGCCGGGTGCACCCGCACGTGCCGCGGCCGCCCAGTCCGCCGGCGCCGCCGGCGCCGCCGGTGGCGCCCTGGCCGCCCATGCCGCCGTTGCCGCCCGGCGCGGTGATCACCTGCAGGCCTTCGATGGTCGGGCCGGACGCGGCGCCGGCGGCGAGGCGCACGGCGATGCCCGTGGAGGCGCCGCCTCCACCTCCGCCGTCGGCGCCGGGGGCACCGCAGCCGCCGGAGCCGCCGCCGCCGCCCGCGCCGCCGAGCGCGTCGGTGCACGCCTCGGTGGCGCCTGGGATCACGTCGTAGCCCGAGCCGCAGGTTCCTCCTCCTCCTCCTCCTCCGTCGGTGCCGTCGGAGCCGTTGCCGCCTGCGCCGGCGGACCACAGTCCGGTGGCCGGGTCGAACGCGCCCAGGGTGGCGAGGCAGCCCGGCCCGCCGACGCCGGAGCCGCCCGAGGTGCCGTCGGAGCCGTTGCCGCCTTCGCGTGCGAGCGTGGGGTTGTCGTCGCAGAACGAGCAGCTCCAGCGGTTGGTGACGGCGTCGTACGTGCGTTCCCCGGCCGTTCCGCCGCCTGGTCCCTGGCCGGCGCCGGCGGCGGGGTTGGGCACGGCGGCGGCGAGGACGGCGGCCATGTCGCAGACGCCGCCGACGGTGTAGTCGGTGCAGCCCGCGTTGCCGCACGGTGCGCCGTTGCGGCAGCCGGAGGCCGGGCAGGTCGCGTCGCCGCCGGGGCCGCCGTCGAGCGTGAGGCCGCTGCCGGGGCACGAGCGCCGGCCGGCCGTGCCCGCGGCGACGCGGGTGCCGGTGCACTCGGTCGAGCCGGCGATGACGCCGTTCGAGCCGTTTCCGCCGGGGTTGCCCTCGAGGTCGCGCAGCGAGGTCATGCCCCAGCGTGCGAGGTTCTGCGACGAGGACGCGCCGTCGGCGCCGTCGGCGCCGCGTCCGGCGTAGACGACGAGGTTTGTCAGGCGGACGTCCGGGCCGCAGCCGTCGAGGTACGCGGCGGTCGAGCCTTGTCCGGGCGCCGTCGCGTCGCTGCCCGCGAGGACGAGTCCGTCCACCTCGGTCGTGGCGGTGATTCCGCGGCAGGTCAGGAGCGGCGCGCCCGGCGTCCCGCCGACGCTTTCCAGGACGACGGGGAACAGCGACGCGTCGCGGTCGGAGAAGTCCGGCGCGTAGCCGCCGAAGACGCCGACGCCCGCGGCCAGGCCGAGCGGACCGGCGTAGCGGCCCCAGGCGATGAGGACCGACTTGCCGGTGGAGGCGGCGCGCGACACCGCGGCCTGCGGGGTGCGCATGGGGAAGACCAGGGTGCCCGGGTTCGAGTCGCTGCCCGAGCCGGTCACGAAGACGTAGTCGGTGGTGTCATCGATGTCGCCGTCGCAGTCCGCGTCGACGCCCAGGCGCGAGGGGGGCCACGAGCCGACGGTGCGCTCGCACTCGCACCCGTTGGCCGGGATGCCGTCGAGGTCGACGAAGTTCTCCGCGCATTCCCGCTCGCAGGCGATCGGCGGGCCCGGCAGGCACGTCGCCACCATGTGCGGTCCCGGCGGCACGCACGGGCGGTTGCACTCCCCGCAATGTTCCGGGTGCACGGTTTCGCCGGAGGGCAGGCGGAAGTCCTCGTCGGTCATCCCGTCGCAATCGTCGTCGAGCGCGTTGCAGGCCTCCTCGAACACGGCCTGGCACGGTCCGACCGCGGTGCCGTCGCAGACCTGTTCCCCCGCGCACGCCTGGCCGCCCGTCGTGGTGACCAGGCACGGGAACGTCATGCCCTCGTTCTCCGGCCCGCAGCCGCACAGGGCGCTGGCCGGCCGGCACTGCCCGCCTCCGTCGCCCGTCGGCTCGCACAGGAACCCCTCCGGGCACTCGTCGCCGGCGGCGGCCGAGCAGGCGGTCGCGCAGCGGCGCTCGCCGGAGCCGGTCATCAGGCACAGTGCGCCGTCGGCGTAGAGCGAGCAGTCGGCGTCGCGCACGCACGGGAAGCAGAGGGGGTCGAGATCCGGGATGCAGGCGCCGTCGCCCGCGGCGTGCTGTCCGACCGGGCATTCCACGATCGCGCAGCGGTAGCTCTCGTCTTCCAGCCGGCATTCCGTCGCCTCCGCCGACGGGAAGACGTCCGCGCACACGACGCCGCAGGTTCCGCAGTTGTCGGGGCGCGAGTACGCGCCGTCCTCGCCGACGAACCCTTCATCGGTGAGGCCGTCGCAGTCGTTGTCCAGCCAGTCGCAGAGCTCGGGCCCCTCGCACTTGTTCTCGCAGTCGCATCCCGCCAGGAGCAGCAGCGCCGTGGCGACGAGAACGCGGCCCGGGGCTGAAGCCCCGGGCCGTGCAGCTCGGGTGCCACGCCCTGTCCGTCCCCATCTGTGTTCATCTGTGTTCATCTGTGGTTTCTTCTTCCCCGCGATCACTCCACCACCACATCCGTCACGACGCCATCCGTGCCGTCGCCGCCCGGCGCCGCGCCGGGTCCGCCGCGTCCGCCGCGTCCGCCGTGTCCCGGGACGACGGTCGCGCCCGCGGCGACCGCGGCGGCAATGCCCGGGTCGGGGGCGCCGCCGAGGAGGGCCCAGACGCCGACGGCGGGACCTCCGCAGCCGCCGCCGCCGCCGCCGCCGGGTCCGCCGTTGCCGCCCTTGCCGCCGGGGCCGCCCGAGGACGGGCCGGCGAGCGGCGGCGTCGTCCGCTCCTCGCGCGGCACTTCGCCTCCGGCGCCGCCCAGGGCTCCCAGGCCGCCGTCGCCCCCTCCGCCGCCGCGTCCGCCGATTCCGCCGTCGCCGGTCAGGATGCGGACGTTCTCGAGGGTGGGCGCGGCGGGGGTTGCGCCTGCCACGAACACGATGCCGATGGACGGGGCGCCGGACGTGCCGGGCGTGCCGCCCAGGCCGCCGCACCCGCCCGCGCCGCCGCCGCCGCCGCCGCCGCCGAGCCCGTCGGGATACGGGCAAACGGTGGTGTACCAGGTCATCTGGGCGCCGCCCCCTGCGCCGCCGCCGCCGCCTCCTCCTCCCGGCCGGCCCGTGGTTCCAGCCGTCGCGGTTGCGGGGGTCCAGGTTTCGCCTGCCAGGTCGCCCATGGCGTCCGCGCAGCCGGTTCCGGCGGTTCCCGGGCCGCCGTTGCCGCCGTGGCCTCCGTCCCCGGCCAGCTCGTACTCGAGCGGCACGGTGAAGTCGGCGAGTCCGCAGCAGACCTCGACGGGGCACGGGAAGCCTTCGGTCGGGCCCTCGCAGTCCCAGCCTCCCGCGCCGGCCATGCCGCCCAGGGCTCCTCCGGGTCCCGCGCGTCCCGGGGTGCCGCTGGGCTGGACGGCGGAGAAGACGGGGCAGGCCGCGGCGCCGCCCGCGCCGCCGGCGACGTCGGCGCCCTCGCAGGTGTTGGAGCCTCCCGCGCCGCCGCGCACGATGTTGGCGACCTCGGGCAGGCAGTCGTGGAGGGAGCCTTCGACGGCTTCGCGCGGCGGATCGCCCGCCGCTGCGGCGATGGTCGGGGCTGCGCCCGCGGCGCCGAACGCGCCGTGGTTGCCGGCGCCGCCCTGGCCCGAGCGGATTTCCAGGTTGCGCAGGGCGAGTCGCGGGCCGGTGGCGCGGAAGAAGGCGCCGAAGGCGGGCAGACCCGGCGCGGGCGCGTCGGTCCCGCGGAAGTGGATGCCCTCGACGACCGTCGGCGTCGTTCCGGCGCCGTCCTCCAGGACGAGGGCCGCGCCGCCCGGGCCGTCGGAGGCGTCGGGCGCCACGACCTGCGTCACGAAGGAGTCGGGTTCGAGTCCCAGGAAGTCGTTGCGGTAGCCGCCGTGCAGGCGGACGCCGTCGCGGACGCGGACCAGCTCCACGTACGTTCCGGCGGCCACGAACACGTCCGGGGTGGGCAGCTCGCCGGCGAGCGATTCGTAGGCGCGGCGCACGCCGTCGGCGATGGTCGCCAGGGGGTACAGGGGCGAGCCGGGGTTGGCGTCGTCGCCGTCCGGGGCGACGTACAGCGAGTTCGGGACGTCGCCGTCGGCGCCGTCGCAGTCGACGTCGAGATCCTCGCCCACGGCGTGCACGGGTCCGGCGTCATCGACGAGGTTCCCGACGAGGCATTCGCAGCCGTTGCCGATGATCAGGTCCGCGTCCAGGTGGTCGCCGACATCGATGCCGTCGGTTGCTTCCGCGCAGAGGAGGACGCAGCGCGGGCCGTAGGGATCGCCGCCGCAGACCAGGTCGCCGTCCGGCAGCTCGGTCTCGGTGCAGTCCACGCCGCAGGCGCCGCAGTTGTGCACGTCCAGCGTGTACTGGTCGCGCTCGTCGCGGTACCCCTCGTCGATGTCGCCGTCGCAGTCGTCGTCCCGGCCGTCGCAGATCTCCTCGGCGCCGGTGCAGTCGGAGAGGGCGCCGTCCTCGCAGACGGCGGTGCCCAGGCAATCCGTCCCGTCGGGCAGCTCCAGGTTGCACGACACGGTGAAGAACTCGCCCGGGTCGCAGGAGCACGAGTTTCCCGGCGGCTCGCACAGGCCCTCGTCGCAGAGGTAGCCGTCGGGGCAGGCGGCGTCGGCGCCGTCGCAGGTCACGGAGCAGCGCGCCTCGCCCCCGAGGCGCGCGCAGGCCGCTTCCGGGAAGCCGCCGCAGTCGCCGTCGTCCAGGCACGGGAGGCAGAGGTGCGCGTCCCACGGCACGCAGCGTCCCGTGTCGCTCGGCGTCCACCCCGCCTCGCAGGCCCGGGCGCCGCAGGTCGGCGCTTCGCCGACCAGGAGGCAGGCCGTGTCGGTGGCGTGCTCGACGGCGACGTCGCAGTCGTGGCCGCAGACGCCGCAGTGGCGGTCATCGATGTAGCGACCCAGCTCGTCGCGGAAGTCCTCATCGACCTGGTCGTCCTGGTCGAAGTCGTCGTTGAGTCCGTTGCACAGCTCGTCGGTGGGCAGCGGCACGTCCGGCGGCGCGGCGTCGATTCGATCGAGATCGGTTTTCGCGCCGCAGCCGGCCGCGGCGAGCAGCGGAAGGAGGAACCACGCGGGGTATCGTGGAATGGCCAACATCGGGGGCGGAGGATACGCCAGGGGCGGCGGAGGCGCCAGCGGGGGGGGTGTTGGTGGGTTGATCGGGACGAGTTGTTGGTGGGTTGATCGGGACGAGTTGGTCCGGAGGTTCGGGGCAACAGCTCGTCTCGCGCTAGAATCGATCCGGAGGAAGGTGTCCCTCCATGGAGGGACACCGTGACCCGCGGCGCGGAACCCGCCATGCCGTTGTCCTTCCGCATCCGAACCGCGGGTTTCAGCCCGCGGCTTGCCCTCCGGGCTCGGCCGCCCGCTGCAGGGCGCCGGCCGGCTCTAGGCAGTCGGCGGGTGGCTGATCGGCCCGGCGTCCGGCAAGGACCGTTCAAGTGGGGGATCGAAGGTCAGATGAAGCTCGAATCGCCCCGGGGTATCCGCCGGCAGCACCAGCTCCCGCAGCGCGTCCAGGATGCATGATGTCCATTCCGGAGGGACGTCGTCGGACAGGGACACCTCGCGGACCTCGCCGGAGACCCCGTCCGCCGTCAGCTCCACCTGGACGGCGACCGGCTCGCACAAGGAGGGTTCCGGGAGGCATGAGAGGACCGCAGCACGTTGCTGTTCGAGAATCGCCTGTACGCAGGTGTCGCTGGGGCGGGGCGCGAGGGCGGGGCCGCCGTCGCCCTGCTCGGCAGGTCCGCAGGTGTTGCAGACCGCCGGCCAGTCGCCGGGCGGGGACGGGCAGGAGATCCCGCCCGACGGCGCGGGCTGTGCCGGCGTCGTGGCTGCGCACGCGGACATGGTCGCGGTCAGGAGGCAGGCCACGCACGCCCATCCCCGGATGACCCCTCCCCGCGTTCCGCAACCGACTCGCCGCATGACTCCCCCGCCCCTCGCCCCCCGCCTCTCGCCTCCCGACGCCCGCTCGGCCGCTCGCCCGCCCGCTCGCCCCCCCCGCCCTTGCCGACACCAGTATGGCCCGGGCCCCGGATCGGGGCAATCCGCCGGGCGCGCAGCACCTCCCCTCCCCCACCAACAGCCTCTCCCATCTGTCCTCTTGCACAGGGACCGATCATGATCTATGTATCCCTCCATGGAGGGACAGATCGACCGGCTGCTCTTGACGCTCCGCGAGGAGTTCGACTCCGTCCGTCCGCGCCGGCTCGTCCGCCGCCGCCTCTCCATCCCCGAACTCCCCCACAAGGTCGACGCCCTGATCGGCATGCGCCGCACCGGCAAGACGTGGTTCCTGTTCCAGCTCGTCGACGAGCGGCTTGCCGCCGGTGTTCCCCCGGAGGCCATCCTCTATCTCAATTTCGAGGACGACCGCCTGCTGCCGGCGACCGGTCCCGACCTGGCGCGGCTGGTCGACGCCTTCTACGCCGCGTTTCCAGAGAACCACGATCGCATCTGTCATCTGTTCCTCGACGAGGTCCAGAACGTGGAGGGCTGGGAGCGGGTCGTGCGCCGGCTGCTCGACACCCGGCGCGTCCGCATCCTCGTGACCGGCTCGTCCGCCCGGCTGCTGGGGCGGGAGATCGCCACCGCCCTGCGCGGCCGCTCCCTTCCCACGGAGGTCTGGCCGTACGGGTTCGTCGAGTGGCTGGATGCCACGGGTTCCGGCCTGCCCTCGAGCCCGCGCGGCCCGCGCGGCCGGGACCGGCTGCGCAAGGCGCTGGCCCGGTACCTCGACGAGGGAGGTTTCCCCGAGACCGCCGGCATCGATCCCGCCGCCCGGCTGCGCATCCTTCAGGACTACGTCCAGGTCGTCATCTTCCGCGACATCGTCGAACGCCACAAGCTCAAGGGCACGGTGCTTGTCCGCTACCTGATCCGGTGGCTGCTCCGGTCCCCGGGGCACCTCTTCTCGGTCCACAAGTTCCTGCACGACCTGCACAGCCAGGGGATCCGGGCTTCCAAGAACGCCCTTCACGAGTATGTCGGCCACGTCGGGGACGCGTATCTGGCATTCACGGTGCCGCTGTTCTCCGAGTCCGTCCGCAAGGCCAACTCCAATCCGCGGAAGGTCTACGCCGTCGACACCGGCCTGAGCGGCGCCGTCGGCCTCGGCTCGAGCAGGAACCGGGGGCAGGCCTTCGAGAACCTCGTCTACCTTGACCTCCGCCGCCAGGGCTGCGAGGTCACCTACTACCTCACCGAGGACCGCCTGGAGTGCGACTTCCTCGCGTGCTTCCCCGACGGACGACGGCGCCTGTACCAGGCCTGCTGGGACGCGACCGACGCCGCGACCCTCGAACGCGAACGTCGCGCCCTCGACCGCGCCCGCAAGGAAACGGGCCTGGACGGCGAGCTCGTCACTCCCGACACCTACCTCGACAGCCTCGGTTGACGCGCACGCCTCCGGACCAACAACGCCCCAATCGTCCCACCAACAACCAACAACGCCCCGCCGCCTCCCCTCCCCGTCCGGACCGACGACTCGCCCCAATTGACCCACCAGGAACCGAAAACCATTTCCCTTGACACCCGGCCTTCCGTATGTAGGATACGCCTCCCGTCGCGTTCGGCTCGGCGCGGGAGGTTCCCGCGGCCGGCAGGGCGCCGTGTGGGCGCCCGTGGGAGAAGGATTCGCATCGATGCCGACCATGAACCAGCTCATCGCCGATCGCCGTGAGGTGCAGCGCTTCCGCAACAAGGTGCCGGCGCTCAAGGCCTGTCCCCAGAAGCGCGGCGTCTGCTTCCGCGTCTACACCTGCACGCCCAAGAAGCCCAACTCGGCGTTGCGCAAGGTCGCCCGCGTGCGTTTGACCAACGGCATGGAGGTCACGGCCTACATCCCGGGCGAGGGCCACAATCTCCAGGAGCACTCGGTGGTGCTCATCCGCGGGGGCCGCGTGAAGGACCTTCCGGGCGTGCGCTACCACATCATCCGCGGCACGCTGGGTACCGAGGGCGTGGCGAACCGCCGCCAGGGTCGCAGCAAGTACGGTGCCAAGCGGCCCAAGACGACGGCGTAACGGAGAACTCGCATGCCGAGGCGACGAGAAGTCCAGAAGCGCGAGACGATCCCCGATCAGGTCTACCAGGACGTGATCGTGGCCAAGTTCATCAACTGCCTGATGCAGCGCGGCAAGAAGTCGACGGCGGAGCAGGTGCTGTACAAGGCGTTCGACATCATCAAGAACCGCCACAAGGAGAACCCGGTCGAGGTTTTCCGCAAGGCGATCCAGAACGTCTCGCCGCGGGTCGAGGTTCGTTCGCGGCGCGTCGGCGGCGCGACGTACCAGGTGCCGGTCGAGGTTCGTTCCGACCGGGCGTTGGCGCTGGCGATGCGCTGGCTCAAGACCTACTCCCAGTCGCGCGGGGAGAAGACGATGCGCGAGAAGCTTGCGGCCGAGCTGGTGGACGCCGCTGCCGGCCGCGGCAATTCCGCGAAGAAGTGCGAGGATACCCACCGCATGGCGGAGGCCAACAAGGCCTTCTCCCACTATCGGTGGTAGCGAGGGGCGGGGAGGACCCGCCCTCGACGTGAGCGAAGGCTCGTTCCGCGGGAGCCGTTGGGCCGCGGAGGTTCGGCCTGCCCCCCATGGGGGAGGAGCGTTCTTGGTGAAATGGCTCGTGAGATCCCACTCGCGCACGTGCGCAACATCGGCATCGTCGCGCATATCGACGCGGGGAAGACCACGACCACCGAGCGCATCCTCTACTACACCGGTCTCATCCATCGCATGGGCGACGTCGACGACGGCACGACGCAGATGGACTGGATGGAGCAGGAGCAGGAGCGCGGCATCACCATCACCTCGGCCGCCACGACGTGCCGCTGGCGCGAGCATCGCATCAACATCATCGATACGCCGGGGCACGTGGACTTCACGATCGAGGTCGAGCGTTCGCTGCGCGTGCTGGACGGGATGGTCGCGGTGTTCTGCGGGGTGGGCGGGGTCGAGCCGCAGTCCGAGACGGTGTGGCGGCAGGCGGACCGCTATCACATCCCCCGCATCGCGTTCGTGAACAAGATGGACCGCCTCGGCGCCAGCTTCCCCGACGTCCTGCAGTCGATGCGCGACCGTCTCGGCGCCCGGCCCGTCCCCGTCCAGCTTCCCGTCGGCTCCTCGGACACCTTCCGCGGCGCCATCGATCTCATCCGGCTGCGCGCCCTGATCTGGCACGACGACGCGCTCGGCGCCGAGTTCCACGAGGAGGACGTCCCGGCGGCCGAGGCCGCGGCGGTCGCCCAGGCGCGCTCCGAGATGATCGAGGCGTGCGGCGAGGTGGACGACGAGGTGATGGCGGCGTTCGTCGAGGGCCGATCTCCGCCCGAGGAGGCGTTGCGTCGTGCCTTGCGGCGGATGACCGTCTCGAACGCCGGCGTCCCGGTGTTCTGCGGCGCCTCGTTGCGCAACAAGGGTGTCCAGCCGCTGCTCGACGGCATCGTCGACTACCTTCCGTCGCCGCTCGACGTGCCGCCCATCGAGGGCGTCAAGCCCGACAAGGAGCGCCGGGAGAAGCGCGAGGCCAAGGCCGACGGGCCGTTGGCGGCGTTGGCGTTCAAGGTCGCCTCCGACGCGTACGCGGGGCAGCTCACGTACCTCCGGGTGTACTCGGGCTCGATCCGCGTCTCCCAGAACGTCTTCAACGCGACGAAGAGCAAGCACGAGCGTGTTCCCAAGCTCGTCCGCATGCACGCCAACAAGCGCGAGGAGGTCCGCGAGCTGTCCACCGGCGAGATCGGCGCCGCCATCGGGCTGCGCTTCACCACCACGGGCGACACGCTCTGCGACGACAAGCACGCCATCCTGCTCGACCCGATCCCCTTCCCCGAGCCGGTGATCTCGATCGCGGTGGAGCCCAAGACCAAGGACGACGAGGAGCGGCTGCCGGCGGCGCTGGCGAAGCTCGAGGTCGAGGACCCGTCTTTCAAGGTCCGGATCGACGCCGAGACCGGCCAGACGCTGCTTTGGGGGATGGGCGAGCTGCACCTGGAGGTGCTGGTCGAGCGGCTGAAGCGCGAGTTCCGGGTGCTGGTGAACACGGGCCGGCCCCAGGTGGCGTACAAGGAGACGGTGTCGGCGGCGTTCGACTCCGAGGGCCGGTTCGTCCGGCAGCTCGGCGGCAAGGGCCAGTTCGGGCATGTCCGCGTGCGGCTGGAGCCCAACGAGACGGGGAAGGGCGTGGTGTTCCGCAATCTCGCCCCGGCCGCCGAGGTGCCGCAGCATTTCCTGCACGCCGTGGAGAAGGGGGTGCGGGACGGTCTGGCGGCGGGTCCGCTGGCCGGGTACCCGATCGTCGATTTGCGGGCCACGCTCCTGGGGGGGTCTTTCGACGAGGGGGACTCTTCGGAGATGGCGTTCCACGCGGCGGCGAGCATTGCGGTGCGGGACGGGCTGTCCCAGGCGTCGCCGGTGCTGCTCGAGCCGGTGATGGCGGTCGAGGTGGTGACGCCCGAGGGGGCGTTGGGGGACGTGCTGGGCGACCTCAAGTCGCGGCGCGGTCGTGTTTCCGGGATGCGTCCGCGGGGCGACCTCCGGGTCGTCGACGCGCTGGTCCCGTTGTCCGGGATGTTCGGCTATGCCACCGACCTGCGCTCGCGTTCGCAGGGCCGTGCGACGCACACGATGCAGTTCGCGCAGTACGAGCCCGTGCCGCAGAGCATCGCGAAGAATATCGTTGCGCAGGTGCGCGGAGGATTGTAGGACGCCGGCCGCCGGCCGGTCGTCGCGGTTGGTTCGAGGTTGAGGGAAAGGGACGAAGATGGCCAACAAGATCCGCATCCGCCTCAAGGCCTACGACCACAGG
>JACRCZ010000081.1 GCA_016218765.1 Deltaproteobacteria bacterium | reverse complement strand
CACGCAGGGCGCGTAGCCCGTGCACCCCGCTCACCCGCAGTACGACCTGGATCGCCTTCCATGCCTCTGCTCGACTCGGACGCCGATCGAACTGCCAGCCAAGAGCCTCCCACCTGGGGCGATGTGCCGGCTCGTCCACCTCGCAGGCGCCGTCGCAGGTTGCCACCGCCCGTGTCTTTCGCTAGTCTCGACCGATCGGAGGAGATCGTGCCCGGCAGCGACGACATCTCCCTCGTTCCCCTCGGCGGCCTGTCGGTCGAATCCGGACCCGATACGGGACTCGTCGTCGCGGTCGGCGAGCGCCCGCTGACGGTCGGGCGGGAGACGGGCTGCGAGGTGCGCCTGACCGACACCTCGTGTTCGCGCCGGCACTTCCGCGTGCTTCCCGGCCCCACGGCGGGCGTCATGCTCGAGGATCTGGGCAGTGCCAACGGGACGTTCGTGAACGGCGCGCGCGTCTCGAAGGTCGACCTGCACCCCGGGGACCTGGTCGGCCTCGGCGAGACCGCGATCCGTTTCCTGTCCGAGGCGGAGCTGGTCGGGGCGCTGCGCCAGCGCACGATGCGCGTGACCGAGAAGGACCCGCTGACGCAGGCCTGCACGCGGCGGTTGTTCGACATGCGGCTCCGGACCGAGGTCACGCTGGCCGCACGCTCGGGCGGCGTGCTCTCGCTGGCGTTCGTCGCGATCGATGCGCTGGACGAGGTGGTCCGGCGGCACGGCGCACCGGCCGGCGAGCGCGTGCTGCAGGCCGTCGGACTCGCCCTCGGCGGCTACCTCGGCGACAACGCCCTCCTCGCCCGCTTCGACGACACGACCTTCGCCGTCCTGGTCATCGATCCCAGCCCCAACACCGCCTACCTGGCCGCCGAGAGGATGTGCGCGGGGGTCGAAGGGCTCGCCGTCGACGTCGGCGGGCAGTCCCTGCCGCTGACCGCCAGCATCGGTCTGGCCAGCGAGAAGGGGCGTCGCGACCTCAACAGCGACGGCGTGATCGGCCGCGCCCGGGGGCAGCTCGACAGTGCACGCGAGGCCGGCGGCAACTGCGTGAGCCGCTGGGTCCACCCCTCCGCCCGCGAGCCCATCCCGGCCGTTTCCGGCGACCTGCGCGGTACGGTGGTCGGCTCCCAACAACGCAAGCCGTAGGGGCGGGCGCCGGAAGTTCTCGCAAAGCACGCCAAGGACGCCAAGGACGCAAAGAGGATGGTCAGGGGCATGGCCGGAACAAGGGTCCAGGGCCGGAGTGCGGATCCCGCAATGCCGCGGGCCGGAGGCGACCGGGTGCCTCGTCCGAGGCCGGCGGTTGTACCCGTTGCCGGCGTGGTGCGGGAGCTGGCGGCGCTGCGCCCCCGGATTCTGGCGGCGCTGGGCCGGGTGCTGGCGTCGGGACGCGTGGTGCGGGGGCCGTCGATCGAGCGGTTCGAGCGCGAGTGGGGGCGGTTCCTGGGTGTGCGCCACGTGGTGCTGGCGCATTCCGGGACGTCGGCACTGGCGGCGGCGCTGGCGGGGGCCGGAGTCGGTCTCGGTGACGAGGTCCTCGTGCCGGCGCTGACCTTTCCCGGGACGGCCGAGGCTGTCCTTGCGGTCGGGGCCGTTCCCGTCGCCGTCGACGTGGCGCCCGATACCCTGCTGCTCGACGTGCCCGCCGCGCTGCGGGCCGTGGGTCCGCGGACGCGCGCGGTGGTGCCGGTGCACCTGTACGGCCAGGTGCATCCCGAATTGCCGCGTCTGGCGCGCGCGCTGCGCCGCCGCGGCGTGATGGTGATCGAGGACGCCTGCCAGGCGCACGGCGCCTTGGCCCCGGGCGTGCGGCCGGCGCAGTGGAGTGCGGCGGCGGTCTACAGCTTCTACCCGACGAAGAACCTCGGCACGGTCGGCGAGGCCGGGGCAGTTGCGACGGACGACGACGAGCTGGCCGGGCGGCTGCGGGCGCTGCGCGACCACGGCTCGACCGGCGGCGCCGCGCACGCCGGGTTCGGCGTGAACCTCTGGCCGGGGCAGCTCGAGGCGGCGATCCTGTCGGTGAAGCTGCCGCGGCTGCGGGGGTGGAACGAGGCGCGGCGCCGGATGGCGCGACGCTACGACCGCGCGCTCGCGGGGGGCTCTGCCGTGCATCCGGTGGTCAACGTCACGGGCGAAGGGCACGTGTTTCACCAGTACGTCGTGCGTTGTGCGGCGCGCGACGAGCTGCGGCGGCGGCTGGCGGCGGGGGGAATCGAGACGGCGGTGTACTATCCGCGGACGCTCTTGGAGCTTCCCGGTCTTGGGCCGCGCCTGCGTCGCCGCGGACCTTGTCCGAACGCGGCGGCCGCCGCGCGGGAGGTGGTGAGCCTGCCGGTGCACCCGTGGTTGACGGCGGCGGAGCGGAGGCGTTGCGTCGAGGTCGTGGGGGAGGCGGCGCGGGCGCTCGACCCGGCTGCTCGTTGACACTCGTCCGATCGGACCTACATCTGGGCCTGCGGCCCGCGCGGGGGAGCGGGTTCGTACCATGCCGGGCAGGCGGCGAGCCGGCCCGCGGGCGATGCCCAGGGAGGCGGGGAAGATGACGAGTCAGCGAACGATCCTGATCACGGGAGCGACGGGGAAGCAGGGTGGGGCGGTCTGCCGGGCGCTCATCGGCAGCGATTTCCGCCTCCGCGCCTTGACGCGCAAGCCGGACGGCGAGTCGGCCAAGGCCCTGGTGAAGGCGGGCGTCGAGCTCGTGACCGGCGACCTCGACGATGCCGTGTCCCTCCGTACGGCGCTGGACGGCGCCTGGGGGGCCTTCGCGGTGCAGAACACGTGGGAGGCGGGGGTGGAACGCGAGGAGGAGCAGGGCCACCGGTTCGCGCGAGTGGCCCGCGAGGCGGGCGTGCAGCACTTCGTGTACAGCTCCGTGGGCTCGGCCGAGCGCGGGACGGGGATTCCGCACTTCGACAACAAGTACCGCGTCGAGGGGACCGTGCGGTCGCTGGGGTTCCCCTCGCACGTGATCCTGCGGCCGGTGTTCTTCATGGAGAACCTGACCTCGCCGTGGTTCCTCCAGGGCGACAAGCTCGCGGCCGCGCTGCAGCCGGAGACGCGGCTGCAGATGGTCGCGGTACGGGACATCGGGCGCATCGGCGCGCGCGCATTCATCGATGCGTCGCGCCTGCGCGGCCGGGAGATCGAGATCGCGGGCGACACGGCGACGATGCCGCAGGTCGCGGCCGCCCTCACCGAGGCGAGACGGACGAAGATCCCGTTCCAGCAGGTCCCGATCGAGGCGATTCGCGCGCAGAGCGCGGACTTTGCCGCGATGCTCGAGTGGTTCGACCGCGTGGGCTACGGCGCCGACATCCCCGCGCTGGACCGCGAGTTCGGGCAGATGACGCGGCTGTGGGAGTGGCTGCGCACGGAGTCTGCCGCGTAGGCAGCCTAGCTCTCC
Organism: Deltaproteobacteria bacterium; assembly: GCA_016218765.1. GTDB lineage: Bacteria > Myxococcota_A > Polyangia > DRWM01 > JAAZOP01 > JAAZOP01. The sequence continues at coordinate 4,284 of JACRCZ010000081.1, read as the reverse complement.
CGTCGCACGACCATCGCCATGGAGACGCCGCCGCCGCCGCAGATCGAGGCGACGAGGTGTTCCTTGCCGAGGCGCTTCAAGGCCTGCGTGCCGGTGATCAGGATGCGGGCGCCGCTGATGCCGGTGGGGTGGCCCAGGGCGATGGCGCCGCCGTGGACGTTGAGCCTGGCGCGGTCCCAGCCGAGCATGCGTTCGTCGGTGAGCACCTGTGCCGCGAACGCCTCGTTGACCTCGAGGAGGTCCATGTCGGCAAGCTTCATCCCGGCGGCCTGGAGGGCCAGCGGAATCGCGACGCCGGGGCCTTCGCCCATGAAGCGGGGCTCGACGGCGGTTTCCGAGTACGAGACGAGGGAGAACAGCGGGGCCTTGCCGAGCGCCTTGGCGTTTTCGCGCGAGGTGAGGACGATGGCGCAGGCGCCGTCGGTCATGCCGCAGGCGTTGCCGGCGGTGACGGAGCCGCCTTCCTTGCGGAAGGCGGGCTTGAGCTTCGCGAGGCTTTCCATGCTCGTGTCGCCGCGAATCGACTCGTCCTTGGCGAAGCGGAGCGCCGCACCCTTCTTCTGCGGCACCTCGACGGTGACGAGCTCCTCGTCGAACCAGCCTTCCTGCTGGGCCTTGGCCGCCTTCTGCTGGCTTTCGACGGCGAAGCGGTCCTGCTCCTCGCGCGAGAGCTTGTACTTGTCGACGAGGTTCTCGGCGGTCTCGCCCATGCCGCAGCCGCAGGTCGGGTCGATCGAGTCGCTCCAGCCGTCGAGCAGCGTCTTGGGTCCCATGTGGAAGCCCTCGAAGCGCACGCCCTTGAGCAGGTAGGGGATGGTGCTCATGGAGTCCATCCCGCCGGCGACGACGATCCGGGCGTCGCCCAGACGGATGGCCTGGGAGGCGAGCTGCACGGTCTTCATGCCGGACGGGCAGGCCATGTTGATCGTGTGGGTCGGCACCTTGGCCGGGAGGCCGGCGAAGAGGGCGGCGGAGCGGGAGGGGTTGGGCCCGTTCCCGGCCTGGCGGCAGCTTCCGTAGATCACCTGGTCGACCTGCTCGCCGGCGATGGCGGCCCGCTTGAGGGCCTCGCGGATCGCGGCGGCGCCCAGGTCGTAGACGTTGACGTCCTTGAGGGTGCCGCCGAAGCGGCCCATGGGGGTCCGCACCATGCCGATCGCGACCACGTCGTTCATTTTCAACATCAGCTCCTCCACTTCGTCGCGGGGCTGCGAGTCGCCCCTGCCCTCGGCCCGACGGCCGACCGCCGACCGCCGGCCGCCGGCCGCCGGCCCCGCCTATCCCAGGAACTGGCCGCCGTCCACGTTGAGGACCTGGCCGGTGACGTGCCGGGCGAGGTCCGAGGCGAGGAAGCAGACCACGTTGGCGACCTCCTCGGGCTGGCCCAGCCGGCCGAGGAGGATCTCCGACAGCGCCAGGTCTTTCACGGCCTGGGGCGCGCTGGCCATCATGTCGGTCTCGATCAGGCCGGGAGCGACGGCGTTGCAGTTGATGCCGAACTTGCCCAGGTCCCGGGCGCAGGTCTTGGTCAGGCCGATGATGCCGGCCTTGCTCGCGGCGTAGTTCGCCTGGCCGAGCTTCCCGCGCTTGCCGTTGATCGAGGTGATGGTGACGATCTTGCCCGAGGCGCGCTCCTTCATCTGGGGCGCCACGGCGCGGATGTAGTTGAAGTAGCCCTTCAGGTTGATGGCGATGACCGAGTCCCACTGCTCCTCGGTCATCTTCCAGATCATGCCGTCCTTGTTGACGCCGGCGTTGCAGACCAGGACGTCGACCTGTCCCCACTCCTTCGTCACCTTGTCCACCATCGCCTGCGCGTCGGCGAAGCTCGCGACGTCGGCCTGGACGACCAGCGCTTTCGTGCCGGCGCCCTTGACCTTCTCCGCCACTGCGGCCGCCTCCGCCTCGTGCTTGCGGTAGTTGAGGGCGACGTTGGCGCCGCAGCGGGCGAGCGCCAGGCAGATCGAGTTGCCGATGCCCATCGAGCCGCCGGTGACGATCGCGTTCTTGCCGGTCAGATCGATCTTCATGGGTGCCACCTCCCTGCGGCCCGTTGCGGACGGCGCCGCGACGTCGTCGGACGCTCGCCTTGCTTAGCCGATGCGTCGTCCCGGCTCAAGGGGGGACTTGCGCGCCGATGGTCGTGGTGCGAGGGGGAGCCGGAACCGGAACCACCGATGAACATCGATGGACACCGATGACGAAGGTCAGGGTGGAGCGACGGGTCCGGACGGCGGACTTGCGAGGCGCCGTGCTTATCTTCCGCGGGGCGACGGGGGGCTGCCGGGCGCGGAGGTGTGGCGATGGCGGCGAAGGTCGTGCTGGTGACGGGGGCGACGGACGGGATCGGGCGACAGACGGCGCTCCAACTTGCACGTGCGGGCGCGCGCGTGATCGTCCACGGAAGAAACGCGGAGCGGGTGGAAGCCGCGCGGCAGCTCGTGCGGCGCGAGACGCCCGAGGCGCCGGAGCCGGAGGGTCTCGTGGCCGATCTGGCGTCGCTGGACGCGGTCCGGCGGCTGGCGGACGAGGTGCGCGGACGGCACGAGCGGCTGGACGTGCTGGTGAACAACGCGGGCGTGTACGAGACCGCACGTGCCTTGACGATCGACGGGTTCGAGCGGACGTTCGCGGTGAACCACCTCGCGCACTTCCTGCTGGCGAACCTGCTGCTCGACCGGTTGCGCGCCGCCGCGCCCTCGCGCGTCGTCACGGTCAGCTCCGTGGCGCACCACAGTGCCGAGCTGGACCTGGACGATCCGCAGGCCGAGCGCTCCTGGGACTCCTACGCGGCGTACGCGAGCTCCAAGCTGGCGAACGTCCTCTTCGCCAACGCGCTGGCGCGGCGCGTCGCGCCGGACGGCGTCTCGTCGAATTCCCTGCACCCCGGGGTGATCGGCACCAAGCTCCTGCGCGTCGGCTTCGGCAGGGGCGGCGCCTCCGTGGAGAAGGGCGCCGAGACGTCGGTGCACCTGGCGCTCTCGCCGGACGCGGCGGATTTCACCGGCCGCTACTTCGTCGACAAGCGCCCCGCCCGCCCCTCGGCCGCCGCGCTCGACGTGCCGCTGCAGGAGCGGCTGTGGGAGCTGAGCGAGCGGCTGGTCGGGGGAATGTAGGGCCCGGCGGGTCCCAGCTGCGGTTGTCGCAGTGGTAGCGCGGCCGGGGCGAAGAGGCGAGGCCGACCTGTGCCCGATCGGGCTGCGCTACCGGAATCCCAAGGCCGGAGACTCCGGCGCGCGGCCCGGTGCCCTACGGTCGTTCCTGCTCCCAGGCGGCCACCTCGGCCAGGAACCGCGCGAACTCGTCCAGGCCTGCTTGCGCGGAGGCGACGAGCTTGACCGGATCGACCCTGGCATAGCCGTGCGCGATGAGATTGCGCAGCCGGGTGCCGCTGCGCATCGCCTCGGCGGTGGCACCGCCCAAGACCGCGTGCGCCTCGAGGATCGTGAACGTGGCGGACAGAGTGTCGGGCGGTTCCCACCCTTCGCGGGCGATGAGGTGAGCGCCGAGGTCGACCGCGGTCTGGACGGCAAGCAGCACGTTGAACGCGATGTTCTCCATGCGGCTCTCCTCGGACGGGAAGGCGGCCGCATCCGTTCGGATGCCGGCGCGGATCCGGTCCAGCCTTCTCTGCAACTCGGCCATTTTCAGCGTGGCGACCTCATCGGCGGGCATGGACGTCCCCCTTGCGAACCAGCGCGGCGAGGAATCCGTCCCGGCAGCGGCGGAAGATCGGGGCGAAATCCTCGTGCTCGAAGGCCGCCGCCGCCTGGAACCGGATGAAGTCCCCACGTACCCGTTCCCACGCGGCGAAACCGTGGAGGGCGATCTGCCGGCGGAGGACGGTGGATGCCTCCTCGACGACGATCAGATCAACGTCCCGCCGGGCAATTCCGGACAGCGAGGCGGCCAGGCCGAGCTGCTCGTCGAACGACGGCCGGCAGTCGTGATCGAACGAGACGGCAACGTCGAGATCGCTTCCTGCCGCGGATCGACCTGCGGCGGCGCTGCCGAACAGCGCAACAAAGCGGAGGCCGGAAAGACCCTTGAGCCGAGCGACGATGTCGTCCCACATGCCGTCCACGCCGGGGAGCATAACGACAGGGCGATCGAGGGGCAAGCGTCGTCCCGCTCGTGGGTGCGTCCCCCCAACTGGGGGCGACGCGCCGCGCTGCGGACCGGAAGAGGAATTTCGCGCAGAGCCGCAGAGCGGCAGAGCCGCAGGGTAAGGCAAGTGACCCGGTAGCGGGGGCGGCGTGTTCAGCGTCGGCGGCGGCGCGGGTG
>JACRCZ010000079.1 GCA_016218765.1 Deltaproteobacteria bacterium | reverse complement strand
CGACGCGCTCGACTACCCGCGCCGCCTCGCCGCACTGCTCGGCGGACGCCCCGTCGCCTGGCTCGCCGCCCTCGCCCCGCGCGGTACCGCCGCCGACGCCCCCCCACGCGCCCCCACCGGCCGCCTCCTGGCCTGGGGCGCCGGCCGCGTCGAACGCCTCGTCGGCCGCGTCACCGGACCGGGCCTGGCCCGCGACACCGCCGCCCTCTTCTCCGACCTCGCGCTCGTGCGCGAACGCTTCGTGGCCCTCGCCCGCCGCGCCTCCGAGCTCCTCCTCGGCGAACGCGCCGGCTATCTCCTCGTCGCCGGACCCACCGCCGCCGCCCGCGACGACGCCGTGTTCCTCGCCGCCCGGCTCGGAAAGCAGGGCCGCACCCCGCGTGCACTGCTGCTCAACCGCGCCGACGTCCGCGCGCCGCTCCACGACGCCGCCCTGCGCGGACTCCCCGATGCACCGCCCGCGCTGCTCGCCGCCCTCGACACCCTCGAGCAGGAACGCACCGCCCGCACCGCCGCCGCCGACCTCCAGGCTCGCGAGTTGGAGAAGCGACTGCGCGACGTGCCGCTCCTCCGCCTGCCGTTCCTCGAAGCCGCCACTCCCGACGCCGTCGTCGTCGCCCTCGCCGCGGAATTGCAGCCGCAGCTCCCAGCCCTGGTCCCGCCCGACCCGTAGTCTCGCCGCGCCTCTGCGCCTCTGCGCGGACCTGCCCTGAGCGAAGTCGAAGGGAACGCCCCTTCCCCGTCCCCTTCCCCTCCCCCGTCACCGACCGCCGGACTGCCGCCGGCCGCCGCCCCCTACGCCCCCTTCGGCCGCGCGTTCCAGATCGAAACCATCAGCAGCGCCGAAACCGCCGACAAGCCCGCGACCGCGTAGAAGATCGCCGTCCACTCGCCCCCCGCCGCATCCTTGAGCGCCCCGACGCCCGCGCCCGACAGGATCGCCCCGGTCGCACCCATCGCCATCGTGAAACCCGTCGCCGCCGCCGCGGTCTGCGGATGACTGACGTCAATCGTCGCCGCACCGCTCATCAGCATGTCCGGCCCGAAGATCAGGAACCCGGCCAGCCCCAGCATCGCAGTGGCCCCGACCCACTCCCCCGCCGGGATCCGCACGAAGGCCACGCAAACCCCGGCGACGCCGAACAGCATGATCGCGCACAGCGGCGCCCGCCGCTTCCCGAACCACGCGTCCGACGCCCACCCGGCCGAAACCGCCCCCACCGCACCGATCAGCGGCAGCGCCACCGCCGTGAACGCACTGCCCTTGATCGAGCGGTGGTGGAAGTCCTTCATGTACTGCACCGCCCAGTTCATGAAGAAGTAGCGCACCGAGTTCATGCAGAAGTAGCCGAGACCCAGGATCCACAGCGTGCGGTTGGCCAGCGTGATCCGCAGCACCTCCCAGCCCCCGAGCCGCGCGGCGGCCGGCCGTCCGCCTGCGTCCGAGCCCGCCGCCGCGACGTCGTCACGCACCTGCGCGAACCCGGCGTCGCCCGGTCGGTTGCGGACCAGCAGCACGAACGCCGCTGCGATCGGCAGCAGCGCCAGCCCCGGCACCCAGAAGGCCGACCGCCACCCCCAGCCCGTCGAACAGAGCCAGCCCGCCAGCAGCCATGAGACCACGTTCCCGATCTGGTAGCAGGTGGAGATCAGCCCGATCACCATCCCGCGGCGCCGCGACGTCGTCCACTCCGAAATCGTCTTGACCACCAGCGACCAGCCCGCCGACTGCGCGTAGCCGTTCACCGCCCAGATCGCCAGCATCGCCGGAAACGACGACACCACCGACAACGCAAGATTCGTGCACGCCGCGACGAACAACGCCGCCGTCATCATCCGCCGCGCCCCGAGCCGCTCGCCGAGCTGCCCGTTGATGAACTGCCCCAGCGCGTAGAACGCCGCGTAGATCGACGGAATCCAACCGATCATCGATGACGACCAGCCCAGCTCGCGCTCGATCTCGGGCTGCGCCACCGCGAAGTTCACCCGGCACAGGTAGTACGCCGCGTACGCCGTCCACAGCGAGAAGAAGATCCGCACCTGCCACGTCCGCAGCTGCGGATCCGCCCCCCCCGAAGCCCCCGCCACGACCCCGGACGAACCAGCCGCGGAATCCGTCATCCCGCGCTTCCTACCACGCCCCGCCGCGCCAAGTCACCTGCCCCCCCGCCCGCCCCCGTCCCTCTGTCCCCCTCCCCCCTCACCCCAGTATCCCCGCCTCCCCCAGCAACCGCCCCACCTCCCCGAAGAACGCGGCCCAGTCCGGCGGACAGTCGTTGTGCCCGACGCCCGGGTACACCACCAGCCGCCCACGCCTCGCCGCCTCGACAAGCTCCTCCCCATGTGCGAACGGCACCAGCCGGTCCTTTTCCCCGTGGAACACCAGCACGGGCACGTCCAGCCGCTTCACCACCTCCAGGTTCTCGAACGGATCGCTCACCAGGAACCCCGGCACCAGGAACCGCCGCATCAGCCGCCGCAAGCTCGTGAACGTGGACTGCAGAATCATCGCCCGCGGCGGCCGCTCCCGCGCCAGCGAGCACACCACCCCTCCCCCGATCGATCGCCCGTGGAAGAAGATCCGCTCCCCGTCCACCTCCACCCGCCCCGCCAGCTCGTCGTGGAAATGGACGAAGTCCTCCGTGATGGCCCGCTCGCTCGGCCGACCCCCCGAACGCCCGTACCCGCGATACTCCGGCAGGAGCACGGTCACGCCGTGCCGCACGTACCAGGACAGCACGTCCGGCCACTCGTCGATCAGCTCGCCGTTGCCGTGCGCGAAGATCACCGCCGGGCCGGGCCGCCCCCCGCTCGCCCCACGCCCGGGCAACACCCACGCCTCGACCGTCCCGCCCCCCACGCCCCGCTCCAGACGGACCAGCCCCTCCACCTCGCCGCCCCGCCCCCGCGGCTTCTCCACCGCGAACCGGGGAAAGATGAAGAAGCGCTGCAATCGGTCGAGCATCCGCACTCCGCGGTGGAACCCTACCAGGACCCCGCCCCGCGGTCACAGACCCGCGCCGGCCGCAATCTCCGCCACCCGCACCGGTCCCAGCTCCCGCTCGGGCTCCAGCGGCGACCCGAAAGCTTCCGTTCGAACTCGCTCGCGCGGCACGCCCAGGTCGTCGAGCGCGAAGAGGACGTCCCAGCACATCATCCGCGGCCCGCACACGAGCCACGTCGCCGACCGGCGCCGCGAAGCCGGCACCTGCCGCTCGATCATCGCCGCGTCGATCCGGCCCCGCTCCCCGCCCCAAGCTCCCGGCGGCCGGGTCAACGACTGCACCAGCCGGAAACGCCCGCCGGCTCGCGCGAGCACCTCCAGCCGCTCGCGGAACAGCAGGTCGCGCTCGTAGCGCGCAGCCTGCAAGAGCACGATCCGCTCCGGCCGGCGTACGGCCAGCGCTTCCTCCACGATCGCCAGACAAGGCGCGACCGCGCTGCCCGCGGCGATGAGCACCAGCTCGCCCCGGCCGCTCTCCGGACGGTACGTGAACTCGCCGAACGGACCCGCCACCCACAGCGTCTCGCCCAACCGCTCCGGACGGGCCAGGTGCCGCGCGACCCGCGCCCCCGGCCGCACCGGGACCGCGATCTCGATGCCCGGAACCCGCTGCGGCGGCGACGTGATCGAACACGCACGCGCCGCCCGCACGCCCCCCAGCTCCACGAACACCACCGCGAACTGCCCGCCGGCGTGTCGCGGAAACTCGCGCTCGCGCGCCGGACACAGCTCCAGCGTCGCCGTGTCCAGCGTCTCCACGTGCCGCTGGACCACCCGCATCGGAATCGGGTCCGCTCCCAACGGCATCGCCGGCGCCCCGGCACCCGCAAGCGGAAGCAGGGAACAGGACGCCGCAGGACGCCACACCCGCCCCACCGTCGAAAGCGCTGTCCGAAGACAGTCCGCCCCACGGCACAGAAGGTCCCACCCGGGAACCCGGAGCACGCCCGCCCCCTTCCCCGACACGCTCTCCGCCCCCGCCTTCGACCCCGCTCCCGCCTCCGTCATGTCCGACCGCTCCCCCGGGCGCCCGGCCGCCTCCGCCCGGCGCGCCGTCCGCGGCCGGGCCTCGCTCGCGCGAAACGTGCCACCGCGAAACCCGCCGCTTTCGCGCCCCGCTCCCAAATCCACGATGTCCCATTGCGCCCCGCCGCATGACGACGCGGCCACATCCCACGGGTTTCGGGCTGCACGTCCCACCGCTCGCTCACCGCGTCCGCCACGGGGCATTTCGCCGCACCACGAATCCCCCGCACCACGAATCCGCACCTTGAAAGCCCGTCCAGTGTCGGCCACAATGCCGCCGTGGGAGGAGGCCCATGACAGACGTCATCGGACGCAGCGGCAGCAGAAGCATCGTCCCCTCGCGCACGGTCCTCGCCGCCGCATGGCTCGCCGCCTCGACCGCCGCCGCGGCGGAACCGGAAGTCGTCATCCGCGCCGAATGGGGCGCAGAGCCCGGACAGCTCGGCAAGCACGACGCCGCGGAGTCGGCCCCCGAAGGCCCGATGAGCTTCGCCGTCGCACCCGGAGGCGACGTCTGGATCCTCGACCAGGTCAACCGGCGCCTCGCCCGCTTCGATGCGACAGGCCGCTTCCTCGCCACGCTCGACCTCGCCTCGGAGACGTTCCAGGGCCTCGCCGTCGGGCCCGACGGACACCTCGCTCTCATGGACCGCCTCGCCGCACGCGTCGTCCGCGTCCTCGACCCCGACGGACAGCTCCTGGGCGAAGTCCCGCTCGAAGGCTTCGGCATCGCCGAGGGCGGCGGCACCACCGCCGTCTTCGCCCGCGACGACGGCGTGTGGGTCGAATACGACCACCGCCGCACGGTGCGCGTGCTCGACGCCCAGGCGCACGACCCGTACTACCGCCGCACGCTCGACGGCCGGCCCCTCGGCCCCGGCCTCGTCGCCGGTCTGGCGCGCCTCGACGGCCCCTCCGCCGTCAACCTGCGCACCGTCGACCGCGGCACGGACACGACCCTCGCCGAGACGATCCTGCGCTTCGACGAGCCGGTGCGCCGGCTCGTGGAGCTCGCCGGCGACGACCAGGGCGACGTCGTCCTCGCCGTGCACCTGGCGACCGAAGCTCCGGCGCGCGACCATGCCATCCTCCACGAGGAGCTGGCCGTGCTCGTCCTGGACGCCGCGCTGGTCGAGCGCCGCCGCCTGTCGGCGACGCCCTCGACCGGTCCGTGGGAGCAGTTCAAGGAGCTGGAGGTCGAAGCCGACGGCACCATCTGGCAGCTCGCCTTCCTCGACTCGGGCGTGGAGGTGCGGCGGTGGCAGCCATGACCCGCCCCAACCCGGCTAGGCTCGCCCCCATGCTCGCGGCCCTGGCCGTGATCGCTCCCACCACCGCACGCGCCGCGCCCTCCGACATGACCCGCGACGAGATCCTCGACCTGGCCGAATCCGGCGTCGGCTACTCCTACTGGTGGGGCGGCGGCTGCTGGCGCGACGACGGCACGCAGCACGGCTCCTGCTCCGGAAGCTGCCCCGACTGCACCCACTCCGGCAGCTACGGCGCCGACTGCTCGGGCTTCGTCGCCAAGGTCTGGCAGGTGCCCAGCCCCAGCCCCGTCGCGACCAACTCCCACCCCTACTCGACCCAGAACTTCGCCTGCGAGGAAACCTGGTGGACCGCAATCGCTCGCGACGACCTCCAACGCGGCGACGCCGCCGCCTACCGCAGCGGCGGCTGCCCCGGCAGCAGCGGACACGTCCTGCTCTACGAACGCGGCGACCCGTGGGGCTCGCTCTGGACCTACGAAGCCCGCGGCTGCTCGACCGGCATCGTCCACAACAACCGCACCCTGTCCTCCGACTACCGCGCCATCCGCCGCGTGCGCCTCGTCGCAGGCTGCACCGACGACGACGCCGACGGCTCGTGCCTCCCCGAGGACTGCGACGACGGGAACCCGGAAATCCGCCCCGACGCGACCGAGATGTGCGGCAACGGCGCCGACGACGACTGCGACACGGCCACCGACGAGGACTGCGGCTGCACCGACGCCGACGGCGACGGCTTCTGCCCCCCGGACGACTGCAACGACGCCGACGACGCCGTCCACCCCGACGCGGACGAACGCTGCGGCGACGGCTCCGACGACGACTGCGACGGCGCCGCCGACGAGGACTGCGGCTGCACCGACACCGACGGCGACGGCTTCTGCCCCCCGGACGATTGCCACGACGGCGACCCGTCCATCTACCCCGGCGCCCCGGACCGCTGCGACAACGACCGCGACGACGACTGCGACGGCCTCGCCGACGAAGGATGCGATTGCACCGACACCGACGGCGACGGCTTCTGCCCCCCGGACGACTGCAACGACGGCAACCCCGCCGCACACCTCGGCGCCGAACCGGCCTGCGCCTGGGGCCGCGACGACGACTGCGACACCCGCCTCGATAACGACGAGCCCGCCTGCGGCGGCCTCTCGCCCGAGGACGCAGCAGGCTGCGGGTGCGAGCCGGGCGCCGCCGCCGCCGGACCCGGCCTCCTCGCCCTCCTCGGACTCCTCCTCGGCCCCGCCCGACGACGCCGGCCCTGAGCCCTGCTCGGCGGTCGACCGTCGACTCCCCCCAACCCCTCCCCACCTCTCCTCTTCCCGTCCGGAGAAGGCTGACGCGCCGTCGCGAGCCGCGGGATCAGCAGTTCAACGCAGATGCAGCTCGCCCTCGCTCGCCGCCGCGGACCCCAGCGCCGGGCTCAACACGCCCGTGATGTTGCGCGTCATGCCGTTGACCCGGATCCGACCGGCGGAACCACCCCCACCTCCGGCGTTGTACAGATCGGGGTCGCCGACACACTCCGGCGCGTTCCCGCCCTCCGCCACCGCACCGCCGCTCCCGGCGCCGCCATCACACGCAAAACCCGTCACCTGGAACCCGCCGGACGCGGGATCGGCAACCCGCATCTCGCCCGGACTGCCGTCCGAATACCCGGGACTGCCCTCGCCACCCGCCCCGCCGCCGCCGCCGTTCGCCGTCACCGCACCCGTGATCTGCACGCGCGGAGCCTCGAACAGGATGCCGCCGCCGGAGCCACCACCGCCCCCACCCTCGTTCGCACCACCGTAGGTCGAAAGACCGCCGCAACCGCGAGCGTCCACCCAGCCCCGCACCGTCAACGCTCCGCCCGACACGATCTGCACCGACCCCCCGCTCGTCCCGCCACGCCGCCCCTCGGGCGTCGAACCCCCGCCCCAGCCGCCGCCAGAGCCGGCCTCCAGCGGAACCAGCTCCGGCGCTCCATTGGCCATCCCGGCCGCGCCACGCATCGTCGCCTGGTACCCGCCGCCCATACCCCCGCCGCCACCGAAGCCGCCGCCTCCTCCGCCCCCGTCGCGGAACCCGCTCATGTCCGGGACGCTCGAGCCGTTCCCGCCCGCACCGGGACCCAGGCCACCCTCGCGCCCCCCGGCCACCGGCGGCTGCTCGTTGCCGTAGCAACCCACGAACAACCCACCCTCGATCGTCGCGTCCTCCTCCGACAGCAACACCAGCGCCCGCGGCCCCCACGCCGCGATCGTCACGTTGCGCGGTACCGTCAGCTGCCGGATCGAAAACACGCCCAGCTCCGGCGCCCCGCCCGGCTGCGTCAGCACCGTGAAATGGATCCCGGACCGCTCGTCCGGCCCGATCGACGGCTCGCGCACCTCCAGCACCGGACTCCACCCCTCGTCGTAAAGCTCCATCCCGCCGTCCGCCGTGTTGAACTGCAGGTAGTACGGGCTGTCGTCCGGCGTCTCCCACGTCTCCGTCCCGACCTGGCCCGCCGACAACAACGTCTCGTCCGGAATGTTGCTGATGTCCCAGTCCTGGCAGTGCGCGACCGGATCCCCCGCGCAACCCAGCGGGCACGGCGTCGTGTCCCACGCGCCGGCCGCCGAACACGTCTCCAGCGCCGTGCCGTCCGCCGAACAACGGGCATCGCCGGCCGAGCATCCGGCGTCGGCATCGGCGTCCGCATCGGCGTCCGCACCCGTGTCCACGTCCGCGTCCGCGTCCGCGTCCGCGTCCGCGTCCGCACCCGTGTCCGCGTCGCCCCCTTCCACGGCCCCGTCGCCCGCGTCCCCGGTCCCACCCGGCACGCAAACGCCGTAGTAGCACTCGAACCCGGGTCCGCACCGCGGATTGCAGGGGTCCGACGCACTGCCGCCGCACCCGGCGGCCAACAGCGCCGCCGCCATCACGGCGAATCCCGCGAGCCGCATCCATACGCGCATCGCTCCTCCTCCCGGCGACGAACCGTCGCCGCATGGAACGATCGCCAGCATACCCGAGCCTGCGAGGCGTGCAACCCGGCAGCGCAATCCACCGCCACCGTCCGGGATGGTCCAACGGCCGGAACCGCAAGAAGGTACCGTCGAACGGGTCCCTACGTCCGCGGACGACACCGCCGTTCGCCCGGACAGGGGAAGCACTCCTCCAGCGGCGTCCCGGCATTCACGCACTGGATTTCGGTCCGCGGAGGAGGAGGAGGAGGCGGCGGCGGCGGGTGCCTCTCACCCGCCGGGCGGCATGCCGCAGCCGTCGCCGCGACAAGCTGCGACTCCAGCTCCGCGACGCGCCGTGCCAGCCCCCCGTTCTCCGTCTCGAGCGCTCCGACGCGCACGTGATCGGCCGCTGCCTGTGCCGCCTTCCCCTCCAACCCCTCGATCGTCCGCTGGTCTTCGCGCACCGTGGCCGCCAGCGCCGCCGCATTCCCCCGCAGCTCGCGCATCTCGGCCACCAGCCTCTGCCGCTCGCCCTGCCACGACGCGCGATCCCCTTCGTGCCGCGCCGCCGCCGCTGCCAGCACCTCGTCCGCCGCGACGCCCGCGCGCCAGGACAGGACGCCCACCGCCGCACCGGCCACCAGAAGCACCGCCATCACGACCCAGGCCCACGCGGGCGCACGCCCGCGCGCGGCGGCGACCGCCGCCAGCTCGCGCTCGTGCCGCAGCCGCAGCTCCTCCTCGGCCAGCTGCGCCCGCGCCTCCGTCTCCCGCCGCACCCGCAGCTCCGCCAGCCGCCGCTCGTGCTCCCGCCGCTCCGCCTGCTCGCGCTCCGCCCGCTCGCCCTCGACTCGCAGGCGCGCCTCCTCCCTCGCCCGCCGCGCGACCTCCTCCACCCGCCGCAGCTCCGCCTCTTCCAGCTCCCGCCGCTCCGCCTCCTCCGCACGCCGCCGCGCCTCCGTCTCCGCACGCACCCGATCCTGCTCGATACCCAGGATCTCGCCGAGCGCCGACGAAACCGTATCCTGCATCGCAACCATCCCGTTCCCCGTTCCCGTTCCCCGTTTCGTTCCTTGTTCCTTGTCCCTTGTTCCTTGTTCCTTGTTCCTTGTGCTAGCTTTCCCCAGGATCGCGTCGGGGCTCTCGCAGAAAGGACCATCGACCATGACCGTTTCTTGGCAGCATTCGATGCGGCACTCGCTCGCCCACCCGGCCGCCGCGCTCGGCGCCCTCCTCCTGTGCGCCGCGTGCCCGGCGTCCGACGACTCGGGAACCGGCGACCCGTGCACCCAGGCACGCTGCGACTCGATCTGTCGCGGCGGCGGCCTCCCCGGCGGGACCTGCATCGGCAGCACGTGCTCCTGCCTGGGCGGCGGCGGCGACGCGGACGCCGACGCCGACGCCGACGGCGGCATCGATGCCGGCGACGGCTGCGACGAGCGCGCGAGATGGATCTACGTCGTCAGCGCGGAGAACCAGCTCATCCGGTTCTACCCCGACGAGCTGCGCCTGGAGCCGATCGGTACGCTCGACTGCCGCCCCAGCGGCACCGGCGCGACCCCCTTCTCCATGTCCGTCGACCGCAGCGCCACCGCCTGGGTGCTCTACGGCCCGGGCGTCTTCGGCGGCAACGCCGGCGAGCTGTTCCGCGTCAGCACCGCCGATGCCCGCTGCGAATCAACCACCTTCGAGCGCAACCAGGAAGGGCTCGAGGTGTTCGGCATGGGGTTCTCCTCGGACGAGGCGGGCGGCGACCGCGAAACCCTGTTCATCGGCGGCGGCCCGCAGCTCAGCATCGGCACCGGCACCGCCACCCTCGCCACCATCGACATGGCCTCCCTGCGCGTCGGCACCATCGGCGCCCTCCCAGGCTGGCCCGAGCTCACCGGCACCGGCGCGGGCGAGCTGTGGGGCTTCTTCCCCGACACCGACCCGCCCACCGTCTCCAGGATCGACAAGGGCAGCGGCACCGTCAGCGACACCTACGACCTGCCCATCGATACCACCTCGACCGAAGCCTGGGCCTTCGCCTTCTGGGGCGGCGACTTCTGGATCTTCCTCAAGACCCTCGCCGACCCCTCCACCAACGTCTGGAAGCTCGAGACCGACGACCGCAGCGTGGCCAACGTCTACCCGGACACCGGCTGGCGCATCGTCGGCGCCGGCGTCTCCACCTGCGCCCCCATCATCCTCATCTGACCCGTCGTGAATCCCCACCCCCACGAGAAGAACGTCCTCCGCCACCTGCGGCTGCTGGGCACGCCGATCGCCTTGCCCACGCCCCAGGACGTCGACGAGGTCCTCCCGCGACGAGGACGCGGCGCCATGCTCTTCGACTTCTACTCGCCGGAAGCGGTGGAGGAGGCCCTGGACCGCTACGGCGTGACCCCGAAGCTGCACGCCCGCGGCTTCGGCGAGACCGCCGTCGAGCTCGAAACCGCCGACCCGGAACACCAGGTCGTACGCGTGCGCGGACGCAAGGACGGCCACACCTACCTCCTGGGCGAGGCGTTCCTGCACACCGGCGTCTGGACCACAACCGCTCCCTTCGCCGAACGCCTCCGCAACCGCGAGGTCCCCCTGCTGTTCATCCAGTGGCTCCGCCTCCAGGACCCCACGCGCCCCTTCGGCCCGGACCGGCCCAGGCTCCCGGGCCAGGACCACCCGGGACTCGGCGTCGGCCGCGAAGTCGTCCGGATGTTCCTCGGAATGGCCGAGCGACTCCACCTGGGCGGCATCGCGAGCTGCCCGGAGTTCGCCCACAACGCCGTCCTCTACGAAACCGTGTTCCGCTTCTTCGACCCCGCCGTGCAAGGCCGCTTCGACGCCCTGCGCGACGCCTGCGCCGGCCTCACCCTGGCCGAGCTGGCCTGGGCCGTCGAGACGGAACGCGTCGTGGAAGACTCGACCGGCACGCCCGTCCGCTGGAGCCGCGACGAAATGATCTGCCCCACCGGCGACGCCCTGCGCGAACACCTCGAGTCGCGCGAATACCGCGAACGGATGACGGCGGCGAAAATGGCCTGCCGGCTGCACGTCGTCCCGCACACCCCGGTCGCGGACGAACCGGACAAGAGAAACCACCGATGAACACAGATGGACACAGATGGCTCCGGCCACCGCACGGAGGTGGCCTCAAGGATTGATCGGCTTCTCCGGCTGCGACGGATACACCCCGCGGAAGAGGTTGCCGACCTCGCCCGCCAGCCGCAGGTACCAGTCGTTCGGGACCGCACTGCCGTCGGCGTCGAGCGTCAGGAACGTCCCCGTCGTCGGCGCGTCCGCCGCCGTCTCCGCCGCCTTGAGCACCGCCGTGCCCTCGTCCACCTCGTCGAACATCGCCAGGAACAGCATGCGCGCCCCCGCCGACCACGCACCCCACGCCTGGTGCCACAGGAAATCCCCCGCCAGCCGCGGGATCTGGTTCACCGGGTTCGCATGGTCCGTCAGGTTCGTCCACGAGAAGCCGGGGAAGATCACCGGCAGGTAGCGCGCCGCTCCCAGATCCGCCAGGTCCGGGACGATGAACCCGCTCCGGAAACCCGCGTAGCCCGCGTCGTCGTAACGCCCCACCGCCCACGGCGAGAGGATCGCGTACTGCCGATACACGTCGGTGTAGCCGGGCTTCGACGCCCCGGACGACGTGCGCCACCCCTCCGGCACCCCGCCCACGATCGTCACCCGGTACGCGACGTCCACCACCGTCTGCAGGTGCACGATGATGTTGTAGTCGTCGTCGTGCGCACCCGGCCGGTCCGAGAATCCCAGACCCCACAACCCCAACACCGGCCTCCCCCCCTCCCGCACGTACCTCGGACTCGCCGTCACCCCCAGGTCGTGCACCAGGTGCATCCAGTCGTTCGTCAGCTGCTCGATCATCGGCGGATCGGTCGGCATCCCCGAAACGTCGTACATCACCGCGAAGGCACGCCCGTGCGCCGCAGCCGCCGCCATCACGTGCCGCAACACCTCGTCGCGCAACGCCAGGAACCGCGCGTCCCGCAGCTCCGACGCGAACCGCTGCAGCCACACCCCGTCGATCCCGTACTCCTTCATCCACCGCAAATGCCGGTCGACCGTCGCCGCGTCGAACGAGCTGAAAAGCCGGGCAGCCGTCCCGTCCCCGTAGACGAACGCCGTGTCGTACAGCTCCCCCGCCGGGAACTCGCTCAGATCGGGCCACAGATCGAAGGTGACGTTGCCCGGATCCGGCGGACCACCGCCCCGACACCAGTGCGTCCAGCCGATGTCCGCCGGAGCCCCCGCCGCCGTGAACCACCCCTGGTAGCCCGCCAGCACCTTCCCCCCGAGACCGTCCACCGCCACGGGACTCGCGTCGTAGATCGACACGTGCCGCCGCACCGTCGGCCCGAACCACTGCGAGTCGGGTCCGTCGTTCACCATCCGCCAGTTCGTGACGACGTCCTGCACCCGCCGCGGCGCCACCACCGCCGGACCCGTCAGCGTGAACGAGTACGTCACCGTCCCCCCCGGCGCGATCTCCCCCGCGTGGGAGACGCGCGTCGCCGCGGACAACGGGTCGTCGTCATCCACCGCCCCCAGCTTCACCTCCGCCGCTCGCCACGCCGTCGTCCCCGTGTTGCGCACCACGATCGTCGCCGCCGCCGTCGCACCCCGCGCGATCGCGTACGGCAGCAGGACCGACACGATCTCCGCGTGCCACCCCGTCTCCCCGTCGTAGGGTACGTCGGATGCATCCGAGTCGCCGTCCCCGCCCCCCTCGACGTCGCCATCCGCCCCGACATCCCCGTCGGTCGGCACATCAGGCCCGGTCTCCGCCTCGCCCGTCGCGTCCCCGTCTCCCGCCGGGTCGTCCTCCCCGTCGCTCGGGACGTCCGCGACGCCCCCGTCGTCGCTGCTCCCCCCGTCGTCGCGCCGCACATCTCCCCCTCCCCCCTCGTCCCCCGGCGCGCACCCCCCGACCCCCGCCACCACCAGGAGCCAAACCACCCACGGACACCGATGGACCATGCTCATGACTCCACCTACAAGATCGGCGACAGAACGCGGGCCACCCCTTCCAGGAATCGCGCCCGCGCCGGCCTGCGCAGCACGGACTCGAGCGCCACGGGCCGCGCCTTGGCGATGTCCGCAAGGAAGATGCTCTCGAGCTGCCGCGCCATGCCCTCGCCCGAGACCAGCACGTTCACCTCGAAGTTCAGCCGGAAACTGCGGATGTCCATGTTGGCCGAGCCGACCGTGCTCCAGGCACAGTCCACGACCATCGTCTTGGCGTGGAGCATGCCGGGACGGTGCTCGTAGAGCTTGACCCCGGCCTCGAGCAGCTCGCGGTAGTACGAGCGCCCCGCCAACCGGATCAACGGCAGGTCGGACTTGCCGGGAACCAGGATGCGCACGTCGACTCCCCGCCACACCGCCGACTTGAGCGCCATGAGCATCGCCGGGTCCGGCACCAGATACGGCGTCGTGATGAACAGCGTGCGCCGCGACTCCGTGATCGCCGTGAAAAACACCGCGTGGATCGCACCCACCGCCTCGTCCGGTCCGCTCCCGATCACCTGCACCAGGTCGTCGCCCACCGGCCCCAGCTCGGGGAAATACGCAGCGTCGACGATGTCCTCGTCCGTCGCGAACAGCCAGTCCTCCAGGAAGATCTCCTGCAGCCGGAGGACGGCGTTGCCCTCCAGCCGCATGTGCGTGTCGCGCCACGGCTTGAACCGCTTCTTGCGGCCGCGGTACTCGTCCCCGATGTTCAAGCCGCCCGCGAATCCGATCCGCCCGTCGACGACGACGATCTTGCGGTGGTTGCGCAGGTTGGGCCGCCAGTGCGGACGCAGCGGAAGAACCGGCATGAAACGCCCGAACTTCCCCCCCGCCTCCAGCAGCGGACGCACGAACGACGACCGAAGCCCGTGCGAACCCACCGCGTCGACCAGCAGCCGCACCGCAATCCCCTCCCGCGCCTTCGCACACAACGCGTCCCGGATCCGCGTCCCCGCCTCGTCCCCCCGGAAGATGTAGCTCTGCACGTGCACGTGGTGCCTCGCCCCGCGGATCGCTTCCTCCATCAGGGCGTACGTCCGGTTCGTGTCGGTCAGCACCTCCAAACGATTGCCCGGCAACAACGGCGAGCCCGCCGCACACGCGCCCATCCGCGCGATCTCGCCCGCAGGTCGCGGCAGCTCCGGAAGACTGCTCGAGGCGTCGCACTGCGCCGCCGTCCGCGGCAGCCCGTCCAGCACCTGCAGGAACGCCCGGCGAGACAGCTTCCGCCGCCGCTTCCGCCGCCAGACCCGCGTACGCCCGATCAGGAAGTACAACAACGCACCCGCGTACGGCAGGAACGCAATCGCCAGGATCCACGCCAGCGTCGCCCCGGACTCGCCCCGCGCCATCACGATCCGCGGGATCAGCACGAACGCCAACACGACTCCACCCAACGTCAGCCCGACGGTCGTCACGGTGTCCCACGGTATGGGAAGCTCGCTGAACAACGGAAGCCATCTTAGCCCGACCTGCAGCCCACGACCAGGGATGCCTCCCGCGCCTCGCCCCGCCGCGCCACGGGACTTGGACCCGTATCCTCTCCACCTCTCCAGCCGACCTCCCGACCTCTCCAACTCCGGTCCGGTTCCCCACGAACCCAACCCCCACTTGACAAACCCCCTCTCCTACCGTATTAGACCAGTCGGTCGAACCACATGGTTCGGCCGATAGGTCTGTGCAGGCGGTCTTGCACCGGCAGGCCGCGGAAAACGGGAGAAAAATGATGCCGCGACCCCGCTTCCAGAAACTCGCCCCGGAAAAAAGAGCCCGCATCCTCGAAACCGCCGCACGCGAGTTCGCAGCCCACGGGTTCGAAGCAGCCTCCCTCAACCATATCCTCGCCGCCGCAGGCATCAGCAAGGGCGCCGCCTACTACTACTTCGACGACAAGGCCGATCTGTTCGCCGCCGTGATCGAGCACTACTGGCAGCGCGTCCTGGGAACCATCGATCTCGACTTCGCCGCTCGCGACGCGTCGACATTCTGGTCCAAGACCCACGAGCTGTACCACCGCGCCCTCGACGACGCCTACGAACAACCGTGGCTCCTCCCGCTGTTCAAGTCGTTCTGGGGACGAGCACAGTCGACCGGCCTGCCCAAGCCCATGGCCGACCAGTTCGCCGCCCTGATCACCTGGCTCCGCGGGTTCGTCGAGCGGGGCCGCGAGATAGGCGCCATCCGCTCCGACCTGCCGCTCGACCTCCTCCTCGCCCTCATGACCGCGGCCGACGACGCGTGCGACCGCTGGCTCATCGAGAACTGGGATCGCCTCGAACGACCCGAAGTCGAACGCATCACCCACGCCGTGTTCGACGGCGTCCGACGCATGGTCGAGCCCCCGCCGCGAGACCCGGCGGCGGCGTGCGGCGGCCCCGCGCGCGGCGGGAGTCCGAAATCCCCATGAGCCTCTGGCGCGCCCTCAACGGTCGGAACGACGACGACGATCGCCCCGCCCCCGGCACTCCCGTCTTCGTCGCGCACGGCCTGACCAAGGTCTACCGCATGGGCGAAGTCGAGGTCCACGCCCTGCGCGGCATGGACCTCGAGTTGCTCGCCGGCGAGTTCGTCGTGCTCCTCGGCCCCTCCGGCAGCGGCAAGTCCACCCTGCTCAACATCCTCGGCGGCCTCGACACCCCCTCCGGCGGCACGGTGCGCTACCGCGAGCACGACCTGGTGGGCGCGGACGAACGCCGCCTCACGAAGTACCGCCGCGAGCACGTCGGGTTCGTCTTCCAGTTCTACAACCTCATCCCCAGCCTCACCGCCCGCGAGAACATCGCCCTCGTCACCGAGATCGCCCGCCGCCCGATGACGCCCGAAGAGGCCCTGGCCCTCGTCGACCTCGCCGACCGCATGGACCACTTCCCGTCCCAGCTCTCCGGCGGCCAGCAACAACGCGTCGCCATCGCCCGCGCCGTCGCCAAACGCCCCGACGTCCTCCTGTGCGACGAGCCCACCGGCGCCCTCGACATCACCTCCGGCAAGGTCGTCCTCGGCGTCCTCGCCCGCGTCAACCGCGAGCTGGGCACCACCACCGCCGTCATCACCCACAACGCCGCCATCGCCGCCATGGCCGACCGCGTCGTCACCATCGCCGACGGCCGCATCAGCAAGGTCGTCCGCAACGACCACAAAGCCTCCCCGGAGGATCTCGCGTGGTGACCCCCCTCCCCCCCCTCTTGGCGCCCTTCGCCTCTTGGCGCCCTTGGCGCGGACCATGAGCATGCTCGACCGCAAGCTCCGCCGCGACCTCCTGCGCATGAAAGGCCAGGCCGCCGCCATCGCCCTCGTCGTGGCCTGCGCCGTCGCCGCCTACGTCGGCTCCACCACCACCTACCGCGCCCTGCGCTCCTCCAACGAGGTCTACTACGACCGCTTCGCCTTCGCCGACGTCTTCGCCGAGCTGCGCCGCGCACCACGCTCCCTCGCCTCACGCATCGCCGAAATCCCCGGCGTCGGCACCGTCGAGACCCGCATCGTCGCCGACGGCCCCATGGACATCCCGGGCTTCGCCGAACCCGCAACCGCCCACGTCGTCTCCATCCCGCCCGGCGGCCCGCGCTTGAACCGCCTCGTCCTCCTCTCCGGCCGCATGCCCGAGCCCGGCGCCGGCGAGGCCCTCGCCGGCGACACCCTCCTCAAGCTCCACCACCTCCGCCTCGGCGATGCCGTCACCGTCGCCCTCGAAGGCACTCGCCACACCCTGCGCCTCGTCGGCACCGCCACCTCCCCCGAGTTCATCTTCCAGATCCGCCCCGGCGACCTCCTCCCCGACGACGCCCACTTCGCCGTGTTCTGGCTCCCCGAATCCGATCTCGCCGCCGCAACACGCCTGGACGGCGCCTTCAACAACGTCGCCCTCCGCCTCGCACCCGGCGCACGCGAAACCGACGTCCTCGCCCGCCTCGATCGCCTCCTCGAGCCGTACGGCTGCCTCGGCGCCTACGGCCGCGATCGCCACGTCTCCCACCGCTTCATCTCCGACGAGATCCGCCAGCTCCAGGGCGTCGCCGTCTTCATGCCCGCCGTCTTCCTCGGCGTCGCCGCCTTCCTGCTCAACGTCGCCTTCTCCCGCCTCGTCGGCACCCAACGCGAGCAGATCGCCGCCATCAAGGCCCTGGGCTACGGCAACGCCGCCGTCGGCCTCCACTTCCTCCAGCTCGCCGGCGTCATCGTCCTGCTCGGCACCCTCGTGGGCACCCTCGCCGGCGCCTGGTTCGGCTCGGCCATGACCAGGATGTACGCCCTCTTCTACCACCTCCCCCTCTTCCGCT
Organism: Deltaproteobacteria bacterium; assembly: GCA_016218765.1. Lineage (GTDB taxonomy): Bacteria > Myxococcota_A > Polyangia > DRWM01 > JAAZOP01 > JAAZOP01. The sequence continues at coordinate 21,216 of JACRCZ010000079.1, read as the reverse complement.
ACGAGCTCGACCCGTCCGCCGTCGCCTCCGCCGTCCTTCTCAGCCTCCTCACCGCCTTCGCCGGCGTCGCCGGCGCCGTCCGCCGCGCCGTCCGCCTGCCCCCCGCCGAGGCCATGCGCCCCCCGGCGCCCCCGCGCTACCACGCCACACTCCTCGAACGACTCGGCCTCGGCCGCCTCCTCGGCCCCGTCGGCCGCATGATCCTCCGCAGCCTCGGTCGCCGCCCCGTCCGCGCCCTCCTCACCGCCGTCGGCGTCGCCGCCGCCATGGCCGTCCTCGTCCTGGGCGCCTTCCTCGACGACTCCATCACCTGGATGATGGACCTCCAGTTCCGCCGCGCCCAGCTCGAGGACGCCACCGTCACCTTCGTCGAGCCCCGCGACCCCGCCGTCGTCCACGAGCTGCACGCCGTCCCGGGCGTCACCGCCGTCGAACCGTTCCGCGCCGTCCCCGCCGTCCTCCGCGCCGGCCACCGCACCTACCGCATCGGCATCCTCGGCCTGCCCTCGCCCGCCGCCCTCCACCGCATCTCCGACCGCGAGGGAAACCTCGTCGCCCTCCCCGCCGGCGGCCTCATGCTCACCGACAAGCTCGCCGACCTGCTCCACGCCCGCCCCGGCGACGACCTCGACGTCGACATCCTCGAAGGCACCCGCCCCCGCAAGACCGTCCGCCTCGCCGCCGTCGTCCCCGACCTCATCGGCCTCTCCGCCTACATGGAACTCGACTCCCTCAACCGTCTCGCCGGCCACGGCCCCGCCCTGAGCGGCGCCTTCCTCTCCGTCGACCCCGCCGCCGAACAGGCCCTGCACCGCCGCCTCAAGGACGCACCCCTCGTCGCCGGCGTCCTCCTCCAGCGCGTCGCCGTCGCCTCCTTCGAAGCCACCAACGCCCAGTACCTCCTCTTCTTCACCGGCATCCTCGTCCTCTTCGCCGCCGTCATCGCCGTCGGCGTCGTCTACAACTCGGCCCGCGTCACCCTCGCCGAGCGCGAGCGCGAGCTCGCCAGCCTCCGCGTCCTCGGCTTCACCCGCGGCGAGGTCTCCGCCGTCCTGCTCGGCGAGCTCGCCGTCCTCGTCGTCCTCGCCCTCCCCTTGGGCTGCCTCTTCGGCCTCGGCTTCTCCGCCCTCATCGCACGGAACCTCAGCTCCGACCTCTTCCGCGTCCCCCTCATCGTCGAATCGTCGACCTTCGCCTTCGCCGCCCTCGTCGTCCTCGGCGCAAGCCTCCTCACCGCACTCGCCGTGCGCCGCCGCATCGATCGCCTCGACCTCGTCGAGGTGCTCAAGACCAAGGAGTAGGCCGATGAAGAAATGGCTGAAACGCATCTTCCTCCTCGTCCTCGTCCTCGCCATCACCGGCGGTGTCGTCTACGCTTTCCTCCCCCGCCCCATCCCCGTCGATACCGCAACCGTCCGTCGCGGCCCCCTCCGCGTCACCGTCGAAGCCGCAGGTCGCACTCGCGCCCGCGACCGCTACGTCGTCGCGGCCCCGATCCTCGGCCAGCTCGCACGCATCACCCTGCACCCCGGCGACCAGGTCGCGGCGGGGGACGTCGTCGCCACGATCGCCCCGCCCCCCTCCCCGCTCCTCGACGCCCGCACCCGCGCCGAGCTCGATGCCCGCGTCGCCGCCGCCGAGGCCGCCGAATCCCAGGCCAAGGCGACCATCGCCTCGGCCGAGCTCGCGCGCGGTCAGGCCTACCGCGAACGCGCCCGCGCCAAGACCCTGTTCGACACCCAGGCTCTGACCCGCCGCGAGCTCGACGCGGCCGAGTTCGAGCTGCGCGCGCGCCAACGCGACGTCGAGGCAGCCGCCCTCGCCGTCGAAACCGCCCACCGCCACGTCGAAGCCGCCCGCGCCGCCCTGGCCGGCTCCTCCGACAACCTCCCCTCCACCCCGTCCGTCCCCGTCCGCTCCCCCACCCACGGCGTCGTCCTCGCCGTCCTCCAGGAAAACGAGGGCCCCGTCGCCCCCGGCACCCCTCTCCTCGCCATCGCCGATCCCTCCGCCCTCGAGGTCGTCGCCGACTTTCTCACCGCCGACGCCGCTCGCATGATCCCTGGCGCCCGCGTCGAGCTGCGCCAGTGGGGCGGACCCATGCCCCTCGCCGGCTCCTTGCGCCGCATCGAGCCCGCCGCGTTCACCAAGATCTCCGCCCTCGGCATCGAGGAGCAGCGCGTCAACGTGCTGATCGACCCCGTGGCCGACTCGCCCTGGCCCGCCCTGGGCGACGGCTGGCGCGTCGAGGCCGGCGTCGTCGTCTGGGAAACCCGCGACGCCCTCCTCGCCCCGTCCGGCGCCCTGTTCCGCGACGGCGAGCACTGGGCCGCCTTCGTGGTCGTCGACGGCCGTGTCGGCCGCCGCCACGTCACGCTCGGCCACCGCGGGGCGTCCGACGTCGAAATCCTCGGCGGCCTCCGCGCCGCCGACCTCGTCGTGCTCCACCCCGGCCAGAACCTCTCCGACGGCGCGGAGGTTGAGCTGCGATGAGGTCCATGGGGTCCAAGCGCCTGGAAGCGTGGCTCTGGTGGTCCTTCACCTTCTTGCCCCTCCCGGCGCGCCGCGGTGCACGCTCGCGCGCCGCCCGCGAGTGCATCCACGAAGCCGCGTGGTTGACGTACAATGGCCCGCGCCCGGAAAGGAGCACCCCATGCCCGCTGCCCGCCGTTCCCTCTTCGTCGTTCTCGTCACGATCCTCACCACCTGTGCCCTCTACGGCGACCGCACCGGCCCCCCGCCGGGCCCCGTGACCTCCGTCGCCCCCGACGGCCCCGCGCCCCGCCGAGCTGGTACGCTGAACCCCGTGGACGGCAACGGCGCCGAGGTCGTCCTCGCCGCCGGGATCTACGAAGGCGACCTCCTCATCAGCGGCAACGGCAACCGCGTCACCGGCGCCGGCTACGACCGGACGATCGTCGAAGGGAGTCTGCGGATCGTCGGCGACGCCAACGTCGTCGGCCTGCTCCGCGTCCGCGGCGAATCCGGCGTCGCCGGCGACCAGAACGACATCCGCGGCGTCGCCTTCGACGCCGGCGTCCAGGTCGTCGGCGAAGGGAACCTGGCGCCGTAGCGGCCGGGAGCGGATGTGACCATGCGTCCCGCCCTGATCGTCGTCGACATGCTTCGGGACAACGTCCACGGGGAACACGCCGGCCCCCTGCGCGACGCCGCCCTCGCGATCGTGCCCGCGGTCAACCGCCTCCTCGCCGCCGCCCACGAGCGCGGCTGGCCCGTAGTCTTCGCCTGCGACAGCTTCCTCCCCGACGACTTCATCTTCCGCGGCCGCATGAAGCCTCACGCCCTGCGCGGAACCCCGGGCGCCGAGCCCATTCCCGAGCTTGCCCGCCTGCCGTCCGACACGATCCTGCCCAAGCGCCGCTTCTCCGCCTTCTTCAAGACCGATCTCGACCAGATCCTCCGCCTCCGGGCCGTCGACACCGTCCTGGTCGCCGGCGTCTCCACCCACTTCTGCGTCCTGGCCACCGCGTTCGACGCCGTCGCCAACGACTTCCACGCCGTCATCGTCGAAGACGCCTGCGCCGCCGCAAAGCCCGACTGGCACGCCGCCGCGCTCGCATCCTACCGCGGCAACATCCTCCGCCCTCTCCTCCGCGTGCAGCCCGTCGCAGCCGTTCTTGGGGACGCCGCACCGTCCTCCGCGCTTCCTTGAATCGGTCCACGCCTCCCGCCGTCGCGTTTTCCCCGCAACACCCGCCGTCCCTCGCGCGATGGAGACGAGCGTCTGCGGATTCGGGGGAACGTTCGAATGGGAACTAGGAACTAGGAACTAGGAACACGGAACTAGGAACACGGAACACGGAACACGGAACTAGGAACACGGAGTTGGGACTTGGAAAACGGACTAGGGAACAAGGAACCGGGAACCAGAGGCCAGAACGAGGACAGGATGGAAGACAAGCCTGACCGGACCGCCGGGTCGCGCAAGGGCGAGAACATCGCCGAGCGTCTGCTCGATGCGATCGCGGGCACGAAGCAACTCCTGCCCGCATTGCAGCGCGACGCGGCATTCAAGCATCTCGCGGAACAACTCTGGCGGGCCGTCACGAGCGGCGGTGCGAATTACGAGGAGGCGCGGGGGGCCGAGAGCCGTGCGGACTTCGTGCACAAGGTCCGGATCGCCACCAAGGAATTGAGGGAGGCGCACTACTGGTTGAAGGTCGCCCAGCGCTCCAACGGCGTCAGCCCTGCCGCCGCGGACCCCTTGGTGGACGAGCTCGACCAGCTCATCGCGATCCTCGTAGCCTCGGCCCGCACCGCAAGATCCCGCGCCCCGTGACTTCTCCTTCGCGTTTCCACCTTCTCCGGTGTTCCGTGTTCCGTGTTCCGTGTTCCGTGTTCCTAGTTCCTAGTTCCTAGTTCCCATTCCCCATTCCCATTCCCCATTCCCATTCCCCATTCCCATTCCCCGTTCCTCATCACCGCGCTACGATCCCTCCATGACTCGAACCACGCTATCCGGATGCCTTCTCTGCATCACGCTCGCCCTCGCTCTCCCCGCCTGCGACGGCGCCGCCCCCGCCGGCGACGCGGCAGACACCGCCCCCGATTCCTCGTTCGACTCGTTCCCCGACTCCGCCCCCCCCGATACCGACCCCCCCGACTGCATCGTCGCCCCCGATCCCCTCGATCCTCCGATCGCCCCTTCCCCTCCCTCCTCCACCGACTACCTCGTGATCGTCGCCGATCCCCTCTTGTCCGTCGCCCAGGATCTCGCCTCGCTGCGCCGCACCACCGGCCACACGGTCGAGGTGCTCCCGATGTCGGAGGTCGCTCGCCTCCCCGACGGCTCCCCGGACCTCGACCACTACCCCGACCGCATCCGCGCCGCCGTCGCCGCCAGACGCGACGCCCTGGACCGCTCCCTGCCCCTGCTCGTCCTCCTCTTCGGCGACGCCGGCCAAGGATGGGACGGCGATACCGCCGTCGTCCCCAGCGCCACGTGGCTCGACCCGGGCCACTGGGTCGACGAAATCACCAGCGACAACCTCTACGCCGACCTCGACGGCGACAACCTCCCCGACGCCGCCGTCGGCCGCGTCCCCGCCCGCACCGTCGAGGAGGCACGGGGGTACCTCGCGGCCGTCACGGACTACGAGTCGCGCTACGAGCCCGGTCCGTGGAACCGCACGATCCACGTCTTCGCCAGTGAGGGCGGCTTCGGCGACCTCCTCGACGACGTCCTGCTCGACGTCGGCATGCGCGTCATCGGCGAGGTTCCCCCCGAATGGTCCGTCACCTTCACCTACGCCGCCCAAAGCTCCCCCTACACCTTCCCTCCCGCCTCCTTCAGCGACCGCATCTACGACTACCTCAACGACGGCGGCTTCCTCATGGCCTACATCGGACACGGCTCGCCGTCGGGCTTCACCGAAGCGTCCTGGGACGACGGTCCCTCGGGCCCCATCTTCGACACCACCCGCCTCGCCGAAATCGACATCGCCCACCGCCCTCCACTCCTCGTGTTCATCGCCTGCTCCACGGGCTCCTTCGACACCGGCGACTCGATCAGCGAGCGCGTCCTCCGCCGGCCGGATTCCTCTCCGGCGATCCTGTCCTCGACCGAGGTCTCCCACCCGTACTCGAACACGATCTTCGTCCGCGAGGTCGAGCGCGTCGCCATGTTCGAGCGCCCCCGCACCCTGGGCGACCTCTTCCTGCGCGCCAAGCGCGCGATGATCGAGCGGGACGACGACCTGCGGGACTTCATGGACGACCTCGCCGCCCTCCAGCTCACGCCCGAGGAGATTGCCAACCTGCCCGCCGCTCACCTGCACATGTACACGTTGCTGGGCGACCCGGGTCTCGTGCTCCCGTTCCCCCGCGGCACCGTCGACGTGACGGTCGAGGACGACCGCCTGCCGCCCGGGGACGTCGTCCGCTTCTGCGCCCAGGTCCACGGCCCGCCCGCGGGCACCGCGCACGTCACCTTCGAGATCGAGCGCACCGAGCTGGCGCGCCCTTCGGCATCCTGGTCGCTCGACGACGAGGGCTGGGACGACACGGTCGTCGCCAACCACGAGTCCGCCAACGACAAGGTCGTCTGGTCCGCCGACGTGCCCTACGAGAACGGCGGGTTCGGCCTCGCGTTCGTCGTTCCCCCCGAAACCCGCCGCTACGACCACCACGTCGTCGTCTACGCCGACGACGGCACGACCGACGCCCTCGGCCAGACCCTCGTCCGCGTCCGCCTCGAGTAGGGGAGCCCGACTATTGCTTGAGCCTTCGCTCGTCCTCGGGCGGGCGGGAGCGTACGCGGACCAGGACCAGGTCGCGGTCGGCACGGTGGATCGTCTGCGAGACGGTCTCGCGCGGCTTGCGCACCGCCCAGCCGATCGCGAACGCCACCGGCGGACAGCCCGCCGTCGGCTCCTTGAGCCGCTGCACGATGTGCACCGTCGCCGTCGCCGCGTTCTCCGACAACACGATCATGAACTCGTCGCCGCCCGTGCGGAACACCGCATCGGCCGCACGCACGCGGCGGTCGAGAAACCGCGCCGCCTGCACCAGCGCCGCGTCCCCGGCCTGGTGGCCGTGCTGCTCGTTGTACGCGCTGAAACCGTTCAGATCGACCAGCACGATGCCCCACTCGCCGTCCTGCTTCTCCAGCCGCTCCTCCAGCTCGGACAGGTACCGCCGGTTGTAGCACCCCGTCAGCGGGTCGCGGATCGTCAGCTCGTGCAGCCGGCTCTCCATCTCCTTGCGCCGCGTGATGTCGATCAGGATGCCGTGGAACAGCGTCTCCCCGGTCGCCGGATCGCGGACGGCATAGCAGGAATCCAGGACCGTCAGGACGGCGCCGTCCGTCCGCCGGATCTGCAGCTCGAAATCACGGACCACGAACTGCTTCTCCAGCAGCGCCAGCTCCTCCTCCCGGCGCGCGTTGTCCACCACCAGCTCCCGCACGCTCCGCCCCTTCGCCTGCTCGAACGACTCGAAGCCGAACAGAGCCAGGAACGCGGGGTTCGCGTCCAGGATGTCCCCCTGCGGGTCGGTGACGTAGATCCCCTCCCGCACGTTGCGCACCAGCTCGCGCGCCGTCTCGGGATCGCTCAGGCTCCGGAATCGCGGCATCGAGCACGACCTCCCAGCGCCCACGGGACCCGCCGCAACGCGGCGCTCCGCGAACCGGGCGATGGTACCCCCGCGGGACCCCGATTGCCAGCACCGCGCCGCCCCGCCTGTGCTACCGTCCCTCCCGGAAGAGGAGGGGACGGACCCATGGCCCACGAACACGACTCCTACGCACACCTCCAGCAACGGCTCGACCGCATGCCCATCGGCGCACCCGCACACCGCGCCCTCTTCGACATCCTCCGCGAGCTGTACTCGACCGAAGAAGCGAGCCTCGCCGCCAGCATGCCCTTCCAGCCGTCCGGCACGCGCACCATCGCCCGCAGGGCCGGGATCTCCGAGACGCGCGCCAAGGAGCTGCTCGAAGCCATGCTCCCCCGCGGCCTCGTCATCGACTTCCCACGCCCCGACGGACGCACCGCCTGGTTCCTCAACCCCGCCGTCATCGGCTTCTTCGAGTTCACCATGATGCGCGTCCGCGACGACGTGGACCAGAAACGCATCGCCACCCTCATGTGGGAGTACCTGCGAAAAGACCCCGACCACGCCTTCGTCAACATGCTCGGCGAAGGCCGGACGTACATCGCACGGCCGCTGGTCCACGAGGACGCCGTCTCCCCGGAGACCTTCTCCGAAATCCTCGACTGGGAACGCGCGACCGAGATCGTCGCCACGGCGGGCACCTGGTCCGAGGGCATCTGCCATTGCCGCCACGTCAAGAAACAGCTCGGCGAACGCTGCGACTACCCCCTCGACCACTGCCTCTCCTTCGGCATGGGCGCCGACTACCTCGCCCGCGCCGGCATCGCCAGACGCATCGATAAGGGACGCGCGCTCGAGGTCCTGACCCACGCCCGCGAACACGACTGCGTCCAGATGGTCGATAACGTCAAGCGCCGTCCGACCTTCATCTGCAACTGCTGCTCCTGCTGCTGCGAGATGCTCGACGGCTTCCGCGTCCTGGGCGCCGCACGCCACCCCGTCACCTCCAACCACCTCGCCGTCATCGCCGACGCGGCCTGCAACGGCTGCGGCCTCTGCGCCAAGAAGTGCCCCGTCGGCGCCATCGAGCTGCGCCCCGCCCAGCGCCTGCCCGGCGGCCCGAAACGAAAGGCCGCCGCCCACGTCGACGAACGCCTCTGCCTGGGCTGCGGCGTCTGCCGCCGCCAGTGCAAGTTCGACGCCCTCGTGATGAAACGCATCCCGACGAAGATGCACACCCCGGAATCCCAGATGGAGAAGATGCTGCTCCAGGCCCTCGAGCGCGGGAAGCTCGCCGACATCCTCTTCGACGACCGCTCCCGCCTCTCCCACCGCGTCCTCTCCGGCGTCCTGGGAACGATCCTCGAAATGCCACCCGCCAGACAACTCCTCGCCAAGCAGCAGCTCCGCTCCCGTTTCGTGGACCTGCTCGTCTCGGGATGGAAACGCTCCAGCGCCGGCTGGACCGCAAAACTGTGATTCCCTGCGCCTCGGCGCCTCTGCGTCTCTGCGCGAAACGTCCCCCCCGGTTACCCCGCCTTCCCGATCACCCTCTCCGGATCCTCCACCGCGTCGCGCACCAGCTTGAGCGACGCCGCGCAGTACAACCCGTCGTTGATGCGCTCGTCGAACGTCCACCGCACCTGCACCCCCTCGCGCACCTCCGGCTTTCCGTCCGCGCCGACGAAGATCCGCGGCCCCGCCACCCCCAGCACCCCGAAGACCGACACCGTGCCGTACTCGTAGAGGTGGTGGAACGTGTCGTCGATACCCACCGAGCCCAGGTTCGCCGCGAAGACGCTCGCGTACATCGGGTCGTTCTTCAGCATGAAGTGCGGCAGCAGGTTGTGCCGATCGAGGAACCGCATCAGCGCCAGCGCCGCGTGCAGCATCCACCCCGGCATCCGCGTCACCAGCTTCACTTCCTTGTCGACCGGCCGGAGCTTGTCGCTGCGCCCCTCCTTGATCCCGGCCGTGAGCCGCTGCACGCACTCCTCGAACGTCTCGCCCTTGGGGAACTCCTTCTTGATCGTCGCCAAGGGCGCGTCGTCCCGGAACCCCTTCTTCGCCGCGAAGGAGAGGAACACCCCCTTGCGCTCGTAGATCCGCCCGTTGGACACGAAACGGTTCAGCCCCGGACGCTCGTGCAGCGCTCGCGCGCAGCCCCAGAGGAAGAGGTGGAACAGCGTCGCCTTCGGGCCGTCCGGACGAGCGTCGTTGAACGCCTTGAGCCACGGCGTCGTCCGCGTCAGGTCCAGCACGTTCTCGTGGTACACCACGCTCTCGTTCCGCGTCGGCATGAGGTACGGCATGACCCGCCGCACCGGCGGCACGTTCTTGAGCACCACCCCGTCGGATCGTCGGAACAACGGCATGGCCAAGCGTGAGGGCACCCGCCGCACGATGTCAAGGCGCCCGCGGGCTACCACTTCCGCTCGGCAACCTCCCCCCACGGCACGATCTCCACGTCCGTCCGTCGCTGCGCCTCGTCGCCCCCGTACACCAGCCGCAGCTCCGGAGCAGCCAGGCCGCGCCGGCGCAGCAGTTCCGAAAGCCGGCGCAGCGGTTCGAAGAAGTCCGACGCAACCGTCGCCCCGGACTTGATCTCCGTCAGCATCGCGCCTCCGGCCTCCTCCAGGAGCAGGTCGACTTCCAACCCCCGCGACTCCCGGAAGTGGAAAACTCGCGGCTCGCGGCCGGCGTGCACCTGCACCTTGTAGACCTCCGACACGACCCAGCTCTCGAAGATCGCGCCGCGCAGCGGATGGTGCGCGAGCTGCCCGGGCTCGCGAATCCCCAGCAGGTGGCAAAGAAGACCCGAATCCAGGAAGTGGAGCTTCGGCGCCTTGACGAGCTGCTTGTTCAGGTTCGCGTGCCAGGCCGGCAGCCGAAAGCAGAGGAAGCTGGTCTCCAGCACGGAGAGCCAGGCGCGAGCCGTGTTGTGGGCAATCCCGGCGTCGGCGCCAAGCGCCGACAGGTTCAACTCTTGCCCGCTGCGGCCCGCGCAGAGCCGCACGAAGGTCGAGAACGACTCGAGGTCCCCGACGTTGAGCACCTGCCGCACGTCCCGCTGGACGTACGTCGTCACGTAGTCGGAAAGCCAACGCTCCGCCGGAATGCCTCGATCGTGAATCCGCGGATACCCTCCCGTAAACAGCGTCGTGAGCAGGTCCGCCGGCGGCGACGGGAAGCGACGGACTTCGTCGAGGCTGAGCGGCAAGAGGTGCAACACGCCCGCCCGCCCGGCCAGCGACTGCGCTACCGCGTCCGACAGCCCGAAGTGTTGCGACCCCGTCAGCAGGAACCGTCCCGCCTCGGGCCGCTCGTCCACCTCGACCTGCAGGTATCCGAGCAGGTCGGGCGCGTTCTGCACCTCGTCGAACACTGCTCCCTGCGGATGCATGGATTGTCAATTGGATTGCCGATTTATGCAGACGTTCCGTCGGCGCCTCCGCGCCCGGCCGCTCGGCTCTCCGCCCGCCCCCGCCGCCCCCCGCGTCCCTCGAATCCCCCACCGTCCCCTCCCCACTTCCCCCGCACTTCCCGACCAACAACTCGACCCGGACAACCCACCAAACACCAATAACTTCCCCCCCGCCCCCCCCTACCCCCCCGCCGCCGCCCTCGGAATCTCCGCCACGAACCTCGCTCCGCCTCCGTCCCCCTCCTCCACCCGCAACGTCCCCCCGTGATCCCGCGCCGCCTGCATCGACACCGACAGCCCCAACCCCATCCCGGCTCCCTTCGTCGTGAAGAACGGCTCGAAGATCCGCGAACGCAATCCCGCATCCACCCCCGGCCCGTCGTCGCTCACCACCAACCGCAACGCCCCCTCGTCCCCGGCCAAGACAACCCCGACCCGCGAACGCGACGCCTCGAACGCGTTGCGCAAGAGGTTCAACACCAGATGCCGGATCGCCCGCCGGTCCACGCTGAACCACAACGACTGCGGCACGTCCAGCTCCAGCACCCGCTCCCGCGCCGCAGGCTGGTGTCGCGCCATCTCCGCCGTCCGCCGCACCAGCAGGGCCACATCCTCCGCACTCCGCCGGCACTCCGCATGCACACCCCCCGCCAGATCCCGCACCGCCTCGATCACCTCGAGCATCCGCTCCGCCCCCACCCGCATCCGCTCGACCGCCGCACCGTCCGGCCGCTCACCGCGCAGCGACAACAGCTCGATCGTCCCCGTCATCATCGTCGCCAGGTTCCCCAGCTCGTGCGCGCTCTCCGCCGCGAATCGCCCCGCCAACGCCATCCGCTCCGCCGCCAACGCCCGCTCCACCGTGCGCTCCAGCTCCGCGTTCCGCGCCGCCAGGTCCGCCGCCAGCCGCTCCCGGTCCCGCCGCAGCTGCGTCTCCTCCACGATCCGCTGCACCATCAGCCGCAGCTCCTCGGGGTGATACGGCTTCATCAGCCAGCGGTGCACGATGCCGCGGTTGATCGCGTCGAGGATGTCCGGGATCTCCGAGTAGCCCGTGATGATCATCCGCGCCGCCTCGGGCCGCAGCACCTTCACCCGCTCCAGCAGCTCCACCCCCGTCATCCCCGGCATGCGCAGGTCGGAAACCACCACGTCCGGCGCCTCCCCCCCAAGGATCCGCAACGCCTCGGCCCCGGAACACGCCGTCAACACCCGGTTCACAGGCCCCAGGTTGAGCGCCGTCACCACGAGGTTGTTCTCCTCGTCCTCCACAAGCAACACCAACGGCCGCCCGTCCCTCCCCTCGCTCCTCATCTCGCCCATTTTCCCTCCCCTTTGCGTCCCTTTGCGCCCTTTGCGCGCCCGCCCTGAGTGCAGCCGAAGGGAAATCCGGATCGCCTTCACCCCGCGGCGGTCACCCCGCCGGCAACACCAGCCGGAAGCTCGCTCCACACCCCGGCTCCGAACGCGCCTCGATGCGCCCCCCGTGCGCCCGCGCGATCGAATCGCTGATCGACAACCCCAGCCCCGTCCCCTGCCCGGGCTCCCGCGTTGTGAAGAACGGCTCGAAAATGTGCGGCAATACCTCGGCCGGTATCCCCGGACCGTCGTCCTCCACCCCGATCCACGCATCCCCGTTCTGCCGCCCGCCCCGCACCCGCACCGTCCCACCCGCCGCCGCCTGCAGCGCGTTCGTCAAGAGGTTCATCAGCACCTGGTGGATCTCCCCCGCGTTCGCCACCACGATCAGCGGCACCGAAAGCTCCACCTCCACCCGCGCCTTCGACTCCCGCACCCGCGGCTCGAGCAGCGCCAGCGTCGTGCGGACACCCTCGGCCAGATCCGTCGGACCACGCGGCCGCCCGCGCCCCGAGAACCGGCGCAGACCCTCCACGATGTCCGCCACCCGCTCCCCACCCACACGCGCCACCGCCGCCAGCTTGCGCACCTCCGCCAAGGCCTGCGGCGTCGGCTCGCCCCCCTGCAGCTTCTCCTCGATCGCGAACGTCGCCCCGCACAGGAAGTTCGCAGGGTTGTTCAGCTCGTGCGCCACCCCCGCGACAAGCTGCCCGAGCGACGCCATCCGCGCCTGCGCCACCAGAGACGACTGCGCGTGCCGCAGGTTCTTGAGCGCCACCTCCAGCTCGTCGTTCCGCCGCGCCAGGTCCCGCTCGAACTCCCGCAGCCGGATCAGATTCTCCAGGCGCGTCAACAGCTCCCGCGTCGAGAACGGCTTGAGCAGGTAGTCGTCCGCACCCGCCTCCAGCCCCCTGAGCCGCGCCTCCGGCTCCGCACGCGCCGTCACCAGCAGCACCGGCACGCTCCGGCTCCGCGGCTCCGCCCTCAGCCGACGCACCAGCTCGATCCCGTCGATCCCCGGCATCATCACGTCCGACACGATCGCGTCCGGAACCGACGCCAACGCCGCCGCCACGCCCTCCAGTCCGTCCGCGGCCGCCGCCACCCGGAAGCGCCCCGACAGCGCGAACGACAGATACCGCCGCACGTCCGCGTCGTCCTCCACCACCAGCACCCGCGGCGCGTCCGCCCCGGCTCCCTCCTCCTCGGCCGCACCGACCCCGCCCGCGTCCGCCCCCGGCCCCACGTCCGCCACCTGCAACGCCCGCACGTCCGCCAGGACCTCCTCGACCCGCACCAGCTCCTGGTCCGACGCGCGACGCTTGACCGCGACGTCGACGTCCCTCGTGCGGCGATCCGTCACGTCGTCCGTGACGTGCGCCGTGCCCTTGGGCAGCCACACCGTGAACGTCGAGCCCCTCCCGACCTCGCTCTCCAGATCGATGTGCCCGGCGTGCAACGACACGATCTCCCGCGCCAGCGCCAGACCGATCCCCGTCCCGCCGTGCCGCCGCGTCGCCGACCCGTCCACCTGCGTGAACCGCTCGAAAATCCGCTCCCGGTGCTCCGCCGGAATGCCCTCGCCCGAATCCGCCACCGCGACGCGCACGAACCCCGTCGTCTCGTCGACCCGCACCCGGATCCGTCCCCCCGATGGCGTGAACTTGATCGCGTTGCCCACGATGTTCAAGACGACCTTCTCGAGCTGCTCCGGATCGACATGCACCGCCTCCACCGGCGCCGGACACTCCACCTCCAGCACGATCCCATGCGCCTCCGCAGCACCCCGCGCCGAGATCACCAGCGCCCGCACCAGCTCGTCCACCGCCGTCGCACGGAAGCGCAGCCGCATCTGCCCCGCCTCCAGCTTCGCCATGTCCAGGAGGTTGTTCACCTGCCGCAGCAGCCGCCGCGAGTTCTCGTACGCGGCGCCGAGCAGCTCGCGCTGCCGCCCCCCCAGCGGACCCACCGCCCCGTCCAAAAGCGTCGTCACCGGCCCCAGGATCATCGTCAGCGGCGTCCGCAGCTCGTGCGACACGTTGGCGAAAAACTCGCTCTTCGCCTTGTCCAACGCCTCCAGCCGCGACACCGACTGCTCCAGCGACCGGTTGGCCCGCGAAAGCTGCGACGTCCGCTCGTCGACCATCGCCTCCAGCCGCGTCCGATAGTCCGAAATCTCGCGGTACGCCTGCTCGAGCTGCCCATACTGCTCCTGCAGCCGCCGGTTCGTCTCCTCCAGCTCGCTCATCGCACGCGGATACCAGTGCAGCCAGTTCCCCGCCACAGTCCGCACCCGCCGCAACACCCCCACCCCGGGCGCCAGCCGCACCGCGAACACCACCGCCTGCGAATCCAGCGGCCGCTGCACCACCACCGCCCGCTCGTCCCCCACCAGCAGCGGAAGCTGCTCCAGGATCCCCTGCACGATGTCGAAGAAACCAGGCACCGGCACCAGCCCGGGCCGCAGCCGGTACGTCAGCTCCATCACGTCGCCCACGTCGCGCCGCTCGATCGTCAGGCAGCGGAACAGGAACACCGGCGTCGTCCGCTGCACCACCCGGTAGACCGAACGCACGTCGAACACCAGCGAAGCCATCACCCGCACGAATCCGAACGCCTCCAGGTCGATCGCCGACCGCCCGGCCTGCAGGAACAAGTCGGGCTCGTCCGGGAATCTCTCCCGCACGCGCTTCTCGATCTCCGCGTAGGTCCCCCAGTCGATCCAGCCCCCCGTCGCCCGCAGCTCCGCCTCGCCGTACCGCAGCCCGGCCAGAAGCTCCCCCAACGACGCCTTGCGCTTGCGCTCGACGTAGCCGAACAGCAACGACAACGCCAGCGTGTTGACCTCGCGCTCCATCACCACTCAGCTCCCTCTCGGCGTCTCCGCCCCTCCCCCCATCCACTTCGCCACCGCCTCCCGCACCCGCGCCTCGTCCCCGGGCCGCCGCCGGCGCCACGCCCGCACGTTGCGCTCCATCACCGCCTCCCGCGCCGCCAGGATCTCCTCCTCCGTGGGACCACCTTCGACGTGCACCGTCACCCGCCCGTAGAAGTCATACCACTCGTAGCGCGCGTCGACCGTCGCGTGCAAGCGCGCCGGGTCGTCCGCAAAGGCCGAGCCCGGGAACGCCCGCGCCAGCTTCGCGTCCGCCCACAACAGGCCGTCCGTGTCCGCGTACAGGAGGTCCACCGCGTCGATCAGCCCCCGCAGGCTCTCCGCCGTCTCCCCAGGCAGCCCCAGCACCAGCGAGACATACGCGCTCATCCCGTGCGCCCGCAGCCGCCGCACCGCGTCGCGCACCGACGCCAGCGGGTCCGCCACCCGCTTGTCCGGCAGCCGCGCCAGGACCTCCGGCGACACCGACTCCACACCCAACGCCACGATCCGCACCCCCGCCCGCGCCATCCGCGCCAGCAGCCGGTCGTCCAGCCGGTCGATCCGCGTCTCCACCGCGAACGTCGCCCGGTCGTCCCCGTGCGCCACGAACGCGTCGCACATGTCCTCCACCCGCTGCCCGTCGAGCGTAAACGTCGAGTCCGTGAGATACACCAGGTCGCAACCGCGACCCAGCAGGTCCGCCACCTCCTCCGCCACCAGCCCCACGTCGCGCACCCGCACCCCGCGACCCCAGTACGTCGTGTGACAGCAGAAGTGACACTCGTGCGGACAGCCCCGCGACGTCTGCACGTGCGCCAAGACCCCGGCACGGACGTACTCGTCCGCGCGCATCACGTCGTACGCCGGCACCGCACGCGCGAAATCGATGTGCGGACCCGGCGGCACCAGACGCACCTCGTCCGAAACACGGGCCACCAGCCCCGCCACGTCGTCCGGCTCGCCCCGCCCCGTCAGCCAGTCGACACACCGCGGCAACGACTCCTCCCCCTCGAACCGCACGATCGCGTCGACCGCGGGCTCGTGCGCCAGCACGTGCGCCCGGAACGTCGCGTCCATCCCCCCCAGCACCACCTTCACGCCCGGCCGCGTCGCCTTCACCACCCGCGCCATCATCAGCCCGACCGACTCCTCGACCGTGTGGTTGATCGTGATGCCCACGACGTCCGGCTCCCCCCGCCGCACCGCCTCCCCCAGCGCCAAGAGCGGATCGCGCCCCGCCGCCGCGTGCAGCGCCAGCGGCTCGTGCAGCACCTCGATGCCGTGCGCCAGCAGCCGCGGCGCCAGGTACGCGCCGCCCAGCGGGATGCCGAACAGCGCCAGCTCGCCGCCCCGCATGTCGCGCCGCACCCCCCGCGCGCCGTCCCGCCGCCCGTCGACCACGGACTCCAGCGCCAGCGCGTGCCGCGCCCGGTGCTCCGCCGCCAGCTCGCTCGCAGGACGACGCGGCGCGGTACAGGTCTCCACCAGCAGGATTCGCGGCATCCGCCTACTCCTCCCGGGACGACGCCGCCCCGCCCTCCCCCGCCACCAACGCCGCCAGTGCGCTCCGCTCCAGCTTGCGGTTCGCGTTCCGCGGCAGCGCACGCAACACCACGATCCGCGACGGCCGCGCCGCGGGCCCCAGACGCTCCACCATCCGCCGCCGCAACGACGCCACCAACGCCGCCCCGTCGCCCCCCCGCGATACCACCGCCAGCACCACCGCACCCCCGACATCGCACGCCGCCGCTTCGCGCACGTCCGGATGCTCCTCCGCCTCCCGCTCCACCTGCCGCGCATGCACCGCCCGCTCCAGCGATCCCAGCATCTCCGACCGCCGGCCCATGAGTCGCACCGTCCCGTCCGCGTCCCGCACCGCCAGGTCGCCCGTCAGGTGGAACCCGCCCCGCTTCGCCCGCGCCGTCGCCGCCTCGTCCCCGAAATACCCCGGCGTCACGTTGGCCCCGCGCACCGCAATCTCACCCACCGCTCCCGGCGACACCTCCCCCGTCCCCTCCGCGCCCACCAGCCGCACCTCGCACGTCGACACCGGACGGCCAAGCGACTCGCGCAGGCGCCGCCCCCGCACCCCGGGAATCAAATGCTCCGCACGCCCCAACGCCAGCGTCGGCGGAAACGTCTCCGTCTGCCCGTACCCCTGCTCCAGGACCGGCCCGAAAAACGCCAGCGCCCGCTCGATCACGCTCGCCGACACCGGCGCACCACCATAAAGCAACGAACGCAGCCGCCCGCCGTCCGCACGCGCCTCCCGCGCCGCTTCGACGAACGCCTCCAGCAGCGCCGACGAAAGAAACAGCCGCGTCCCCTCCCCACGCGCCACGCGCTCCGCCGCCGCCGCACAGTCGCCGTCCGCCACCACCACCTGCCGCGCACCCGCCGCCAGCGCCGGCAGGATCAGCTCGCTCGTCGTGTGCGACAACGCCGTGGCGTGCAGCACCACGTCGTCGCCCAGAGGACCGCCGAACGCCGCCGCCAGCCCGCGCAGCCCCGCCGCCCAGTTGCCGTGCGTCACCACCACGCCCTTCGGCTCCCCCGTCGTCCCCGACGTCGGGAACACCGCCGCCACCGCGTCCGCCCCGGGATCGCCCAGCCGCCCCGACACCCCGCCCTGCGCCATCCGCTCCCAGTCGCACCCCGCCTCGCCCACCACGATCCGCCGCCGCACCCCGGACACCCCGTCCAGCACCGCCCGCGCCACGTGCGCGCCCCGCACGTCCGCCACCACCACCGCCGGCGCCGTCCGCCGCGCGATCGCCCGCACCACCTCCTCCGGCAGATCCGGATGCAGCGGCACCAGCCCCACC
This sequence comes from Deltaproteobacteria bacterium, assembly GCA_016218765.1. GTDB lineage: Bacteria > Myxococcota_A > Polyangia > DRWM01 > JAAZOP01 > JAAZOP01. The sequence continues at coordinate 3,653 of JACRCZ010000079.1, read as the reverse complement.
CCCGCCTGGAACGCCGCCAGCCAGGCCTCGATCCACTCCACACGGTTGCCCATGCTGACCGCAACCCGCGCCCCCCATCCCCCCGCCGCCTTGTGCAGCGCCGCCGCCAGCGCCGGCACCCGCACCCCAAGCTCCGCGAACGACAACGACCGCGACCCGTCCTCCACCGCCCGCCCCTCCGGCCCATGCGCCAGCGCCGCCCGGATCAGCGTGCACAACGGCGACGGCGACCCGTGCCGCCCCAACCCGTGCTCCGCAGCCCACCCGGCCCACGCCTCATCGAATACCATCGGTCCCTCCTCTCCGGCCCGCAGCCGCCCCCCGGAACTCACGGCTCGTCCCCCTCCGCCTCGTTCCCGATGCCGAAGTGCTCGTCCAGGTACGCCAGGTACGCGGGCAACAGCGAACGGTGCGCGATCCACCGCCGCACCACCGCCACCTCGCGGTAACCCGCAGGCACCGCCTCCGGCGGCCACCCCGCAGGCACCAGCGCCAACACCGCCCCGCCCGCCTCCGCCCGCCGCCGCTCGACCTCCGCCAACAGCGCGTGCAGCCAGTCGAACGGCCCCGCCGGCGACTCCAACGCCACCGGCAAGACCGCGTCCAGCAACCCGAAGATGTTGATCCCCGGCGAGGCGCGGTCCGCCGCCACCGCACCCACCGCCCGACCCCCCCGCCAGGCCACCAACACCTCGCGCGAACGACGGAGCCCCGCCACCCGATACTCCTCGTCCAGCCCGCGAAGCTCCGCGTCCAGCGGAGCCAACGCCAGCGCCTCCGCCGCCAACTCCGGCATGTCGCGCCGCACCGCCCCCTCGATCGCCGCCGCGTCCGCCGCCACGAACGGCCGGACCTCGATCCCCGACGCCGCCGCACGCGCATCCCCCGCGCCCGACGCACCGGATGTCCCGCCTTCCGCATCCTTCGCCCGAACCTTTTCCACCAGCCGCAGCCGCTCCACCGAATAACGCGCCCGGTCCCCCGCCAGCGCGAAGAACTCGTCGTACAGGTACCCGCTCCACGCCTTCTCGTCGTTGAAGATGGCCAGCGTGTGGCGCAACCCGGGCGCACGACTGCAGAGATGGAACAGCGAACGGTAGATCTGGCCCGCAATCACGGGCCGCGGCACGTCGCGCTCCGGGGAGCGCAGGTCCAACGCGAGCTGGTGCAGGATGAACGTCCCGGGATAGGCCTGCGTCTGGAACACCGCACCGCGCAACGCCGCCTCGTCGTGCAACAACAGGCTGCCCCCCACCCGCGGCACCGCCGCCAGCCGGCCCCACGCGCTGCGGAACGACTCCCCCAACGGCTCCGTGCACTCGCGCGGCTTCTCGTCCAGATACCCCGTCCGATCGAGCAGCTCCCACACCCGCGGCGGATCCAGAGGCCCCAACGGCCGCACGTGCGGATGCAGCGCCCGCAGCACCGCCGCGTCCCACGCCCCAGGCGGCATCGAGGCGTCAATGCGCATGCCGAAACGATGACCGCCCGCAGGAACCGGTCGCGCCGATCGGATCGACCCGGCCAACACCACCTGGTCCCCCTCCGGCAGCGTGAGACGCATCGTCGGGAACGCCGTCCCCGGCGACAAGGCGTCGGCCCGCACGTCGCCGTCGAACGACAACCCGCCCTCCCCGATGTCCCGCACCGCCCGCACCACCGTCCGCCCCGGCACGAGCGGATGCTCCAGCCGCACGATCAACGGCCGCTCCGACGACAACCGGATGCGATCCCCGGACCGCCGGCGGAACAACCACGCCCCCAGCGGACACACCTCCCACGGCGGCCCCCCGCCCGCCAACCCCGCCCGCAGAATCACCAGCGACCGGCGCCCACCCGCAACCAGCATCACCGGCTCGCCCGCCGGCGCCCAGGAGGCAGACACGCCGGAAACGGGAAACGCACGCAACGGCTCCCCCTCGCCGCGCCCCGCACGAACCAGCAGACACCCGACCCCGCCCGGCCGGCCCGACGACATCACGCGGAACCGACGGCCCGCTCCCCGCAGCACGATGCGCGCAAACGCCCCCGTGTCCAGCGCGATCAACTCCTCTCCGTGCGCCTGCGGCAACGCCAAAACCTGCGCCAGCGTCGGCGGCGAAGGCGCCACCGCCGCCACCAGCTCCGCCACGTCCGCCAGCGCCTCCCCGTCCCGACCCTCGAACCGCAACGCCAGCTCGTGCGCGCCGTCTCGCGACGACCACGGCAACACCCGCAACAGGCGCACCAGACTCCGCCGGGTCATCCGACGACGGTGCGCCAACCGGCCCCAGAAGACCGCACCTCGCTCCGGCACGCGCCCACGACACTCCACCAGGACCCCGTTCGCCGACAGGTTCCGCACCCGGCCCGTCCAGCGCCCGCCCCCATCTCCCTCCCCGACGCCGCCGTCCGCAATGAACCGGATCGCTCCCCCCGCATCGAACCGCTCGAACCTCCGCTCGTCCATCCCGGGCCTCGCTTCCGACCTCCTCCGCGCCGGCAAGCGGAGGCCCCCCCGGACGGTTGCGTCCCATGAGCACATACCGTGCCGCATCGGACCCACCGTCCGCCGCCGGAAACCGCCGTGATTCCACGCCACCCCCCGCGCCCGAGAGCCCCTCACCGATCAAAATCGATCAAAAACTTTGATCGTTTTTGATCACCCCCCCCCGACGGGCGGGGGGCCGGACAGAGCCCGCGCGGGGCCGGACTTCACGCAAAGGACGCCAAGGGAGCTGGAGAAGAAACCCTTCCCCTCTTTGCGTCCTTTGCGGTCCTTTGCGTCCTTGGCGCGAAATCCCCCGCCGAGGTTCCGGCAGGCCGGCCGCACGTTCCTCGGCATGGAGCGCGTGATGCCGTGCGTTCCGACCGACCGGCCCGGCACGCACGAGCCGCGCCGCGGTATCAACCCGCGAGTCGCGCGGGCAAGGACGCCGACCGCGGGTCGGCGCGATTCGCCGGTGGCTCGCGTTCCTGGAAGACTACCGGCGTGCGTCGCGGCGTTGGCTGGGCGGTGACCGCGGCGCGGTGTTCCCCTTCGGCACCTGGCTGATGTCCGTTCGGCATCACGCCCTTTGCGGGCCTGCCCCGGGTTGACTTCGGGAGGGGCCATGGTCCGGCCGCCGGCCCTCCGGCGCCGCCGGCGGTCTACCCTGCGGCCTGCCGACCCCACGTGCAGAGCCGAATCGCCCCTACGTCGGTTCGCAGCAGCTCGTTGCCGGCGACGGCCGACACCCGCGCCGACCGGGTTTCACCCCTCCGCTCGATGATTGCCTGGGTCCGGCCGGCCTGCGCCCGGCGGCTACGGCACACCGAGCAACCGCTCGATCTCGTTCGTCATCTCGGAAATCGCCTTGGCGTAGGCCGCGGTGTCGCCGCCACCCTCCTGAATCCGCTCAACCTGCCAGTGCATGAAGAGCGGGATGTACCAGAGGACTGATACGATCCGGCGCGGTAGCTGAGCGTCCTCGCCGATTGACAGCGACGCGACCTTCTGAAGAACCCGCCGGAACACTGCGGGCTCGAATTGACCCTGGAGACGATCGTCGAAAAGCGCGGCCCGTCGATCGTGCCGAGCGCGGGAAATCGCGCGTTCCGGTTTCTTGCCGCTCCGGCAACCGAGGCGTAGAGGTGACCTGACGGCAGCCGGATAGGCGGCCGGCTGGAGCGGT
>JACRCZ010000077.1 GCA_016218765.1 Deltaproteobacteria bacterium | reverse complement strand
ACGCCGTCGGTGCAGGCTCCGACGCGGCGGGTGGCCGGGGGGCCGGTGTAGCAGGCGGCGCCGCCGCCCGGGTTGCCGTCGTCGGTGGAGCCGTCGCAGTCGTCGTCGCGGTTGTTGCACGTTTCGGCGGCGGGGCCGACGGAGCCCGCGCAGGACCAGGCGCCGGAGACGCAGCTTTCGGTGCCTGCGGTGCACTCGCCGACGTCGGTGCCGCAGGGTCTGGTGGCGATGCCTTCGTCGGTGGCGGCGTCGCAGTCGTCATCGACGCCGTTGCAGGTTTCGGCGACGGGGGTGGTCTGGCCGCCGCAGGCGAGGGTGCCTGCGGTGCACTGGAGGACGCCGTCGGTGCAGGCTCCGACGCGGCGGGTGGCCGGGGGGCCGGTGTAGCAGGCGGCGCCGCCGCCCGGGTTGCCGTCGTCGGTGGAGCCGTCGCAGTCGTCGTCGCGGTTGTTGCAGGTTTCGGGGACGGCGCTGGTGCCGCCGGTGCAGACGAGGGTGCCGCCGGTGCAGGTCATGGTGCCGCGGGCGCATTCGCCGACGTCGGTGCCGCAGGCGGCGCCGCCGCCCGGGTTGCCTTCGTCGGTGGCGCCGTCGTAGTCGTCGTCGAGGAGGTTGCAGACTTCGGCGGAGCCGGAGTAGCCGCCGGTGCAGGCGCCCCAGGCGGACATCGTGCAGATCTGGCTGCCGAACTCGCAGACGCCGACGTCGGTGCCGCAGTTGCGCGTGAGGCCGTCGGTCATGCCGTCGCAGTTGTCGTCCAGGCTGTTGCAGGCTTCGGCCACCGGTCCCTGGCCGCCGATGCAGGCGCCCCAGGTGCCGCCGGTGCAGGACTGGGAGCCGTAGCTGCACTGGCCGACGTCGGAGCCGCACGGTCGCGGGGCGATGCCGTCGTCGGCGACGGTGTCGCAATCGTTGTCCAGGCCGTCGCAGACCTCGGGAATGCAGCCCACGCAGCCCTCATCGACGACGGTGTCGCAGTCGTTGTCGACGGAGTCGGCGCAGGTTTCCGGGGGGACGGGGCCGCAGGTGCCGCAGACGTTGAGGAGGCCTTCGTCGGTGGCGCCGTTGCAGTTGTCGTCGATGCCGTCGCAAACGGTCTCGCCCGGATCGGCGCAGAGGGTGGGGGTACCGATCCCGCCGGGCCGGTTGCAGTACTTGGTGAAGCCTTCGTCGACCAGGGTATCGCAGTCGTCGTCGTCGCCGTCGCAGATTTCGGTGAGAACGGTGCCGTCGACGATCTGGAACAGGGCGGCGGCGAGCTCGTCCTCGTTGGTGGCGGTGAAGGCGGTGGTGGTGGAGTCGAAGCAGCGGCCGGCGAGGGCCATGGAGTTGAGGGTGGGGAGGCCGCTGGAGCCGTAGCCGATGACGCAGGTGCGTACGTCCTTGGTGAAGCCGCCGCCGACGGTGGTGCGCAGGGAGGTGACGGCGCCGACGGGGTCGCCGGCGCAGGTTTCCTCGCCGTCGGTGAGGAGGATGACCTTGTAGGGGCGGCAGCCGCGGTAGGTGGTGTCGGCGGCGACGAGGGTGGAGAGGTAGGTTTCGGTCTGGGTGAGGGTCCAGGCGATGGGTGTGGGTCCGTCGGCGCGGAGCTCGCGTTCGGAGGCGCTGATGGGGGTTCCGGCGCCGGACCATTCGCGGTGGTCGACCCACATGAGGATGTTGTTGACGTTGTCGCCGGTGCCATCGATGTCGACGACGCGGTAGTCGGTGACGGTGGCGGAGGTGCACTCGCCGTTGTAGCGTCCGGTGTCCTGGCCGGCTGCGTTCTGGTTGTTGTAGTACCAGTCCATGAGGCGGCCGGCGGGGGTCCAGAACTGGGGGAACTTGGTGAGGCCGAAGGCGACGTCGCCGGTGGAGGCGACGAAGCGGTAGATGGCGTTCTTGCAGGCGTAGAGGCGGCTGATGGCGCTGGCGGCGCCGCCGCCACGGACGGGATCGGCGGCGGGGCGGCCGCTGCCTGCGCAGCACTGGCGAGCGCCCCAGGGGTCGCAGGAGCCGTCGCCGCGGGTGTCGCCGGCGCCCCCGATCCCGGGGTTGACGGCGGCGGCGGTCCAGACCATGGAGCCCGAGGTATCGAACACGATCATGATGTAGGGCTTGATCTGCGTCTGCGCGGCCGCGTGGCGCGGCGTCGCAGTTGCGAGCATTCCGGCCGCGAGCGCGGCGGCGATCCCGACCCGACCCAGGTTGGTGCGCATGACTTGTTCCCTCCAGCGGCTCGCGACAACGCTCCCCCACCCCCGGAACGTGTCGTGCGTCGTCGCCGTCGTTCGTGGTCCGCGTGGCGGCTCCCGTCGCCGGCGCGCGGACCTGGCCGCCGTCGATCAGGGTGACATGCGGCGGGCGACCTGTCCAGGCTTGATCGTGGGTCGGGTGGCTTGGGCAAACCCGGGTCCGGACGGGACGGGGAAGCCACAGATGGACACAGATGAACACAGATTCCGGCCCGGGGGGACGAGCGGGGCGTGTGCGACGCATCCCGGGGGGGTCGTCGCCGTGGAGTTACAGGCCGCTGACGTCGACGCGGAACCACCCGTCCTGGCCGTTGAAGCCGTCGGCGATGAAGAAGGAGAGGCCGCGGGGGAGGGCGACGGTGAGCGATTCGCGGTTCGGGGTGAGGCAGCCCGGCGTGTCGTCGGCGCAGCCGGCGTCGGCGGCGGAGCAGCTTCCGGTGCGGACGTAGAGGACGGGGTCGAGGAGCGAGCCGCCGCCGGTGTTGCAGGAGCTGAAGGTGACGGAGCGCGGGCCGCAGACGGGGACGAAGTAGACGACGTCCTCGGCGTCGGTGGCCTGGCAGCTCGGGGTCAGGTCATCGGTCTGGCCGGTGGTCCACGGCCAGTAGCTGCCGCTGGCGGCGATGGCGGTGGGCGTCGGGGTGCCGCAGGGGCCGGTGGGTGCGAACTGGGCGAAGAGGGTGAAGGTGCCGCGCTGATCGGGGGCGGCGCCATCGACGATGACGTAGTAGGTGCCTGCGAGGAGGACCTGAGCGAACTGGGAGCGGAGGGTGCCGCAGCTGTCGTTGGCGCAACCGGAGCTGGCGCCGGTGCAGGTGCCGCTGCGGACCTGGATGACGGAGTTCCAGGCGCCGCCGTCGACGGTGTCGAGGTAGACGACGGAGGGGACGAGGAGGCGGAAGAAGTAGTAGACGTCGCCGCCGCCTGGGGTGACGCCGGCGCAGGCGGGAGCGTCGTCGTTGCCTGCGAAGGAGGTATCGCCTGGGAAGGAGCCGCCGGCGCTGATGTCGATGGCGCCGGAGCAGGCGTCGTTGCGAGGGGCCGGGGCGGTGAAGACGTTGAGGACGTAGCTGCCGCGGCTGCCTGCGCCTGCGCCGTCGAGGACGAGCCAGTAGGTGCCGGCGTCGAAGGCGTTGCTGATGCGTGCCTGGCCCGGGGAGCCGCCGGCGGTGTTGTCGTCGCAGGCGATTTCGGTGGCGCCGGAGCCGTCGCAGGAGGCGGCGCGGTGGAGGTGGAGGACGGCGTCGAAGTTGGAGCCGACGGTATCGATGACGACGAAGGTGCGTGCGGCGAGGGTGAGGCGGAAGACGAGGTCGGCGGAGGCGGCGGAGCCGCCGCAGCTTGCGGTGTAGTTGTTGACGGCGGGGCAGGTGGAGCCGGTGAAGGTGCCGCCGCCGGAGATTTCGGGGATGGACACGCCGGAGCAGGTGTCGTTGGGCGGGGTAGCGCCGAAGTTGCAGGCGCCCCAGGAGCAGCTCGGGCCGACGCAGGTCTGGGTTCCGGTGCAGACGCCGACGGTGCAGCTCTGGGTGGCGGCGAGGACGCAGGAGAAGCCGTTGTCGGGGCCGCCGGCGCAGTCGTCGTCGAGTCCGTTGCAGGTTTCGGCGGGGGGCGTGCAGGAGGCGCCGGTGGGGACGGCGCAGCCGCTGGTGCAGGTGCCGGAGCCCGTGGAGCCGCAGGTGGTGGTGCAGGCGGTGGAGGCGCCGGAGCAGCAGGCGAAGCCGTTGTCGCAGCCGGAGGCGCAGTCGTCGTCGAGTCCGTTGCAGGTTTCGGCGGGGGGCGTGCAGGCGGCGCCGCCCGGGATGCCGCAGAGGGCGGTGCAGCTGCCTGCGCCCGTGGAGCCGCAGGACGTGGTGCAGGAGACGGAGGTGCCGGAGCAGCAGGCCCAGCCGTTGTCGCAGCCGCCGACGCAGTCGTCGTCGGTGCCGTTGCAGACTTCGGCGGGCGGGGTGCAGGCGGCGCCGCCCGGGATTTCGCAGGTGGCGGTGCAGAGGCCGGAGCCCGTGGAGCCGCAGGCGGTGGAGCAGGAGACGGAGGAGCCGGGCACGCAGGCGGAATCCTCGTCGGTCATGCCGTCGCAGTCGTCGTCGGCGCCGTTGCACGCCTCGGCGGGCGGGGTGCAGGCGGCGGGGGCCGGGATGGCGCAGGAGGCGGTGCAGGCGCCGGAGCCCGTGGAGCCGCAGGTGGTGGTGCAGGCGACGGTCTGGCCTGCGGCGCAGGGGGCGGGTTCGTCGGTGAAGCCGTCGCAGTCGTCGTCGGTGCCGTTGCAGACTTCGGCGGGCGGGGTGCAGGCGGCTCCGGTGGGGATGGCGCAGGAGGCGGTGCAGGTGCCTGTGCCTGCGGTGCCGCAGGAGGTGGTGCAGGCGGTCGGGGCGCCCATGACGCAGGGCAGGCCGTTGTCGGGGCCGCCGGTGCAGTCGTCGTCGAGGCCGTTGCACGATTCGGCGGGCGGGATGCAGTCCACGGCGGCGGGGACGGCGCAGGAGTCGGTGCACAGGCCGGAACCCGTGGTGGAGCAGGTGGTGGTGCAGGAGACGGCGGCGCCGCGGACGCAGGCCCAGTCCTCGTCGGTGGACGCGTCGCAGTCGTCGTCGGCGGCGTTGCAGGACTCGAGGGGCACGGCGCAATCGACGGGGTCGGGGAGGGCGCAGGTGCCGGTGCAGGTTCCGCTGCCGGTGGTGAGGCAGGTGGTGGTGCAGGACACGGTGGCGCCGGCGACGCAGTCGAAGCCGTTGTCGGTGGCGCCGTCGCAGTCGTCGTCGGCGCCGTTGCAGCTTTCGAGCGGGGCGATGCAGGCGGGGTCCCAGGTACAGTCGCCGAGGCAGGCCTGGGTGCCGGCGGAGGCGCAGGTGGTGGAGCAGGCGCGCGGCGCGTCGCCGTCGCAGTCCTCGTGACCGGCCCAGGTGAACCCGTCGCCGCAGGAGGCGGGGAGGCAGGTGCCCAGGCAGTCGTCGGTTTCGATGGTGTTGCCGTCGTCGCAGGTCTCGCCCATGTCTAGCACGCCGTCGCCGCAGGTGGGCAGGGTGCAGTCGTTGCGGCAGGCGTCGTCGTCGATGGTGTTGCCGTCGTCGCACGGCTCGCCCGTATCGACCACGGCGTCGCCGCAGTGGGCCAGGACGCAGGTGGTGCGGCAGGCGTCGGGGGCGGTGTCGCTGTTGTCGGTGCCGTTGTCGCATTCCTCGCCCGGGTCGACCACGCCGTCGCCGCAGGCGGCGGGCGCGCAGTCGTTCGGGCAGGCGTCGTCATCGATGCGGTTGCCGTCGTCGCAGACCTCGACGGAGTCGGTGACGGCGTCGCCGCAGTAGTACAGGACGCAGTTGGTGCGGCAGGCGTCGGGCTCGGTGTCGCTGTTGTCGACGCCGTCGTCGCAGGCCTCGCCGGCGTCGAGCGTGCCGTTGCCGCAGGTCGCGAGGGCGCAGGCGTTGGTGCACTCGTCGTCGTCGATGGTGTTGCCGTCGTCGCAGGCCTCGCCGGTGTCGGTCACGGCATCGCCGCAGGTTGCGGCGGTGCAGTCGGTGCGGCAGGCGTCGGGTTCGGTGTCGCTGTTGCCCGAGCCGTCGTCGCATTCTTCGGCGCCCTCGACGACGCCGTCGCCGCAGACTTCGCCGCCGTCGCCGCCGTCCTCGCCGGCGTCCTCGCGGCCGTCTTCGCGGCCGTCGTCCCGGCCGTCGTCGCCGCCTTCGGATTCGACGTCGAAGTCCCCGTCCAGATCGACGTCGCCGTTGTCGGCGTCGTCGTCCGGTCGTCCGGTCGAGTCGCCGCCGCAGCCAGCGGCGAGCAGCATGGCGAAGGCACCCAGGAGAGCCCAGCGCATCCACGACGTCCGTTCGGCAGCCAACATGTCTCCCACTCCTTTCCGGAAGCGAACGACTGGTGCAAGCGTAGCGCGATCCGGCAAACGTGCAAATCGACCCGACGGCGGGTCCGGCGCGGGACGTTCGGATTCGCGCGGGGGGGGTCCGGCTACTCGGTGGTTCGCGAGAGGCGGATGTCGTATTTGTGCATGCGGTAGATGAGGGTGCGGCGGGAGATGCCGAGTTTGCGGGCGGCCTGGGACTGGTTGCCTGCGCAGTCGCGGAGAGCGGCGACGATGGCGTCGCGTTCGACTTCGGCGACGCGGGCGGGGAGGCCGGTGGTAGCTGAGGGTCCTGGGGCCGGCCGTTGCACGGCCGGTGGGAAGTGGTGTGGTGCGAGCGGGGCGCCCTGGGCCTGCAGCACGGCGCCTTCGACGGCGTTGCGCAGCTCGCGGACGTTGCCGGGCCAGGGGTGTTCGAGCAGGCGATCGATGGCGGCGTCGGTGAAGTCCGGGCGTGGGCCGGCGCCGGCGGCGCGTCGTGCGAATCGCCGAGCGAGGGGCAGGATATCGAGGGGTCGGTCGCGGAGGGGCGGGACGTAGATGGTGAGGACGGCGACGCGGTAGTAGAGGTCTTCGCGGAAGGTGCCGCGTTCGGCTTCGCGGGCCAGGTCGCGGCGGGAGGCTGCGACGATCCGGACATCGACGGGGACTTCGGCGGTGGAGCCGAGCCGGGTGATGGTATTGCGGTCGAGGAAGCGGAGCAGCTTGGACTGGCTGGCGGGGGGAAGCTCGCCCAGCTCGTCGAGGAAGAGGGTTCCGCCGGCCGCGGCTTCGACGTAGCCGAGGCGGCGTTCGCCTGCGCCGGTGAAGGCGCCTTTTTCGTGGCCGAAGAGCATGCTTTCCACGAGGGTTTCGGGCAGGGCGGCGCAGTTGACGACGACGAGCGGTCCGCCGTGGCTGGGCGAGCGGCGGTGGACGTAGCGGGCCACTTCTTCCTTGCCGACGCCGGTCTCGCCGAGGACGAGGACGGGGGAGGTCGAGCGTGCGGCCTGGTCGGCGAGGCGGTAGATCTTGCACATCGAGGGGTCGTGGAGCTCGATGTCGCCGACGTCGGCGGGGGCTTCGTCGCCGGCGTCCGTGGCGCAGGTGCCTGGGCCCGAGCCGTCGTGCCGGGCGCGTGCGGCGCGCAGGACGTCGGGTGGTCGGGGGCCCGCGACGGGCCGCGAGGGGCGCAGCAGGGTGAGTCGGGTGGCGCCGATGCGGATCTCGTCGCCGTGGGCGAGGGCGCGCGGGCGATCGAGGCGCACGCCATAGACGAAGCTCCCGTAGGTGCTGCCGAGATCGACGACGGAGACTTCGCCTCCGGCGGAGCGGAGCTCCGCGTGGCGGCGGGATGCTTTTTCGTCGTCGAGGGGGATGCGGAGCGAGGGATCGCGGCCGGCGACGAGCAGGCCGTCGGTCGGGACGGGAACGGTGCGTGCCTGGCCGCCGCCGAGCACGAGCAGGAAGGCGCGAGGGGGGGCGGTTGCCGCGGGGTCGCCGTCGTCGTCGGGCAGGGTCGCCACTTCGGGTGGTTGCCGTTCGGTCACGGCGGCGGAGTGTAGCACAGGGGTGGAGCGGTGGAGGGGTGGAGGGGTGGAGGGGTGGAGCGGTGGGGCGGTGGAGCGGTGGATCAGTGGCAGGCCTGGGTGCGGTTGGGGTGTTCGGGGAGGCACACGGCGCCGGCGAGGCAGCCTGTGACGAAGGGGGCGGCGGCGCCGCAGGCGGGGGCGGTGGCGCCTTCCCAGCCCACGACGAGGTCGCAGGAAGTTATCACGCCGGAGCAGTGGCCGCCGACTGCGGCGGGCTCGGGTTCCTCGACGGTCGAGCAGTCGTAGTCGAAGGAGGGGGAGCCGCACTGGTCGAAGGCCGAGGCGAACCAGCCGATCTGGTCGGGGTGGACCGTTCCGTTGGCGTCGCAGCAGTCGCGTGGACGTTCCACGTAGCTTGACGGTTGGGCCCACTCGCACACGGTGGCGTCGGGGTCGCCCCAGGTGTCGCCGTCGCCGTCGAAGTACCATACGGTTCCGCAGCCGGATTCGGTCTCGGGCGGGTCGGCGTCGTCGGCGACGGTCGTATCCTCGGCCGTGTCTTCCGCCGAGTCGCGGCCGGCGTCGACGTCGACGAGCGCGGCGCCGCAGGCGCCGGAGGCGGTCGCGAGGGCGAGTCCGGCGGCGGCGGCGGCTGCCGCGCAGGCGGCGAGGAGCGCGTTTCCGTGGCGGGTTCGTGCACGCACGGGTCGGAATGTAGGGCCCTGCGTCGGGATCGGTCAAGGGCAGCGGTCGTTGCGGTCGGGCGGGCCCGCTCCTGCTATCCTGTGGCCGGCGGGCGATTGCGGGGGCGATCGCGGGAGAGGCGTGGTGGACGGAGCGTATTGTCCGGAGTGCCGTTCGGCGGTGGAGCGCGGGGCGGAGGCTTGCGGTTCGTGCGGCACGGCGCGTCCGGGGACGGGATGGCCGGACGAGGATTCGAGCGGGAAGCTGGTCGGGGGGCGTTACCGGATCGAGCGCCGGCTGGCGGCCGGGGGGTTCGGGACGGTCTTCCTGGCGACGCACGTGCAGGACGGCGTGGAGCTGGGCCGCGTGGTGCTGAAGTTCCTGCACCGCGAGCTGGCGGCGAGCGCGAAGATCCGGCGGCGGGTGATCAACGAGGTGCGGGTGGCTCGGGCGCTGGTCAATCCGCACATCGTGCGGGTGCTGGACCTGGACGAGGACGACGACGGGGTGCCGTTCCAGGTGCAGGAGTACGTCGACGGGGAGGGTCTGGACGTGTTGTTGCGGCGTGCCGGGCCGCTGCCGCCCGGGCGGGCCGCGGAGCTGGCGCGGCAGATCGCGGAGGGTCTGGCGGAGGCGCACGCGAAGGACGTGGTGCACCGCGATTTGAAGCCGGAGAACATCCGTATCGAGCGTGCGACGGGGCTGGTGAAGATCCTGGACTTCGGGGTGGCGCGGGTGATGGGGCCGCACGGCACGGCGACGACGTCGCTCATCGGGACGCCGCGCTACATGGCTCCGGAGCAGATCCTGGGGCGGCAGGTCGACGGTCGCACGGACATCTGGGCCCTGGGCGTGCTCCTGTTCGAGATGCTGACCGGGCGGGCTCCGATTCCCGCCGAGGGCACGGAGATGGCGTACCTGAGCCTGAACCTCAGCCGGACGCCGCGGCGCGTGCGGGAGATTCTGGCCGGATGCCCCGAGGAGCTGGACGAGCTGGTGTTCTGCATGCTGGCCAAGGAGCCCGAGCGACGGCCGCGGGACATGGCCGTGGTGGCGGCGGTGCTGGCGGGGATGGCGGATCCGTCGGCCTTGCGCGTCGCCGGATTGCCGGGCACCGTCGGAGCGCCGGCGCCGTTCGGGCTGGCGCCGACGATGGCGGCCGAGAGGGCGGGGGTGGCGACGGCGGCCGCGACCGGGGTGCGGGCCGGTCCTGCGGTGCCGGTGGTCGACGAGGACACGCTGCCGACCTTCGGGGCGCGCCGCAAGCGGCGGCTCGCGGCGGCCGCGGTAGCGGTCGCGGCGATTGCGGTCGGGGCGACGGTGGGGTTGTGGCCGCCGGGGGGAGGCGGCGGGGGTAGGGCGGGCGGGCGGCCGGGCGTTGCGGTGCCGCCTGTGCCGGCCGGTCCGGTGTTTTCGGGGGGTGACGATTCTGGTGTGGCGAAGCCCGCGACGGTCGTCCCGGCTCCGGCGCCGCCCCTGCTTCCCGGGGTGGAGACGTCCGCCGGCCACGCGGGGATGGCCGCCGATGCTGCCGTCTCGTCGGCGGCGGGCCCGGACGAATCCGACGCCGGCGCTCCGGCGATCCTGGGTCCCGTTCCGCGCGACGCCGGCACGGCGGCGGCCGTGCGGCGCGACGGCCGGAGTGGAGCCCGCGACGCGTCCGCCGTGCCCGTTTCCGGGTCCCTCGACGCCGTGCCGGCCGGTCCCGACGCCGGCGAGGAGCCGCCGGCGGTTGCCGGCGCCGACGCGTCCGGTCCCTCCGAGCTTCCGTTCGAGAAGATCGGCACGGCGCGGCGAGTGCAGCCCGACTAAGCGTCGCCCGTCCGGCCGACGCTCCAACGCCTACCGCACGACCGCACCACCTAGAAGTGTGCGGCGAGGCCGCCCACGGCGAGGTAATTGACGAGGACGCGGCGCAGGACGTCGGGACCGAGCGGGATGTCGATGTCGACGGCCAGGGGCACGGCGTACAGGCCGAAGGCGTCCAGGAGCAGCCACTCCAGCGCGACGGCAGGGCGGAGGTGGAAGAGGAGCGTCGGTCCGTCCAGCGGCGCGCCGACCCACGGGACGGGAATCGCCGGGTCGTCCGGCGGGAGGTAGACGCCCAGGCCGATACCGACGGAGCCGACGAGTCGCAGGGCGGGAAGGGGCTGCCAGGCGATCCCGGGGACGGCGGCGACGTCGAGGAAGGTGGTGGCGTGGCGTGCGCCGGTCTGCCGCACTTCGATCGGGTAGTATCCGAACCAGAAGTCGCCGCCGAGGACGAAGCGCCAGGGGTCGCCGGAGAACTCGTAGCCCGCCGCGATTCCGGCGCCGGCCGTGGCGAAGACGTTGTCCGCGCCGCTCAGGGCCGCGATGACGCCCCCTTGCGCCGACAGAAAGACCGATCCGGCGCCGTCACCCGTGGCGGGACCCTCCACCGGGGGCGGAACGGGCGTTTCCGTGGCCGCGAAGACGACATCGAGGGTTGCGCGCCGTCCCAGGCCTCCTTCCACGACGCGGGTCTGCTCGGGTCGGTCGGGAAGCTCGAAGCGCAGGACGAACGTGCCGGGCGGCAGGTCCAGATCGGCGGGGGTGACGACCGCGGGGAATTCCGTCCGCGGGGTGCCGTCGGGATCGGAGACGGTGACGGATGCTCCTGGCGGCGTGGAGCGCAGGGTCACGGTGGCGGGTCGCGTGCGCAGGTTGCGGATGCGTTCGAGGACGACCTCGCGATCGGCGGCGTCATCGCCTGTGGCGGCGATGTAGCGTTCGAACCAGTCCACGGCCTGGGCCAGGTCGCCGAGGCGTTCGTAGCATTCGCCGAGGTTGAACAGGGCATAGGGGTGTCCGTGGTGGACCTCGTACGATTCGCGGAACAGGCGGATCGCCTCGTCGATGTCGCCGCGTTCGAACGCCTCCACCCCTTGCCGGTGGGTTTCGATGGCCTCCGGGGGGTAATCCTGCGCGCGGGCGATGCCGGTGGGCACGGCGAGGAGCACGGCGGCGAGGAGGAGCGGTCGGCGGGAGAGGGGAAGAGGGCGGAGCATGCGTGGAAGCTACCACTCGCGCGGCATGTCGACAACGGCGGCGGCTACCGGGCCAGGCGGAGCTTCGAGCCGTCGCGCCCGGTCGTGGCGTTCCACGCGGTCATCCGGCGGTTGGGGGAAGAGAAACCACCGATGGACACCGATGGACACCGATGCCGGAAGGGAGGGGGAACTGCCGCGCAGAGACGCAGAGACGCAGAGACGCAGAGGGGGAGAGCACACGTTGCTCCCGCCGTCATGGTTTCGCTACAGTGGTGGTGTGATCGAGGAGCGGAAGACGGGCGCACCGGATGGCGCGGTATCCGATGCCGGGTCGGTCGAAGCGGCGCTGGATCCCCCGCCGGCGCCACGGCGGGTGGATGCTCTACCGCCATGGCGAGTTCACGAGATCTTCGTTCGCGGCATCCACCGCCCGGTCGATCTTGCGGAGGCAACGGCCCGGCAGCCGGCGATGCCGGTATGGAGAGCGGCGGCGGTAGGCCTTGCCGTCGGGCTGGCTGCGATTTGGCTGGTCCGTTCGCGCGAGTTGTCGGCCGTCGTGTTGGTCGGGCTGCTGCTCGGAGCGGCCGTCGGGCTGGTCCTGCTGGCCGCGCTCACCGGTTGCCTTGCGGGGGTCGCGCGGGCGTTTGGCGCGCGTGGTCGGGTCGCGGATTTCGTGCGCGCTCTGGTCGCCGGCGAGGCCGTCGCTCTCGGCTGCCTGGGCCCCGTCCAACTCGTCACCGCGGCCGTCGATTCCACCGTCGCCTGGCTCGTCCACTTCGGCGTCCTCTGCTGGTGGCTCGCGTTCCTGTGGGGTGCACTCCGCCGAGGCATTGGTCTTCCGTCCTGGCGGGCGGGCGGTGCCGTGGCCGCGGTCGTCGCCGCCGCCACCGTGTTCGCGATGCTTCCCGGGACCTTCCTCGGGGCATACCGTATTCCTTCCGGGGCGAGCCTGCCGACCATCGCGGTTGGCGACCGTATCCTGGTGAACCTCGCGGCCTATCGCCTCCGCGTGCCGTTCTTGGATCTCACGCTGGCGGAGTTCGGAACGCCGCAGCGCGGCGACCTGGTGGTGTTCACGGCGCCACGGACCGGCGAGGACTTCATCAAGCGGGTGGTGGCGGTGGCCGGCGATCGGATCGCCGTCGATGACGACGGAACCCTGCGGCTCGACGGGGGAGCCGCGCCGCGCTGTCTCCTGGCGATGGTCACGGCCCCCGAGCGGGACGACCCGAGTTCTCGTCGGGCGGAGTTCGATATCTTCCTGGAGCGCGTGGGTGACACGATCTACACGGTGCGGCAGTACCACGAGGGGAGCGGCGCGCCGGAGCCGATCCGGACGGCGCCGGGGGCCTACCGGGGCGGCGGCGAGGTGCTCGTCCTCGGCGGCGAGTTACCCGGGCGGCCTTACCCGCGGCGGGGAACGCGCGAGGCGGCCGAGGGTGGAGTCGTGGTTCCGCCCGGCGAGCTCTTCGTGATGGGCGACAACCGCGACAACTCCAACGACTCGCGGTTCTGGGGAACGGTGCCGGTCGAGAGCGTGGTCGGAAAGGTGTGGGTCATCCTCCGCGGCAGGCCGCGCGAGGGCGCGGACCGTTGGGTCTGGGCCCACGATCCGCCGGACACTTCCGAGCATGAGCTGGACGCCGATGGGGCGGCGTGCGTCGGTCGGCTCATGGGCCCGTGACGTTCTACGGACCGTCGCGTACGGCAAGTGTGGCACCCGCGGGGGGTGGACGCAAGCGGGGGGGCGGGGCAATGTAAATGCTGAAACATGCAATCGAAAACCGGAAACGGGAGCGGCCCTTCGATTTCGCTCGGGGCAGGCAGGACGCAACGCCGGACGGGCAACCGAAGATGAAAGATGGAGGCCGCGCGAGCGCGGCCGATCAGGGTCGAGGACGGGTGGTGAGGATCGAACGGGGTCCGTTGCCCGTTTCCAGTCTCGCGTTGCTGCCGGGCCCGCCCGTTGTCGGTTTTCGATTGCGTGTCTTGGAACTTACATTTCCTCTCATCCGGCTCACTCCGCCTCGTACTCCCGGAGCTTGCGGTAGAGGTTGCGTTCGCTGATGCCGAGGAGTTCGGCGGCGCGGCCGCGGTGGCCGCCGGCGGAGGCCAGGATGCGTTCGATGTGCATGCGCTCGAGGCGTGCGAGGGGGACCATGGGCCAACCGGCGGCATTGAGCTCGGGGCAGCCGCCGTCGCGCACGGCGGGGGGGAGGTGGCGGGATTCGATGGTGGGGCCGTCGGCGACGATGATGGCGTGATCGATGGTGTGGGCCAGCTCGCGGACGTTTCCGGGCCAGGGGTGGCGTTCGAGGGCGCGGTGTGCCTCCGGGGAGAGGTGGAGCTTGCGGCCGAAGCGCTGTTCGCCGCGGCGGAGGAAGTGTTCGGCGAGGGCGGCGACGTCGCCGGGACGTTCGCGGAGGGCCGCGAGGCGGACGCGGATGGTGGACAGTCGCCAGTAGAGGTCCTCGCGGAACATCTTCTGGCGTACGGAGACCTCGAGGTCGCGGTTGGTGGCGGCGAGGGTGCGGACATCGACGCGGAT
This sequence comes from Deltaproteobacteria bacterium, assembly GCA_016218765.1. Taxonomy (GTDB): domain Bacteria; phylum Myxococcota_A; class Polyangia; order DRWM01; family JAAZOP01; genus JAAZOP01. The sequence continues at coordinate 47,155 of JACRCZ010000077.1, read as the reverse complement.
TTCCTCGGTTCCGCCGACGCGGCGGAAGGACGAGGATTCGAGGACGCGGAGCAGCTTGGCCTGGGTGGCGAGGCTCATTTCGCCGACTTCGTCGAGGAAGATCGTGCCGCCGTCGGCGACTTCGAACAGGCCATGTTTGCGGCGCACGGCGCCGGTGAAGGCGCCTTTCTCGTGGCCGAACAGCTCGCTTTGGAGGAGCTCCTCGTGGAGTCCGGCGCAATCGACGATGACGAAGGGGCGGTCGCGGCGGCCGCTGCGGGCGTGGATCAGCTTGGCGACGACTTCCTTGCCGGTGCCGGTTTCCCCCAGGACGAGGACGGTGGAGTCGGTGGGTGCGACGCGTTCGACGAGGGCCAGGGTCTCGCGGTGGGCCGGGCTGTCGCCGACGAACTCGGCGGCGGGATCGGACGGCGTGAGGGCGTCCTCGAGGATGGTGTTGCGGCGGAGGAGGGAGCGGCGTTCGAGGGCCTTTCCGACGCGGACTTCGAGCTCATCGAGGGGGCACGGTTTGGCGACGTAGTCGAAGGCGCCGAGGCGGATGGCCTCGATGGCGGTGTCGATGGTGCCGTGTCCTGTGAGGACGATGACCTCCATGCCGGGGCGTCGTTCGCGAGCGGCGCGCAGGACGTCCAGGCCGTGGCCGTCGGGGAGGCGCAGGTCGAGGAGCATGACGTCGGCGGTGGAGCGTCCCAGCGCGGCGAGCGCCTCCGCGGCGCTTGGCACCGTCGCCGTTTCGAAGCCCCTGCGGGCGAGCTCGCCCGCGAGCACGGTGCGGAACGTGTCGTCGTCATCGACGAGGAGCAGGCTGGGGCGGGTGGGCATGGATTCATCCTTTCGAGGCGGCGGCCGGGAAGGCGACCTCGAAGGTGGTCCCCTTCCCGGGCTCGCTCGCGACCGAGATTTCCCCGCCCCATCCGCGCACGAGGTTCTGGGAGAGGAAGAGTCCGAGGCCTGTGCCGCCCGGGCGGAGGCTGAAGAAGGGCTCGAAGATGCGCGTGAGGTGTTCGGGGGCGATGCCGCGGCCGTCGTCCTGGACGCGGATGTGGACGCGGTCGTGGTTGGACACCGAGACGCGGACGGTGCCGCCGCGGGGGAAGGCCTGCATGCCGTTGAGGATGAGGTTGAGGAGGACCTGTTGGAGCTGGGCGTCGCCGGCGCGGACCGAGACGGGCCCGGCCGTCGGCTCGACGAGGACGGTGACGCCGAGCTCGCGAGCGGTGGGTTCGACGAGGCGGACGACGGCGGCGACGAGGGGTCCGAGCTCGAGGATGTCGGTGGTGGAGTTCTGGCCGCGGGACATGCGGAGGAAGTGCTGGGTGACGGCGCGGCAGCGCAGGAGCTGTTCGCGGGCGATGCGGGCCGATTCGGCGACGTCGGATGCTCCGGGTGCGGCGGCGGCCTCCTTGCCTTCCACGGTGCGGAGGATTCCCTCGACGCAGGTGAGCACGGAGGCGAGCGGGGTATTGAGCTCGTGGGAGAAGCCTGAGGCGAGCATGCCGAGGGAGGCGAGGCGGTGGGCTTCGGCCATGCGAGCCTCTTCGGCGCGCCGGCCGGTGATGTCGCGCCAGACCTCGACGGCGAAGGCGACTTCGCCGCCGGCGCCGCGGACGGGGGAGGAGCGGACTTCCTCGTGGCGGGTGCGGCCGTCGGGACCGGTGCGGGCGATGATGGAGGTGAAGCGTTCGGCGGATTCGAAGCACGAGAGGCCCGGGCAGTCTGCGGAGGCGCAGAGCGTGGCTGCGACGTCGCGGCAGGGCTTGCCGACGACGGCGGCGCGTTCCTTGCCGGCGCGCTGGAGGAACGCGTCGTTGGCGGCGACGACGCGGAGGTTGCGGTCGAGGACGACGATGCCGTCGTCGACGCTGTTGATGACGGTTTCGAGGCGTTGCTGCTGGCCGCGCAGGTCGTCGAGGAGGCGTTCGGCGGTGTCGGCCATGTCGTTGAACTCGCGGCCGAGCCAGGAGAGGGTGTCGTTTCCTGCGACGGGGACGCGGCGGCGGAGGTCGCCCAGGGCGATGGCGCGCGCGGTTTCCTCGAAGCGGTTGAGGCGGCGGTGGACGACGATGCGCATGACGACGGCGATGGCGGCGAGGAGGCAGAGTGCGAGGAGGCCGCCGCCGATGGTCATCCAGCGCAGGTCGCCGGCGAGCTCGTTGGTGCTGGCGCCTGTAGCCATGTCGACGATGAGGACGCCGTTGATGCGGTTGCGGGGGTCGTGGCAGGCGTGGCAGGCGGGTCGGTTCTCGATGGGCAGGACGGAGCGGAGGACGGAGCCGCCTTCGGTCTCGATGACGGCGCTGTCGCGGCGCACGGGCTGGTGTGCGTGGCAGATGCGGCACGTCGGCTCATCGAGGGCGAAGCGCGTTCCCGGGGGGACGGGTCTGCTGGCGTGCTGGGGCCGGCCGGTGCGGTCGAGGACGAGCACCTGGCGGATGGCCGGGTCCCGGGCGAAGGTCTGGAGCATTTGTCGGATGAGGGTGCGGTCGTTCTCCATCATCTGGTGTTCGAGTGCGGCGCGGATCAGGTCGCTTTGGAGCCTTGCCGTCGCGCGCGCGGCGTCCACCAGGCGGTCGCGGTGATGGATGAAGAAGAGGTAGGCGCCGAGGCCGATGACGGCCAGGACGACGGCGGTCACGCCGAACGCGAGGCCCGCCGTCATGCTCCAACCCTGTCGGCGAGCGGTTCTCACTCGACCTACCCCGCTCCGATCGTTCCGGCCCTCCCCGGACGGCGTCCATGCAAGTCCGGGACCGCACCGTCCGGCACGCTGAATGTCCGCGCTTTCGCGAAGCGTTGTCAACCGTCGATCCGCCACCTTGTCAGTCGGGACCTGACAATCCGGCAGTCGCAGGGCTCTGTTCCGGGACCTTCCCGCCGCGCCGAATCCCCGAATTCGGCAGCGATGCTGCACGGGGCTCGGCGCGCCATGTCGTCTGGCATGGTCGCCGCAACGGTCGTCGGCGCGGGCGCTGCGGTGCCCTGGAGGAAAGGGGAGACCAGATGATCGAAATCGTTGCGTTGGTGGGAGCGATCGTGGTGATGGGGGGGTTCGCGGTGTTCGTCGGGCTGGCGCCGGAGCGCGAGCCGCAGCGTGCTCAGGCCGCGGATGTCCCGTCCGACACGGTTCCGTCCCGGTTCTTCGGGCGCGGTGGCGAGCCGGAAGTGATCGTGGAGCGCGAGCCGATTGCGGCCGACGCGGCCCTGCGGCGGCTCGAGCGGCACGTGCGAGCGGAGCAGGTGGCGGTCGAGGGTTTCCTGCGTTTGCCGTCGGCGGAGAACCTGCGGCGGCGGTCGGCTTCGCCGCTGGTGAACTGACGTGGCGGCCGCCGAGTCGTCGGGCGCCGGGATCGAGCTGTTCCGGGGCCTGAGCGCTTCGCAGATCGCTCCGTTCCGGCCGCTGGGACGTCCGGTCCGCCTGACGCGCGGGTCGAGCCTGTTCCGGATGGGCGACGACGCGCTGACGCTGTATGTCGTCCGTTCGGGCCGCATCGCCTTCACGATGCCGATCGACGTCCAGGGCACCTCGCAGGACGCGCTGGTCGACGAGAAGGGGCCTGGGAGCTTGGTGGGCTGGTCGGCGCTGGCGCCGCCGCACCGCTACACGCTTTCGGCGCACGCGCTGGAGGACAGCGAGCTGTCGTCCTTCCTTGGCGTCGAGCTTCGGGCGCAGATCGTGCTTGACCCGGCCGCCGGCGTCGTCGTCCTGCTGAACCTCGTCGAGTTGCTCGGTCACCGCGCCCAGCAGACCCAGGCCATGTGGCTGCGGGAGCTGCAGCGGACGCTGGACACGCGGTTGGGTTGACGCCATGCGCCTTCTCGCCGTGCTGGCGCTCGTGTCGTGCTCGACCGCGGGGGAGACCCCGCCCTGGCATTCGCCGGAGGGTCCGGCGGACCCGGATCCGACGCTGGCGGCGATGCCGCCGGCGACGGAGCGGACGGAAGTTCCGCCGCCGCCGTTTTCGGAGGGGATCTTCCCCTGTTCGCAGTGTCACTCGCGGGCCCCGGCGAACACGAAGCGTCGCGAGCTGACGTTCCACCGGGAGATCGTGCTGGCGCACGACGAGGGGCACCGGTGGTGCCTGGACTGCCACGACCCGGACGACCGGGACAAGTTGCGGCTGGCGAGCGGGGAGCGGGTGGCGTTCGAGGAGTCGTTCCGGCTGTGCGGGCAGTGTCACGGCGACAAGTATCGCGACTGGCGGGCGGGGGTACACGGCCGGCGTTCCGGGGAATGGAGCGGGCACAAGACGTACCTCCTGTGCGCGCACTGCCACAATCCGCACCGGCCGGGGTTCCATCCCGGGTTCCGTGGGGAGGGGCCGCCCGGGCGGGAGCCGGTGATTCCGATGCCGCCGCCGGTGCGGCCCGGGAGGCGGTGAGTTCCATGTGCGGGGATCCGACCGATCGTCGTTCCTTCCTGCGGCAGGTGGCCGGCGCGGCGGCGGGGGGTGTGGCGGCGGGGCTGTTGCCGTCGTGCGTCGGGGAGAGGCTGCGGGACCTGCCGCGGGACGAGGCGCGACGGCGGCTGGCGCGGCTGGAGGCGGAGACGCGGGCGCGGTTCGGGAGGGAGGTCACGCTGTCGGCGCAGGAGGCGCAGCCGGGGGTGGTGTTTGGCTACGCGCTGGACCTTTCACGGTGCATCGGCTGCCGGCGGTGCGTGTATGCGTGTGTCGAGGAGAACAACCAGTCGCGCGAGCCGCAGATCCACTGGATCAAGGTGCTCGCGATGGACAAGCGGCGGGGCATCGATCTGGTGCATGCCGACGCCTACTACAATCCGCCGGCGGTGCCGGAGGACGGCCGGTTCTACGTCCCGGTGCAGTGCCAGCAGTGCGACAACGCGCCGTGCACGAAGGTGTGTCCGGTGCGTGCGACGTGGCAGGAGCCGGACGGCATCGTGGTGGTGGACTACGACTGGTGCATCGGCTGTCGCTACTGCATGGCGGCGTGTCCGTACGGGGCGCGGCACTTCAACTGGTCGGAGCCGGGCTTGCGAGCGGCGGAGCTGAACCCCGCGCTGCACTACCTGGGCAACCGTCCGCGGCCGATGGGGGTGGTGGAGAAGTGCACGTTCTGCATCCAGCGGACGCGGCAGGGGCGGTATCCGGCGTGCGTGGAGGCGTGTCCGGTGGGGGCGCGGAAGTTCGGCAACCTGCTCGATCCGGGCAGTGAGGTGCGATACGTCATCGAGCACAAGCGTGTGTTGATCCTGAAGGAGGAGCTGAACACGATGCCGAAGTTCTTCTACTTCTACGGGACGTGAGGGGGGCATGCGCTTCCGGCTGTTCGCCAGGTTCTTCGTGGGGAGTGCGCGCGTGGTGACGCGGGGCAACGCGTTGTACTGGGGCTGGCTCGCCTTCCTGCTCTTGCTGGTGGCGTCGGGGGTGTTGGCCTACGCGGACCAGCTCGACGCCGGGTTGTCGGTCACGGCGATGCGGGACCCGGTGTCGTGGGGGTTCTACATCGGGAACTTCACGTTCCTGGTCGGGGTCGCGGCGGCGGCGGTGGTGCTGGTGATCCCCGCGTACATCTACAAGTGGGGACCGATCCGGGAGATCGCGATTTTCGGCGAGCTGCTGGCGGTGAGCGCGATCGTGATGTGCCTGCTCTTCGTGTTCGTCGACATCGGCCGGCCCGATCGTTTCTGGCATCTCCTGCCGCCGTTCGGCATCCTGAACTTCCCGTCGTCGCTGCTGGCGTGGGACGTGCTGGTGCTGAACCTGTATTTTGTCGTCAACTTCATCGTGGTGACGCACCTGGTGTACTGCGGGTTTGCGCGCCGGGACTACAACCACAGGCTGGTGTGGACGCTGGTGCTGCTGTCGATTCCGATGGCGGTGAGCATCCACACGGTGACGGCGTTCCTGTACAACGGGCTGGCGGCGCGGCCGTACTGGAACGCATCGATCCTGGCGCCGCAGTTCCTGGCCTCGGCGTTCTGCTCGGGTCCGGCGATCCTGCTCTTCGTGCTGCAGCTTCTGCGGCGTTTCACTTCGTTCCGCATCCGGGACGAGGCGATCTGGAAGATCGCGGAGCTGATGGCGTACGCGATGTTCCTGAACCTGTTCCTGCACGGGGCGGAGATCTTCAAGGAGTACTATTCGGACACGCATCATCTGCTGCACACGCGGTATCTCTACGAGGGGGTGGGCGGGCATCATGCGTTGCAGCCGTACGCCTGGGCGGCGGTGGTGCTGAACGTCGCGGCGTTCGTGCTGTTCATCATCCCCCGCACGCGCCGCAACTTCGTGACGCTCAACCTCGGTGCCGCCGCGACGTATCTCGGCGTGTACATCGAGAAGGGGATGGGGCTCATCCTTCCCGGGCTGACGCCGGACACGCTGGGAGAGATCTACTCGTACTCGCCGACGTGGACGGAGATCCGGGTGGCGGCCGGGATTTTCGCGATCGGGTTCCTGGTGTTCACGTTGATGTTGAAGGTCGCGGTGCCGATTGCGTTGGGGCGGTTCCACGTCGACGCGGATCCGGCGCCCGAGCCGCGGGCTGGGGGATCCGAGGCCGAGGCGGTGCCGCCGGTGACGGCGGCGGGGACCTGAATTCCGGAGGTGGGGAGGGGAGGAGAGGGCGCGGAGGGGACGGGAGAGCGCAGAGACCGGTTGCACCGCTGACCCTTCGACAAGCTCAGGGTGCGGGCAGGCGCTGAGGGCACTGAGACGAACGCTGAGAGGATTTGGTCTGAGAGGTCCTGGTCTTGTCCCGCGCGGCGGTCGCGTCTAGGATACGGAGCCATGTCGGGGTGCGTCCGGGGGGCCGTGCCTGCCCTGCTGTTGTTCCTCGTTCTGGGTGCCTGTCGTTCGCAACGGCGGGTCGCGGTGGATTTTTCGCGGAAGGAGCCGGTGCCGGCGGTCGCGGCGTCTGACATCGCCACGTTGCGCCTGGCCGTAGGGGCGATGGTCGGTCCGCGCGAGACGTACGAGTCCTACGCCAGCCTGATGGAGTATCTGGCCCGGCGCGCGGGCCGGCGGGCGGACCTCGTGCAGCGGCGGACCTACGAGGAGACGAACCGGCTGCTGCTGGACGGCGAGATCGACGTGGCGTTCATCTGCACGGGTGCGTACGTGGCGATCCGCGACCGTGTGCGGCTGCTGGCCGCGCCGGTGGTGGCGGGGTCCCCGTCGTACGCCTCGGTGTTCGTGGCGCGGCGGGGCGGTCCGGGGACGCTGGAGGCGTTGCGCGACACGCGGTTCGCCTTCACCGATCCGCTGTCCAACTCGGGGCGGTTGTACCCGATCTACCTGTTGCGCCGGAGGTTCGCGGCCGCGCCGCGCGAGTTTTTCGCCGGCGTCGTCTACTCGGGCGGCCACGACGAGAGCATTCGTCTGGTGCTCGACGGCGCCGTGGAAGCCGCTGCGGTGGACAGTCTGGTATGGGATGGATTCGCGGGTCGCCATCCGGAGCAGGCCGGTGAGCTGGCGGTGATCCACCGCTCGCCGCCTTTCGGTTCGCCGCCATTCGTGGCCCGAGCGGACCTGGATCTTGCGGTGGTCGAGTCGGTGCGGTCGGCGCTGTTGGGGATGGCCGGCGATGTCGAGGGCGGCCGGATTCTCGCCGGGCTGAGGGTCGAGCGGTTCGTGGCCGGGGCGGACTACGCGTTCGCGATCGAGGTGGCCGGGGTGGCGCTGGCCGAGGACGCGCCGCCATCCTTCTCGGACGGCGGTGCGCGCGCGGAGGCGCCGTGAGCCGGAGTTTCACCTCCCGCGTCGCCTCGTGGCTCGTCCCCCGGTTCATGGCCAACCTGCGCCTGCGCACGCGGTTCATCGCGCTGCTGATTGCGGCGGTGGTCGTTTTCGGTTCGGTCAACTTCCTGTTCATCGACTCGGTGGCGGGGCGCGTGCTCGCCGCGGAGGTGGAGAACCGCGCCCGAGCCACGGCGCGCCTGCTGGCGGCGGAGGCGGCCGGCCCGATCCTGCAGCAGGACACGGTGGCCCTGCGGCGCATTCTCGCGGCCGCCGTCGAGTCCGACGGCGGGCTGGGCTACGCGCTCGTCCTGTCGTCCGACGGGGAGGTCGTGGTCTCGACCTTCTCCGGGGGAGCGCCTCGCGGACTTGCGGCCGCCCACCGGCCCCCAGCCGGCGACGAGTCGACCATACTCGTCTTGGACCGCGGGACGGAGTTCAGCGACGTGGCGGTCCCGGTCCTCGACGGCCGGATCGGAACGCTGCGCGTCGGTGCGCGGCTGGACCGGGTGCGTTCCGCGCTGCTGTCGCTGCGGCTTGCGCTGCTCGGGATGGTGGTCGCTTTCCTTGTCGCCGGGATTCTGGGCGCTCATCTGATGGCGCACCTCATCGCGTCGCCGGTGGAGACGCTGGCAGCGGCGGCGCTTCGTTTCGACCCCGCGCGGCCCCCGGAGCCGGTGGCGTTTGACGTTCCGGCGCGGGGCGAGATTGCGGATTTGGCGAGGAGCTTCGAGGCGATGGCCGCGCGCCTGCACCAGCTCCACGAGGATCGGCAGGCGTTCCAGGATCGGATCGTGCGGGCGGAGCGGCTGGCGACGGTGGGTGCGCTGGCGAGCGGCATCGCGCACGAGGTGAACAACCCGTTGGCCGGGCTGCGCAACTGTCTGCAGGCGATTTCGCGGGAGCCGGAGGACGTGGAGCAGACGCGGAGCTACGCCCGGATGATGATCGAGGCGAGTCACAGCATCGAGCGCACGGTGCGGAGCCTGATCGACGTCGCGGCGCGCTCGCGCCCTGCTCCGAGCACGTTCGACGTGTGTGCGCTGACGGAGCGGGTGGAGCTGCTGGTGCGGCATCGGTTCGTGGCGGCGGGGGTGCGACTGGAGATCGAGTGTGCGGCGCGGCTGGGTCCTGTGCGGACGGACGAGGGGTTGCTGCAGCAGATCCTGGTCAACCTGCTGCTCAACGCGGCCGACGCATCGCCCCGCGGCGAGGCGGTCAAGCTGCAGGTGCGGGTCGAGGCGGGCCAGGCGCTGCTCGAGGTGATCGACCGGGGGACGGGGATTGCCCCGGAGGTGCGCGAGCGGATCTTCGATCCGTTCGTGACGACGAAGGCGGAGCGCGGCGGTACGGGGCTGGGCCTGGCGATGGTCAAGACGCTGGTCCAGGATCTCGACGGTACGGTCACGTTCGAATCCGCGCCCGGGCGGGGGACGCGGTTCCTGGTCGCGCTTCCGGCCGCGGAGGCGCGGGAGCGCTCCGGCTGAGGGGTCCGCGGCGGCGTGACGTGGGGAGAGAGGCGAGGAGCAGATGCGCATCGTGCTGGTCGAGGACGAGAACATCCTGCGCGTCTCGTTGCGCAACGAGCTGGAGAAGTCGGGTCACGTGGTGGAGGACCACGAGCGGCCCGCCTCCGCCCTGGCGGGGTTGCAGCGGGAGCCCTGCGACCTGGTGCTCGCGGACATCCGGCTGCCGGGGATGGACGGGTTCGAGTTCCTGGAACAGGCGCGGCAGGTGCGTCCCCGGGTTCCGTTCGTGTTCATGACGGCGTTCGGCACGGTGCGCGACGCGGTTCGTGCGATGCGGCTGGGCGCGTTCGACTACCTGACGAAGCCGTTCGAGGTGGACGAGCTGCTGGTCCTGCTGGAACGGATCCGCTCGGTCCGGGCGCTGGAGGACGAGAACAGCGCGCTGCGCCGGCGGGTCGAGCGTTGTTGTCGCGAGGACGAACTGGGGTCGGCGCCGGCGATGAGCCGGATTCTGGCCGACCTGCCGTTGGTGGCGGGCTCGGACGAGATCGTGCTCATTGCGGGGGAGACGGGGACCGGCAAGGAGCACCTGGCCCGCCTGATCCACGGCCGAAGCCGCCGCTGCGACAGATCGTTCGTGAAGGTGAGCTGCGCCTCCCTCAGCCCGGAGCTGATCGAGAGCGAGCTGTTCGGCCATGAGAAGGGCGCCTACACGGGCGCCGACCAGCGTGTCGTGGGACGCTTCGAGCGCTCCGACGGCGGGACGCTGATGCTCGACGAGATTGATGACGTCCCGGCCGGCCTGCAGGTCAAGCTGCTCGAGGTGCTCCAGGACGGCGTGATCGAGCGGGTCGGCGGCGAGCGGCCGATCCGTGTCGACGTGCGGATCATCGTCGCCACGAAGGCCGACCTTGGCGGACTGGTCGAGCAGGGGAAATTCCGGCGCGACCTGTTCTACCGGATCAACGTGCTGCCGATGCACCTGCCGCCGCTCCGCGAGCGGCTGGAGGACCTGCCGCTGCTCCTCGAGCGGTTCCTGGTGCGCTACGCGCCGGGGCGCGCCGTCCAGGTCGCCCCGGAGGCGCTCGACGTGCTCCTGGCGCACCCGTGGCCCGGCAACGTGCGCGAGCTGGAGAACCTGGTGAAGCGGCTGCTCGTGCTGGTGCCTAGCGGTCCGATCGACGTTTCGGCGCTGCCGTTGCACATCCGGCACGCCGCGGAGGCGGCCCGGGCCACTCCTTCTCCCCGTGGCCGGCTCGACGAGGTGTTGGCTCGCGCCGAGCGCGACCTGCTGCTGGAGGCGCTGCGCCGTACCGGGGGGAACCGCACTCGTGCCGCCGAGGAGCTGGGTCTGGCGCCGTCGACGTTCCGCGACCGCCTGGCGAAACTGGGCATCGAGTAGGTGAGCAGACTTTTCTGTTTGGAGGAGCTTCGGCGCAGGTCGCGGCCACGGTTTCCCGTGATTGACCGCGAGAATCCGCGCGGCGCGGGGGGCGGTGGTCGGGCGAACCGGCGCGATGCCCTCGGGAATTGCGCGTAACCACGGCAATCCTCCTTTCGCTCCTTCTCCTGCGGCAATCCGTCGATGCTGGCATGCTTGGTGCAAAGTGGTGCCCCGCGCGGCTGGCGTTTGCCGGTCGCGCGAGAGCCCTGCGCGGCCGTTGGCACGCGGCACGATTGGCTTCCAGATCCTGAGGAGGCGCCACGCGATGAAGGAACGCAACCCACGAACGACGAACCCCATCAAGCGAGTTGCTCCCGTCCTGGCCGTGCTTGGCTGGGCGGCTCTTGGAGTCGCCTGCGGCGACCGCGGCGAGACCGGGCTGACCGGTGCCCCGTGCTGGGACCTCAACGGCAACGGGGCGGGCGACCCGGTGACCGAGGATCTGAACGGCGACGGAGAGGTGGACGTCCTCGATTGCCGTGGGACTTCGGGGGACGGCGGTACGCCTGGGGAGCCGTGCTGGGATCTCAACGGCAACGGCGACCCCGATCCCGCCACGGAGGACCGCAACGGGGACACGGTGGTGGACGTGGACGACTGCCGTGGTGGTCCCGGCGAGGATTGCTGGGACCTCGACGGCGACGGCGTCGCCGATCCCGCGACGGAGGACGTGAACGGGGACACGGTGGTGGACGTGGACGACTGCCGTGGTGGTCCCGGCGACGACTGCTGGGATCTGGACGGCGACGGGGTGGGGGATCCGGCGACGGAGGACGCGAACGGGGACACGGTGGTGGACGTGGACGACTGCCGTGGCGGTCCCGGCGACGACTGCTGGGATCTCGACGGCAACGGGGTGGCGGATCCCGCGACGGAGGACGTGAACGGGGACACGGTGGTGGACGTGGACGACTGCCGTGGTGGTCCCGGGGACGACTGCTGGGATCTGGACGGCGACGGGGTGGCGGATCCCGCGACGGAAGACGTGAACGGGGACACGCTGGTCAACCTGGACGACTGCCGGGGACCCGAGGGTCCGCCGGCGATCGACCTCACGGGGGTGAATCTCGTGGCGCTGCACGATGCTTCGTCGAGCCGCTACGACGGCGACTGTCTCAAGTGCCACCGCGAGGTACTGACGCGTCGCACGCTCTCGCCGACGGTGCAGGAGGCGCATCCGCGGATGCTGCCCGAGACACCGACCTTCGACACTGCGACGGGGGTCGACAACGAGGACTGCATGTACTGCCACCCGACGGTCGATCTCGGCCCCAACCGTTCGGCGGGGAACCTGCGGCGCCAGGTGGCGGTGGCGCGCTGCTCGATGTGTCACGACGGCGGCATTGCGGCCGACTTCTACTATCCCTGACCGTGGCGGAGGAACGAACCATGGGCGAAGGCAAGAGCAATGAGCAGCCGGGAACGACGGCGGCGTCGGTTGACCGGCGGGACTTTCTCAAGGTGACCGGGACGGTGGCGGCCGCGGCGGCGCTGCTGCCGGCGGTGTTGCGCGAGTCGACGGCGTCGGCCGCGCCGGATCCGACCGAGGACGACACCGACGTGGTGTTCATCCACTCGACATGCCAGATGTGCCACAGCCGGTGCGGCATCAAGGCCAAGGTGCTTGCGGGCCAGCTCCTGAAGATCGACGGGAATCCGTGGCACCCGAACAACCGCGGCGAGGACGAGCGGCTGACGTACGCCACGACGCCGGCGGCGGCGCGCACGCAGTTCGGCAGGTTGTGTCCCAAGGGCCAGGCCGGGGTGCAGACGCTGTACGACCCGCTGCGGATCCAGCATCCGCTCAAGCGTGTCGGCGCCCGTGGTTCGGGGCGGTGGGAGACCATCACGTGGACGCAGGCCTTCACGGAGATCGCGGCGAGGGTCAACGCGCTGATCCCGTTCTCGTCGCGCAACACGACGAACATCGATGACGGCAGCGTGGATCTGGGCAAGATTGCCAATCAGCTCATCCTGTCGCCGGGCCGGTCGATCGAGAAGTCCGTTTCGGAGCGCGTCTTCAAGACCGCCTACGGCTCCGTGAACTACGGCATCGACCACACGTCGATCTGCGAGGTCAGCCACCACACCGGCAACGAGTACATGACGCTCGACCACGTCACGGCCGCGCAGGGTCCCAACCACTTCAAGACGGACATGCTGAAGGCCGAATACATGATTGTCTTCGGCGGCAACCCGGTCGAGGCGAACTTCCCGATGCTGGCGCTGGCGCGGCTGAACGCGGACATGCGCGATCTGGCGCGTGCCGGCGGGCCGGGGCGGGTCGTGATCGTGGACCCGCGATTTTCCAACTCCGCCGCGAAGGCCGACACCTGGGTCCCCATTCGTCCGGGTGGCGATTCCGCCTTGGCGCTCGGGATGGCCCGGGTGATTCTCGGGGCCGGCACGTACAACGCCGCGTATCTGCGGCTGGCCAACAAGGCGGCGGCGACGGCGGCCACGGATTCGACGTACACCGACGCCACGTGGCTGGTCATCGTGCAGCCCGGCCACGCCAACCAGGGCAAGTTCCTGACCGCGGCCGAGGCCGGGCTTTCCGCTCCGTTGGACGCGGCCAACCCGGTCTGCGTCCGTGACTCGGACGGGGTCACGATCGAGGCGGCGGTGCGCGGCACGTCGCCCGCCGCCGCGGTCGGGCGGCTCGAGCCCGGCGCCGGGTCGGACACTGTGGTCAACGGCATCGCCTGCCGGACCGCGTTCGAGCTGTACCGCGGGGCGGTGTTCGAGCATTCACTGCACGAGTACGCGACGCTGTGCGGGGTGAGCGAGACGACGATCACGACGCTGGCGACGGACTTCACGTCCCACGGGCGGAAGGCTTCCGCCTGGACCTATCGTGGTGCGGTGCAGCACACCAACGGGACGTACACGCAGCTCTCGGTCATGGCGCTCAACTGGCTCATCGGCAACGTCGACTGGGCCGGCGGGCTGGCGAAGGGCGGCGGCGGCTGGAGCGAGGTGACGGCGACGGGCGGGGTGGACACGGCGGCCGTGACCGGCGCGCCGACGCGGGTGGGGCCGCGGATGGATCGGGCGAAGGGCTCGGTCTACAATTCGACGAAGTCGTACTACGTCGGCTACCCGACACCGCGGCCGTGGTTCCCGTTCGGCAGTCACGGTGTGTTCCAGGAGTTGATCCCGTCGATCGAGGATGCGTATCCCTACCCTGCGAAGGTGCTGTTTACCTACTGGAACGCGTGGCCGTATTCCGTTCCGGGCGGGAAGGCGACGTGGGAGCGAACGGTATCGGACGAGGTCAAGCTGCCGTTGTTCGTGGCGATCAGCCCTGTGATGGGCGAGGTGGCGGCGTGGGCGGACTACGTGCTGCCGGACACGACATTCCTGGAGAAGTGGTCGTTCCCTGGGGGTACGCCGACGATCCTCACGAAGTTCACGCCGTTCCAGCAGCCGGTTGTCGGTGCGTACGACGGCACGGTGATTGGCGGAACGGGCACGTGGAGCTTCAACCCGACGGCGACGAACGCGTACACGCCGTTCCTGCCGGACACGATGATGTACGCCGACATCCTGATCAACCTGGCCAAGGCCATCTCGACGTCCTTCCCCGGGGTGGGTGCGAGCGCGTTCGGCGCCGCCGGCGGTCTCGACCGGGCCTGGGACATGTTCAAGCATCAGGTCAACAACGCGGTGATCAACGTGGGCACGAGCATCGGCGGCGCGGCGATCACGGCGGCGGACTTCATCGCCCGGGGCGGGGCGTTCGCGAATCCCGGTACTTCGTACGACACGGCCAACCCCAACCTGTTGAACAGCAAGTACGGCGGCGTGCTCCATTTCTACGTCCCTGCTTTTGCGACGACCACCGATTCGATTACGGGCGTCAAGTACCGTGGCACCGCCAACTGGACTCCGATCTCGCACTGCAACGGCGTTCCGGTGGACGACCCGGCCTACCCGATGCAGCTCGTGACGTACAAGAGTGTGTTGCACGGCCAGGGGCGGACGAACGTGAACCCGTGGCTGATGGTGATGCAGCCGCAGAACTACGTCGACCTGGCGGTTTCCGATGCCCGGACGCTGGGCATCGAGACGGGGGATCGGGTGCGCATCGTCTCGGTGTCGAACCCGTCTGGTGTCGTGGGAACGGCGCGGGTGATCGAGGGGCAGAGGCCGGGTGTCGTCGCGGTGATGCACCATTTCGGGCACTGGGAGCAGAGCTCGCGGCCGCATGCGGTTGACGGCACGGCCACATCGTTCGACCAGTCCCGTGGCTCGGGCCTGACGGTGAACCCGGTGATGCGCCTGGACGACTATCTGGGCAACGTCTCCCTCCAGGATCCGATCGGGGGGAGCGTCTCCTTCAACGACACGCGCGTGCGGGTCGAGCCGGCTTCGTAGGGAGGGAGGAGGGCACCATGCCGCAATTTGGATGGAACCTGGACCTCCGGCGCTGCGTCGGTTGCAACGCGTGCGCCGTCGCCTGCAAGGCGGAGATGAACACGCCGCCGGTGCAGAGCCCGATGACGGTGCGCTACGGCAAGGCGGTGGCGGTGAACTACCGCATGGTCTACACGGTGGACGGCGGCGCCTATCCGGCGCCGACGCGCACGTTCGTGACCATGTCGTGCAACCACTGCGCCAGCCCCGCCTGCATGCCGGCGTGTCCGGTCGGAGCGATCACGAAGGACGCCGCGACCGGCATCGTGCGCATCGATGACGCCGCCTGCATCGGCTGCCGGTACTGCGAGTGGACGTGTCCGTACGGCGCGCCGCAGTTCAACGAGGCGAGCGGCAAGGTGGAGAAGTGCAGCGGCTGCGCCCACCGGCAGGCGGTGGGCCTTGCGCCGGCCTGCGCCACGTCGTGTCCGGCGCGAGCGCTGGACTACACGGCGGACTTCACCGGGGGCACGGGAACGCCGCCGGCCGGCTTTGCCGATCCGAGCCTGACCGTCCCGTCGATCCGCTTCCCGTGACGTCATGAGTGCGGCTTCGGACTCCGCTGCCGCCCTTGTCGACTCGGCCCGCGAGCTCGGCGCGGGACTATACCGGCTGTTGGCCGGGGCGTTCGTGGCGCCGCCCGCGCCGGAGCTTCTCGCGCCGCTGGTCGATCCCGGAACGGCGGATGCGGCCGAGGCGTTACTGGGCGTCGCGGTCGCGGAGCGGTTGCGCGAGCTGGGGCGGTTGCCGGTCGATCCGGTCGCGCTCCGGCAGGAGTTCTTCGACCTCCTGGCCGTGCCGACGTCGCGCTACGTGACGCCCTTCGAGTCCGTGTATTGCGACGAGCGGGACGTGGCCGGCCGTCCGGTCCGCGGGCTGCTGGGCGGCCCGTCCACCGACGCCGTACGCCGGTGCTACGAGCGTGCCGGGTTCCGGGTGGAAGCCCGCGAGCTTCCGGATCACATCGCTTGCGAGCTGGCGTTTCTCGGGGAGCTGCACGGTCGGGCGGCGGGCGGTCAGGCATCGGCGGTGGAGGCTGCCGCCGTTTTCGCGGCGGCTCATCCCGCGCGGTGGCTTCCGGCGCTGGTCGAGTGCATCGCGGAGAACGCCCGCTCGGCGGTTTTCCCGGCTCTCGCACGTCTTGCCGCCGCGCTGGTTGCCGCGGATGCCGCGCGCTGCGCGACCGGGATGAGCGCCGCCGCATCCAGTCTGGCCGTCGGCGCATCGCAGGTTCCCTCGCGGCCCGCGCTGGAGCGGCACCCGCCGTCGGGTGGAGACTGCCGGTCGTGAGCGACGGCGCCACCGCACCGGCCAGGGCCGACGACTCCTTCGTCCCGGCCGGTCCGAGATGTCTGGACGGGCGCTGCACCCGCGTCCGCTGGTCGCACGCGACGTGCGACCGCTGCCGCGCCGCGTGTCCCGCGGAGGCCCTGGCGCTCGACCCCGGTCCGGTCCCCTTGCTCTCACGATGCTCCGGGTGCGGGGCGTGCGTTGCTGCCTGCCCGAGCGACGCTTTGCGGCTGGCGGAGTTCGATCCGGCCGCCTTCGGCCGCGGGCTGGCGACCGCGCCCGACCTTGCCCCCGTGATTGCCTGCGGCGCCACGGACTTCCCTACCCCGTATCGGGTGCCGTGTCTCGCGCGGTTGGGGCCCGGCACGTGGCTCGAAGCCGCCGCGCTCGGCGTCGCCCGCTTCGTGCTCCAGTCGGGCACTTGCCTTGGCTGCGACCGCCGGGTCGCCATGACCCGCTTCGCCGCCACGCTCGAGCTGACCGTGACGCTCGGGAAGCTGGCGGGACACGAGTTGCGCTTCGACTGGCGCTGCGCGCGGTCCGGCGCCACTCCGGTCGACCGCGAGCGTCGCGGGTTCCTGCGCCGGTTCTTCGCGACGCCGCATGCGGTTTCACGTGAGATCTGCCGCCCCGTCCCGCCGGCGACCGTTTTGCCGGCAGCGCCGGAGGCGCCGCGTCGCGCGCTGCTGGCCCTGTTGCGCAGCGGCGGGGGCGTGGCGGCGCGGCGGATCGCGCCGGCTGTCGAATGGCCGTTCGGTCGCGTGGACATCGATCCCGCGCGCTGCCATGGATGTCCGGTTTGTGCGGCGGTGTGTCCGACCGGGGCCATCCGCCGCGCCGCCGACGCCTCGCGATCCGGCGACCTGCTGCTGGACCAGGACCTTTGCACGGCCTGCGGCGCCTGCGCCGCCGCGTGCCGTGCCGAGGCGGCGCGCGTGCGCGCGGCCCTTCCCTGGGAGTTGCTGAACCCGCCCGTCGTGGCGCGCGTGCGCCCGGGCGGCCGGACGTGTCGGACCTGCGGTCGCCCCATCGCTCCGGCCGGCCCGGACGTCTGCGAATCCTGCGTCGCCCCGGTCTACCACCTTGCCACGCGCCTGCGTTCCTCCGGGGTTCCCGCGCGATGAGCGTTGGACGTCCCGGTGCGGCCGATTGCCCGGGGGGAGCGTGCGCCGCGCGAGCCGCGATGGTGGGGTACCGTGGGTCCCGGCGGCGGGTGGTGGTCCTGGGCGGCGGCGTGTCCGGGACGACCGTCGCGAACGCGTTGCGCCGTCGCCGCGCCAACCTCGACGTCACGCTGGTGGACTCGCACGGCGACGTGGTGAACCAGCCGACCCATCTCCACATTCCGTTCGCCGTACGCCTGGAGCGCGCGCGTGCGACCGGGCGGCTGTTGCGAGGCGGCATCCGCCTGGTTGTGGACCACGCCGCCGGGATCGACCTGGACGGTCGAGTCGTCCACCTCCGGGCGGGCACGGCCCTGCCATACGATGCTCTCGTCCTGGCCACCGGCGCACGCCTCGACAAGCGTTCGCTGCCGGGATTTCGCGAGGCGGCCCACAACTTCCACTGCCACAACGCGGCCGAGCGGCTGCGGGAGCGTCTCGAGGACTTCGCCGGCGGTGACCTCGTCGTGGGCGCAGCCGCCGAGATCTACCGCTGTCCGTACGCGGTTCCGGAGTTCGCGCTGCTGCTGGATGGATGGCTCCGTTCGCGGCGACTGCGGGGGAAGACCCGGCTGCACGTGCTGCTTCCCGAACCGCTCTTCGCGACGTTGGGGCCCCTGGGCGAGGAGCTCGAACGGCTCCTACTGGAAGCCGGCGCGTGTGTCCGCGCACCGTGGTCGATCGCGTCCATGGATCCCCGGGCCCGCTCGCTGCACGCCGCCGACGGGGCGGAGCAGCCGTTCGACCTGCTCGTGCTGGTACCGCCGCACCGGGGCGCTCCCTTCCTGGCCGGCTCGTCCCTGGTGGACTCCGCCGGATGGGTGGCGGTCGACCCACGGACCCTGCGCGCGCGCGGCGCGGCCGGGGTTTTCGCCCTGGGCGATGCCGCCCGTCTGCCGGCTCCGAAGCTCGGCAGCGCCGCGCACTTCCAGGCGGCGGTCGTGGTGGAGCAGGTACTGGCGGAGCTGGACGGCCGCCCGTCGGGCGCGCGCTACGACGGGCGTGCGCGGCACCTGGTTCACGTGGGCGGGGGTCGAGCCCTGCGCATGGAGTCGACGTACGCGGGTTTCGGCAGGGTCCGCGGGCCGTCGCTGTCCGCCTATGTCCACAAGGTCGCGGTCGAGCGTTTGTTCTTCGAGTTCGCCGGGTCGAGCCTGCAGCACGTCGTTTGAGATCGGCGCCCCGCGGGTGCGGGACCACCTGCGGGGATCTGACACTCGGTCACGACGCGGCTGACAGGCTGCCGGAGTCCGTCGGCGTCGCGTACCCCTCGCCTCCTACTCCACGACCGGCCCCGGTGCGACGCCGCCGTAGCGGAACCAGGGCAGGGGGAAGCCCGTGCCGCGGATCTCGCCATACAGCTCGACACGGGCCTCGAGCAGCGACACGGCGAGGCCGCCGCCGCCGCCGTAGCCTGCGGCCATCCCGGTCCACGTGTCGTAGTCGTAGCCAATCTGGAGGCGGGGGGAGACTTCGAGGTCCTCGGTGATCTCGAGCGCCACGCCGACGGTCGGTCCGTGGATCTCCGCCCAGGTGGAGCACGCGGGCGCGGCTAACAGTGCGAGCAGCAGCAGGGCGGGGCGGCTCATTCGAGGAGGGGGAGGAGAACGGAGAGGGAGGGGAGGCGAAGGAGCGGCAACATGCAAGACCCTTTGCGACATCTACTACGACACGGGATGGGCGTGTGCAAGGCGGCCCCGCGGCGCTGGGGGCAGAGGGGGGGGGGAGGGCGCGG
Organism: Deltaproteobacteria bacterium; assembly: GCA_016218765.1. Taxonomy (GTDB): domain Bacteria; phylum Myxococcota_A; class Polyangia; order DRWM01; family JAAZOP01; genus JAAZOP01. Next base: position 27,938 of record JACRCZ010000077.1, on the reverse strand, counting down.
AGGGCGACCGACTGACCGCTGAGACGCTGAGGGCGCGGAGAGGAACGCTGAGAGGGCAGGGGAAGGGTCGGCCAGGAGCGGCAAGGGGAAGGGGATCACGAGTCGGGGAACAGGATGGGGCGGATCTGGGCGGGGGTGACCTCGCCCTGGAGCAGGTTCAGGAGGGCGCCCGAGGGGTCGAGGAAGTAGATTGCGGGGAGGGCGAAGAACGCCTGGAGAGCAGGATGTGGTCCCGGGCGTACTCGTGGAGCATGGCGAAGGCTTCGAGGATGGCGCCCTGGACGCGGGGCTCGCCGACGGGCATGGCCCAGGCCGCGGCCACGGCGGCGACGATCAGCCCGAGTCTGGTGAGTTCCTTCATGTCGGCGTCCGTTGGGGGCGACCCCGGTCCCGGCTATCCGGCCTCCCCGGCGCACGACTGCACCGACTTCAGCACGGCGGGGTCCTCGGGGTAGTACTTGCGGCGGAGCCAGAGGGCGACGTTGACCAGGCCGATGAGGGCCGGGACCTCGACGAGCGGTCCGATGACGGCGGCGAAAGCGGCGCCGTGGTTGATGCCGAGGGCGCTGGTGCCGACGACCACGGCGATGGCCAGCTCGAAGTTGTTCGAGGCGGCGGTGAAGGACAGCGTGGTGGCCTGGCCGTAGGTGGCGCCGACGCGCTTGGACATGAAGAAGGAGAGGAAGAACATCAGGACGAAGTAGACGAGCAGGGGGATCGCGATGCGCACCACGTCCAAAGGCAGCTCGACGATCTTCTCGCCCTTGAGCGAGAACATGACGACGATCGTGAAGAGCAGGGCGAGGAGCGTGATCGGGCTGATCTTCGGGATGAACCTGGTGTGGTACCACTCCTTGCTCTTGAGCTTGATCAGCGAGAAGCGGGTGATGACGCCGGCGAGGAACGGGATGCCGAGGTAGATGAACACGCTCTGTGCGATCTCGCCGATGGTGATGTCGACCTTCACGCCCTGGAGGCCGAACCAGGTGGGGACGACGGTGATGAAGACGTAGGCGTAGACCGAGTAGAGGAACACCTGGAAGATGGAGTTGAAGGCGACCAGGCCGGCGCAGTATTCGGCGTCGCCCTTGGCGAGATCGTTCCAGACGATGACCATGGCGATGCAGCGGGCGAGGCCGATCATGATCAGGCCGACCATGTACTCGGGCTTGTCGTGCAGGAAGAGGACGGCCAGGCCGAACATGAGGATCGGGCCGACGATCCAGTTCTGGACGAGGGACAGGCCGAGCACCTTGGTGTTGCGGAAGACGGGGCCCATGTCCTCGTAGCGCACCTTGGCCAGGGGCGGGAACATCATGAGGATGAGGCCGACGGCGATGGGGATGGAGGTCGTGCCGACGCTGAAGCGGTTCAGGAGCGGGACGATGCCTGGGAAGGCCCAGCCGGCGCCGACGCCGAGGCCCATGGCGAGGAAGATCCAGAGCGTGAGGTAGCGATCGAGGAAGGACAGTCTACCCGCCACGCCGGGGTTGGCGTCGCTCATCGTGGTGTTCCTTCCGGTGCGCGGCGTCGGGGTTCTGGCGTGGCGCACGTCCCGCATCGCGTCCTCCCTCCCCTTCGCGGTTGCGTGTCGTATAACGGCTTACGCGGTTGACTGCAAGCTCACATCCCGAAGGAGAAGCCGAGGACGAGCTGGAGGCAGACGGCCCAGGTGGAGAAGGCGAGGTTGGTGGAGCCGTCGCGGCTGCGGCCGGCGCCCTGGGCGACGGGGAGGAGCATCGGGCCCAGGTCGCCGAAGAAGCCGATGCCGGCGTCGCGGGCGCCGCCGGCGAGGATGTCGGTGTGCAGTCTGGGGAAGAGGAACAGGCCGTACCAGTCGTCCAGTGCGAGGTGGCCGCCGCTGTCGGAGAGGGCGGTGTTGCGGGGCAGGACGACGGCGAGGCCGAGGTCGAGGGCGGCGCCGAGCCAGATGACGCGGTGGATGCGGCCGCCGCCCTTGGCGGAGAGTCCGAGGCCCACGACGTTCTGGGCGCGGTAGAACTCGCCGCCGTCGTCGGAGCGTGCGGCGGAGACGCCGATGCCGACGAAGTAGACGAAGCCGCCGAGCTGGAAGTGGCCGTCGAGGGCGGCGTAGCCCGCGGCGTAGGCGCCGCTGGCGAAGCCGCTTTCCCCGTCGAAGGTGCGGGTGAGGGGTGTGGTGTTCGCGGCGTCCTGGAGCTCGACGCGGGTACCGTCCCAGCCCGCGAGGTTGAGGACGGTGCCGACGCTGACCATTCCGCGCCACCATCCGCGGCCGGTGGCGGGGCCCGGCCGTCGGAGGTCGACGGTTCCTTCGGCTGCGGCTGGGGAGACGGAGGATTGGCGGTCCGGGGACTGGGCGTGGGCCGGTGCCGGGGCGAGCAGGCCGGTGAGCAGGAGTGCGGCGAGCCTGGTGGTCATGCCGGGATCAGGCTCCGGCGGGTTCTTCTTCCCCGAGCGGTTCCCAATCGACGGGTTGGCCGGGGCAGTAGCGGTGGCCGCCGGCGTTTTTCGCGCAGTAGAGTGCCTGGTCGGCGGAGGCGAGGAGGCGCCTGGAGGTGCGGTGGAAGTACTGGTGGGGCAGGGGGCGGGGCAGGGTGTCCAGGGCGAACTCGTGGGGTCGGACGACGGTGCCGCCCATGCTGCAGCGCAGGGGGATGTCGCCTTGCGGGCCGCTGACGGAGCTTTGGCCGACGAGCTGGAGGATGCGCTGGGCGACCTGTTGGGCGCCGTCGAGATCGGTCTGGCCGAGGACGAGGACGAACTCGTCGCCGCCGAAGCGGCCTGCCATGTCGCTGCCGCGGATGGTCTCGCGCAGGACGCGGCCGGTGCGGCGGAGGGCGGCGTCGCCGGCGCCGTGGCCTGCGGCGTCGTTGATGCGTTTCAGGTCGTCGAGGTCCACGACGAGGAGGGCGAGGGGGAGGCGGGCGCGGAAGGCGAGGCGGAGGTCGCGGACGAGGGACTGTTCGAGGAAGTGGCGGACGTAGACGCCGGTGAGGCCGTCCATGGTGGCGAGGGCGTAGAGGCGTGCGTTCTGGACGGCGAGGGCGGCCTGGTTGGCGAAGATGCCGACGAGCTCGACGTGCTGGTCGAGGACGACGCGCTGGTCGAGGAAGATGACGCCGATCGTGGTTTCGCCGGCGCGGAGGGGGACGATGGTGGACGGGCCGTCGACGAGGATGCGGCCGTCGCCCATGGCGCGGCGGACGGCGTCGAGGGATGGGGCGGGGAGGCACTGTTCGACGCGGGAGCGGGTGGTGAAGCGGCCGGTGCTGGCGCGGACGACGAGGTCGGTTTCGCCTTCGACGATGGCGACGAAGCCTTCGGCGCGGGCGGAGCTCGGGGGCGGCAGGGAGGCGGGGATTTCGGCGATGAAGCTGCTGGTGACGCCGAGGAGGCCTGCGACCTGCCACAGGACGCCCTGGAGGAGGTCGTCGAGGGGCTGGAACTTGTGGAGGTCGGGAGCGATGTCGAGGAGGTAGCGGAGGCCCTGGCGGCTCTTGTGGAGGAGCTGGACGGCGTAGGCGGCCTTGAGGCCGACGTCGACCCACAGGAGCATCTTCTCCGGGCCTTCGCTCTTGTCGTGGTAGCCCTGGATATCGAGGCGGCGGAGCATGTCGCGCGGGGGTTTTTCGCCGGCGTAGGCGGTCTGGAGGATGACCTGGACGTGCGGGTTGAACTCGCGCATGCGGGCGACGGCTTCCTCGCCGGTCATGCCGGGCATGAAGTAGTCGAGGAGGACGAGGTCGATCTCGTGGGAGCGGAGGACTTCGATGGCCTCGGCGCCGTCGTTGCAGCACAGGACGGTGTGGCCTTCGCGTTCCAGCAGGCGGCGGGAGGCCTCGGAGTAGTCGGGGCTGTCATCGACGAGCAGGATGGTCCGCTGGGTGGGAACGATGCCGGCCTTGCGTGTCATGGAGCGCCTCCGTCCGGCGCGGGCAGGAGGACGCGGAAGGTGGTCCCGCGGTCCTGCTCGCTCGCGACTTCGATCGTGCCTCCGAAGTCGCCGGTGACGATGTCGTGGACGATGGTGAGGCCCAGTCCGGTGCCTTCGCCGAAGGGCTTCGTGGTGAACATGGGATCGAAGATGCGCGGCAGGTCGGCCGCGGCGATGCCGGCGCCCTCGTCGATGACGGACAGCTCGAGGCTGCCGGCCGTCCGGCGCAGCCGCACGGCGATCGGGCCTCCGCCGCGAGCGGCGCCGGCATCGATGGCGTTGGTGACGAGGTTGGTGACGACCTGGGCGAAGCGACCGGGGGAGCCGAACAGGGGATGCGGTCCGTCGTCGGTCTCGACGGCGGCGCGGCAGGAGCCCTTGCGCAGGGCGTGATCGAGGAGGAGCACGGCGTCGCGCAGGGCGTCGCCGGCGTCGAAGCGCACGCGTTCCCCGGTCCCGGCGCCGCGGGTCTGGAGCTTGATCCCGCGGACGAACGCGGCGGCGCGTTCGGCGGCGGTGCCTGCCATCCGGGCCGAGTCCTTCATTTCCCGGGCGATCTCCGTCTGGTCCTGCGGCGTGATCTCCGGGTCGCCGATCGCGCGTTCCTGTTCCTGGATGAGGCCCTCGAGCACCGCGAGCGACGAGCGCACGGCGGCGAGGGGGGTGCCCATCTCGTGGGCGATTCCGGCGGTGAGGCGGCCGAGGGACGCCATCTTCTCGGCGGCGAGCAGGCGGTCCTGGTGGAGGTGGAGGGCCTCGTTCGCGGCGGCGAGCTCGCGCGTGCGTTCGACGACGCGTTCCTCGAGCCTGTCGCGCAGGGCTTCGAGCTCGCGGTTGGTGCGGGTGAGGTGGTCCATGCGGATGGCTTCGATGGTGTCGCGGTGGCGGGTGGAGAGGAGGAGCATGCTGCAGACGGCGCCGTTGAGGAGGAGGAGGACGATCATGTGGGCGGAGTTGGCGGGTTCGAACGCGGAGAGGACGGCGAGGAGGCCGGCGATGTTGATGGCGACCAGGACGAGCATGCCGCGGACGCCGAAGAGGAGGCTGCCCAGGAGGATGTTGAGGAGGACGCAGGCGAGCACTTCGAAGGCGGCGGCCGGGAGGACGTCCAGGGCCTGGAAGTAGAGGACGAACGGCAGGGGCACCTCGACGGCCATGGCCAGGAGGGCGGCGGGGAGGTGGTGTCTGGTGCGGCTGAGTGCGTAGGCGGCGGCGAGGCCCGCGGCGGCGATGCCGAGGGTGGTGGCGATGGAGGTGGAGAACGCGGCTCCCCCGATCACGCCGAGGGTCATGAACGGGAGGAGGACGAGGAGGACGGTGGAGAGGAGCTTGGCGCGCCAGCGGAGCTCGCGATCCTGGAGGGCGGCGGCCGGCTCGACGAGTGCGCGCGCGAGGCGCGCCGCGGTCGAGGGACCGGGGCCGGCGGGCGGCCGTTCGAGGATCGGTTGTGTCCCGGCGACTTCCACCACGGTGTCCGACGCTCCGCGGCCTCCCCGCGGGCGGGACGCTATCAGATCGGGTGGCGGGCGGGTGGCGTTTTTCGTGTTTCGAGCCGGGTCCGGACCGGAGGGGGAAGCCACAGATGAACACAGATGAACACAGATTCCGGCCAGGGCGGGAGCCGAACCCACGCGACGGACCCGATCCGGTGGACTGCGGAGACGTCCGGGGGCGGGTTGACCCGACGGTGGGTCGTGTCTAGGGTGACGCGGCCAATTCGGGAAGGGCGGTGTGACGTGAAATTGACGAACAAGACGCGCATCTCGGAGCTCATCTCGCGCTATCCGTTCCTGCTCGAGTTCCTGGCGGGGTATGCGCCGGAGTTCCGCAAGCTGCGCAATCCGGTATTGCGGAACACGGTCGGGCGCATTGCGACGCTGGAGATGGCGGCTTCGATGGGGCATCTGCCGGCGGAGCGTCTGGTGGCCGACGTGCGGGCGGCGATCCGCGAGACGACGGGCGAGGATCCTGGGGCCCCGGACGCCGTGGCGCAGCCGGCCGACGCGGAGCACGAGCGTCGGGTCGAGACGCTGAAGGGGATCTTGCGCGACCTGCACGCCGGGAAGCCGATGGCGGAGCTCAAGCAGCGGTTCGCGGAGCTGACGGCGGAGGTGGGGCCGGCGGAGATCCCGGCGCTGGAGCAGGAGCTGGTGTGCGACGGGCTGCGTCCCGAGGAGATCCACAAGCTGTGCGATCTGCACGTCGATGTCTTCCGGGCGGCGCTGGACAAGCAGGAGGAGCTGCACGTGCCGGCCGGGCATCCGGTGCACACGTTCCTGGCGGAGAACCGGGCGCTGGAGAAGGTCGCGCTGGCGCTGGCGGAGACGGTGGCGCGGCTCGGGGCCTCGCCGGCCGTTCCACTGGCCGAGCTGCGCCCGCAGCTCGGCGCGACGGTCGAGCTGCTGGCGCAGGTCGAGCGGCACTACGTGCGCAAGGAGAACCAGCTCTTCCCATATCTCGAGAAGTACGGGCTCTCGGCGCCGCCGCAGGTGATGTGGGCCGTGCACGACCAGGTGCGGACGTTGTTCAAGGCGGTCCGTGCGGCGATCGAGGGTGGGGAGTCGAAGGCGCTGGTGGAGCGTGCGACGGCGCTGGTGCGCACGATGACGGACATGATCTACAAGGAGGAGAACATCCTCTTTCCGATGACGCTGGAGCTGCTGGACGAGGCGGAGTGGGCGGCGATCCGCAAGGGGGAGGGGGACGTGGGGTGGGCGCTGGTGGAGCCGCCGGTGGAGTGGCCGGCGCCGGGGGCGGCGGTGGCGGCGGCGGGGTCGGCGCCGGGCCGGGCGATGTCGCGTTTGCCGCTGGACACGGGGCTGTTGGGGCTGGACCAGGTCAACCTGCTGTTGTCGCATCTGCCGGTGGATGTGACGTTCGTCGATGAGAACGACGAGGTCCGCTACTTCTCGCGGGGCGAGGAGCGGATCTTCCCGCGGAGTCCGGGGATCATCGGTCGCAAGGTGCAGAACTGCCATCCGCCCAAGAGTCTGGGGGCGGTGCAGCGGATCCTGGACGGGTTCCGCGACGGGACGCGGAGTGCCGCGGAGTTCTGGATCACGCACCAGGGGCGGTTCGTGCACATCCGGTATTTCGCGATGCGGGACGCGCAGGGCCGCTACCGCGGGACGCTCGAGGTGAGCCAGGACGTGACGGGCATCCGCGAGCTGCGGGGCGAGCGGCGGTTGCCGGACGAGTAGGGAAGGGAGGGAGCGATGGAGCGGACGGGGGACTCTGGGCCTGGTTCCGGCGGCGGCATCGCGGATCACGTCCGAGTCGGGCCGCGGGTTTTCGTGGTGTTCCTGGTGCTGGCGGTCGGGGCGCCGGCGGCGGGGCAGGAGACGGAGGAGCAGGTCGCGGACGAGCTGGTTTCGGACGAGGTGCCGGCGGAGGAGGTCGAGGACGAGGGTCTGGTCTGGAAGATCGGGCCGGGGCTCGGGTTCAGCTTCAACGACAACCGCAACGTGGTGGGCCAGCCGGACGGCTGGGCGCTGACGCTGGACGCGGCGGTTCCGGCGTCGGTCGGCTATCGTGCCGGTGGCCACGAGGTGCGGGCGGCGTTCGAGGGGCAGGTGGCGTTCAGCCGTTCGACGGCGTTGTCCGAGTTCATCAAGTCCAAGGATCTTTTCGCGTTCGACGCGGACTACCTCTTCCACGCGATCGAGGTCCTGGGGCCGTACGTGCATTTCGGGCTGGAGGCGGCGATGTTGCCCGGGTACGACACGAGGGCTGGGGCGACGGTGTGGCTGGTGATGCGGCGGGGCGGCGGGGTGGAGCGCTGGGCGGGGACGCGTTTCCGGCTGACGGATCCGTTCCTGCCGATCACGTTCCGGGAGAGCGCGGGGCTGTTCGTGCATCCGTACGCGAGCGACGCGTTCGCGATCGAGACGCGGGCCGGTTTCGGCGGGCTGCACACGCTGGCGGACGGGCAGCTCGTGGTTTCCGACGACGGGGGTACGGACGAGATCGAGGTCCGGGAGCTGTACAGCTTCGACCAGGCGGCGGTGGAGATGGGGGTGGCGCTGTTCGGCCGGTACGTGGAGGACAAGGTGAGCTGGCGGGTCGGCGCGGACGTGGCGATTCCGGTGGTCAGCCGGCCCGAGGATCCCGGGCGGAGCCTGGAGGAGATGATCAACGTCGACCTGAACGCCACGCTCTCCTTCAAGCTGCTCTCCTGGCTGTCGATCGACTACACGTTCCGGGCGTTGCGCCGCCCGCAGCTTGTCGATGCGTTCCAGATCCAGAACAACCTGCTGGTGACGCTTTCGTACACGTGGTCGTCGGCGGAGGGCGAGGCGGAGTAGGGCGGCGCCGGGGGTGGGTCGGCCGGGCGGTCAGCACGATTTCGCGGTGACGGGTGCGGGCGGTTCGGGCGGGACGAGGCGCTCGAGGATGCGGCGGGCTGTGGCGGGTTCGGCGCGGCCCGCGCTGCGTTCGACGGCGAGGCCGAGCAGGTGATCGACGGTCTTGGTCCGGGTGCGCCACCAGGCGGTGGCGGATTCGCGCACGACGGTTTCGCAGAGCGCCTGCAGCTCGGGGTCGGGCAGGGGTGGCGGGGGATCCGCGGCGCCGGTTTCGTAGAGGCGGGCGAGGCCGAGGCGGAGGGCGCGGCAGGGGGTCCGGCGCTGGGCGGCGAGGCGGAGGAAGGTCTCGAGGGTTTCGGGGGCGGGGAGGGGGAGGAGTTTCCCTTCGCGGCGCAGGTTGCGGCGGAGGGCCTTGTCCCAGTCGGCGAGGGCGACGGCGGTGGTGCAGGCCGGGGTGGGGGTGTGGTCGAGGAGGCGTTCGAAGACGCGGGCGTGGCGGTGGATGGCGAGCTGGCGGGCGGTGGAGGGGGGCACGCCGCGGGCGCGGTAGAGCTCTTCTCGTTCCCAGGGGCGTTTGGCCTGTTGGGCGACGATGGCGGCGAGACGATCGCGGGCGAGGGGGACGGGGGGCGAGTCGGTGTCGGGGTACATGCGGTCGGGGCCGGGGAGGATGCGTTCGAAGTCGGTGCGGCAGCCGTCGGGGAGGTGCTGGCGGGTTTCCTGGGGGACGCCGGCGAGGGCGTTGCGGGCGCGTTCGAGGATTTCGTTGACGGCGGTCTGGGCGTCCTCGGCGGGGCCGAAGGTGAGGACGACGGCGTCGCCGGCGGCGGCGCCGAGGGCTTTGCGGACGTGAGCTTCCTCGTGGACGGCGACGCCGGTGCCGCGGCCGTCGAGGACGAAGAGGTTGGGCATTTCGTCGAGGCAGGCGATGACGCGGACGCGGCCGCCGAGCTCGTCGGCGAAGGTGAGTCCCGGCTGGGTTTTCCAGGCGAGGGTATCGCCCCAGCCTGCGAGGAGGACGGCGCGGAGGCGTCCGCCGGCCTCGCGCAACTTGCGCAGCCGTTCGTTCCTGGTCTTGGCCATCATGCCGGTGACGTCCCGCTCGCGGTGGGGGAAGTTGGCGGGGGTGATGCCGCGGCGCGCGAGCTCGGCGCGGAGCTCGAGGAGTGCCTTGTGGCGGAGGGCTTCGTAGTGGGTGAGGGCGCGGATGTCGGGGGTGCGGGGGACGCCCTTGATTTCGACGCGATCGGAGCCGGTGATGGAGACGTTGACGTCCTGGCGTGCGGAGCCGAGGCCGCGGCGGACGCGGCCGGAGGCGCGCAGGAGGCGGCCGAGCAGGCCGTCGACCTCCGCGGCCTCGTGGGGCGTGCGCATGTCGGGCTTGGTGACGATTTCGACGAGCGGGGTGGAGAGGCGGTCGGTGCGGAAGACGACGGTGTGCCTCTTGTCATCGACCTCGCGGCAGGCGTCCTCCTCGAGCGCGAGCTGCTGGATCTCGATGCGCCGGTCGCGGTAGGGGATCCACCCATCGACGCCGATGATGGCGGTGCGCTGGAAGCCTGTGGGGATGGAGCCGTCGAGGTACTGTTTGCGGGTGATGTGGACCTCGTCGACGAGCTTGCAGTTGAGCATGAGGGCGATTTCGATGGCGTCGTCGAGGGCCTCCTGGTTGATGGGGAAGGGAGGCGTGTCGTCCATCTCGTAGGTGCAGACGTTGTCGCGATACAGGTGGTAGATGACCTGCTTGTGGGTCTTGAACTCCATGAGGGCGGTGCCGTCGTAGGTGCCCATCTCGGACAGGGTGGGGCGCATGTGGCGCAGGATGACGGCGTCGGGAGCGTCGTTACGGTAGCCGACGGGGCAGTGGCAGAAGAGCTTTTTTCTCGTGTCGAGCTGCTGGTGGATTTCCAGGCCGCACTTGAAGCCGAGGGCGCCGTAGAAGGCGGCGTCGTCGAAGTCGATGCCGTGGATCAGGGTGTGACGCCAGGGGTCCATCAGCGCCACCCCCTTCGCAGGAACTCCTCGACCTCGGGCAGGCCGCCCTGGAAGACGAGGTAGCCGTCCGGCGGCTCGCGTTCGGTGATTTCGCCGTTGACGGGTTCGAGCATGCGGCGAGCGACCTCCTCGCGTTCGTGGGTATGGGCGAGGACCCAGCCGAGCTTCACGTACGCGGCTTCGGCGAGCATGTTCGCGCAGGGGACGACGCCGAGCTCGACGAGGTCGCGGCCGGTATCGTAGACGAACATGTGGGCGTAGCCCCAGATGGTCTGGACGGTCATGACGACGGAGATGCCGCGTTTGCACGCCTCGCGGAGCGGTTCGTAGAGCGGCTTGTTGACGTGGCCGAGACCGGTGCCGTTGACGACGATGCCCTTGTAGCCGTTCTCGATCAGCGACCAGATGATGTCCGGCTTCATGGCCGGGTAGTAGTAGACGATCGCGACGCGGTCGTCGAAGACGGCATCGACGGTGACGTTGCGGTCCATGCGTCGCGGGCGGAAGTCGCTGCGCAGCGGTTTCACGTCGTCCGGGGTGCAGGTCGCGACGGGGATGTCGGAGATGGTGCGGAAGGTGGAGCGGTAGGACGAGTGCATCTTGCGGACGCGGGTGCCGCGGTGCAGGAGGTTGTAGCTGTCGGAGGTGGGGCCGAACATGCAGACGAGGACCTCGGCGATGGGGCCCCTGGCGGCGGCGTTGACGGCGCACTGGAGGTTGAAGGCGGCGTCGGACGACGGGCGATCGCTGGAGCGTTGCGAGCCGACCATGACGATGGGGACGGGGGAGTTCTGGACCATGAAGGTGAGGGCGGCGGAGGTATGGTGCATGGTGTCGGTGCCGTGACCGATCACGATGCCATCGACGCCCTTCTCGATCTGCTCGCCGATCGCCTTGGCCGTGGCGATGTACTGTTCGGGTCCCATGTTCTCGGAGAAGACGCCGAACAGCTTGATGGTGGTGAGGTTGGCGATGTCGGCCAGCTCGGGCACGGCGCCGTACAGCTCGCCCGGGGTGAAGGCGGGGATGACGGCGCCGGTGCGGTAGTCGAGGCGCGAGGCGATGGTGCCGCCGGTTCCGAGCAGCGTCACCTTCGGTTTCACGGGGTCGAAGGGGAACTCCTTCTCCGGGATCTTGTACTTCGCCTCGCGGAACCCGTGCTCCGCGATGCGGCGGATCTTGTCGACGGCGAGGCCGACGTTGTAGCCGGTCGGGAGCTTGAGGACGACGTGCCGGTCGTCGGCCTGTTCCGAGCGCGGGAGGATGATGCCGACGAAGGTCCCGGTTTCGGTTTCGATCTCGACGTCGGCCCAGACGCGCCCTCCGAGGCTTTGCAGCGCCTCCCGGGCGCGACCCCGGTAGCCCTTCCACGGATCGGCCGCGTTCATCGTCCGTTCCTCCTCCGTCGGTTCCCCACCCGGTCGGCCGGGACTGTACGCCAATCCGGCGGGACCTCCAATGACCCGCGAGCCTGGGGGCGGGGTGTGCGGTTGCCAGGGTGCGGCGTCGGTTGTACGGTACAGCCGCGATGCCGTTGGATCCGTTCCATCCCACGCCTCTTCGCCGGGCCCGGCTGTTGTCGACGTTCCTGGAGGAGATCCGGCGCAAGGCGGGCCTCGTCGCGGCGACGCGGGCGATCGCGGCGCTTTCGGCGCCGGCGACGTTCCGCCGGCAGGCGGCGCTGGCGGGGGTCGGCGCCAGTCCCATCCTGTACGCCGCGGTCGGGGCGGTGGCCTGCTACCACGCGCTGGTACGCAGCATCGGTCCGCACCGGGCGCTGGGGACGCTTCGCGCGGCGATCGTCGCCGCCGCGCGGCACCTGGCGCTTCCGCCGCTGCGGGCCGCGGACGACGATCCGCTCGAGGCCCTGGCGGAGGCGATCGAGGCGACGCTTTCGACGGGGCAGGAGCTGGGGATCTACGACGTCCGTTGGCTGGAGGGCGCGCCGGGGACGGTGCAGCTCGAGATCCTGCGGTGTCGCATCCACGAGATCTGCCATGCCGCGGGGGCGCCCGAGGTCACGACGTGTTTCTGCGACGCGGAGTCCCCGTTGCTGACGCGCGGCGACCCGCAGCTCGTGCTGGTCCGCGACATGACGATCGCGCGGGGGGCGCCGCTGTGCCGTTTCACCTTCCACGTCGTCGGGGATCTGACGGCCCGCCGGGCGCGTACGGCGGCGGCGGCCTCGCCTACGGGAGGATGATGCCGCCGCCGCTGCGGCGTTCGGGCGGCTGGTCGTGCCGGTCGTTCTCGTCGCCGGTGCTTCGCGGGGGGCGGACGTGGAGGGCGGCGAAGCGCAGCAGCAGTGCCTGGGCGACGTTGGAGTCGGGGCGGTGCAGGAGCGCCGCGCCGCAGGCGGCCTCGCCGCGTGCCTGGCGTGCTTCGCGGTGTTCGCGGGCGACCCACGCGCGATCCAGGAGGCGCAGGCCCAGGGCCGTCTTGAGGTCGGCGGGCAGGTCTTCGTCGAGGAAGGCGCGGAAGGCCTGGGCCTCGCGGTTCGCTTCGGTTCCGGGGACGACGATGAGCGGGGCTTCGCGAGCGGCGTTCAGGCGTTTCGTGAGGAGCGCGACCTGCTCGCGCGAGAGCGCGAACGGCAGGTCCCGCGCGTCCAGGCGCTCGATGACCCAGGCCGCCTCGGCTTCGAGCTCGGCCGGGTCGTCCGGGGCGAGGGCCAGGGCCGGGTGTGGGGCGTCCGCGAGCGGCTCGCAGAACGGGAGCTGTTCGGCGATCTCGGCGCGTCCGAGGCCTGCCTTCTTGCCGTGGGGCGACGGCGCGCGGAGCACGGCCGCGCGCAGGCGTGCGGCGACGTGGCCCGGGTCGAGCGGGACGTAGGCGTCGGCGCGGCTGCGCCTGCGGGCCAGGAGGTCGCGCACGCCCTGTCTGGTGGCGCCGCCGAAGGCGGCGCCTTCGATCACGCGTTCCTCCTCGTCGAGGATCCCGACGTAGAGGTGGCGGTCGGCGGCGGTGCGCACGACGAGCAGCAGCTCGGCGAGCGGCGGGGGGACGGCGACGTAGGCTTCGGCCCGGAAGGCGGTGGCGGGGTCCGGGTTGACGGTGCCGAGGCGTCCGATGCGTTCCGGTTCCGTGGTGCGGACGCCCTTGGCGCGCAGGGCGTGGAGGGCGCGCCTTGCCGCCTTGCGGGTGTTCTTCGGGACGACTTCCGCGTCGAGGGCGGCGAGCGCGGCGGCATCGCCGCGTTCGGCCAGGGCGGCGACGAGCGCCCCGGCGTCCTCCGGGGTTGCCTGGGCGGCGGTGCGGCGCAGCTCGTCCGGGTTGCCGGTGCCTGCCAGCGCGAGCAGCTCGTCCCGACCGGGCGTGGTCATGGTGTTGCTCACGGTTCGCGCCGGGCGACGGCGTCGATTTCGACGAGCGCACCGCGCGGCAACGCGGCGACCTGGACGGTGGCGCGCGCGGGCGGTTCGGTCGTGAAGCGGCGTCCGTACGCCTCGTTGACCTTGGGGAAGGCCGCGAGGTCGGTGAGGTAGATGGTGGTCTTGAGCACGTGGGAGAAGTCGAGGCCCGCGGCGGCGAGCACGGCGCCGAGGTTGTCCAGGACGCGCTCGGTCTGGGCGGTGACGTCGCCCGGGACGAGCTGGCCGGTGGCGGGATCGAGGGGGATCTGTCCCGAGAGGAAGACGAGGCCGCCGGCCTCGACGGCCTGGCTGTAGGGGCCGATGGCGGCCGGGGCGTGGTCCGTGCGCCAGAGCTTCTTCATCGCCGAACCTCCTTCCAGGGCACATGGACGGGAGCGGGCAGATCGCGGGTGTCGAACGCGCCTTTCGCGTCGTTCCAGATGCGGCGTTCTCCGCCGGCGAAGCCGTCCGGGCCGAAGCGGTAGCGGTGGTATCCGCCGGAGCGTTCGTTCCGTCCGCCGCGGTCGCTGGTCGAGGGCACGCCGATGACGCGGAGCGGACCGCGTGCGGTCTCGACGAGGGCGTGGAGGGAGAGGTGGCGGTGGCCGTGGAGGATGGTGGCGCCGGTGCCCGAGAGGAGCTCGAGGAGCTCGCGCCAGTCGTGCAGGCCGTTGAGCCACTGTTCGAGGGTGTTTTCGTAGGGCAGGGGCGGGTGATGCAGGACGACCAGGAGGGGTGGTCGGGCGAGGGGATGGGCGAGGAGGTCGCGCAGCCGGGCGAGCTGGCGTTGGCCGATGGTGCCGCGGGCCTGGATGGGGGAGGCCGGCCAGCCCGAACAGAGGCCGAGAACGGAGAAGCCGTCGCGCGGCTGGAGGAAGGGGAACGATCCGTCCCCGAACGGCGCGACGCTTTGGGCGAACACGCCGAAGTAGGTTTCGAAGAGGTGATTTCGTTCGGCGTCGGCGGTATAGCGGTCGTGGTTGCCCGGGACCGCGGAGATGCGTTCGGGGGGGAGGCCGCTGCCGCCGAGCACGGCGCGGGACGCGGCGAACTCGGCGGGGAGGCCGAGGTTGGCGACGTCGCCGCCGACGAGCAGGTGATCGGGCGGTTCGGCGCGCAGGTCGGCCATGGTCCGTTCGAGGAGTGCGAAGGGGTGGCGGCGCCGGCGGAGGAACGCGAGGTTGGCCCAGCCCAGGGCGCGTTTGCCGAGCAGGTCCCAGGGAGCGGGGCGTGCGACGCCGGTCGGATGGAGGTCCGAGACGTGGGCGACGACGGCGAGGCGGTCGTGTGGCACGCGGCGGACGGTAGCGCAGGGGCGGGGCGGGGGGAAGGAGGATGTTGGCTGGAGGTGGGTCGATCGGGACGAGTTGGGGGTGGGTCGATCGGGATGAGTTGGGGGTGGGTCGATCGGGACGAGTTCCTGAAGGGCGCCGAGAGGGCACGCGCACGAAGGGGAGGGGCGGTTTCGCTTGGGGGGGGCGCGTGACCGTGATGCCGACGGCGCAGGGTTGCGGCGAGCGATGCGCGAGTGCGTGGCCGGTCGATGGTACACTCTGCCGCCGCCGGGGCGGACCCCCGGCCGCGGGAGGTCCGGGGCACGTGACGAGCGGCGAGGTGGGAGCGGGGGGCGAGCGGGCGCACGACGTCGAGTTCCTGTGGCAGTCGGCGAGCGGTTTTCTGCATTTGGGGCCCGACGACGATCTGTATCGTTTCATCGGAGAGCGCCTGCGGGTCCTGGTGCCGGACGCGATGGTCACGGTCGCCTCCTTCGACGTCGGGGGCGACACGTTCCGTCCCCGTTGCCTCCTGGGGCGTGAGGAGGAGGTGCGGAGTCTCGTGGAGGCGTTCCCGGTGCCGCTGGAGACTGCGGACGTGCGCATCGAGGAGCGGGCGCGGGAGCCGTTGTTGCGGGGGCGGCTGGTGGAGGTTCCGGGCGGGCTGCACGTGTTCAGTTTCGGGGTCGCGGATGCGGAGCGTTGTGCGGCGATCGAGCGGCGGTTCGGGGTGGGGCGGATCTGGTCGATGGGGATGGTGGCGGAGGGGCGGCTTCTGGGCAAGGTCGGCCTGGTCACGCACTCGGCCGGGTTGCTGGACCGTGCGGCGACGCTGGAGACGTTCGTGAACCAGGCGGCGGTGGCGTTGTTGCGGCGGGAGGCGCGGGATGCGCTGCGGGCGGGGGAGGAGCGTTTCCGCAAGCTGGCGGGGAACGTCCCGGCGATCACGTACCAGGCGATGGTGACGTCCGAGGGTCGGGTGCGGTTGATCTTCGTCAGTCCGCGGCTCCTGGAGATGTCGGGGCTGGAGCCATCGGACTTCGAGGCGGGGTCGGAGCGGCTGTTCGAGCTGGTGCATCCGGACGATCGGGAGGTTTTCTGGCGTTCCATCCGGGAGTCGGCGGCGGTGCGGGGACCGTGGCGGTGGACGGGGCGGGTGCGGGTGGGTTCGGGCGAGACGCGGTGGTTCCAGGTGATGTCGGAGCCGGAGGTGCTGCCTGGCGGCGAGATGCGCTACGACGGCCTGGCGCTGGACGTGACGGACCGCAAGGAGGCGGAGCGGGAGCTGGGCCGGGCGGCGGAGGCGGCGGAGGCGGCGAGCCGAGCGAAATCGGTCTTCCTGGCGAACACGAGCCACGAGCTGCGCACGCCGATGAACGCGGTCCTGGGGATGCTGTCGCTGCTGCTCGAGTCCGAGCTGACGCCGGAGCAGCGCGAATGTGCGGTGGTGGCGCGCGACGCGGGCGAGGAGCTGCTGCGGATCGTGAACGACCTCCTGGACCTCTCGCGCATCGAGGCGGACCGGCTGGCCTTGGAGGCGCGACCGTTCCGGCCGCGGGTGACGTTGCAGGCGGTGTTGCGGCGCGTCGAGCCGTTGGCGCGGCAGAAGGGGCTGGTGTTGGGGGGGCGGGTGGCGGACGAGGTGCCCGAGGTGGTGCTGGGCGATCGCGGTCGTCTGCAGCAGGTGCTGCTCAACGTGCTGGACAACGCGCTCAAGTTCACGCCGGAGGGGGCGGTGGCGGTGGACGTCGGGGTGGAGGAGGGGGTGGGGGACGGGGTGTGTCTGCGCTTCGCGGTGACGGACACGGGGATCGGGATTCCCGCGGCGCGGCGGGTCGAGGTGTTCGAGCCGTTCGTGCAGGTCGATGCGTCGAACACGCGGCGTTACGGCGGGGCCGGGTTGGGACTGGCGATCTGCGCGCGTCTGGTGCGGCTGATGGGGGGCACGATCGGGCTGGACGGGGCCGAGGGGCGGGGGAGCACGGTGCATTTCACGGCGAGGTTCGGCCGGGCGGAGGCGGGTGCGGTGGTGGAGGACGAGCCCGAGCGGTCGTCCGTGCCGCCGCGTGCGTCGCCGGGCGAGCCGGACGCGCGTCCTTTGCGGGTGTTGGTGGCGGAGGACAGTCCGAGCAACCGGTTGCTGGTGGTGCGGATGCTCGAGCGTCACGGGCACCGGGTGCGAGCGGCGGTGAACGGTCTTGCGGCGCTGGCGGCGGTGGAGGCGGATCCCGGGGGTTTCGACTTGTTGCTCCTGGACCTGCAGATGCCGGAGATGGACGGATTCGAGGTGGCGGCGCGGATTCGTTCGGCGGAGCGGGAGACGGGGCGGCACCTGCCGATCGTGGCGGTGACGGCGCACGCGGGCGAGTCGGATCGCCGGCGGTGTCTCGCGGCCGGGATGGACGGTTTCGTGGCGAAGCCGCTGGGGGAGGAGGCGTTGTTGCGGGCGATGCGGGCGGTGCGGGCGGCCGGGCGGCCGACGGCGTGAGGGTGACCTCGGAGGACGGCCCTTCGACTCGCTGCGCTCGCTCAGGGCTCCCGGCGCCGGGGGCGCCGGGAGGCGGCGCGGGGGGGAGTCGGGGGTCGGGGGTTGGCGGTCGGCGGTCACGAGTGGACCGCTTCGTCGCCTGGGGCGGCGACTGCGGAAGATTCGCAGACCTGCTGGCGCGACTTGACGGCCACGCCGTCCGGGCGCAGCGTCGCGGTGTGTGGTGTGATCGAAGGCGAACGTGGGTCGGTATGTTTGCCGTGCTGGGCGCCTGCTGTCCGGCGGCGCCAAGCTCGGCCGCCCCCGCGCCCTCACGCCCGAGCAGCTCGAGATGGCCCGCACGCTGATGGCCAACCCGAACCTCTCAGCACGCCAGGTTGCCCGGCAGCCCGGCGTCCATCGCGCCGCGCTCTACAGGAATCTCGCGGGGCGGTAGGCGTCACGCTGCGCCCCACGGGCCGCGCCGCCGACGTCGCCGCGGGCGGGGCTGCGGGCGTTGCGCACCGTTGCCGACGGGACACCGTGCAAGACGCGGAGGTCACGGTCATGACGAAGCTCGGCCGATACGAAGTACTCGAACGGGCCGCACGGCTGGCGGCCCTGGCGGACGAGGAGGCGGCCAGTCCCGACCCCGCGCTCGTCCAGAACGCCGCGGGCAAGGGCTGGATCGCCGCCCGGATGGCGGCTGCGCCCGTCGCCGAGTGCAAGACCGGCCATCGTCCCCGGGGGACCGAGCGCTTGCGCCGGGTGATCGAGGATCTGGCGGAGAGGAGTCCGGACATGCTCCCCCTGGACGCCCACCTTTCGCGGGCCTTCGCCGACCTGCATCTGCGCTGCAGCGAGGGGGGCGAGTGCAGTCCGTCGCAGATCCGGCGGATGGTGAGGGCCATCGGGGAGAAGCTGGTCCCGGCGGCCGGTGCGGCGTGCGGCTGGGCTCCTCCGGCTGCGTCGCTTGGGGGCGTGCGCCGGGGAGCCCGTCGGCGGTCGTGAGCGGCCGATCACGCACCCGCCAAGATGTGCGCCTGGTGATGGACCAGATGAGACGGACTCTCCGCGGCTTGACGCCGGTCGGTGCGGCGGGGCAGTCTCCAACCTCCGAGGGGTGACGAGCAGATCGTCCGGAGGTGGGCCGATGCGTGTACAGCGTACGTTCGGGTTTGCTGCGGCAGCCGTGTGCGTTCTCGGCATGGTGTCCGCGTGTGCAACGTGCCCCGATCCCGCGACCGCCATGCCCACCAGCCTCGCAGCGGAATCTACGCCCGAGACGCACATGCAGGCCGCCATGTCGTACCTGGAGATGGTGGGCCTGGAGGCTGCCATGGAGGTACAGCTCCAATCGATCCTCGACATGCAGGTGGCGATGGATCCTTCGCTCGCCCCGCTTCGGGGCGTCTTCCTGGACTTCTACCGGCGCTGCATGTCCCTTGAGATCCTCGGTCCACGCATGGCCGAGATTCTGACCAGCTCGTTCACCGAATTGGAGTTGCGCCAGCTGGCGTGGTTCTACGGGACGGACGTGGGTCAGCGCGCGATTCGGGACATGCCTGGCATGATGCAGCGCGCGGGCGAGGTCGGCGAAGAAATCGCCAGTGAGCATCTCGATGAACTCAACCGTTCCGTCCGTCAGTTCAGAGCCTCGCACCCCGAGCTGTTCCACGACGCGCCGTAGCTGCAGCCCTGATCGCCTACACATGCCTCGCGACGCGGCCTGGACGTCGTCGCCAAGACGCCGCGCCGCCGCTGCGAACCGGCGCGACGGGCACGAGCGAACGGCGTTCGAAGACGGGTTGGAGGAGGATCGCGCGAGGCGAACCGGCCAGGAGGTGCGCCGGGTGACGGACGACCTGGAGCCGGGGCGGGTCCGTCTTGGTGGCGGTTGATCGTGAGGTGACCGCTACTCGACGCCCGCGTCGGCGTCCGCCGCCCCTTCGTCCGCAATCCCGACGTCCGCGTCGTCCGCTCCCGCTTCGGCGTCCCACGGGGGATCCTCGTGGCTGCACTGGCAGCGGTCGCCGTAGCATCGGCTCGTGTTGCGGCCCCCGCCCCCGGAGCAGTAGACGTAGCAGGTCGAATCGTCGCACAGGTCGCAGCGGCACTCGCCGTCCACGCACACCCCGCCGTTCGGGGTCCACATCGGCGCGGCGCAGCTCTGCATGCATGCCAGATTGTCGGAGGGGGTGCAGGCAGCCGCGTCGGCCTCCGTCGGCCCGTCGTCGGCCGCGCCGCCGTCAACTTCCGCCGTTCTGTCGTCGACCGCCGTCTCACCTTCGCCGTCGTCGCCGGTGTCGGGTGGAAGATCGTCGTCAGCCGGGCAACCACCTCCGGCGAGGATCAGGACGGCAGCTCCGATCCAGACCCGCGCACGCATCCGGAATCCTCCTTGGTCCTGGTGGAACCTGGCAGCCACCACGGGAATGGTGCGCGATTCCAGGGAGCGGCGCAAGCACGGCCGCAGTAGCCTGTGCCTGGCGGAACGCATCGGCACTCCCGACCTCCCGGTTGCGCGCCTCCCACCGGCGGCGGACAGCCGAGCGCCGGACAAATCGGCGATGGTGTCCGCCCAGTGAGGCGATGACCGATGCCAACTTGTTCCCCGGCCAGCGTTGCCGTAGTATTGCTGCCAAGAGGAGGAATCGCGATGGCCGAGACCGAGCAGCTTCGCACGAAGTTGACGATTGCACTTGTTTTCGACTTCGATGATACCCTGTTCCCTGACTCGACCGCGCAACTGTTCTACGAGAGGGCAAACGTCAACAGGGAGCAGTTCCGCAAGGAGATTGACAAGCGCGTCTACCGCGACGGACAGGATCACGTGTTCGGCTTCCTCAACTACGTGCTCGACGAGGTGGCACGCGACGGAAGTCCGCTGAAGGGCCTGAAGAACTCGGACCTGGAGGACTTCGGCAGGACACAGCTCGCTGAGCCGTTCGAGGGGATCCACGAGACCTTCAAGTACCTCAGGGATCTCGTGAAGGATAGCGCGATCACAAGGTCCATTCACTACGGTCAGCTCACCGATGAGCACACTTACTATCCGAAGGTCGAGTTCTACGTCGTGAGCGGTGGCCTGGAACCGTTGGTCAAGGCCGGGCTGGCCCGCCACGGGCTCGGCGATTTCTTCGAGGACCGAGTGGTCGCTTGCCAGTTGGATGATGGTCCCAACGGGCTCGCCCGAATTCGGCGGGCGGTTTCCTTCACTGAGAAAACCCGATACCTCTACGAGATCAACAAGGGGTTCTTCGGCGATCGCGACCCGACGAAGGTCAACGAGTGGGTGGATCCCGCATCGAGACCCGTGCCGTTCCACAACATGATCTACGTCGGCGACGGGTTGACCGACATCCCGTGCTTCTCGATGCTGGAGAAGTTTGGCGGGACTCCCATCGCCGTTGTTCCACCAGAGGCCAAGGTGGGCGAGAAGTACCAGCGTTTTGTTGTCGAGCGTGGAATGAACTTCTTCGAACGGGCGGACTACCGGATGAGGGTCAAGGGCAGTCTCGGAGCATTGCTCGTGAAGCTCGTCGAGCAACGGCTTCTAGACATGACGGTCAGGATCCAGTTTCTCGCCGCTTCGCCGTGATTTCCCGCAACTGAACAGGACGATCATTTGTGAGGCCGTCCGAATTGACGCAGATTCTCGCGAGCAGGAGGCCAGCGCTGTTTCCCGGCGACAAACCGGCCTCACCGCTGTTCTCCGTCCGACTCTCCTTCGCCGGATCCACTCCCCGTTTGGCTTTCTGGTCTACCATGACGCCTCCTCCCGTGTCGATGCACGCGAAACCGTTGGGACGGTAGCCCCAGCGGCGCGCCAGTTGGACTAGAATACGACGCTGAGCTGAAACCCGCAAGTTGCCTCTTCGGTCGGCGCTTCTTCGCCCGCGGATCACGGACGCCTTGATCCCGACGGCGTCGTCCGGCGGGGGAGTAGATGATGTCGATGTCCTCGACGACGGCTCCACCCGACGCCGGTGACCCCAGATCTGGCGATCTCGCCGGACGCAACGTGCCGTGATCACGTCGTTCCCGCCGATTCTGCAAAGCCAGGCGAATTGCAGGGCAGCCCCGCCCGTCGTGACGGCGACGTCCGCCGCCCTCGGGGCGGCGCAGGAAGCGTCCCCCGGCGACGCCGTCGACGGAGGCGACGTCTGTGGCCTCCAGGCGTCAGAGGTCAAGCAGGTGCGTACAGCACGAGCACGCGGAACCACGGCGTTTTCCGCCCACAGTCCGTTGACTTCGGTCGCCTTCGGAGCGAACGGTGAACCGCCGAGGAGGCCGCGCCGGTCGTCGGCCACCACCGGCGTCAGATCCTGTCGCAGCGCCGCCGTCCGAGCGGCGGGAGGTGGAGCATGGGCGTGACGAGAATCGTGTTGGCACCCGTGAAGTGCCCGCGGTGCGGCAAGCGCGGTGAACTCGCGCACGACCCGCCGTGCAAGCCGGGCGAGTGGGAGGCCGAGCTGAGGTGCCCAGGGTGCGGGAGGCGATGGATCGCCAGGATGAAAGGCTACCCGGTCCCTGGTCACGCCCTCGGCCCGATGCCGCCTCGACGCCGACGAGGACGGTAATGGCCAAGCTGATCGTCCTGCTCCCCACTTGGCTCGACGACGAGGAAGACATCGCCGTCGTGTCGTCGACCGAGGACGCCTGCTTCGCCCGTGCTCTGGCGTCCCGTGCTGGTGTCCGGCGTCACGCCAGCGCCCGGCAGGAGTTCGACCGTGGCGACGGGCTTCTCCGCCGCGCAGGTGCTCGGCGGCTGTCCAAGGCGCGCCGCGTGAACCTGCTCGTCCGCGCCGAGGAGGACTTCCGGCGGGCCAAGGAGATCGCGGTTGCCGACCGTTCCGGGGAGCGGGTCTCAGGACGGGCTTCTGGCAACCGGCCAAGGAGGAGACCATGATCGAGTTCCCCCAAGATCGCGTCGGGCGCGTCCAGGCGTTTCTCCAGCGGCGCTTCTCGCCCGAGGCCGAGGACGACTGGGCGTTCGAGCCGGTCCACCGGACGCTGGCGCAGTCCTACAAGGTTGACCGGGCGATCACCGAGGTCGCCCGGTTGGTCGGTGCCGTCGCCTACCTCTTCACCGGCGAGCCCGAGGAGTTCGAGAAGCTCGACGCCGACGCCGGTCTGCGGGAGGCGGAGCGCATCTTCCGCAACGGCCCGCCAGAGGTTCCATCGCGGTCGCTTCTGCACGACCAGGCGCGTGCGGTGCTTGGGGTGAAGCCGCGTCCGAAGGGACCTGAAACCCGGCCGTGGGTGAAGTACATCGACTACGAGCACGCCCACCTGACGCTGCTGGGCGGCCGGGAGCTGTTCCTTCGCACCGTCCAAGCGCTCGTCCAGCCCTACGCCGAGCCGGAGACGGTGCTCACGTTCGCCCAGGCGGTGTTCCTCGACATCGGGCTGTGGCTGCGGCCGAAGGTCATCAAGTCCGCGCTGGCCTCGGCCGGTCGACGCTGGCCCCACTGGAAGGCGCTTCCCCCCGGCTGACGGTCGGAGACGGGTCACCGACGGACGCGTTCCGCGGCACCCTGCGCTGAAGACGGCACCGGACGGGCTACCCCCTCCCGGTCGACCGCCACATCTTCTCGCCGTTCTTCTTGAACCGCACCAGAAGCCCGAGCGCCGCAAGGCTCTGCGGAACCGTCCCGGTCAACGAGGCGGATGCGGTCTTGCCGGTTGCTTCGCGGCCCGACTACCGCCGACCGATGCTTGACCGCGAACAGCCGACCGGCGGAGAATCCCTAGGTTCGTTGGCCGTTGCCACGTCGGCGCTCGATCTCCGCAGCGGAGAAGGAAGGCCGCCGCCGGAGGCGACACGGGGTGCGGCCAGAGCGCGGCCCGCCCAGCAACCCGTTCGGGCGGCGGAGGGACCGATGGACGCAAATCAGTTGGTCGAGTTGGTGCAGCGGTACCGCGAGAACCGCGACTTCATCGCGAACGAGGAGACCGCGAAGATGACGCTCGTCGTGCCGTTCATCCGCCTGCTCGGCTACGACCCGAGCACGCCGCGGGAGGTCCGGCCCGAGTTCGCCGCCGAGTTCACGCAGGCCGACGGGAAGCGGCAGCCGGACCGGATGGACTTCGCCATCTTCGACAAGACCGGGTCCAAGCCGCTCCTCGTGATCGAGACGAAGCCGCTCGGTACCGATCTCGCGTCGAAGGCGAACCAGCTTGCGCGGTACATCGCGCAGGTGGCGGACCTTCACTTCGGGATCATCACCGACGGCTGCCACTACCTCTTCTACGGCGACCTGGAGAGCCAGAACCAGATGGACCGGGAGCCCTTCTTCACCTTCTCGCTCGACGATCCGAACGCGGACTGGACCAAGGTCGCCAAGTTCCTGTCCAAGTTCAGCCGCGACGCCTTCAACGCGGAGACCCTGGTGACGGACGCCGAGAATTCGCGGTACCGGCAAGCGATGGTCGAGAAGCTGGCGAAGGTACTCAAAGCGCCCGCCGAGGACGAGGGGTTCCTGAAGTGGCTGACCGAGGACGTCTACAAGGGCCTGCGCACGAAGGCCGTCATGTCGCGCCTCGGGGAAGTGGCACGCGAGGCCGTGGAACCGGCGTTGCTCCGCGTCATCGGCGAGGACTTCTTGTCGAAGCTGCGCGAGCGGATTCAGGAGTCGCGCGGACCGGCTGATCGTCAAGCCGCGGATCCGGCGACCGCGGTCTCAGCCCCGGCGGCGGCAGTGCAGCCTGCACCAAGTCCGGAAGAGCCCATGGAGGAGCGGCAACGGGTCATCGAGACGTCGGCCGAGGAAATGCAGTTCTTCGATGTCGTGCGCGACATCTGCGTCAAGGCCGGGACGAAAGCAGAGGAGATCCTGTCCCGGGACACTGTCAATTACTTCAACGTGTCGATCAGGCGGCCGACGAAGTGGTTTCTGCGGTACTTCGTTACGTCGAAGCGGCGCTACATCGCCACGTGGGTTCCCACTACGGAAGCGCGAGTGCTCGCTCCGGGGTTCGAGGTCGAGGATGCCCCTGCCGTGTGGGGCGTTTCTCGCGTGTACCTCGACGGACCGGCTCAGCTATGGGCGATCAAGGCGCTCGTGCTTCGGAGCTTGGAGTTGGCGCAGGCCCGAAAAGACGACGCGCCAGAACCACCCGCGCCGACGACCTAGCTCGATTGCCGGGGGCTCGACGTCTCCGCCCCCCGGCCCCATCGTCACCGCCGTCGTCGCCGTGATACCCTCCCACCGGAGGCACGGTGATGCGCTCGATCCGGTGGACCACCTGGAAGCCGCTCAATGCGTGCGTCGGCGACCCGTACCCAGCCGTGCCCGGCGCGATGCACGGGAGGAGGACGCCGTGACCGCCAACGACCGCGCCACTGGGGACAGGGTGGATGCCTACTTCGAGGCCAAGGCCCGATTCGAGGAGGCACGATCCGCTCGTCGTCTCGCTGAAGCGGTTGAACATGCTCGACATGCCGTCGCGTGCCTCGCCCCATACGCGGGGTGGTACCTTGAGACCGGGAAGAGGCCCGACGCGCTGAACGGGCCGGGGCTGTTCCTCGCCGACGCGTGCATCCTCTTCGCCGTGACGGGCAACACGCAGGCGCTGTCGGAGGCCCGACAGCGACTGGCCTCGGTCCCGGGGACCGAGGTGTGGCGTGGGGTCGTCGCCCGCGGCGTGCACCATGCAGCGTTGAACGACCGGATCCTGGCGACGGTGAGCGCGCAGCCGGGCGTACTGCAGACGAAGTTCCCGGCGCTCGTGGCTGCGGAAGCCGATGCGGTCCGCGAGGTTTGCTACTGGTTGGCCGAACTCGGCCGCGTCCACCGACGAAAGCAAGGGCGGAGCTTTGGGCTGTACCCCGGACCAGCCGAAGGGTAGCCGCACCTGCGGTTCACCGCCGTCATCGTCCCCGCCGCCACTGCCGTGATACCCTCCCACCGGAGGCACGGTGATGCGCTCGACCCGGTGGACCACCTGGAAGCCGCTCGGCACCTGCGTCGGCGAGAAGCGGATCCCCTCCGACCCCGGCGCGTACAGCATCAGGTGCCGGGGGAGGTTGGTGCGGCGGGCCATCGGCAGCGACCGGGAGGGCGTGCTCGACGTCGGCAAGAGCGTGCGCCTTCGCACGCGCCTGGCGGCGTTCTTCAGGTGCGCCATCGCCCCCAAAGCCCGCCACGGCCACATGGCGGGGTGGAGGTACCGGGAGGTCGGGTTGCACCGACGGTACCCGCCCGAGAGGCTGGAGGTCTGCTGGGACACCGCGGTCGCCGGTGGCCATGCGCCCCAACTGGAGGAGCAAACGAGATGTTGAGGATCATCGGGCACGGGACCACAGGTGGGCTGGTCTGGGAGCCGATGGGGGATGACGCGGACGGGCAGCCCGGAGTCGTCATCGCCTTTCCGTTCCCTGGCGCTCCGGGCAGGCGCAAGGCCATCCGCCTAGTCGAGAAGGAACTGCTGACCGCTGGGGTCAATTGGTTCACGGTACGCTCGCGGCTATGGCACGTGGATCGCGACTTGCTGCGAGCAGCATTCCAGTTGCCCGCGGAGTTCGACGTCTGGGCGAAGGGAGTCGTCGTTCTTGAGCCCAACTACGACCAGCACCAGGGCGGCGTCGGCAGGTTCCCGACGACCACCGGCATCGTCGAGTTGATCGTGGAACCGGCGCAAACGGTTCTGGCGTGCGAGTCAGCCGATGTCCGGAGCAGGATCTTCGACGAGCGCGAGTTGCATCCCGCCGTCGGGCAGGTGGCGCGCGCGCTATTCGTAAACGGTCACTATCGGCAGGCCGTTCTGGACACGAGCATCGCGCTGGTCGGCACCGTCAAGGGCCGGAGCGGTCAGGCTGACCTCGACGGCGTCAAGCTGATCGGTAAGGTGTTCTGCGGAGATGCCCCGCTGCTGCGTTTCTATCGCGGGTCGGCACGCGCTTGCGAGGACGAGCAGCAGGGGTTGGGGCATTTGTTCATGGGCGTCGTCCAGGCGCTGAGAAATCCTCCGGCCCACGATGTCGCGCTCGGCCGGAGCCTGCCGGATGCGCTTGAGGCATTGGCCCTCCTCAGCATGCTCTTCCGCCACTTGGATTCCGCGAGACCCGCACGAGACGAAGCGGCCCCATGAAGACGCGAGTCGGTCGCGCGTTTCCCGTCCGTCCTCTGCGACGGCTGTCAGGGAGGCTCGCCTGGGCCAGTCGCCGTCCCCGTCGCCACCGCCCTCCCCGCCGTGATATCCTCCTACCGGAGGCACGGTGATGCGCTCGATCCGGTGGACCCCCTGGAAGCCGCTCGACGCGTGCGTCGGCGGGAAGCTGATCCCACCCCTCCCCGGCCCGTACCGACTTCGGTGCCGAGGTCGGGTGGTCTGGCGCGTGCTCGATCGAGACCGCGAGGTGTGGGCGCGCATGGGAAATCGCGGCTTCCTGCGCCTGAGGCCGACCGGGTAGCGATATCGGAGCAGAGCGTGTAGAAGCCGCGGCCGCCCGGGTGGGCCGGAAACGGCGAGGGCCCGGGGGTTGCATCCCCGAGCCCTCTCTGTTCCGCGATGACGCCGCGGTTGGTACGATCCCCTTCTCGCACGTCCTCGCGCTCCTTGTCCAGCCCGACCACGGGCGGACGGGGACGTGTGCGACGCGCTTCGCTATCGGCCGTGCCGGTGGTGCGGCCGGATCTTCTGCATCTGCCGATGCTGCGATCGGGGCCACGCGTATTGCCCGGGTAGTTCCTGCCGGAAGCTGTCGCGGACCAGGCAGATGCGGGACGCCCGGAACCGGCACCAGGGGACTGAGGAGGGCCGCGGCGATCACCGTGACCGGCAAGCCGGCTACCGGGAGCGTTTGCGGCTGCGCGTGACGGATCAGGGTCGAGGGGAGCCATCGTCCTCGGGCACGGTCGCCTCGGCGGGCAGGCCCGCCGTCAAGGTGACGGCGCCTGCGCTGCCCGCCGGGGAGCAGGGCGATGTGGAGCGAGGAGGTCGGAAACGGTTGGGGCGGGAGGTGCGCTGCGCGGTGTGCGGCCGGGCGTCGCGCTGGGTGGTGTGGTGGCCGGTGCCGCGGCACCGGCGGGAGCCGCCGCGGCGGACGTGAGCAGCACGGGAGGAGGAGAACATGATCACGGCGGAGACGAAGGCCGAGATCCGGCGGCTCTTCTACGCGGAGCACTGGCCGGTGGGGACGATCTCGTCGGCGCTCGGCGTGCACCACGAAACGGTGGCGGCGGCGATCGGGGTGGACAGCTTCCGCACGATGGGCGGCACGACCCGGGGCTCGAAGATGGATCCCTACCTGCCCTTCATGCGGGAGACGCTGGGCCGGTACCCCAAGGTCTGCGCCTCGCGGATCTTCGAGATGATCAAGGACCGGGGCTACACCGGCCGTTCCTCGTCACAGGTGCGCCGCGTCGTGTCGCGCCTGCGTCCGCCGTCGACCACGGAAGCGTACCTGCGGCTGACGGTGCTGCCCGGAGAGGAAGCGCAGGCGGACTGGGGCTCCTTCGGCAGCATTGCCATCGGGAGGGGCCGGCGCCCGCTTTCCGGCTTCGTGATGGTGCTGTCCTGGTGCCGCGGGATCGATGGCCTGTTCACGGTGGACCAGACCCTGGAGAGCTTCCTGCGCGGCCACGCCCAGGCCTTCGACTACTTCGCCGGCGTCCCGCGGGT
>JACRCZ010000078.1 GCA_016218765.1 Deltaproteobacteria bacterium | reverse complement strand
GCCCTCGACCCCGGCGCGGCCCGCGCGGTGCTCCGCCTGGCGCGCGGCTCCGGGCCGGGCGCGCTGGCCGAGCACCTCGCCGGGCCCCCTCGCGGCGGGGCCGGCGATACGCGCCGGGCGGCCGGGGCGCGCGAGCTCGACCGCCGCTGGCTCGCCGCGTGGGACCTGGCGCGTGGGGACGGCGACGGGGAAGCGCAGGCGCGGTTGCTGCGGGCGCACGATTCGTTCCGGCGCATCCTGTCCTGGGACGGTGGCGCCTCGGCAAGCCGCGAGCTGGCCGGCCGGGCGCTCGAATTCGTCGCCGCGGGGATCGGCGAGCGCAGCCTGCGCTGGGGCGGGGACGAGGGCGGGGGCCGGCTGGAGATGGCGGTGTTCCGCGAGCTGGCCGGGAGGAGCGCGGCGGGGTCGTGGACGGCCGGGGTACTGGCCTCGTGGATCGGCGGGCTGTTCCGCGACGCGAGAGGCGGGGCCGCGTTGCCGGTCTACGCGGGCGAGCGCGAGCTGCTGGGGCGCCGGACGCCGCTGGCGCCCGGCGAGACGCGCGGCATCTTGCGCGTGCACCTGCCGCGGGAGCCGGGGTTCGGCGCGCGGGACGAGCTGGTGGTGCGGCCGATCCTGGTGTTCCACCCCGGCGGCCGGGTCGAGCTGTCGTTTCCCGGTATCGCGGCGGCGCCCGCCGGCACGCGCGCCTTCGCGCGAGCGGCCGCGCCGTCGCTGCGCCGGCTGCTGGGGCTGATCGCCGTGGGGGCCGGACCCGTGCTGGCGAGCCGGGTCGTCCGGAAGCTCCCGCCGGAGCTGCGGGCCAGGCTCACGGCGGATCCGGCGGCGAGCGATGTCCGCCCTGCCCTGCCCGGCGCGGGGGATCTGCTGGCCGCGTTCGAGGAATGTTCGTTCGATCGCAACCGGCAGCGCGCGGACGAGGGCAACCCGGAGCTGATCGCACTCATCCTGCGTCATGCTCCGGAGCGGTTTCCGGGAGCCGAGGTCACGTCGTTCGCCGCGCGCGCGGTCCCCTGGCTGGAACGTGCGGCGCACGCGGGCCTGTCGCGCACGACGAAGGCGCTGCTTTCGGGGGTCGAGGCGCGGGGGGCGGTGGGGCGGCGGTTGGGGCGGCTGGTGGCGGCAGGCGACAGGCGACCGTCGTGAGTCGACCGTTGCATCGCCTGCGGGTCGGCTACGGGCGGATGTTGCCGAGCAGCTCGTCGAGCTTCTCGAAGCTGGGCGGCTTGGCCAGGTGGCGCTGGAAGCCCGCTTCGGCCGCGCGGCGCAGGTCTTCGGGCTGCGCGTAGCCGCTCAGGGCGACCAGGAACACGCTCCGGAGCCGCTCGTCGTCGCGGAAGGCCCGCGCCACGTCGAAGCCGTCCATTCCCGGCAGCCCGATGTCGCAGAGCACGACCTCGGGCGGTGCCAGCTTTGCGCGGGCGAGGCCGTCCGGACCGTTGTAGGCGACGGCCACGTCGTGTCCGCCGAGCTCGAGCGCGTCGCGCAAGGTCTCGGCCGCATCGACGTTGTCCTCGATGACCAGGACCCGGCGGCGGAGCGGCGGCGACGAGGTCCGGCCGGCGACGGCCTCGGCGGGGGGGGCGGGGTCGAGCGGCAGGCGGACGACGAACTCGGCGCCCTTGCCGAGCCCCTTGCTGTCGGCGCCGACCTCGCCGCCGTGGAGCTCGACGAGGCCCTTGACCAGGGCGAGGCCCAGGCCCAGACCGCCGAGGGAGCGATCGAGGGTCTGGCCGGCCTGCATGAAAGGCTGGAAGAGCCCGGCGAGCGTCTCGGGCGCCATCCCGACGCCGGTGTCGGCGACGCGGAGCACCGCCTGACCCCGGACGGGATCGGGCTGGAGCCGGACGTGCGTGGTGCCGCCCTGGGCGGTGAACTTCGCGGCGTTCTGGAGCAGGTTGCCGACGATCTGCGCGACACGGGTCGCGTCGGCGTCGACCCACAGCGGCGCGGCGGGGAGGTCGGCTTCCAGGCGGACTTCTGCGCGCTGGAACAGCGAGCGCTGGTCCTCGACGGTGCGCCGCACGACGTCGCCGAGATCGATGCGCCGGCGCTGGAGCTGGATCTTGTTCCGCGTGATGCGGGTCACGTCGAGCAGGTCGTCGATCAGGTGGGTCAGGTGGCGGACCTGGCGGGCAATGACCTCGCGGGCGCGACGCGCCTGATCGCCGCCCGGCTCGGCGCGCTGCAGGACGTACAGGCTGTTGGTGATCGGCGCCAGCGGGTTGCGCAGCTCGTGCGACAGCACCGCCAGGAAGTCGTTCTTGCGCCGGTCGCTCTCCAGAAGCCGCGCGTTGGCCGCCTGGAGGTCCTGCTGGGCCTGCACACGCTGCATGGCCACGGCGACCTGGTCGGCCACCGTCTTCATCACCGCCACGTCCTCCGCCGAGAAGCGGGGGCGGCTCCGCGTGCCGAAGGACAGCGTTCCGATGGTTCGTCCCTGCGCCAGCAGCGGATGGCAACAGTAGGCCTGGATGCCGTAGGAGCGGACCAGGTCGGTCCGCGGATCCGCGGTGTGCAGGATGTCCTCCGCGTTGATCCGCCGCCCGTCGCGAGCGACGCAGCCGCAGACGGCGACGCCGAAGTCGAGCCATTCCAGCCTCGTAGCCTCTCCCTCCGGGATCCCCGCGCAGGCGTTGAGCCGCAGTCGGCCCGCCGCCGGGTCGACGAGGAAGTTGAAGAAGGCGTCGCAGTCCAGGTGGGTCATGACCTCGCGGCAGAGCCCCTCGACGACCTGTTGCGGGTTCTCCGTCGCCAGGAGCCGCCCGGCGGTGTCGGAGAGGAGGCGGAACCGCGTCTCGCTCGCCAGCAGCGCCCGCTCCGCCGCCGTGCGCTCCCGCTCGCGCAGGTCCTTCTGGATCCAGGCGTACAGGACCGGTGCGACGCGGCGGGCGAGGGATTCCAGCATCTCGCCGTCGTCGCCGCTGTAGTCGGAGTCCTTGTTGGCCAGGTTGAACAGCCCGATCACCTCGCCCTGGAAGAGGATCGGGGTCGCGATGTTGCGCCGGATGGGAACGTGCCCGGCGGGAACGACGGCCGGCTCGTTCGAGAAGAACGTGCGTTTCTCCAGGAGCGCTCGGCTCCACAGTCCCTTCCATTTCCGCGGCGGATAGCGGATGCACTTGCCCGCGACGTCGCACTCGTCCAGCAGCCGGGACATCGTGGGGCAGACGAGATCCCCGGTCTCGTCGATGTAGCCGAAGACGCCGTGCCGGCTGGCGAGGCCTTCGAGCACGATCGAGAGGGCCTTTTCGAAGAGCGGATTCCCCGTTTCCCGCACGAAGGTCTCGAGAATCCGGTTGCCCAGCGCCAGCTCGCGGTTCTCCCGCTGCGCGACCTCGGCCATCGCCCGCAGCCGCCGGTTGACGTCGCCCAGCTCTTCCTCGGCGCGGGAGCGGGCGATGGCGACCGCGAGGTGGCCGGCGAGCCTTTCCCACAGCGCGATGGTGGCGGGCTGGAACATCCCCCGGCGCCGGTCGTTGAGCTGCAGGAGGCCGATCCGCTCGCCGCCCACGCGCAGCGGGACCAGCGCGACCGACTCGTAGCCTTCGCCGTTGCAGCGGTTGCGCGTGCGGGACTGCCGGTCCGCCTCCGTCGTGCTCGCCAGCAGCGCGGTGGTGCCGTTGGTCCAGAAGCTTCCCCCCGTCGTGAAGAACGGTTTCTTGGGGTCGGTGCGGCCGCAGATCACGTTGCCGCACATGCACTCGATCAGCGGGTTCCCGGCCGCGTCGCGGCGCACGGCCCCGCCGGCGTCGCGATCGCAGAGGCGGTTCTCGAGCTTCACGAACTCCTCGGGGAAGCCGCGCGCCTCGTGATACGGGTAGTCGTCGCCGTCCCGCAGGCGCACGCCGACCGCCTCGCAGCCCGACTGGCGCTGGAAGAAGGTCACCACGGCGCGGATCAGGTCCAGCGTGCGGGGATTCGCGTTCACGAGGTGCAGGAACTCGAGCGTGATCCCGCTCTCCCGCTCGACGGCCAAGAGCCGCGCGCGCGTCTCCCGCATGCGCCGGCGGTTGACGCTCTCGAACCTGCCCCACACCCGGTCGCGCTTGTTCATCCCCGCCGTCCGTCCCGACCTGTGCACACCCGCGGAGCGGGTGCGGCCCGGAAGCCGGAGCATGCGCGCGGGCGGGCCGGCGGTCAACGGGGTGGAGCGGTGGAGCGGTGGAGCGGTGGAGCGGTGGAGCGGTAGACGGTAGAGGGGTAGAGCGGTTGGGTGGGTGCCGTCGTGGGGCGGGATGACCCTCGTGCCTGGGCGGGGACCGAAGCGCGCGCGATCGTTGTGCTGCGCGGACGTCGGGTCCGGGGGCGGCGAAAGGAGCGGGGCAATCCGCCCCGCCGCCGGGCGAAAAAGCCTCGTCATTCCTGCCGGGGCTCCCTGGCACGACACGCGCACAACCTTCGGCTCGCGGGGGGAGACCGCCGGAGGCAAGGACAGGATGCTCGAAACCCGGAACGGAGATCATCCGCTCGTGCCCGAACCGTGTCCGGACCCGGCGCGCCGTCGCGTGCTCGCGGTCGAGGACGAGCAACCGTTGCGCGCGGTGCTCGAGTCGTTGCTCTCGACCGGCGGCCACGGGGTCCGCGCGGTCGCGACGGCCTGCGACGCGCTGGCGGCCTTCTGGGAGGACCCTCGGGCGTATGACGTGGTGCTGGTCGACCTGGATCCGCAGCCGGACGGCGCATTGGCGCTAGCCGAGTACCTGCATGGCTGCCGGCCTGGTCTTCCGGTCGTCTTCCTGGGCGCCTCCACGGGAGACGTGGAGCGGCGGTTCCGGCACGGCGGACGGCGGCATCGGGTGCTGCGCAAGCCGTTCGGGGCGGAGGAGCTGATGGACGTGGTCGAGGAGGTCGGAGCGTATCCTGTCTGCCCCGACGAACCGCCCGCGGCAGGGCGTGCGGCCCATCGGCGTGCGAGGCTGGACTGCGTCGAGGTGCGCCGGCTGCTGCGGCAGGCGGTCACCTCCGTTTGCGAGTAGGAGGACTTCATGGCATTCGAAACCGGGGCCTGCGGGCCCTCGGATCGCGTTCCGCCGTCTCCCGCCGCCGCGCCGGATGCCCCGGAGCGGGGGTGGATACTCCTGGCCGAGGACGACGACGAGCTGCGCTGCTTGATGGCGGACGCGCTGCGTGGCGGCGGCTACGCCGTGGAGGAGGCGATCAACGGCGCCGACCTCCTCGCGAAGGTCGGCCGCTCGCTCCTGGGCCAGGGGCGCCACGAAATCGGAGTCGTCGTCACGGACATTCAGATGCCCGGGTTCACGGGACTCGAGGTGTTGGCGGCGCTGCACTCGTCGGCGCCGAGCGTGCCGGTGATCGTGGTGACGGCTTTCAGCAGCGCCGAGACCCGGGCGGAAGCCCGGACCTACGGGGCGCGCGACTTCCTGGAGAAGCCATTGGACATGGAGGAGCTGCGCCGGGCGGTGGCAGCCGCGATGCCGGCGTCGGTTCCTCCGAAACGGCGTGCCTGATCAGCAGGGGGCGGCGCGACCCGTCTTGAGCAGCCGATCGATCTCCGCCATGTCCGGCGGCTTGGCCAGATGGCAGTCGAAGCCGGACTCCAGCGCGCGCGCCGCGTCCTCGACGCTCGCGTAGCCGGTCAGGGCGACCAGCAACACGCCGTGCAGCTCGGGTTCGGCGCGCATCGCCCTCGCGACCTCGTAGCCGTCCATCCCCGGCAGCCCGATGTCGCACAGCACCGCGTCGGGGCGGAAGGACCGGGCCTTGGCGATGCCGCCCGGGCCGTCGAAGGCGATCTCCACCTCGTGTCCGACGATGGCCAGCGCGTCCCGGAGGCTTTCGACGGCGTCCGGGACGTCATCGATCAGCAGCACGCGCCGGCGCGCCGTTGCCGCGGGGGCGCCCTCGCCCGGCGGGCAGGCGGCGGCGCTTCCGGGCTCCAGCGGCAGGTGGACGCAGAATTCGGCGCCCCGGCCCGGCCCTTCGCTGGCCGCCGTCGAGCTGCCTCCGTGCAGCTCGACCAGGCCACGGACGAGCGCGAGGCCCAGGCCGAGGCCGCCGGAGCTGCGATCCAGGGTGGCGTCGGCCTGCATGAAGGGCTGGAACAGGTGCGGCAGCACGTCCGGCGCGATCCCCACGCCGGTGTCCCTCACGCGCACGACGGCCTCGCGGCCGTCTTCGACGGCGAGGGAGACGGCGACCGAGCCCCCGGGCGGGGTGAACTTGGCGGCGTTGTGGAGCAGGTTGCCGACGACCTGGGCGAGCCGCGTCGGGTCCCCGGACACGACGGTCGCCGTCGCCGGGATCGCGACGACCAGCGCGACGCCGCGGCCGGCGAGCGAGGCGCGATGGTCGTCGACGGTGCGCCGCACGAGGGCGGACAGGTCGAGCCGTTCGGGCTTCAGCCGGACCTTCCCGCGAGCGATGCGCGTGACGTCCAGGAGGTCTTCCACGAGCCGCGTCAGGTGGGTTGCCTGCCGGTCGATGACGTCCAGGGCGCGGCGGGCCTGTTCGCCGCCGGCCGGCGCGCGCCGGAGGATGTAGATGCCGTTGCGGATGGGGGCGAGCGGGTTGCGCAGCTCGTGGGACAGGACGGCGAGGAACTCCGTCTTGCGGCGATCGGCCTCCCGCAGCGCCTCTTCGGCGCGTCGCTGCACGTCGTGCGCGACGTCCAGGTCGAGGAACGCCGTCCGGAACAGGGAGCAGAGCAGTGCGACGAACCCGCCGCTCACGAGGAACGAAGCGGTCGCCACCAGGGCGTTCTGCCCCGTGGACCACTCGCCGAACGGCGGGATGAAGAGGTAGTTGCCGGCGAGCGCGGCCAGGGCGACCGCCAGCAGGCCGGGCGCCAGGCCGGCGAGCCAGGAGACGAGGGCGACGGCGGTGAAGAAGAAGACGTACGGGGCGAGGTGCGGTTCGGGCTCCACGAGCTCCTGAAGGACGGCCGTGAGGCCGACCGCGACGGGTGCGCTGAGCAGGCGCAGCAGCATCGGGATTCGCGGCGGTTGGGGAGCGCGCAACGCGCGGCTGGCGCGCCGCCACCACGGCGTTCGCGTGCCGGACGCGCCGGCCGCTGCCGCTGGTGAATCCCGGTCGACCATCGCCACCCCTCTGCAGGCCGGCCGCGGGCTGAAGCCCGCGGTTTGGACATGGAGATCCGGGTACAGAGCGGGAACCTGAGCCTCGTCCGTTCCCGCCGAGCGCCCGCGACCGACGATACCGGTCGGGGCGCGGAGTTCGCAAGGACCGGGCTACCGTCCGGCCAGCAGTTCCTCCAGCTTCTCGAGGGGCGGCGGCTTGGCCAGGTGCTGGTCGAACCCGGCCTCCGTCGCCTGGCGCAGGTCCTCCGGCTGGGCGTAGCCGCTGAGGGCGACGAGGAGGATCCTGGCGAGCGAGCGATCGGAGCGCAGGCGGCGCGCGACCTCGTAGCCATCGATGCCGGGCAGTCCGATGTCGCACAGCACGACGTCGGGCCGGAACTCTCGCACGGCCGCGATGCCTTCCAGCCCGTCGAAGGCGATGGCGATCTCGTGTCCGCCCAGCCGCAGCACGTCGCGCAGGGTCTCGGCGGCATCGACGTTGTCCTCGATGATCAGCACGCGCCGCCGCGCGCGGGGCGTCGCCGCCGTCGCGGGGGCGGGTCCGCAGGTCACGCCGGGCACCAGCGGCAGGTGCACGGTGAGCTCGGCGCCCTGGCCCGGTCCGTCGGAGGTCGCGCCCACCTCCCCGCCGTGCAGCTCGACCAGGCCCCTGACGAGCGTCAGGCCCAGCCCGAGTCCGCCGCGGGTGCGTTCGAGCGTGCTTTCGGCCTGCGTGAACGGCTCGAAAAGCCGCGACAGAAGGCCGGGTTCCAGACCCGCGCCCGAATCACGCACGCGGAGCACCGCCTCGCCCGCTCCGCGGTCGGCCGCGGCGGAGACGAGCACGCGTCCCCCGCGCGGCGTGAACTTGACCGCGTTGTCCAGGAGGTTGCCGAGCACCTGGGCCAGCCGGACCGGATCGCCGTCGACGCACGCCTCGCCTCCGGGCGCACGGACCTCCACGTCCAGTCCGGCCTCCGAGATCCGCGAGCGGTAGTCGTCCACCACCCGGTGGGCCAGATCCGCCAGGTCGATGCGCTCGAGCTGCAGCCGGACCTTGCCGCTCGAGATGCGCGTCGCGTCGAGCAGATCATCGATCATGCGGCCGAGGTGGCGGACCTGGCGGTCGATGACGCCCACGGCCCGCCTGGCCTCCTCGCTGCCCGGGGCGGCGTTGGTGAGGACGTACACGCTGTTGCGAATCGGGGTCAGCGGGTTGCGCAGCTCGTGGGAGAGGATGGCGAGGAAACGGCTCTTGCGCCGATCGACCTCGCCCAGTGCGTCGGACAGCTCGCGGTGCCGCCGCTCGCTCTCGCGCAGCGCTTCCTCGGCTTGTTTGCGTTCGGTGACGTCCTGCACGGTGCCGAAGCCCCCGAGCAGGGTGCCGGCGGCGTCGAACTCCAGCTCGGCCCGTTCCCGCACCCACTTGACGGTGCCGCCGACGACGATGCGGTGCTCGACGTCGTACGGCGCGCCGTGCAGCGCCGCCTGCCAGGCGCGGTCGACGGCCTCGCGTTCCTCGGGATGGATCGCCGCCAGGAACGTCTCGTAGGTCAGCGTGTCTCCCGGTGGGATGCCGAAGATGCGGTGGGTCTCCTCCGACCAGAGCAGCGCGTTGCGCCGGACGTCGAGCCGCCAGCTTCCGGTCCGGGCGACGGCCTGGGCGCGGCGCAGGTCCCGCTGGCTCTCGCGCAGCTCGTCGACCAGGCGTCGCAGGTCGGCCGGCGGCTCGCGATCCAGGGGCAGCGGAGGAACGACCACCGGCGGCTACCGCACCGGAGGGTGGGGACGGAGGCGGAGAGGGCGGGCGGTCCGGTCCTCCCGAGCGCGAGCGCACGGGTGGATGGACCCCCCATACGGGCGTGGTCCCCGATTGCCGAGGGCGGGGCAAGCGTACCGGGCGATCGAGGGCGGGACAGGGCACGGGTGAAGTACCGCCGCTCGACCGTCCGAATCGACCACAGCCTGCGCATCTCGCTCGAGCCGCGGCCGTTGCACCGCCCGTCCTCCCCGCCTCCGACAATCGGCGACCCCAACGCGCGGTCTAGGGATGAAGGGCCCGCGTGGCGCGGGCTTTCCCTGCGCGTCGACAACCGCCGATGGCGAGACCAAAACCTGTTCTTGGCGAGCCGAGGACGGCGGATGGCTCGCGAGAGACGCGACGCGGGACGAACCGGCGATGACGAGTGGTTCGATCGGCGAGCGGAATGCTCCCCCCCGTGGCCGACCCTCGTTCGATCCGCCGGCGGCAACGATGCCTTTCCCCCCCCGGGTGTCGCCGCGAACGGCGACGGCATCGCTG
Source organism: Deltaproteobacteria bacterium (assembly GCA_016218765.1). Taxonomy (GTDB): domain Bacteria; phylum Myxococcota_A; class Polyangia; order DRWM01; family JAAZOP01; genus JAAZOP01. Next base: position 28,953 of record JACRCZ010000078.1, on the reverse strand, counting down.
ACTCCCCCCAGCCGGCGGATTCGGCGCCCCCCCCCGGCGGCGGCATTGCTGCCCCCCCCCGCCGTCGGGCGCCGCGACGGGCGGCCGCATGGCTCCCCCCCGCTCGCAGGCGTTCGAACCACTTCATCGCCGGTCCGTCTCCGCGTCACGGCCGACCCGCAAAGCGGAAGTCGTGCCAACACGGAAGCCGCGTGTTTTCCGGCGTTCCGCGCGCGGGACGGAGGGACATCCCGCCCCACGCGCCGCGACGCGCGCGTGCGGCGGCGCCGAAATCGAGGATGATGCGCGACGTTAGCGCCCTTCGCGCGGCGCACGAGGCATTCTGCCACTCCGGGGCGCGCCGCCCGATGCCCCCGCCGGAGCGGCCCGTTGCGAGATCCCCTTGGCAACTCGCGCTCCGATGATTACAGGATGCGCGCTTGGTTGGCGCTGCGTGGGGAGGGAGCGATGGACCGGGAGCATCCGCAAGTCGAGTTCGATCCTGGCGCGGGCGGCGCGACGGCGGGTTCGGCGCCGCCGGAGCGGCTTCGCCACGCGGATCGGATCGCCGTGATCGGCAAGGCCGGGGGGGCATTCGCCCGCGGCCTTGCGGGGCCGATCGCCGCCATCGCCGAGCGGGCCGGACGGATCGCGGGCGGCGGGTTGCCGCCGGCGGAGCTGGCGCCGGAGGCCCGGCGGATCGCGGAGCTTGGCGATGGGATCGTCGCGGACCTGCGCCGACTGGTCGACTTCGTCCGGGGACCGGCGCCGGGACGCGGACCGGTGGAGGCCGGCGCGGTCGTCGATGAGGTCCTCGCGCTCCTGGCGCCGCTGGCCGCCGAGCGCGGCGTGGCGATGCGGCGCACGGGCGAGCCCGGCCCGCTCCGCCCGCGTCTCGACACGACCGGGCTGCGCCAGCTCGTGGCCGCGCTGGTCCACAACGGCATCCAGGCCATGCCCGGCGGGGGCGAGCTGACGGTCGAGCTGCGCGTCGAGGCGCCGACGGGCGCGGAGGCCGCGCTGTTGCTGCGCGTGCGAGACCGGGGCGAGGGCGTCGCGGCGCCGGCGGCCGAGCGGATCTTCGAACCCTTCTACACGACGCGCGACCCCGGGCGTGCCGCGGGGCTCGGGCTTGCGGCGGCCCGGGACATCGTGCTGGCGGCCGCCGGCCGGATCGAGCTGGAGCCCGTCGCGGCGCCGGGGAGTTGCCTTTTGGTCCGTCTGCCGCTAGAGGCGGCGCCATGAGCGAGCGCATCCTGATCGTCGATGACGACGAGGCCCAGTGCGACTTCCTGCGCGACGGTCTCGCCACCCGCGGCTACGAGGTCCGGACGTGCCTGTCGGGGGAGCAGGCGTTGGAGGCTCTGGCGGCGGGCGACGTCGAGCTGGTCGTGACCGACTTGAATCTGGGCGGCATGGACGGCATCACCCTCTGCGAGCGGATCGTCTCCGCTTCGCCCGACGTCGTGGTGCTCGTGATCACCGGCTTCGGCAGCATCCAGAATGCGGTGGCCGCGGTCCGTGCGGGGGCCTACGACTTCATCCCCAAGCCCGTGGACCTCGAGGCCCTCGACCTCACGCTCCGCCGCGCGCTGCGGCATCGCGCGTTGCGGGTCGAGGTCAAGCAGCTTCGGCGGGCGGTGGCGGACGCGCAGGGTTTCGGCGAGTTCCTGGGGACCAGCCCGGCGATGAACCGGGTGTACGACCTGCTGGAGCGCGCGGCGGACTCCGACGCGACGGTGCTGGTCACGGGGGAGAGCGGGACGGGCAAGGAGCTGGCGGCGCGGGCGCTGCACGAGCGCAGCCGCCGGCGCAACGGCCCGTTCGTGGCCGTCAACTGTTCGGCCATCCCGGAGACGCTGCTGGAGGGCCAGCTCTTCGGGCACGTGAAGGGCGCGTTCACCGACGCGCGGGAGAGCCGGACGGGCCTGTTTCTCCAGGCCACGGGCGGGACGTTGTTCCTGGACGAGATCGCGGAGATGCCGCTGGCGTTGCAGCCCAAGCTGCTCCGGGCGCTGCAGGAGCGCACGGTCCGGCCGATCGGGGGAGCGGCGGAGGTGCCGTTCGACGCGCGGATCGTGGCCGCGTCGAACCGGGACCTGGAATTCGCGGTGGAGGAGGGGCGGTTCCGCGAGGACCTGTTGTTCCGGGTCGATGTGGTGCGCATCGCGCTGCCGCCGCTGCGGGCCCGCGGAGGCGACTCGCTGCTCCTGGCGGGCAAGTTCGTGGAGCGGTTCGCGCAGCGCGACCGCAAGACGATCGACGGCTTCTCGGCCCGGGCGGCGGAGAAGATCCTCGCCTACGCCTGGCCGGGCAACGTGCGGGAGCTGCAGAACTGCATCGAGCGTGCGGTGGTGCTGACCCGGTCCGACAAGATCGATGTGGCGGACCTGCCGGCGCGCGTCCGCGAGTTCAAGAGCTCGCACGTCGTCGTGGCGGGTGACGACCCGAGCGAGTTGCCGCCGATGGAGGAGGTCGAGCGCCGCTACGTGCTGCGAGTGCTCCAGGCCGTCGGCGGCAGCAAGGTCCTCGCCGCCAAGGTCCTCGGGTTCGACCGCAAGACGCTGTACCGCAAGCTGCAGGGCTACGGGGCGATTGGCGAGGAGGCGGAGCGCGAGGCGGGACGGGGCGAGCCCGCGGCGCGCGGCAATCTGCCCCGGCGATCCTCGAAGTCCGCCTGAACCGCCGTCACGGCGTGCAGAATCACCGGTTCGAGTCCACGGTTGCGGCGCGATGGGGCGAAATGCGCCACGGGCCGCGCGTTCCGTCACGAGGATCCTGCCGCTTTCCCCTGGCACGCGACGTGCTTGGGTCCGACGCGTCGGGCAGACGGTCGCCCTGGCACGGACCGTCGGGAAGGAATGGCGATATGGCGGGGACAGGCACGATCGTCCAACCGACCGTCTGGCGGCCGGAGATCCGGGGCGCGATGGAGACGGATCTCGATCGCGCCATCGACACCGACCAGCTCGTCGTCCACTACCAGCCCATCATCGAGCTGCGGACGGGCGAAATCCGCGCCGCCGAGGCCCTGGTCCGCTGGCAACACCCGCGCCTCGGCCTTCTCGCTCCGGAGAGCTTCATCCCACTCGCCGAGCAGACGCGGCTGATCGCCCCGTTGGGCGACGCCGTCATGCGCCGGGCCTTCCACGCCGCCCGCTCGTGGCGTCGCGCCGGCCTGCCGTCCGTCGCCGTCACGGTCAACGTCGCTCCGCAGCAGCTCGAGCGGCCGGGGCCGGCGGCGCGCGTGGCGGCGTTGCTGGCCGAGGCGAAGCTGGAGCCGGGCGCGGTGCTGCTCGAGCTGACGGAGAGCGCCGCGGTCCGCGATCTGGACGCGGCGGCCCGGGCGATGCACGAGCTGCGGGAGCTGGGGGTGCGGTTCGCGATCGACGACTTCGGCACCGGCTACGCGTCGCTGGACTACCTGCGGCGTTTCCCGGTGGCGGTACTCAAGCTCGGCTGCGGCCTGGTCTGGTCGGTGACGGAGGACCCCGGCGCCGCGACGATCGCCTCCGCCATCGTGACGCTGGCGCACGATCTCGGGCTGGACGTGGTGGCCGAGGGGGTGGAGACGGCGGAGCAGTTCGAGTTCTTCCGCGACCGCGCGTGCGACATGATCCAGGGCCGGGGGAGCGGCGCGCCGATGCCCGACGAGATGTTCCGCGGGCTGCTCGCCGGGGCGCCGGTCCGGGCTCCGGCGTCCGCCTTCGACGCGTGACTCGACGGCTGGCGGCGGGCGAGCGTCCGTGCTAGCGATGGTCCTCGCGGCACCGGCCGCGGGGGGACGCGACGCATGAAGAGCAGCTCGGCCAGCCGGAACCCGTCGCCCGCGACGGCCCAGCTTCGCCACGCCGACCGCTGGGCCATCGTCGCACGACTGCTGCCGGGGATTGCCCACGACCTCAGTTCACCGCTCAACGTGGTGGTCGGCCGCGCGCGGCTGATCGCGTCCGGCGGGGTGGACGCGGCGCAGGTCGAGCGCGGCGCGCGGATCGTCGCCGATCAGTCCGCGAAGCTGGCGGCCATCGTCGCTCCGCTGCTCGACTTCGCGCGCGACGAGCCGGCCGGTCCGGCGGCGGTCGATCCGGCCGCGATCGTCGACCGCGCGCTCGAGCTGCTCGCGCCGTTCGCGCACGAGCGGCGCGTGGCGGTGACCCGGACGGGCGGCGGGGAGCCGCTTGTCCTGCACGCGGATCCCTCCCTGCTCCGGCACCTCCTGGCCGCCGTCGTGGTCAACGCGATCCAGGCGACGCCGCGAGGCGGCGCGGTCACGGTCGAGCTTCGTCGCGCGCGAGCGACGCCTCCGGGTGGGACGGGTTCTCCGGCGCAGGACGTCGTGCAGCTCGTGGTGGAGGACGGTGGCCCCGGCCTTCCGGCGGCGGTGCTGCCCGAGGTGCTGCGGCCGTTCGTCTCGACCCGGCCGTCCGGGGACGGCGCCGGGCTCGGCCTGGCCGTTGCCGCCGGCATCGCGCAGGAGCACGGCGGGTGGCTCGCGGCGCATTCCGACCCGGGCCGCGGGGCGCGGATCGAGATCTTCCTGCCGCTGGCGCGCTTGGGATGAGTCCTACCCGGCGCAGGCCGGGGCGGGTCCGGGCAGCAGGCCGGCGACGGCGGCGCAGAGGTCGGTGGGATCGATCGGCTTGTCCATCACGGCGCGGACGCGGAGCCGCACGGCTTCCGCCTGCAGCTCGTCGCTGCCGTTGGCCGTGATCACGATCACCGGGAGGCTCACGTCGGCCTTGCGCAAGGCGTCGAGCACGTCGAAGCCGGACCAGCCGGGCATGCCGTAGTCGGTGACCAGGACGTCCACCGGGGGCACGGCGGGGTCCGCGGCGAGCGAACGGCGGATGTAGGCCAGGACCTCCGCCCCGTCACGCGCCTCGACCACCAGCAGGCCCGCACGACGCAGCACGAACGCCAGAAGCTCGCGCAGCTCGTCGTCGTCGTCCGCCAGCAGCACGCAACGCCGCCCGTGGACGCGCGGGCCAGGCGCCGGGCGGCCGGCCGGTCGCGCCGCCGTGCGGGACGCAGGCGCGGCGGGGGCGCCCGGACCCGCCTTCGATCGGGCCGTCCGAACATCCCGGCCGATCCGTGTGAGCTCCGTCCTGGCGGACACGAGTCTACCTCCCCGTCGCCTGGTTGGCGAACGCGGGCACGAGCAGCGGCGGCACGGGCGCGGGCCCGAGCAGCAGCATGGCGTTCCGGGCGCCGAAGCGCCCCGGGTCGAGCGCTCGCAGGGCATCCGCGACGGCGAGCAGCTGCCGATCCTCCGTGGTGTGCGGCTCACGGTTCCGTACGATTCCACCGGCGCTCAATTCGTATTCCATCAGTTCCCTCCCGTGTCTCGGGAAGGTCTGGATGCACGTGCCGTGCCATGCCGAAACGCGCGTGATTCAGGACTTGCGTGGACGGAGCGCCCCGTGGCATTCCGCCCCGTCGGCCGAAGTTGCCCCTTCGCTGACCGCCAGAGGCGGCAGGCACCAGGAAGGCACGCCGAGACAAATCGGTCGCAAGGTACAGCCGTCGCAGACGGAAGCGAACGCCATCCTCTCCCGCTGGAACGCGCGCAACGCCTCGCGGTAGACGGCCCGGCCCGGCCACCGGGCGGCCGCGTCGTCCGCGACGCACCGCGGCAGGCCGTACAGGTGCAGCTCGGGGAACCTCGCGCCCGCCTTCCGCAACTCCGCCCCGAACGCCGCCACCGCCGGGGCGACGGCCGCGAGGGACGCCGCTTCCGCCGGCGCGGCACCGGGGGCGCCCAGGGCGAAGTGCAGATGCACGCGCTCGGCGCGCAGCAGGCGCGCCATCGCCGCCAGCCGCGGGAGCGAAGGGGTGAGGGCGACGGTGGACAGCTCGAGCGCGACGCCGGCGCGGCGCAGGCGCCGCAGGGCCGCGAGCGTCTCGGCGAAGGCGCCCGGGCGACCGGCCAGCCGGTCGTGGACCGCCGCCCGATCGGCATGAAGGGAGACCGCGGCGTGGGTCAATCCGGCGGCCCGCAGGCGCTTGGCCCAGCCCGGCGCGGCGAGGGCGTTGGCGGGACCCAGCGCGACGATCTGCCGGTAGCCCGCGCGGCGCGCGGCGGCGACGAGCTCCGGGAGGTCGGCGCGCCGCGCCGGATCGTCGCCGGTCAGCTCGAGCCGTGGAACCGTTCCGCGGCCGCGAGGGACGCGGCGACCCGCGAGCAGCTCGAGGAAGGCGCGGGTTTCCGACGGGTGGACGAGCCGCGGATCGGGCGCGGGGTCCTCCGCCCCGATCGCCACGGTGGCCGCCGAAGGGGCAGTTTCGCGCAGAGGCGCGGAGGCGCCGAGCGGAGAAGCGCGCCGCCCGACGTGCGGTGCGTCGCAGAACACGCAGTGCTGGACGCAGAAGCCGCCCACCTCGAGGCGGTCGAGCGCGGAGAGGGGCCCGCGGCCTTCGCCGACCGCCGACCCCCGGCCCTCGCCGTCCGCCGACCGCCGGCCGCCGACCGCCGACCCCCGGCCCTCGCCGTCCGCCGACCGCCGGCCGCCGACCGCCGACCCCCGGCCCTCGCCGTCCGCCTGGTCGATCGCGGCGACGCGTTCGCACAGTCGTTCCAGGTCGGCGAGCAGGCCGGGGGGCGCCTTCGATTCCTCGAACAGGTAGCAGAGGCACAGGGTGCGGGTGCGCCGGAAGCAGGGGCCGTCGAGCGCGCTGCCGCGGGTGGCCAGCCGCAGGCGGTACGGGCCGCCGCCGCGCCAGCGCAGGTCGACCTCCACGGCGGTGGCGTCGAGGACGACGCGGCTCGCAACGACGGTGAACCCGAACCGATCCGCGGGGGCGAACAGGCGCGGCAGGCGCGCTGCCGGCGGCAGCGCGCCCGCGACGGGCGGCGTGGGAAGATCGGGGCACAGTACCTGTCGCGCGACCTGCGGCGGTTCGGCCGCCTCCGGCGCGTAGCGGCGGAAGTTCGCGGCGCACCAGCCGCAGGCGTGGCAGCGGTGGTCGCAGCGCGCCAGCACGTCGAACGCCTCCGGCGGCTCGACGTACCACGGGAAGTACGACCAGCTCGCCAGCTCGAGCGTATCGCGGGCGTCGTCGACGAGCTGCCGGGTGGGCCAGTTGCGGCCGTCGAGCTTGACGATGTCGACCAGTCCGCGGAGGCGCGGCAGGAGCGCGGGCGGCAGCGTGATCGGGGCCGTGCGCCACGGCTCGCGGCGGAGGTCCTCGCCGCAGCGGGCGGAGATCTCGCGATCGGCCTCCTCGCGGCCCTCGCGAAGGGCCGCGCAGGCCAGGTGGGCCGCGCAGCGCAGCGAGTGGATGGCGCAGCGGTTGTTGATGATGATCTTGAGCCGCACGCCCAGCGCCTTGAGCTCCGCCAGCTCGCGCGGCCGGCGCAAGAGCAGCTTGTCGGGGTGGATGATCCGCGCGCCGGCCCGCTCGACCCACGCCCGGGCCTGGACGACGCCGCGGATGCCGCAGGCGAGCGAGGTGCCGAGCTCGACGTCGGGCAGGGCGGCATGGATGGCGACCCCCAGGTCGAAGCTCGAGACGGTCACGGCGGCTCTGCCGGCCGCGCGCAGCTCCGCCTCCAGGAAGCGCAGGATGCGCGCGTCGCCCTCCGGGTAGTGCGGCGCGTTGAACACGTAGCAGAGCCCGGCGCCGTGCGGCGCGAGCGCCTCGCGCAGCCGCCGCCGCTCGCGTGCATAGCCGCGCGCGTCGCCGGCGAAGCTCTTGAGCGAGCTGGCGACCTCGGGGGGCGGGGCCAGGTACACGTCATAGGTCGCGTGGAAGAACGGGGCCATCCGCGTCAGGTAGTCCGGCTGGTGGTTGTACGGGAGCGAGAGGAGCATCCCGAGGTCGGTCAGTTGCGGGCCGGCGCCCATCGGGCGGGAGAGTAGCACGGCGGCGGAAGGAGTTGCACGCGGATGGCTCCTGTGGAGTTTCGCGCCCCGTGGGATGACGACTGTACTACACTCCCCCCGATGGTCCGCCGGCGCACCCCGCGCGTGAAGCCCGGACACGAGCCCTTCGTCGGGGCGGCTGCCCCGCACGGACCTCTCCCCGGCCTCGCCGAGCACCCGCGCCGTGCGGAGTATCTGGCGTTGCGCCGGCCCCGCGACCTCACGGTCAACGTCGCCAGGCGCTTCCCGCACGCCGGCCGGCGCCGCGAGAGCGATGCGGGGTTCCTCTTCGAGACGATCGCCGGGACCGTGACGCTGCCGTGGACGATGCGCTGCAACCAGCGCTGCCGGTACTGCGCCGTGCGGGACGGCGGGCCCACGGCGCCGGATCCGCCCGAGGCGTACCTCGCCGGGCTGGCCGCCGAGGCGCGGAAGGGAGGGTTCCGCAAGGCGTTCCTCGTCGGCGGCGAGCCGACCGCGAGGCCGGGACTGGCGGCGTTCGTGCGCCGCCTGCGCGCGCTGGGCATGGAACACGCCGCGCTCGGAACGAACGCGCTCGCCCTGGCGGGCCCCGGCGTGGTCGACCGCCTGGTCGAGGCCGGAGTCGATGCGTTCTCGGTGTCGCTGGACAGTGTGGACGACGAGGTGCAGGCGTTCCTGACGCGGAACCCCGCGAACCCCGGGCGGGTGGCGCGGGCCGTCGAGGCGATCGCGCGCCGCGAGCACATCGTGCTGCTGTTCTTCGCGCTGGTCTGCCGGCAGACGCTCCCGGGCCTGGAGCGGCTGGTCGAGCACGTCGACGCCGTGCGCGGGCGCGGCCGGGCTCGGGTCGGACTGTGCCTCACGGGGCTGAAGCCGGTCGGCGCGGCGGCACGGCACCCCGAGCTTTGCGCGCGTTTCGGGGAGATGCGGCCCTGGTGGGAGGCGGCCCTGGCGCGGGCGCGCACGCTCGGCCTGCCGCTCATCGACTTCAACCTGCCGTCGTGCGTGTTCCCGGGCAACGAGGACCGTCGATGGGAGCACAACATCGAGGAAGGCGTCTGGAACGCCGATCTCGGCATGCTCTTTCGCGCTCCCGCGTACGAGCGCGAGCACGTCCGCGTCCCTGGCTGCGCGGACTGTGTCTTCGCGGAGTGTCCGGGCGTGTACCGGGGCTACGTGGAGCGCTGGGGCGCGGCGGAGTTCCACGCGCGCCGGAGGCGGAGGTAGGCACCCGAGCCGGGGGGATCCTGCGGAACCCGATCAGCCCCTGCGGAATCCGCCCGGGAGGGATCCCGATGCGGCGGCGGCGAGCCCCCGGACCACATCGCCGCCGGCGGCCTGGAGCCGATCGGCGATGCGGCCGAGCACCGCTTCCACCACGACGCCGTCCACGACGCCGTCCACGCGGCAGTACAGGCCCATCCCGCAGACCTCGCGCAGCGGCGGCCGATCGGGGTGGATCGGGCCGAGCGTCGCGCGGATGCGCGCGCCGTGCGGACCCCGGAGGTCGAGGGTGGGTCGGCCCGGCGCGTCGCGCGGTCCCGCGTCGTCGTCCCCGGCGAAGACGGGCGCCAGGGGGCGGAGGTGGTCGGCACACCACGAGCAGTCGCGGCACGCTCGGTCGCAGCTCGCGATCCGCTTCCACGCCGCCCGCGGCTCGGCGTAGAGGTCGCTGGGATGATCGAGCGAGCGTGCTTCGAGGTACAGGCGCAGTCGCCGGAGGACCTCGGGCGTCTCCTGGTCCCGCCCGCTGACCTTGACCTCCTCCACGAGTCCCGCGAGGTGTCGCAGGTGGCCGGGGAGGATCTCCTTCTGCGCGAGCAGCCAGGGGCGCGCGCGCCGCGACGCCCCGGCCAGGCAGCGGGGCGAGGTTGTCCAGCCCCGACGACGGCCTCCGGGCCGTTCCGGTACCACGTGGGCGAGCCGGTACTGGCAGCCGGGCACGCAGTCGTCGTAGGACACCACGCCGAGTCTCATCCCCGTCGCCGCGAGGCGCGCCAGGGCGGCGGGCGTGCGGTTCACCTCGCGGCTGACCGTGAGGAACGCCGCTCCGACCTCGTCCCGCCACCAGCACGCTTCGACGGGGGTGCGCACGTCCGCCAGCGTCGAGACGCCGATCGCCAGCCACGGCGCCGCGGCGCGCACGCGGCGCGCGGCCGCCAGGTCGGCCAGGGTGACGCGCAGCGGGTCGACCTCGCCGCGGAGCGTCTCCGCCGTTCGCGCGACGGCACGGGCATCGACGGCCCAGCCGGGGACGTTGGCCAGCAGCGCGAGCCCCAGACCCATCCGCCGGCAGCGCCGCGCCACGCGGCGCAGCTCCGCGACGTAGGCCGCGGGCGCCGCGGGGCCCCGGAAAGCCCGCCCGCTGGCCGCCGCCGTGGGGTGCACGGGCAGGTAGACCCCCGCGAGATGCCCGGCGACCGGCTCGAGCGCGTCGAGCAGCGCGGGATCGTGGTTGTACGGCGCCGCGAGCCGGAGCCCCGGAGGCAGTCCGACGCGGACGTCCTCGAGCGACGCGGCCGGCGCGCGCGGGCTCACGGCTTGCCCTCCGGGGCGTCCACCGCGTCTCCGCGACGATGCGGCCCGGCGAGGTACCACTCGTGCTCGCGCTCGAAGGCCTCGCGCGCGTCGCGCGGCAGGTCGGCCGCCAGCCGCGCGGCGCGGCGCGGGTCGGGCTGGTTGATGATCGCGAACACCCGATCGTAGAGCAGCACGCGGGCGCGCGACGGCAGCGCCGGCCAGAGGTGCCCGTTCAGCTCGGACAGGTCCTTGCCCCGAAGGTACGGCTCGTGCCGGGCGTACTCGCGCGTCCCCGGCGCGGGACTCAAGGGGAACGGCGTCGGGCGGCCGCCGGCCTTGAGCACGCCGAAGTAGGTGCGGAAGACGTGGCGCCAGCTCTCGTCGCGGAGTCCCACGACCCAGGTGCAGTGGAAGCGCGAGGTGTCGAAGCCCGACTCGCGGGCGAGGGCGACGGCGTCCATCGCGTCCTTCATGCGATACGGCTTGCCGAAGCGGCGCATCATCGCCGGCTCCGCGCTCTCGAAGGGGATCGTCATCGCGACCACGCCCGCGGCCTTCATGCGCGCCAGGATCGGCGGCGTCAGCCGATCGGGCTGGATTCCCATCTCGAACTTGAGCGGCGCGGGCGCACCCGCCGCGGCCATCCTTGCCAGGAACGATTCGAGCACCTGCTCCTGGAGCATCACGTTGGGGTCCCAGTTGGAGAACTCCGACACGCCGAACTGCATCCGGAGCCGGAGGATCTCGCGCGCCACCGCCGCGGGATCGAAGATGACCTCCGAGCGGTGCAGGGCGTTGCTGCAGTACGAGCAGCGGTAGCGGCAGCCCAGGGCGAGGCGGAAGATCCAGATCGGAGGGCGCGACTCGAGCAGGTCGATGGCCGGGAAGACGCCGTCCGCGGGCGAGTAGTAGCCGCGGTACACCTCGTCCGCGCCCGATGTCCGGGCCTGTTCCGGGAACTGCGACGGGTAGAACCCGCCGAAGCGGATCCGCGCGCGGGGAAAGCGCTCCCGGCACAGCCGGATCACCTCGTGCGCCGGCTCGAAGTTGAACGCGATGCAGCACGTGACCCACACCTCGTCGGGCGCCGCCGTCCCGCCCAGCCGCCGCTGGAGCCAGCGCATCGTGCGCCCGTAGAGGAAGACGTCCCGCCACAGCCTCGTGGCGTTGTCGCCGGCCGGCTTCCTGCCCCAACGCCTCGCGGAGCGGAGAGCGCCGGCCGCGTCGCGGTCCGGATAGCCCATCATGTCGATGAGCTCGACGTCGGCCCCGCCGTCCCGCAGGTGCGCCGCGATCTGCAACAGCCCGAACGGCAGCGCCTCGGCGTACAACCCCACCTGCACGCGATCGACCGCGAGCACCGGGGGATTCACCAGCAGGATGCGCCGCCTCACCTCGCCTCCCTCCTCCGCGGCGGATCGAGCAGCACGTAGTACACGCTCAGCTTGGACGATCCCGCCGCGGGAATCGAGATCCTCGTGGCCGCCCAACGATGCCCGGCGAGCACGGTCCGGCGGAACGTCTCGAACGCCTTCCCCACCGCCCGGCGGGCGACGAGCCCCCGCACATCGTCCCAGCCCAGACCGTTGGCGCGAAGGCCGAGGTCCAGCTCCGAGATCGGCGGGCCGTCCGGCTCGCCCCCGGGCCCCAGGCGGGTAATCAGCACGACGTCGTCCAGCACCGCCGACGGCCCGCGGCCGGCCAGATCCGCGATGAGGCCCGCACGGGGGAAGGCCCGGCGGAGACCGGCCAACACGACTCCCGAGCGCAGGTCGTACAGCTTGGCGCCGACGACGCCTCCCGCGCGGAAATCGATGCCGACGAGGTGCAGCCGCTCCGGCGCATCGGCGAGCCTTCGGGTCGCCGGGAGCGGGAGAATCCTGGCAAGCAAACCGAGCTTCTCACGAGCCATTCCATCGGAAAACTGAAGGTAGAGCTTCAAACGCAGGTTGCCCGGCGCGGCATCGATGCCGAAGAGGATCTGGGAAGCCAGCGGGGGCCGCGCCAGCGCGAGTACCGCGTCCGCGACCCGGCGCGCGCCGGCGCCGAACGGCTCGACCAGCCGCCGGCATGCCGCCGCCTCGGCCCGTGCCCTGCCGCCGCCGAACGCGGGGAAGGAGTACGAGAAGCGGTACGGGGACGCGAGCCGGCCGCGGGCGGAGAAGGAGAACTCGAGGATGTTCGAGTAGTGCCGCGAGGCGCGGGCGAAGTGCGCGAGGAGGGCCTTCTCCATCGCGAGGATCGGAGCTTCGCGAACGGCCGCGGCGCTCCGCAGCTCCCGGAGGTGCGCGCGCACGCGCTCGAGGTCGATGCGCCGGCGGGGGCGGAAACAGCCCTGGAGATCCGCCGTGGCGGGCGGGGGATTGGGGCAGTCCTCCCGGGAATCGCAGTACTCGCAGGGCTCGGATCGGCGGCGCGGGATGATCCCTTCGCGGGTCATCCGACTCACGGCGTCGGGGCCAGACCGCGGGCGCGCTCGACGTCCGGCAGGACGAGCGTCCCGGGGTCGAAGATGCCCGCGGCGTCCAGAAGCTCGTCCAGGACGCGTCGTGCCGCGGCTTCGCAGGTCGGGCCGGTTTCGGGCGAGGCGACCCACTCGCGCAGCAGCGCGGCGAAGGCGCCGGGCGGGTCGGCTTCGGGCTCCTCGGGGCCGAGGAGGGCGTGGACCAGGGCGCCGCAGGTCGTCCGTCGCCACTCGCCCTGGAAGTCCGAGCAGCGGGACGGGTCGCGGGCGGCGACGGCGCGGCAGAGCGGCCGGGCCCAGTGGTCGGGGGCGTCGGGCACGGCCAGCCGGTCGCACCACGATTCCGGCAGGCGGCGCAGGGCCGCCTGCCAGATCAGCTCGGCGGCGGCGTCCTCGTCCTGCCAGCCGAAGGTCAGACTGATGAAGCTGCGCCACCCGATTGTCCCGGGGCGCTCCCGCGCCAGCTCCAGCAGACGCACCGTGGAGCGGCAGCTCCCGGCGTCTCCGGACCCGGCGCCTTCCAGGCGGTCGCACGGCCCGGGCCCGTCACGCAGCGCGCGGCAGAGCACGGCGACGGAGGCGGCCTGGTGCAGGAGGACGGCGAGCGAGCCGGCGCCCGCCCACTCCCCGCCGTGCAGCTCGGCGACTCGCGGGACCAGCTCCGCCGCGATCGGGTCGATCGCGGCGAGCGACAAGGCGGCGAAGATCCCGCCCGCTTTCGCTTCCAGGTCGGTACGCAAAGCGCGCAGCCCTTCGGTCGCCCGCGCGTGGCGGTCGGCCATCGCCCGCATGTTGCGGCGAGCGGCGTCCCGTTCGGGCGGCTCCAGGCAGTGGTCGTCGTAGCCGGAATCGGGGGGCTCCTCGCCGGTCGCGGCCGTGGCGGCGACGGGCGCGGCTTCGGCCGGGGCGGATCCGGTGGCGGCGTCCGCAGCACGACCCGGGGGCCGGCGGGCGACAGCCGACGGTCGAGTGTCGCCCGTTCCTTCGTCTGCGGCGAAGGATGCGGGAGGAACCACGTCAGGGGCGGCTCGGGCGGCGGCGTCCGGCGGCTGCGGGCGATCCACCCGCGCGCTCTGGCAGGCGCCGGTCGCGGCGAACAGCAGGGCGAGCATTCCGGTCCGGTTGTGCGCGATCCGCATCGTCCCCGTTCCCCTGGAGGGCGATGATAGCCCAGCGGCGCGGGAGCGCAATGCGGAGAGGAGAGGAGCGGAGGGGCGCTCGAGCGTGCGTTGAGCTGCAGACACGCGCCTCGGGACGACGGTTCAGCCATCTGCGGACCGGACATGGGGAGGTGGGGAAGTCGACGGGAGAGGTGGGGAGGCAGGGGGTCAGCCGACCGCCGACCGCCGACCGCCGGCCGCCGCCGTGCTCAGTGGCACTCTTGCCGGCGGGTCTCCGTGTTGGTGCCGCAGAGGAGGCTGCTGCAGCCGGTGACCCAGGTGCCGTTCGCGCCGCAGGCCGGGGCGGAGGAGCCCTGCCAGGCGAGGGTCGGCGTGCACGAGCCGCCGGAGGTGCTGCAGCCGCCGCCGGTCGCGGTCCAGCGTCGCTCGGCGGCGTCGCTGCAGTCGTAGTCGTACGTCGCGCCGGCGCCGCAGCTGTAGGACGTGCCGAACCAGGCGGTCTGGCCCGGGTGGGCGTTGGCGACCGAGTCGCAGCAGTCCGAGCCGTCCGCGACGTAGCCGGACGGGGCGGAGGCGGCGCAGACGGTCACGGCGGCGTCGCCGTACGTATCGGTGTCGGCGTCGCGGTACCAGATCGGGAGGCCCGCTCCCGGCACGCACGAGCCGCCCCCGCACACGTCGCCGGTGGTGCACGCGTTCCCGTCGTCGCAGGCGGTGGTGTTGTTGGCGAAGACGCAGCCGGAGGCGGGGTTGCAGGAATCGTCGGTGCAGAGGTTGGCGTCGCTGCAGGTGATCGCGGAGCCGCCGCAGGTGCCGCCGCCGCAGACGTCGGACTCGGTGCAGAGGTCGCCGTCGTCGCAGGCGGCGGTGTTGTTCGCGTGGGTGCAGCCGCCGGCGGCGTCGCAGGAGTCGTCGGTGCACGGGTTGCCGTCGTCGCAGTCGGGGCCACCGGAGCCGACGCACTCGCCCGCGCCGTCACAGACGTCGGTGATCGTGCACGCGCTCCCGTCGTCGCAGGAGGCGGTGTTGTAGGCGTAGTTGCAGCCGGTCGCGGCGTTGCAGGCGTCGTCGGTGCAGGCGTTGGCGTCGTCGCAGTCCCGCGGACCGCCCGCGGTGCAGGCGCCGGCCGCGCAGACGTCACCCACCGTGCACTGGTCGCCGTCCTCGCAGGACGCCGTGTTGAAGCTGTGGAAGCACCCGCGCTCGGCGTCACAGAAGTCGTCGGTGCACGGATTGCCGTCGTCGCACCCGCTGGGGATGGTCACGCACCCGCGCTCGTCCGCCTCCTCCGCCGCCGGATCGCAGGCGTTCGGCGTGCACGGGTCGCCGTCCTCGCAGGTCGCGTCGACGGGCGTCGGGGCGCAGCGGTCCTCGTCCTCGTTGCAGTCGTCGGCCGTGCAGGACCAGACGTCCGCGCAATCCGGGGCGGTGCCGGGCACACAGCGGGCCTCGACGGTGTCGCAGGTCTCCGTGCCGTCGCACCACAACCCGTCGTCGCAGTCCTCGTCCCCGTCGCACTCGGGCGCCGCCACGCAGCCGCGATCCGCGTCGCACAGCTCGAAGTCGCCGCACAGCCCGTGGTCCGGCGTCGAGGAGCACGACGCCATGGACTCGACGCACGCGTCGGCGGTGCAGGCGATGCCGTCGTCGCACTCCGGCGGCGTTCCGGCCGTACACGCGCAGCCGTCGCAGGTCTCGAGCCCGTTGCAGAACAACCCGTCGTCGCAGTCCTCGTCGGTCACGCAGGCACAGGCCTCCTCCCCGTCCCCGCCCTCGTCCTCGACGTCCGCGACGTCACCGCCCCCGTCCGCATCGTCGTCGACGGCGACGGCGCCGCCGCAGCCGATCGCCGCCCAGCCCAGGACCACGACCAGTGCGGCCGTCGCCGTCAGCGACAGGCCCTGTCGCATGGCTTCCCCGTTTCCCGCGGTTCCGGTGGTTCTGCTCATCGTCTTCTCCTTGTCTCGGCCCGGCTTGCCCCGAGTCGGTCGAGGGGTCGCCGGGCCTGCCCTCGGCCCCGTCGTGGAGGCCGGCGACCGTCGCCGCGCCTCCCGGGTCCGGCGAGGGTGCAGAGCGAGTTCCGTTCCAGGGCGAAAACGACGTGGTCCCGGCGCGTTGGGCGCGGGGCCCGGGAGGGTCGAGCGAACCATCGCTGCGCAGCTGCGCAAGGATGGGACAGCGCGGCGGCGGTCGCGGTGACGAGGCCCCTTGCCGGTACCCCGGGTCCTGGTGCATGCTCCGCGGGTGACGATCGAGGAGCTTCGCGAGGAGCTGCAACGGATCAACCTGGATCTGCTGGAGCTGCTGAGTCGCCGCGCCCGGATCGTGGAGCAGGTCCGGGCGGTCAAGGAGCGCGACGGGATCCCGGTCCACGTGCCGGAGCGCGAACAGGCGATGCTGGACGCGCTGGTCGCGGCGAACCGCGGCCCGTTCCCCGACGAGACCGTGCGCCGACTGTTTCGCGAGATCTTCCGCGCCTCGGTCGCGCTGCAGGAAGCGGGGCGGCGGCAGACGCTGCGGGTCGCCCGCGCGGAGGGCGCGCCGGGGCGGATCGTGCGAATCGGCGGCACGGTGGTCGGCGGCGAGCCGGTGGTGATCGCGGGACCGTGCGCCGTCGAGGACGAGGCGCAGATGGACGCCGTCGGGCGGCGGCTCCGGGACCTCGGCGTGCCGCTCCTGCGCGGCGGCGCCTTCAAGGCCCGCTCCTCGCCGTACGCGTTCCAGGGCCTGGGCCGGCGCGCGTTGGAAATCCTGCGCGAGACGGGACGCCGGTACGGCCTCGGGGTGGTGACCGAGGTGACCGACACGCGGCTGGTCGAGCTGGTCGCGGAGCACGCCGACGCGCTCCAGATCGGCTCGCGCAACATGCACAACTACGAGCTGCTGCGCGAGGCGGGGCGCGCGGGCAAGCCCGTGCTGCTCAAGCGCGGCCTGGCGGCCACGCTCGAGGAGTTCCTGTGGGCGGCCGAGTACGTCGTGCTGCAGGGCAACGAACAGGTGGTCCTGTGCGAGCGCGGCATCCGGACCTTCGAGACCCAGACGCGGAACACGCTCGACGTCTCCGCGATCGCCCTGCTGCGCGAGCAGACCTGGCTGCCGGTCGTCGCCGACGTCAGCCACGCCGCCGGCCGCAGGGACATCCTGCCCGCGCTCGCGCGCGCCGCGCTCGCCGCGGGCGCCCACGGCGTGATGGTCGAGGTGCACCCCGCCCCGGCGGTCGCCCGCTCCGACGCGCAGCAGCAGCTCGACCTCGACGAGTTCGAGCGCTTCCTCGACGCGGCCGGGCTCCGGCGCGGAAACGTCCCGTGACGGAGGCGCCCCTGCTTTCCCGCCGCAAGGCCCTGCTCAAGCTCACCTACCGCTGCAACAACAACTGCGCGTTCTGCCACGCCGCGCCGCATCGCGGCGCCGAGGCCGCTCCCGGCACGCTGGAGCGCAAGATCCGCCGCGCCGCCGCGCTCGGCGCCGACATGGTCGTGCTCTCGGGCGGCGAGCCGACCGTGCACCCGCGTTGGCTGGAGCTCGCCGGGCTCGTCGCCGCCCAGGGCATGCGCCTGGGCCTCGTCACCAACGGCCGCATGCTGTCCTACCCGGGCCTGGTCGACCGGCTCCTCGCGCACGGCCTCGACTACGCCTACCTCTCGCTCACCGGACCGGACGCCGCGCTGCACGACCGGCACGTCCGCGCTCCCGCCTTCCGCCAGACCTGGGCGGCCCTCACGGCGCTGGCCGGACGAGTCCCGCTGGTGACCGCCAACGTCGTCGTCACCCGCTGGAACATCGGCCGACTGGACGACATCGTCCGGGCCGTCGATCGGCTTCCCGCGGTGCGGCTCAAGTTCTCCGCGGTGGAGCCGGCGGGCAACGTGCTGGATGACTTCGACGGGCTGGTGCCGCGGCTGGAGCGTACGGCCCGGGCCGTCCGCGCGGCGATGCGGCGGGCGCGGGCGTCGGTCCCGGGTCGGAGCGTGGCGTGGGACGGCCTGCCGCTCTGCCTGATGGGCGGCGAAGAGGACGGCGAGTGCGCGCTGCGGGAGGACGGCTTCGCCTTCCTCTGCGAGGTGTTCGAGCGGGACTGGTTCCCGGTCGACGATCGCCACCGGGGATTCGCCGCGCCGTGCGCCGGGTGCAGCCTGCGCCGGCGCTGCCGCGGCGTCTTCGGCGAGTACCTCGCCCGCCGCGACGCGGCGGAGCTGCGGCCGGTGTCCCGCCCGGTGCCCAACTCGCTCAACTGGGCGCCCGCCGCCGCCGAGGAGCGGCTTTCGCTGCGCGCGTGCCCGGTGCGCGCCGGCCGCCGGGCGCCTCCCGACCCCGTGCGCGGGATCTTCGTGCGCACGGGTCCGGGTCGGGTGCGGCGGCACGAGGCGGCGACGCGGGATTTCTCGGACGAGACGCTGCGCACGGCGACCCGCGTCCAGGAGCAGGTGTACCTGGAGCCCTCGGGGGCGGTGCTGGTCACCGACTTCGCGCGGGAGCTGCGGCGGCTGCGCCTGGCCCCGACCTGCCGGCCCTGCCCGGCCCGTCCGCTGTGCGGGGGCGTCTTCGAGCGCGCGCCCGGGGCCTCGTTCCGCCGCGCGCGCGAGCTGCTGGCGCGGATCCTCCGCTCGCTGTCGGGCAGCGTGCTGGACGTCGGCTGCGGCCTGGCGCCGTACCGCGCGGCGCTCGAGCCCGCGGTGCGGGCCGGCCGGCTGCGGTACACGGGCATCGATCCGGGCGGCGGCGCCGCGCGGCCGGCGCCGGGTTTCGAGTTCGTCCGGGGAACGCTCGAGGGCTTCCGGCCGCGCGGGGCGAAGTTCGACACGGTGATGGCGCTGCGGAGCTTCAACCACCTGCGGGACGCGCGGCGGGCGATGGCGAAGCTTGCCGCGCTGGCCGCGCCGGGGGGGCGGGTGGTGCTGGCGGAGGACGTGGTCTTCGGCGTCGTGCGTCCGCCGGGGGGCCTGGAGCCCGTACTCGTGCGGGACGACCTGCCCTGGGAGCACCGGCTCAACCCGAGCGTCGAGGAAGCCGCGCTTCTGGCGCGGGGCGCTGGGCTGTGCGAGGCGTCGCGCGCCGGCACGGAGCGGACGGACAGCACGCTGTGGGTCCTGGTGCTGGAGAGAGGTGACGGATGATCGCTCCCCGGATCCCGGAGACGATCGGAGCGATCGTGGGCGGCGATCATGCCGAGGCCTACGACCGGATGCAGGCGGCGCTGCGCGAGAAGGGACTGCTCGAGACCGAGGAGCTCGTGCGGAGCGGCGTCGCGGAGGGCGGCGTGCTCGAGGTCGGGTCCGGCCCGGGACACCTCGGCCTCTCGTGGCTCGAGAGGACCCGCGACACCCGGCTGGCCGGAATCGACCGCAGCCCCCACATGGCACGGCTCGCCGCGCGCCACGCCGCGGAGGCCGGCCTGGCCGCACGCGCGCGCTACGTGTGCGGCGACGCCGGCGCGGCGCCGTTCGCGGACGGCGCGTTCGACGCCGTCTTCTCGTGCCGCTCGCTCCACGAGTGGTCCGATCCGGGCGCGACGCTCGTCGAGCTATGGCGGGTCCTGCGGCGCGGCGGCCGGCTCTACCTCTCCGACCTGCGGCGCGACCTGTCGCCGCCGGCGCGGCGTTTCCTCGAGCGGCGCATGACCTCCGACATCGTGCGCCGCGGTCTGGCGGCGTCCCTTGCCGCGGCCTACACGGCGGCCGAGGTGGCGGCGGTGCTGCGGGCGACGCCCTTCGGGGCCGTCACCGTCACCGAGACGCCGCTCGGCCTGCACGTCGCCGCCGCCAGGGCGGAGTGAGCTGTCGGCGGAGGCACGCATGAAGCTCAGCGTCGCGGCGAACTGGGACCTGGCGCTGCTCGACGGCCTGGCGCGGATCCCCGAGGTGACCTCGGTGTACGCCAAGCTGCCGTTCGACCCCGTGGGCGGCGGTCGCGCCGCGGCCGTCCTGCCGCGCGTCGATTGGGACGCCGCCGCCGCCTACGTGCGGGCGGCGCACGAGCGGGGCCTCGGTTTCTGCTACCTGCTGAACGCACCGTGTCTCGCCAACCTCGAGCAGACCGGCGAGGGCCAGGAGCGCATCCTGGCCTTCGTGCGCCGCCTCGTCGATGCCGGCGTCGACAGCGTCTCCATCGCCAACCTGACCCTCGTCGCCCTGGTGCGGCGCAACTTCCCGGAGCTCCCGGTCCGCGGCAGCGTGCTCTCGTGGCCCACGAGCTTTCCGCGGCTCAAGTACCAGGAGTCGCTGGGCGTCGATCCCCTGCTCCTGCCGTACAGCGACTTCAACCGCGACTTCGAGGCGCTGGCGCGCATCCGTGCGGGGCTTTCCTGCGGCATCCAGCTCTTCGCCAACATCGCCTGCATCCACCAGTGCCAGTACCTCGCCGAGCACGCGTGCAGCGTCGGCCACGCCTCGCAGGAGGACCTCCGCGGGCGGGAGAGCCACGCCCTGCTCGACTCCTACCTGTGGCGCTGCACGCGCCGGCGCTTGATGGAGCCGGAGCTGATCCTCATGAGCCGCTGGATCCGCCCGGAGGACATCGCCGTCTACGAGGCGCTGGGCTACGACGAGTTCAAGATCATCGATCGCTCGCGTTCGACCGCCTGGCTGCTGCGCGCCGCCGGCGCGTACGCCGCGCGGCGCTACGACGGCAACCTGCTGGACATCATCTCGCTCGAGATGCTGGGCGACGCCGCCGGATTCCATCACGACATCGCGGCCCAGGCCCGGGCCCGCCTGCCCGGGATGGGGGCAAGGGAGCGGCGGCTGTTGTTGCGCCAGCTCCAGCTCCGGGAGCGGGTCCTCTCCCTCGAAATCGTGGTGGACAACACCGCCTTGTCGGGCTTCCTGGAGGGCTTCCGCAAGATCCCGTGCGCGACGACGTTCTGCGACGACTGTCGCTACTGCCACCGCTGGGCCGAGAGGGCGCTGCGGTACGACCGCGACGCGGCCGCGCGCCTCGCCGCGGAGATCGACGCGCTCCTCGACGAGTTCCTCACCGCACGGTGGTAGACCGCGGGCGGGCCGTCGCGCGCTGGCATGGAGCGGACGAAGAGCACGCTGCGGGCACTTGTTCTGGAAAGGAACGGAAGCGGGTTCGCGCGCGCGCCGGCTACCAGGACCCGTGCGAGCCGTGCGAACCGTGCGAACCGTGCGAGCCGTGCGAACCGTGCGAACCGTGCGAACCGTGCGAGCCGTGCGAGCCGTGCGAACCGTGCGAGCCGTGCGAGCAGTGGGTGAGCTCGCTGGGCTTCGGCGCGTTGGCGCCGGCGACCGCGGGGGTTCCCGTTCCTCCTGCCTTGGGCGGCGTGCCGGGCGCGGCCGGCTTGGCGCCGAGCGGCTGGCCGTTCTGCGGCGGGGTGGGGGAGCGGCCCTGGGAGCCGGAGCCGAGAGCCAGCGCCTGCTTCGGGAGCAGGGCCGCGCCGGCCGCGAGCAGCGCCACCTTCCAGGACGAGGACAGGAGATCGCGCCGGGTCAGCAGCTTCTCCTTCTCCGTGAGGTACACTTCGGTGGTCTTCTCGGGCTTGGGAAACTTCGCGTCCGACATGCGCCCTCCCTGCACCGGCGCGTACGGTGAGCTCCTCGCATGGTCCGGACGGTCGATCGACCGGTCCGCTGGTGGGCGAGGAGCCTCGAGCGTACGCCCACGGTCGTAGGGTTCTACGGAATCGGTCCGCTGTCAAGGGTTCGGCAGGCGATGGGCGGGCGATTGTTCGATTCGGCACCGTCCTTCCGGAGCCGGATGGCAGCCATCAGGGCGCGGTCCGGGCGCGATCGCGGGCGCGCAGGACGGCCTTGGCGATCTCCCACACGGGGAGGACGGCGAGCGAGGCGGCGGCGAGCATGAGCCAGTCGCGGGGGCCGAGCGCGACGACGCGGAAGACGCCGTGCAGGCCGACCACCAGGTTGGCCAGGAGCTGGAGGGCCGCGGAGGAGAGGACGGCGACCCACAGGAAGCGGTTCGGCGGCAGGTCGCGCGAGAAGATGCTGGCGCGGCGGGCCCGGCAGTTGAAGGCGTGGACCAGCGGGAGGAAGGCGAGGGAGAAGAAGGCCAGGGTGCGGGAACCGGCGGCGGTGGCGGCCGCGGGGAGCAGCGACGGGGGCAGCAGGTACGAGCCGATGCCGATGGCTCCGATGAGCAGGCCGAAGCCGAGGAGGAACCACAGGTCGTCGGGGTCGAGGAGTCCCGCGGCGACGGGCCGCGGGCGGTTCTGCATCTCGCCCGGCTCGGGCGGATCGACGCCCAGGCCGAGCGCGGGGGCGCCGTTGGTGACGAGGTTGATCCACAGGATCTGCAGCGGGGTGAGCACGAGCAGCGACGGGAAGAAGACGGAGAAGAAGACGGTGAGCGCGAGTCCGGTGTTGGACGAGAGGAGGAAGACGATCGACTTGCGGATGTTGCGCAGGATCGTCCGGCCCTCTTCGACGGCGGCGACGATGGAGGCGAAGTTGTTGTCGGTGAGGACCATCTTCGCGGCCTCGCGCGCCACGTCGGTCCCGCCCTTGCCCATCGCCACGCCCAGGTCGGCCTCGCGCAGCGCGGGCGCGTCGTTGACGCCGTCGCCCGTCATGGCGACCACGCCGCCGCGCCTCTTCCAGGCGCGCACGATGCGCAGCTTCTGCTCGGCCGTGACGCGCGCGAAGATCCGCACCCGCTCGATGCGTTCCGTCAGCGCGTCGTCCGTGAGCGCCTCCAGTTCCTGTCCGGTGACGGCGAGGTCGCCTTCCTCCCAGAACTGCATCTCGCGGGCGATCGCGCGCGCGGTGACGGCGTGGTCGCCGGTGATCATGACGACCTTGATGCCGGCGTCGCGGCAGCGCCGGATCGCCGCCATCGCCTCCGGCCGCGGCGGGTCCTGCATTCCGATCAGGCCGAGGAACTCCAGGCCGCGCTCCGCCGCCTCCGCGTCCGCGTCCGACTCGACATGGCGGTGCGCGACGGCCAGCACTCGCAGCGCCTGCTCCGCCATCGCCTCGGCCCGCTCGTGGATCGTCCGCCGATCGTCCTCGGTCAGCGGGCGGGAGCCGGACCCGTCGCGGACATGATCGCAGCGGCCGAGGATCTCGTCGACGCCGCCCTTGACGTAGCTGGTCAGCTCGCCGGAGGGGCCGCTCTGGAAGATGAGGGACATGCGCCGGCGATCGGAGTCGAAAGGGTTGCTGGCGACGAGGGACATCTCGTCGAGCACGCTGTCGCGGGGGACGCCGAGGTTGGCGCCGCAGATCAGGATCGCGACCTCGGTGGGGTCGCCCTCCCCCGCCAGCTTCCCGTCCGGGCCCGGGCGCACGACGGCGTGGTTGGGCACGACGGAGGCGCGGACCAGCTCGCGCAGGTCGTCGTGCTCCTCCAGCCTCGTGACCCGGCCGTCGAGGGTGAGGGACCCGCCGCCGACGCACGCGCCTTCCGTGAAGCCGTACTCGTGGCGCAGCGTGGCGATGCGGCGGACCTGCATGTCGTTGAGCGTGAGGGTCCCGGTCTTGTCGGTGCAGATCACGGTGGCGCTGCCGAGCGTCTCGACGGCGGGCAGCGAGCGGATGAGGGCGCCGCGGCGCGCCATGCGCTGCATCCCCAGGGCCAGCGTGATCGTCGTAATCGCCGGGAGGCCTTCGGGGATGCCGGCGACGGCGAGCGACACCGCCGTCAGGAGGAGGCCCCAGACGGTGAAGCCGCCGCGGATCAGGCCGAAGGCGAAGAGGAGCAGGGAGAGGGCGAGGCAGGCGAAGAGGATCTGGCGCGAGAAGCGGGCGAGCCGCTGTTCCAGGGGGGACGCGCCGCTCGAGATCTCGCCGATCAGCTTGCCGATGCGGCCGATCTCGGTGCCGACGCCGGTGGCCACGACGATCGCGCGGGCGCGCCCGCGCACGGCCATGGTGCCCATGAAGGCCCTGTTCACGCGGTCGGCCAGCGTCGTGGCCGGCTCGAGCACGCGGGCGGCGTCCTTTTCGACGGGGGTCGACTCGCCGGTGAGCGGGGACTCGTCCGTGCGGCAGTCGGAGCTTTCGCCCAGGCGCACGTCGGCCGGCACGTGATCGCCGGCCTCGAGCACCACGACGTCGCCGGGCACCAGCTCGCGCGCGGGCACGACGCGTTCCTGGCCGTCGCGCACGACGCGGGCGTTGAAGGTCAGCATGGCCTGCAACGACTCGAGCGCGCGTTCGGCCTTGCGTTCCTGGACGTAGCCGATCGCGGCGTTGAGCACGACGATGAGCAGGATGGCGATGGCGTCGGAGTAGCGGGCGAGGAAGCCGAGGGTCGGATCGGCGTGCCAGACGGCGGCGACGGTGGCGACGGCGGCGGCGGCGAGGAGGCTGAGGACGAGGGGGTTCAAGAACTGGGCGAGGAAGACCTTCCAGGCGGAAGGGGGCTTGCGGCGCGGCAGCTCGTTGGGGCCGACGCGCCGCAGCTCCGCCGCGGCCTTGTCCTCGCCGAGGCCCTTTTCGAGGTAGACGCCGAAGCTCTGGGCGGCGTCGGCCACGGTACGGTCGTGCCAGGTGGGCGCCGGATCGGGCATCGGCGGGCTTGGTAGCCGATGGCGGGTCGGGACGCAAGTCCGACGGGGGGCTTCCTTCCCTTGCGGGACCTGTTGTAGTATGCCGCCCGTCGTTGGCACGGGGGTATCGGGGACCGGATAACGCGATGATCGACGCCGAAGACCTCCTGACCCGCTTCCTGTCGTACGTGCAGGTGGACACCCGCTCCGACCCGCACTCGCAGACCACGCCCAGCACGCCCAAGCAGTGGGTGCTCGTCCGGCAGCTCGAGCACGAGCTGCGCGAGCTGGGGCTGCAGGACGTGACGGTGACCGAGTACGGCTACGTGCTGGCCACGGTGCCGTCGAACACGTCCAAGAAGAACGTCCCCCGCGTCGCCCTCCTCGCCCACCTCGACACCGCGCAGGGCTGCTCGGGACTCGCCCGGCCCATCGTGCACCGCAACTACCAGGGCCAGCCGATCGTGCTGCCCGCGGCGCCCGACCAGGTGCTCACGGTCGAGAACGAGGCGGGGCTCAAGGACAAGATCGGCCAGGACGTGATCACCGCCTCCGGCGACTCGCTGCTCGGCGCCGACGACAAGGCCGGCGTCGCGGCGATCGTGGCCGCCGTGCGGCACCTCGTGCGCCATCCCGAGATCCGCCACGGCACCGTGCGCATCTGTTTCAACCCCGACGAGGAAATCGGCCGCGGCTCGGAGAAGATCACGCTCGACGAGCTCGCCGCCGACGTCGCCTACACCTTCGACGCCGACGACGTCGGCATCGTCGACTACGAGACGTTCAGCGCCGACAAGGCCGTCCTCCGCGTCCACGGCGTGGCCGCCCATCCCGGCTGGGCCAAGGGCATCATGGTCAACGCGATCAAGCTCGGGTCCAGGTTCATCGACGCGCTGCCCAAGGAGAAGTCGCCCGAGCACACCTCCGACCGCGACGGGTTCATCCATCCCGACGAGATGACCGGCGGGGCCGCCCAGGTCGAGATCATGATGCTCCTGCGGGACTTCGAGGTCGAGGGTCTGGCGGAGAAGCGCAAGCTGATCGAGGACATCATCGCGCGGCTCAAGGCCGAGGAGCCGCGGGCGCGGTTCGAGCTGGAGGTGACGCAGCAGTACCGCAACATGCGCTACTGGCTGCAGAAGGACTTCCGCCCGGTCGACTACGCGCTGGAGGCGGTGCGCCGGGCGGGGTTCGAGCCGCGTTCGCAGGCGGTCCGCGGCGGCACCGACGGCTCGCGGCTCACCGAGCGCGGCCTGCCCACGCCGAACATCTTCTGCGGCTTCCACGACGTGCACAGCCCCCGCGAGTGGATCACGCTCCAGGACATGACCAAGGCCGCCGAGACCGCCGTCCACCTCGTCCGCACCTGGGAAGAGAAGTCCTGAGGGCCACGCCCGACAGTCCGCGATCACCTTGCATGACCGAACCGCGCCCTTCAGGGCGCGGCTGCGGCCGAACGCCAGCCGGGCTGAAGCCCGCGGTCCGGATGCGGGAGAGGTTGTGCGTCCCCGGGTCGTCTCGTATACTGCCCCGCAGAGATGGCGAGGTCGGTCATGCAACATCGATGGACGTGGGCCCTGGCCGGGATCGTGGGGGTCTTGGCGATCGCCGGCTGCGGCGCCGAGGCCGTGCAACCCGTCGACGTGGTCGTCCATGACGACGGAGGCGACGGCGGCGACGGGGGCGACGGCGGCGCGGACGGGGACGCGGACGTCGAGGTGCGCGACGACGGGGACGGCGGCGGCGAGACCGATGCCTGCGTCTCCGTGCCGGAGGTCTGCGACGGGCTGGACAACGACTGCGACACCGTCGTCGACGACGGCTGGGACCTGCTGGCCGACGAGGCCAACTGCGGCGGCTGCGGCATCGCCTGCGATCCGCTCCACGGCTCGGGCGAGTGCGCGGCCGGCGAGTGCACGATCATCGATTGCGAGCCCGGCTGGGTCGACGCCAACGGCACGGCCGTGGACGGTTGCGAGTACGAGTGCGCGTCGTCCACCGGCGCCGAGTCGCCCGACGACGGCACCTGCTCCGACGCCTACGACAACGACTGCGACGGCCGCACCGACGACACGGACACCGACTGCGCGACCTGCGTCCCCGAGTTCTGCGACGCGCTGGACAACGACTGCGACGGCCTGACCGACGAGGACTACGACATCGATTTCGACGTCATGAACTGCGGCGCCTGCGGCCACGCCTGCCCCGCCCGGCCCCACGGAGTCGCCACCTGCGTGCTCGGCGCCTGCGACTTCCACTGCGAGGCCGGCTGGGAGGACGCCAACGGCCTGCCGGCGGACGGCTGCGAGGCGACCTGCGAGCCGGGCGAGGTGCCGGACGAGGTCGCGTGCGACGGCCGGGACGATGACTGCGACGGGCTCACCGACGAGGACTTCCTGCCCACCACCTGCGGGCGCGGCCCCTGCCAGCGCAACGAGATCTGCCACCGCGGCGAGACGGCCTGCGAGCCGCGGGACCCGCCGGCCACGACCGACGCCACCTGCGACAACACCGACGACGACTGCGACGGCACCGTCGATGAGGAGTGGGTCCCCACCGGCTGCGTCGGCGCCTGCAACGACACGGCGGCGTGCGTCGAGGGCACCCCGCAGTGCGGCCCGCCGGCCGCGGACGACGCGACGTGCGACGGCATCGACGACGACTGCGATGGCGTGTCCGACGAGGATTATGTCACCTACACCTGCGGCCTGGGCGCCTGCCTCCGCTCCTCGATGTGCCTGCTCGGCATCGACCGCTGCCGCGAGGGCACCGCGGTCGCCGAGACGTGCAACGCGATCGACGACGACTGCGACGGCACCACGGACAACGACCCGCCCGCCCCCGCGGTGCTCTGCGCCCCGGCGCCGAACGGCACGGCATCCTGCGCCGCCGGCACCTGCATCATGACCTGCGACCCGGGCTGGAGCGACGCGGACGGCACCGCCGCCACGGGCTGCGAGTGCGAGCTGGAGCCGTCCGAGGCGACCGGCGGGGGCTCGTGCGGCGCCGCCATCGATCTCGGGCCCCTCGCCGACGGCGGCGCGGACACCACCGTCCGCGGCAAGATCTCCCCGGGCGCCGACGAGGACTGGTACACCTTCACGGCGCAGGACTCCGCCGACGACACCTGCGACGCGTTCAACGTCGACGTGCGCTTCAACCCCGGCGGCAACCCCGGCAACGTCTTCCGCATCGATGTCTACCGCGGCGGCTGCGGCACCGCCGCCGAGTGCACCGACGCTCCCGATCGGTACTCCTGGTACACGGATTTCTCCGACCGCTCGGTCCCGACCGACATGCGGGGCGAGTGCCAGTGCCGGGCGTCCAACACCGAGGGGTACAACCTCTGCGCCGACAACAGCGCGGTGTTCCACGTCCGCGTCTACCGCGCCGCCGGCGCCGCCGGCGATTGCGCCGAGTACAGCCTCCGGATCACCAACGGTGTCTTCTGAACCTGCGCCCGAGCGACGGCGCTGGGTGCGCCTGTGCTCCGCCTGCAACAACCGCTGCTGCTTCTGCCTCGACCGCCTGTCGCTCGACGGCGCGCTCCGCCCCGACGACGAGATCGTCGCGGAGCTGCGCGCGGGGCGGGCCGAGGGCGCGGAGCGCGCGGTGCTCAGCGGCGGCGAGCCGACGCTCCACCCCCGTCTGCCCGGGTTCATCCGCACCGCCCGGCAGCTCGGCTACCGCTGGGTCCAGATCATCACCAACGGCCGGCGCCTCGGCTATCCCGCCTACCTGCAGGCGCTGCTGGATGCCGGCCTGTGCGAGGTCACGTTCTCGCTGCACGGCTCGCGGCCGGCGGTCCACGACGCCGTCGTCGGCGTGCCCGGGGCCTTCGCGCAGGCGTTCGCGGGCCTGCGCGCCGCCCTCGCCGCCCGCCTCGTCGTCAGCGTCGACGTCGTGCTCAACCGCCGCAACCTCGCCGACGCGCCCGAGCTGATCCGTCGCACGCTGGCGGCGGGGGTCCGCGAGTACGACATCCTGTGGCTCACGCCGTTCGGCGCGGCGGCCGAGAACCTGGCGCGGCCGGACCGGCT
Source organism: Deltaproteobacteria bacterium (assembly GCA_016218765.1). Classification (GTDB taxonomy): domain Bacteria; phylum Myxococcota_A; class Polyangia; order DRWM01; family JAAZOP01; genus JAAZOP01. The sequence goes on along the minus strand of JACRCZ010000078.1, from coordinate 520 downwards.
GTTCCTGCGCCCGGCCGACGCCCCCGCCGTGCACCGGGTGCTCGACGCCGCCCGCGCCGGCGGCGCGGTCGTCTGGACCAACCGCATGCCGCTCTCGTACCTGGAGGGGTACGAGGGCCTGGTCCAGGATCCGGCGAAGCTCGAGGACGAGCTGCGCGGCCGCCGCAATCTGCTCGAGGGGCTGCTCGCCGACGGCACTCCGCTCCCGTGCCGCGAGCGGCGCCGCTGTCCGCGGTGTCCGTTCGACGCCTTCTGCGCGAGGCTACACGGGGCGGTGGCGATCGCGCGGGGCGAGCGGCCGGCGCGGCTGGTCCGCTGGGACCCGGTGTCGGAGGTGCAGGAGGCCGCGCTGCGGCGCGTCGCCCCCGCGACGGGGGCGTGGCTGCGCGCGGACCGGCCGGCGGCGGAGTGGCGGGCGACCTCGCGGCGTGCGGCCTTCGCGGCGCGCGGCCTGCGGGTGGAGGCGACGGCGGCGGTCCTGGCCGCGTCGCTGGACGGGCTGCCGGCGCGGACGGTGCTG
>JACRCZ010000085.1 GCA_016218765.1 Deltaproteobacteria bacterium | reverse complement strand
TGGCACCAGTGGGGCGTTGGAGGGGGCGGGTGGTGCGACCGGCGGCGCGGCCGCCGGCTCGCCCGGCGGCACGTCGGGCGGCGCGTACGGCGACGGAGCGGCCGGCACGAATCCCGGCCCGCCTTCGGCAACCGCACCGCGCCCTTCAGGGCGCGGCTGCGACGGGACGGCGGCCGCGGGCTGCAGCTCGCGGCTCGGCTCGGCCGGTCCGCCTTGCGTCGCCTGGGCCGCCGCCGCCTGGGCCGCGGCGCGCGCGGCCTCCGCCGCCGCACGGCGCATGTCGACCTCGACCATCGCCCGCTCGACCTGCTCGACGATCCGCTCCCCCGTGCCCAGCACGTCCAGCGCCTCGGGCTCCGTCGGCTCGCCCCGCGCGAACTTCACGATGTCGCAGCTCCCCAGGAACAGCTCCATCTCGACCCGACCCAGCCCGCCCGCCGGGCGCTTCTCCAGCGCGTCCAGCAGCTCCTCGGAAGTCATCTCCAGCGCGTCGATGTCGTGGCGCCGGCCAAGATACTCCTTCACCGCGTCCGCCACCTCGACGTGGAACGGCTTGGCGCCCATCCGCGTGTAGGTGCCCGGCACGCGGAGCAGCGCGAGACGCTCGCGGACGGCAGGGTAGGGCGGCACCGGCGGCGGGCCCGAGGGCAGGGCGGCGCGACGCCGCCGCAGCACCGCGCGCGTGACCAGCGCCGTGATCCCCGCGACCAGCAGCACGCCGCCCGCGATGCCCAGGATCCAGGCCAGCGTCCAGTCGCGCACGTACACGACGTACGGCCGCACGCGGTCCGTCCGGCCGTCCGCGCCCTTGGCGCCCTTCATCTTCAGGTCGGCCAGCGGCTCGTTCGCCGTCGGGTCGGTCACCTCCACCGCGACCGCCGGCGCCGCCAGCTCGTACGCCTTCCCGTCCGGCGATACGAGGCTCACGGCCAGCGGCGGAATGCCGCCCGAACCCGGCTCCAGCGCCACGACGTTGAAGGCGTACGTCGAGGCGACGACCAGGCCTTCGTCCCTCTCGCCCTGCGCCGGCGTCCCGACCGCCTCGAACGGGCCGAACGGGTCGGAGCCGCGCGCGGGTAGCTGTACCCGGTCCCCTCGCGGATGGCGGATGGTCAGCGTGTACGTGGCCCGCCCGCCGAGCGGCACGGTGGATGGCTCCAGCTTCGCGGCCGCGGACCTCCCCCCCGGTGCGGTGGAGGATGCCCGTGCCTGGGATGCCGGCGCTGCCGCCGCGGCCGGGGGCCCGGCGTCGATCGTCGCCGCGGTTGACGCGTCGGGTTGCGCAAGGACGGGGGAAGAGAGAAACCACAGATGAACACAGATAAACACAGATAGCAGCAGGGCGCCTGGCGCCGCCACGAGCCCCTTTCCCTCCCGATCCCTGGTCCTATCTGTGTTCATCTGTGTCTATCTGTGGTTTCCGTCTTCCCGTCATCGCCCGGCCCTCGCCCTTCGCTCCCGCACGCGGAAGAACTGGCGCAGCGTGGTCAAGTAGGGCTGGTCGGTGCGGATGCGGATGAAATCGATCTTGTTGCGGCGGAAGAGGCGATCGCGCAACGCACCCAGCTTGAGGTAACGGTCGGCCAGCGCCTCGCGGGTGCGCCGCGACGAAAGGTCGACGAAGACCAGCTCGCCCGTCTCGGGATCCTCCACCGGCACCAGGCCGGCCAGCGGCGGCACCTCCTCCAGACCGTCGCGGATCACGATCGGAATGAGGTCGTGGCGCGCGTTCGAGCTCTGCACGGCACGCTCGTAGCCGCGACCCAGGAAGTCGGAGATGAGGAACACGATCGAGCGGTGCTTGGAGACGCGGTTCAGGAAATCGAGCGCCCCGCCGATGTCCGTGGGCCGTTCGGTCCCGTCCTCGTGCCCGTCCCCTCCCTCCATCCCGCGGAGGATCTCCGTCACGACCCGCAGCACGTGCTTGCGCCCCTTCTTCGGCGGGACGAAACGCACCACGCGATCGGTGAAAGCGATGAGACCCACCTGGTCGTCGTTGCGGATGGCCGAGAACGCCAGCAGCGCCGACAGCTCGGCCGCGATCTCGATCTTCGGCTGCGCGTGCGAGGCGAAGCGCATCGATGCCGAGAAATCGACGACCAGCATCACGACCGCCTCGCGCTCCTCGGTGAACACCTTGACGAACGTGTCGCCGAAGCGCGCCGACACGTTCCAGTCGATGAACCGCACGTCGTCGCCGACCTGGTACGGCCGCACCTCGTCGAAGGCCATGCCGCGGCCCTTGAAGATCGAGTGGTACTGCCCCGCAAGCTGCTCGTCGACGAGCCGGCTCGTCCGGATCTCGATCTTTCGCACCTTCTTCAGCAGCTCGCGCGGCAGCATTTCGAGTTCTCAGCTACGGTACAGGCACCGTCTCCAGCACGCGCTGCACGATGCGCTCCGCCGTCATCTCCTCCGCCTCGGCCTCGTAGGTGAGGATCACGCGGTGGCGCAGGACGTCGGGGCCGATGGCCTTGATGTCCTCGGGGGTGACGTAGCCGCGGTGGCGCAGGAAGGCGTGGGCCTTGGACGCCTTCGCCAGCGCGATCGAGGCGCGCGGGCTGGCGCCGTACTCGATGAAGTCGACCAGATCCGCAAGCTTGTGCGCCTTGGGATCCCGCGTCGCCAGGACGATGTCCACGATGTACCCCTTGATCCGCTCGTCGATGTAGACCTCGTCCACCACCTCGCGGATGCGCAGGATGTCCTCGGGCGTCAGCGCCGGCTCGGGCGTCGGCGGCTTGCCCGTCGCCATCCGCTCCAGGATCGACAGCTCCTCGTCCCGGGCCGGGTACTCGACCAGGACCTTCAGCATGAAACGATCGACCTGCGCCTCGGGCAGCGGGTACGTCCCCTCGTGCTCGATCGGGTTCTGGGTGGCCATCACGAGGAACGGCTCCGCGAGCGGGTACGTCGTGTCGCCGATCGTGACCTGGCGTTCCTGCATCGCCTCGAGGAGCGCGCTCTGGACCTTGGCGGGGGCGCGGTTGATCTCGTCGGCCAGGAGGAGGTTGGTGAAGATCGGGCCCTTCTTGGGGGTGAAGGTGCCTTGCTGCTGGTTGTAGACGACGGTGCCGATGAGGTCGGCCGGGAGGAGGTCGGGCGTGAACTGGATGCGCTGGAATTTCGCCGAGATCGACTGCGTGACCGTGCGGATGGCGAGGGTCTTGGCCAGGCCCGGGACGCCTTCGAGCAGCACGTGTCCGCCGGTGAGCAGCGACACGAGGATGCGTTCGATCATCGCCTTCTGTCCGACGATGACCTTGGCCACCTCGTAGATGGCGCGGTCGATGGCCGCCGTTTCCTTCTGCACCTTGTCCTGGATCGCTCGTACGTCGGCCTGCATGCCGTCGCGTCCTCCTTCCCTCTTCCCCCCGCTCGCTCCCGTCCCGGAAACGCCGTTCCTCCCGGAACCGCAACGGATAGCGCACCCGGACTATTCCCGGCAAGGGTGGGACGCTACGCGACCAGCCCCGCGACCAGCTCCGGAAAGCGCGGATGCGCCGCAAGGTACGGCAGCGCCCGGAACGTCACCGCGGGATGGGCCCGCCGCGCCGCCTCCACGACCGCAGGGTACCCGCGCGCCGCGTGGTTGCCCGTCAGCACGAGCAACGGAAGGAAGTCGATGCGGGTAGCGCCCCCGGCCACCAGCGCCGCGACCGCCTCGGACACCGCCGGCGCCGCGTACTGGAGAAAGCCGTGCCCGACGCGCGTCGGCGCCAGGCGCGAGCCCAACGCGTCCGCGATCGCTGCCGCCTCGCGCGCCGCCTCCGGCTCGCGATTCCCGTGAAACACCAACACCAGCCCGTCCATGGCGGCAGTCTAAGACCAGCCGCCTGGGAAGTCAGCGGTGGGCGAGTTGCCCAACCAGGACCAGCCGCGTTACAGTTCGGACGATGCACGATGCCGCGGCCGGCGAGGGGCGGGGCGTCGCGGCGCTGGCCGCTGCGCTGGAGGCCGACCCGCGGTTCTCGTCCGCATGGCTGTTCGGCTCGGCCGCTCGCGGCAATCTCCGTCCCGACAGCGACTTCGACGTCGGCGTGGTACTCGCGGACCCGTCGGCCGAACGCGCGTTCATGGAGGACTTCCGGGAAATCCTCGGACGCCTGGGCCTGCTGGCCGGGCGCGACGTGCATCTCATCGACCTGCGCCGCGCCGGACACACCGTCCGGTTCCAGGTCTTCCGCACCGGCCGGCTGCTCTTCGACCGCGACACGGCCGCCACGCGCGCGCTCCTCGTGCGTACCATGCGCGAGCGCTTCGACGACGAATATGCGCGTCGGGTCTTCGACCGGGCCGCCGCCGCCTGGGCCGCGCGCCTCGCGCCCGGCGCGGAAAGGTCCGACCATGGTTGATCCGGACGTTCTGCGCGCGAAGACGACCGCGGTGCGACACCATGTGGCGCGCATCCGCCGGCGCCTCCCCCTCTCCGCCGACACCCTCGATGCCGACGAGGACCTGCGCGACATCCTGCTGCTCAACCTCCAGCAGGCGATCCAGGGCTGCATCGATCTGGCGATTCACGTCTGCGCCGACGAGAACCTCGGGCCGGCAGAAAACCCGGCGGCCGCCTTCGCGCTGCTGGCCGGCGCGGGTCGGATTCCGGCCGACTTGTCGTTGCGCCTGGCCAGCGCCTCGGGCCTGCGCAACCTCATCGTTCACCGCTATGGCGACCTGCGCACGTCACAGATCGTGGAAGGCCTCGATCGCGACCTCGCGGACCTGGAGCGCTTCGTCGCCCTCTTCTGGCGTCCCTAGGCCCCTCCCGCCCCTACCCCCGCCGCCACGTCCCGATCTGCAGATCCAGCGGCGCCGCCTGCACCGCGCACAGCACCGTCGCCGCAGCGCCGTCGTCCGGCAGGCGCCAGATCGCGCGCACCCCGCCGTCGAGCGGCTCGATGCGCCCCGCCGACGCGTACCAGAGGCGCGACGGGCCGTGCGCCTCCGCCGCCGCGGGACACTCGGCCTCCAGCAGCACCGCGTCGCCGTAGTCCGCCAGGCACCGGACGTGCACCGCGTAGCGCAGCGGCAACGGAAGATCCGGGTACGGGTCGCGCCGCGCCTCGGCACCGCCCTTCACCCCGATCTGCACGTTCCCGTCCCCATCGATCCGGATGTGGATCGTCCCCCGCACCTCGCGCTCCTCGCCCCCCTCCCGCAGCTTGTAGACGACCTCGCACGAGTGCTCCCCGGCCTCCAGCCGGCCGTCACCGCCGGCCGGTCGGGGGTCGAAGTGGATGTCGAACGGGTCGCGCAGCGGCGGCGCGGAGGGGTGTCCCTCGGGCGCCGGACGGTTGTAGCCCGGGTGGCCCTCGCTCGCGTACGCCGTCCCCGTCGTGCACGTGACCGCCGGATTCCCGACCCGCTCGCCCCGGACGTCCTCCCGCAGCCCGACCGTGAACCGGAACGTCTGCGCCCATCCCCGATCCGGCGAGTACGCCTCCAGCGCGAAGACCACCTCGCCCGCGTCCTCCAACAGCGTGTCCGGCGGCGGCGCCGCCATGTCGCAGATCTGGTAGCACTGCGGCTCGGGTTGCGGGTCGGGCCCCAACGTGGCCGTGCCCGCCATCCCCTCTCCCGGCGAGCCGTACTGGTAGAACGCCTCCGAACGCCGCAGCGTTCCCGCTCCCTCGGCCGCCAGCTCGAAGACGGCCGTCACGGACTGCCGCCCCACGCGCATGCCCGCCCGCAGCTCGCCGTGCGCCCGCTGCCCGTCCGGGGCGACCCAGACGTCCCGGACCTCCCCGTCCGTGGCCTCGAACCGCGAAAAGCGCGCCGCAGGCGCGCCCGGCGCCAGCAGCACGCCGAGCTGGAAGTCCGAGGTGCGCTGCGGCCCGCCCTCGCAATCCTGCCAGTTCGAGGTGGCCGCGACGACCCGGAAGTCGACGTGCTCGCTGTCCGCCGACGACACGGACGTTGTCTCCGCCGCAACCGCGTCGCCGGTCGACGAAGCGTCCGGGGACGGTTCCCCGGCGTCGAGGGGGCCCGCGCCCGCGACATCGGCGGCGACGGGGACGTGGACCGGAGCGTCTCCCCCCGGCGTCGTCCCGGCTCCCTTCTTCGTGCAGGCCAGGAGGCCCGCCGAGGCTGCCAGCAGGGCCGCGCGTCCGAGGCGTCGCACCGGGCGGCGCTCCTCCGGCGCCCCAACGGCCTCCGGCTCGCCTCGCGCGCAGCGCTCCAGGGTCTGCTGCGCCGTCCGGAGCTCCGCCAGCAGCGTCGCGTCCTCCGTGCGCACGGCGCGCGCCAGGTCCAGCGCGAATTGCAGGACCTCCGGATCCGGCCCCACCGTCGCCACCTCGGCCCAGCCCACGATCCACTCGAGCCACGACCGCGTCGAGACCGCCACGCGCGCGACCAACGCCAGCGCCTCGCGCGCCAGGACCTCGGCCCGCTCCGACGGGTGGAAGCGCAGGAGAAGGTGGGCGTCGTAGCCCAGCCCCATCGCCGCGTTGACCACGCCGCAGAGCGGATAGCAGCGCTCGCCCAGCGCCACGCGGAAGACTCGCCAGGCCAGCTCGGCGCGCGGGTCCGCGACCACGTAGTCCCGGCCCAGGTAGTCGCCGCGCAAGCGCCCGGCCGCCGCCATCCGCGCCGTCAGCGGCGCACCCTCGTACAGCTCGGTCCGGGCAAGGTTGACGATCTGCTCCGGGAAGGCGGCGAGGAAGTCGAGGTTCGCGCGCAGGTCGCCCAGCGTCGTGTCCGGCTCCCACAAGAGCAGGTTCGAACAGACGAAGACGCCGCGGCGCCGAAGGATACGCAGCGCCCGCCGGTTCGCGCCGGGGTCGAGCGTCCGGCCGAGCGCCTTGAGTCCCGCAGGCGCGTCGGTCTCGATGCCCAGAAACACCCGCACGAGGCCGAGCCCCACGAGGTCTTCGACCAGACCGTCGTCGATGTCGTCCGGACGCGCCTTGACGATCAAGCCCACGGGCGGGATCCCCCGCGCCGACAGCTCGGCGCCCAGCTCCCGGGCCCAGGCCCGATCGGCGCCCGCGTCCCCGGAGAAGAAATCGTCGTCGTGGAAGACGAAGATCCGCACGCCGCCCTCGCGGTGCAGCGCGGCCATCTCCCCCGCCACCGAGCCGGGCGAGCGCACGCGCCGCGCCGCCCCGCGCGAAAGTTTCCCGAAGGTGCGGATCGAGCAGAATGAGCAGCCCCCGCGGCAGCCGCGGCTGGCCACCAGCGGCGCGGCGGGGATTCCCAGGTGCCGCCGCGGCGGCTCGTCGCGCGCCGGCGCCGCGAGCGCATCGAGGTCCGTCCGCTTCTCGGGACGAGGGCCCTGCACGGTGGCGCCGCCCGACCGGAAGACGATGCCGGGAATCGCGTCCAGCGGCCCGCCGTCGTGCAGCGCGCCGGCCAACGCCACCAGCGAATCCTCGGCCTCGCCGCGCAGGATGGAATCCAGCGCCGCGTGGTCGCGCAGGATCGGCTCCGCCGCGACGGATGCCCAGTGGCCCCCGGCCGTCAGGTGGCCGGCGAAGCCCGCGCGGCGCAGCTCCGCGGCCAGCGCGAGAAACCCGCGCCCGCGGCTCTGGAAGGTCATCGACAGGCCGACCGCGTCGGGGGCGAGCGCGGCGGCCCGCGCCGCCACGCGCTCGTGCTCGCCGTCGTGCGTGAACGCGACCATCAACGCCTCGTGGCCGCCGCGCCGCAACGCCGCCGCCAGGTACGCCAGCGAGAGGTTTTCTTCCACATCCGGCCCGATCAGAACGAATCGCATGCTTCCCTCCGTCGACGCATCGTACCCCACGGCCCCCCCCGACCAACAACTCGCCCCGTTCGACCCACCATGAACTTGTCCCGATCGACCAACCCCCGACTTCGTCCCATTCGACCAACCCTCCCTCTCCGTGGTACAAGGACTGCCGCCGATGAACCATCCAGGGTGCCGGGCCGCGGGGGATTTGGAAACGGGAAGGCGGGGATCCTTGGGATCCGGCGGGCCGCGATGGGCCCCGGGACCCGGACCCGTCCCGGTTGCCGGCGTGGCGCTCCTCGCGCTGCTGCTCCCCGCGGTCGCCGCGGCCCAACGTTCGACGGAGGTCGTGGTCGACCGCGTGGCCGTGGTGGTCGAGGGCTCGTCCAGCCGCGATCGCGACCCGCAGCTTGCGACGCTGTGGGACCTCTACGTCGCGGCCGCGATCGATGTCGTGCGCCGCGGGGGAGCCGAGGCGTTCGCGCTGCCGATCGACCTGGATGCCGTGCGGACCGCGCAGGCGCGCGCGGCCGAGGATCTGGTGGCGCTGCGCGAGGCGACCCGGATGGGGCGGGGCGACCTCGCCCCGGGGCTGGTGGACGAGGCGCGGGATCGCCTGGCCGAGCGGATCGGCGGGCACGACGCGCTGCGCGCGTTCCTGCGCGAGCGCGCGGTGTCGATGGAGTCCATCGACGCGGCGCTGCGGCGCGAGCTGATCGTCGAGCGGTTCACGCGCGACAGCGTGCGGCCGCCGTCCGCGACCGACGCGGCGGAGCTGGAAGCGCTGTTCGCCGCGGGCAACCACCCCTTCGTCGGGTCCGCGTACGCGGACGTGGCGGCCGACTTCGAGGCGTGGGATCGGCAGCAGCGGTTCGCCGAGTTCCGCGCCCGCTGGCTGATGGACCTGCGCAGCCGCTGCCGCCTGCAGGTCTTCGAGGTGGCCGAGGATCTGGTGGTGGGTGGAGGGATGCCGTAGGCCATGGCGGCGAGCCCCCGCACGGCCATCGCGGCGACCCTGCTGGGCGACCTGGCGATGTCGCTGGCCAAGTTCATCGCCGCCGCGCTCACCGGCTCGCCCGCGCTCCTCGCCGAAGCCGTACACTCGATCGCCAGCGCGGGCGGCCAGGGCCTTCTTCTGATCGGCATCCGGCTCTCGCGCGCCTCGCCCTCCGACGGCGCCTCGTTCGGCCTTGCGCGGGAACGCTACTTCTGGGGCTCGACCGCCGTGTTCGCCATCTTCGCCGTCGGCGGCGCCTTCGCGGTGCACGCCGGGCTGGTCGTCCTCCTGGGCGGCGGCGCCGCCTGCCGCAGCCCCGCCGCGGCCTACGGCGTCCTCGCCATCGCGGGCGTCTTCGCCGTGGTTTCGACGCACGGCACGCTGCGCCAGTACGTGCCCGGCCTGCGGGGCCGCTCGTTCCGCGAGGTCTTCCTGGAGTCCAAGGACCCGACGGTCGTCATGACGCTGGTGGAGGACGCCACGGGATTCGCCGGCGTCGTGCTCGCGCTGTTCGGCGTGGCGCTCGGCCAGTCCACCGGCAGCGGGGCGCCGGAGGCGGCGGCGGCCGTCCTGATCGGCCTCCTGCTCGCGTTCCGCGCGACCCTGACGGCGCTCAAGGCCAAGCGCATGCTGCTGGGGCACGCGGCGTCGGCCGCCGACCAGGAGAAGGTGCGGCGCATCCTCGCCCTGCAGCCGGGGATCGAGAAGGTCAACGACGTCACCGCCGTGCACCTCGCCCCCCACGACGTCCTCCTCGGCCTGTCGCTCGATTTCCGGCCCGACGTCGGCGCCGAGGAGGTACGGCGCATCGTGTACAGCATCGAGTACCGCATCCGCGAGGCGCTGCCGCACATGAAGCGGGTGTACATCGAGGCGGGAACCGTGGTGAAATCGTGGGAGCGCGCGGCGGACCGGAAGACGGGGAGCGGATGAACCTCTTGATCCTGCGCTGTGGCGAGACCCGGATCGCCTACCGGCTCATGCTGGAGGCCAAGGGCACCGCCGCGGTGTCCGGAGAGATCCGCCGCATCGGCGGCGAGGCGGAGCACGTCTACTCGTACCCGCGCGGGCGGGGCGAGGGCGGGGCGGACGCTCCGACCTTCACCGCGGCATCCGCACGACTGGCCGCGCTGCTGGAGGACGTCGAGGTCGCGCCGGGCGAGGTGGAACAGGTGGAGACCGTCGCGCACCTGTTCCCCGTCGGCGGCGCCACCCCCGTCCCCGTCACCCGCGTCGACGACGGCCTCGTCGCCATGATCTCCAAGGCCGGCGGCGCCCCGGGCAACCGCGGCGCCATCGAATCGCTCGTCGCCTCCCGCGACCTCTTCGCCCGCGCCCAGCACGTCGTCGTCTGGGACGATGCGTTCTTCTGCGACCTGCCGCCGGAGTCCCGCGGCTACCTCCTGCCCGAGTCCCTCGACCTGCCGTTCGACCTTCGCCGCCGCGGCTACCGCGGACTGCTCCACGCCGCCGCCTTGGGCCGCGTCACCCGACTCCTGGGCTCGGGCGAGCCCCCCCGCCGCGGCGCGCCGCGCGCCTCGCGCCCCCCCGCCGACGGCCCGCGCATCGTGCTCTGCTTCTTCGACCGCCACGCCGGCGTCACCGCCGTGCTGGGCAACGCCCCGGTGTGGACCACCTTCGGCACCGGACCCGGGGACGGCCTCCCGGGCGAACGCGGCGTCGGCAGCATCCCCCTGAGCGCCCTGGAAACCGTCCTGCAGCACACGCGCCTGCCCTCCGAACGCCTCCTCGCCGTGCTGCGCAACGACGGCGGCCTCGGCGCACGCGAGCCCGAGGAAGTCGAACGCGTGGCGCTCGAGGCCTTCCGCGGCATCGAGCCGTCGCGCACCGTCTTCGCCACCTTCGTGCGGGAGGTGGTCGGCGCGATCGGCGCCGCCGCCACGATCCTCGGCGGCATGGACGCCCTGGTCTTCATCGGCGAGCGCGCCCTGGCCTCCCACCGCTTCCGCACGGCAGTCTGCGCCGGCCTGGCCGCCTGGGGCGTCGACCTGCCGCACGAGGGCCCGGTCGTGGCGTTCGAAGTGACGCCGCTGCACGACCCGGCACGCACGCCGGTCTACGCGGCTTCCGTGAACGAGGACGAGCTGGTCGCACGGGAAGTGGGGCGTTTCGTGGGGGACGCGGACGTCGGTCCCTCCATCCCTCCGCCCGGGTAGGTGCACGATGGCCGTCTCCGGTGCCGCCGCCGAGGCGCCCCGACTTCGTCTGGCCGACCCCGCCGACCTGCCGGGCATCCTGGCCATCGAACGCGCGTCGTTCCCCTCGCCCTGGACCGAGCCGATGTTCGCCGAGGAGCTCAAGAACGACTGGTCGCACCTGTGGGTCATCGAGGCGGGGCCGGAACGCTCCATCGTCGCCTTCTGCGTCTTCTGGGTCGCCGCCGACGAGATCCATCTCCTCAACATCGCCGTCGCGCCGCCCTGGCGCCGCCGCGGCCTGGCACGCCACCTCCTGACCGCCATCATCGCCTTCGCCGAGGCCCGGGTCGCCTCGCACGTCGTCCTGGAAGTGCGCCCGTCCAACACCCCGGCCCAGCGGCTGTACCGGCAGTTCGACTTCCGCCCCGTCGGCTTGCGTCCGAACTACTACGCCGACAACGGCGAGGACGCCATCCTCATGCTGCGCATGGTCGCCGGCCGACTGACCTGACCCGCTACGCCAGGTGCTCGACCAGGATCTTCACCCCGATCGCCACCAGGATCACCCCGCCCGCGGCCTCGATCCGGCTCCCCAACACCTCCCCGAAGCGGCGGCCCAGGTAGACGCCGGCCAGCGACAGCGCGAACGTCACGCCGCCGATGATCGCCACGGGCAGCGCGATCGACATCGACAAGAACGAGAAGCTCACGCCCACCGCCAGCGCATCGATGCTCGTCGCCAGCGCCAGCACGCACAACGTCCCCAGCCGGAACGGGTCCGGGCGCGTCTCGCACGTGTTGCGCCGGAGCCCCTCGAACATCATCTTCCCGCCCACCGCCGCCAGGAGCGCGAACGCAATCCAGTGGTCGAAGCGGGAAATGTGCGCGTACAGCTCCCGGCCCGCGAGCCAGCCCAGGACCGGCATCAGCGCCTGGGAGCCGCCGAAGAAGGATGCCATCCGCAGGGCGTGGCTCGCGCGCACGTTGGGCAGCGCCAGGCCGCTGCAGAGGGAGACGGCGAGGGCGTCGAGCGAGAGACCCACGGCGATGAGAAGTGTGGTCGGCAGATCCAAGCGGCAGCCGCCTCCGGCGGACCGCCGTAAATCCAAAAGGCAAAACATGCAATGGAAAAGGCAAGACGGCGGGGCGGGTCAGAGTGCGGGGAGGCAGGCGCCGCGGGCGGGGGTCGTGCCGTCGAAGACGACGGGCAGGCACACGGTGCCGGCGGCGCACGGCTCCCGCAGGCCTCCGGGAGGGGCGTCGGGATCGCAGGGGCGGGCGCAGAACGACGCGAACCCGAGGCCCGGGTCCTTGGTGATGCAGGAGGAGCCTTCGGGACAGAGACGCCCCGCGAGATCGCAGCGTTCCACCAGACACACGCCCGGCTGACCGGCCGCCGCCGCCTCCAAGGAGCGCCAGCACCGCGCGCCCGCCGGACAGTCCGCACCGAGCGTGCACGCGTCGCCGACCGCGGCGTCCGGCGCCGCCACGTACACGCACTCGAACGTGTGCGGATCGCAGGTGGCCGCGCAGCCCGGCATCGGCTCCAGCTCGTCGACCTGCCGCACGTCGTCGGCGTTCCAGTCCACCCACTCCGCGCAGCATTCGTGGTCGGCCACGCAGCCGGGCACGCAGACCTCCAGGCTCATGTCGCAACGGTAGCCGGCGCGGCAGTCGCAGTTCGCCCCGTACGCCTCGCCCGCCAGGGACGCGGCCGAACACGCGTCCAGGCAGCGCGCCTCGAGGCCCGCCCGGACGCAGCGCGCGCCGGACGGACACGCGCCGGCCGCCGTGACGTCGCACACCTCGCCCGGCGGCAGCCGCGGGACGCAGTAGCCGCCGGGGTAGTCGGTCCAGGCCGTTCCGGCGGGATCGGAGTCGGTGTACTCGGGCACGCAGGAGAAGCCGCCGCCGCAGTCGTCGTCGCTCTCGCACGGCTCGCCGGTCCGCCCGTCCGCGGGGTCCGTCGGGCAGTTCTCGTCGTAGTCGAATCCACCCCCGTCCTCTTCGGTGGCGCCGTCCGAGGTCTCCGCATCGGCAGCCGTATCCGCGTCCGCGTCCGCGTCCGCATCGGCCCCGGCCTCGGCCTCGCCATGCCCGTCCCACGGCGTGGCATCGTCGCGCGCGTCGCCGCCCGAGCCGGCATCGTCGCGGCCGCTGGAGTCCATGCCGGGAGGATCGGGCTGCGGAGAGAGCAGGCAGCCGCTCCACCCCCAGGCGAGGATGGCAAGGACCAGAGCCATGGCACGATCGACACGCATGCCCGCTTCCCGACGTGCCAGAAGTCTGCCACGCGCGAGCTCACCCGGCAAGGAGGCGCCGCGTCAACCTCGATCGGCCCGATCCTTCGCTGTTTTCGCACGAAACGGCGCTCCGTCGGGGCCCGGGAAGCACGGCCCGGGAGCCTCCATCGTGCGGCGCATTCTGGCACGGTCGGTGACAGGCAGGCCGCCTGATCATTCGTCCACCGCTTCCGTGTGCTGCCCCCCGGGCTGCACGATGGAGCCCGATTCGTGGGTGACACCTGAAGCAAGTCCCCAGCCTGCGCAGCAGGCTTGGTGGTGCAGCCGGCGCCTTCAGGCGCCGGTCGGCATGGCATCTCGACGGGTCGCCGTGGTAGGCACGCGGTTCAAGGAGGACGGGATGCCGACCTACGAGGAGCTGCGGGGCAAGGTCGTGGTGGTCACGGGGGCCAGTCGGGGGATCGGGCGCGAAATCGCGTTCGGGTTCGCCAGAGCCGGAGCGAGCCTCGTGCTGGCGAGCCGGAAGACCGTGGCGCTGGAGTCGGTCGCCGCCGAGGTGCGGGCGTTCGGCGCCCGAGCGGAGGTCGTCCCGACGCACGTGGGGAAGGCGGAGGAGGCGCGGCGGCTGATCGCGACGACCGTGGAGAAGTTCGGCCGCATCGACGTCCTGGTGAACAACGCGGCGACGAACCCGGTGTTCGGGCCGACGGTGACGGCGGACGAGGCGGTGTGGGACAAGATCTTCGAGGTCAACGTCCGCGGGCCGTTCGTCCTCTGCCGCGCGGCGGCGGAGAGGATGGTCGCGCAGGGCGGCGGCGCCATCGTCAACATCGCTTCCGTCGCCGGCCTGCGCCCGATGATGGGTCTGGGGATCTACGGCATCAGCAAGGCCGCGCTGATCCACCTCACGAAGACGCTGGCGCGCGAGCTGGCCCCCTCGATCCGCGTCAACGCGGTCGCGCCGGGGCTGGTGCAGACCGACTTCTCCCGCGCGCTGCTCGACGATCCCGACGTGCGGAAGATCGCGCTCGGCGACGTCCCGCTGGCCCGTCCCGCCGCGCCCGCCGAGATCGTCGACGCCGTGCTCTACCTGGCCTGCGACGCCTCGCGCTACGTGACCGGCGAGGTGCTCGTCGTCGATGGCGGGAAGATCGTGTAGGTCGTTCCCACCTCCCCAGCTGACCTCTCCACCTCTCCACGTCCGGGTCCGGAAGATCCTGACGCGCACGGGACAAGCGGGATCGGTGCCTTAGTCCTCTTCGACGCGGATCAGCGTGCGGACGATGTCGCGGAAGAACGCCCGTGCTTCGTCGAGCGTCGTGTGCGGCTCCGTCTGGGGCCATCCCGGCAGCCGTTCCACCTTGAGCAGCGCGGTTTGAGGCACGCGCTCCAGCGCCGGCCAGCCGAACTTGCGTCGGCAGTCGTCGATCGTGCGCACAAGCGGCACGTCGTCGCGACGCAGGAGGAACAACAGATCCGCGAAATCCTTGCTGTCGCGATGGTGCAGGTGGAAGGCGGAAAGCGCCACGCCGCCGGTCAGGTAGAACGATGACGCGAGGTCGGACGCCCCGAGGCGATCCAGGAGGGCGCGCTGCGCCGGCGTGAGATCGCCCGGGCGGCTCATCGCCCGCCTTCCGTCCGGCGACGCCACGCCTCCTCGTACAGCTCGATCAACAACCGCCGCTCCGGCTCCAGGCGCAGCTCGTCCCGATGCGCGAAGAGCAGGGCGACGGTCCTGCGATCGCGTCCGTAGGCGGGGAACGCGTTGGCGATGCGCTGCAACCGCCACAGGAGGTCCGCCGGAGGCTCCTTGTAGTCCCACACCAGATCCCGATCGATGGGCACCTCGGGTTCCACGGAGCAGAGTGTATTCGTCGCCCGGAGGGGTCGCAACCGGCACGAGACGCCTTCCACCCGCCGAACCCGGCCACCGAACTTCGTGGATCCCCGACGCCCCCGTCCCCGGATAGCTGTTCACGCTCGGCACCGTGGGGCCGGCTCAGAACTCGGTATTGGACGAGTAGGGACGGATATCGTACGCGGGAAGGGGCACGACCGGGGGTCACGGTGCAGGTGGCGACCCCCGCGTCGAGGGCGACGGCGGCGGCGCGCCAGATGTGGTGTCCGGAACCGAAAACCGAGAACCGAAGAACCTCTTCCCGTTCGAGAGATCGTCGGACGTCGACCGACCGCCCGGCTTGGCGGTGACCTGAAGCGGGTCGGGCCTTGGTATCGGCCCTGCGAGCTACCTCCCCGCGCAATTTCAGGTCCCCTCCCGGACTCGCGTCGCCGCGTGCGCCCCGCCGCCCGTGCCCCGTCGGCCACGGCCCCGGCCCCATCACCATCCACCATCCATCCCCGGCCCTGACTCCTCGCGGTCTGCACCGCGCGGCTCTCGCCGTGCACGAACGGTACGGTGCGACGCCCGACGATCTCCCGTCAGGAAGTCCCATTGTCACCCGCGCGGCCGCGCGGCCGCCTTGCGCACCTCCTCCCGGTCGTCGAAATGCCGCTTCTCACGGCCGACAATCTGGTAGTCCTCGTGCCCCTTCCCCGCCACCAGCAACACGTCCCCCGCCGACGCCTGCGAGACCATTGCCTCGATCGCCACCCGCCGATCGACCTCCCGCGCGTACGCCCCCGCCTCGCCCCCCAGTCTCGCCAGATCCACGCGCCGCAGGCCGGCCTCGCGAAGGCCCGGCTCGATCTCGTCCAGGATCGCCTCCGGGTCCTCGGTACGCGGATTGTCGCTCGTCAGCACAATGCGGTCGCCCCCCGCCGCCACGCGTCCCATCTGGGGGCGCTTGCCCCGATCCCGGTCGCCGCCGCAGCCGAAAAGGACCCACAGCCGCCCGCGACACAATGGACGCAGCGTCGCCACCGCGTGCGCCAACGCGTCCGGCGTGTGCGAGTAGTCGACGAACGCAAAGATGCCCTCGCGCACCGCCACCCGCTCCAATCGCCCCGGCACCGACGCCACGCCCGCGGCGCCGCGCACCGCGGCGTCCAGCGGCACGCCCGCGGCATGCGCCAGACCCACCGCGGCGAGGAGGTTGGCCACGTTGTGCTCGCCGATGAGCCGCACGTCCGCCTCGTGCCGCTCGCCGAAACACCGCAACACCGCGTGCGTCCCGCCCGCCTCGTAGCGGACGTCCTCGACCCCCAGCTCCGCCTTCGCGCCGAGCCGCGTGGAGAACCGCGCGACCCGCGCCCCGGCCTCTCGCGCCGCGCCGGCGAAGCGGTCGCCCGCCGGGTCGTCCAGCGCGATCACCGCCAGCGCGCCGGGCGCCAGGTGCCCGCGGAACAGGCCGAGCTTCGCGTCCTCGTATGCCGCCAGCGTCTGGTGGAAGTCGAGGTGGTCGCGCGAGAGGTTGGTGAAGGCCGCCCCGCGGAAGCGCAGGCCGGCGACGCGGCCCAACGCCAGGGCGTGCGACGAAACCTCGATCGCGACGTGCGTGACGCCGGCGGCGACCATCTGCGCGCCGAGGTCGTTCAAGGCCAGGGCGTCGGGCGTCGTGTGCGTCGCCGGAACGGCGCGCCCGCCGAAACGGAACTCGATCGTGCCGATTACGCCGGGATTCAGACCCGCGGCCGCAAGTGCACCTTCCAGGAGGTAGCTGACGGTTGTCTTGCCGTTCGTCCCCGTGACGCCCAGCAGCACGAGGCGCTCCATCGGCCGCCCGTGGTACGCGGCGGCGATCGAGGCGAGTGCCGCGACGGGATCCTCCACCTGCACCCAGACGGAGCGTTCCCGGAGCTGCGGATCGAGCGGTGCGGCGGCGACGACGGCCACGGCGCCGCGGTTCACCGCGTCGCCCGCGAAACGCACGCCATCGACGTTCGTGCCGGGCAGCGCGACGAAGCAGCTCCCGGGACCGGCACGCCGGCTGTCAAAGACGACGCCCGCAATCGGGACCGCGACGTCGCCGTGCACCGCGAGCACCCGGACGCCCTCGAGCAGCACGGAGAGGGCGATCATTGCGGCTCCTCCCCGGGCAGCTCGAACTCCACCGTCACGGTCGCACCCGGCGCGATGCCGGTGCCGGGCCGGGGGTCCTGCGAGACGCCGAGGCCGGCGCCCCGGACCAGCAGCTCGAGGCCGAAGTCGCGGGCGATGCCCAGCGCGGCGCGGATCGTCTCGCCCGTGAAGTCGGGGACCTCGATCATCCCGGCCGCGGGAAGCGCCAACGGCACCCCCGTTACGGCCAGCGCCCCGCCCTCGACCGCGTCGTCCTCGTCGGCCGGCGCCGGCGCCGGCTCGCCCGGCCGCTGCGGCGCGACGCCCAGGTACCGCAGCGCCCGCTCGGCGATGCGGCGGAACACCGGCGCGGCGACGATGCCGCCGTAGTGGTTGATCACCGGCTCGTCGATCGAGACGCTGATCACCAGCCGCGGGTCCTCGGCCGGCACGAACCCGACGAACGAGGCCGTCCACTTGTCCTTGGAATAGCCCGGCGCGTCCGGGTTCGCCTTCTGCGCCGTTCCCGTCTTGCCCGCCACGTCGAACCCCGCGATGCGCGCCTCGGTGCCCGTCCCCCCCTCCTCCGTCACCGAGATCAGCATGCTCGCCACCAGCCGCGCCGTGCGCTCGTCGATCACCCGCCGCCGCGCGGTCGGCGGATAATCGGCCACCAGCCGTCCGTCGGCGCCCAGCACGCGACGCACCAGGATCGGTCGCATGAGCACGCCGCCGTTGGCCACGACCGAGACGGCGGTCGCGAGCTGGAGGTTCGAGACGGAGATGCCCTGGCCGAACGAGATCGCCGCCAGGTCGACTTCGTACCACTTGCTGTAGTGGCGAAGCTGGCCGCTGGTCTCGCCCGGCACCGGCACCCCCGTCCGCTCGCCGAACCCGAAACGGCGCAGCGCGTCGTAGAGGCGACCCTTGCCCAATACCCCCGCCAGCTTCGCCAGGCAGACGTTGCTCGAACGCTGCAGACACTGCGTCAGCGTCAGCCACTCGTTGCGGTGCGCATCGTGGATCTTGTAGTCGCCGATCGCATACACGCCGTCCTCGCAGTAGACCTGCTCCTCGAGCGGCACGAGGCCGGCGTCGAGCAGGGCGGCCATGGTGAAGATCTTGAGCGTCGAGCCGGGCTCGAAGCGGTCGGTGATCGAGCGGTTGCGGCGCTCGTCGGCGTCGAACTCGGCGTAGCGGTTGGGGTCGTAGGTCGGGCCGTTGGCCAGCGCCAGGACCTCGCCCGTGTGCGGGTCCATCACCACCACGCTGCCCGCCCGGCCCTCGAACGCCGCCAGCGCCGCCGCCAGCTCCTGCTCGGCCATGAACTGGATCGTGCGGTCGATGGCCAGCTCCACGCGCTGCTCCTGCGGCACCTCGACCCGGCCCAGGCCGTCGGTGAAGACCATGCGCCCGCGTGCGTCGCGCACGCCGCGCCACACCCGCGGCTCGCTGCGCAGGGCGGCGTCGTACTCGTGCTCCAGGCCGTCCAGGCCGCGGGAGTCGTAGCCGACGAAGCCGACGAGGTGCGCGGCGATGTTGCGGCCCGGATAGAAACGCTTCGGCTCGCGGGTGAGCTGCACGCCCGGCAAGGCGAGCTTGCGCACGGCGTCCGCCTCCGCCGGCGTGACCAGACGCTTGATCCACACGAAGCGGGAGCCAGAGTGCAGCCGCAGCGCGAGCGCGCGCACGTCCATGCCCAGCGCCCGCGCCAACCCCTCCGCGGCGACGTCCGGATCCTTCTGGTCCTTGGGATTGGCGAACACCGAGTCGACATCGACGGTCAGGGCCAACGCCGCGCCGTTGCGGTCCACGATCGGGCCGCGCCACACCGGCGGCTGGAACTCCCGCCAGTGCTGCTCGTTCGCCATCTCCTGCAACGTCGGCGCCCACTCGATCTGCAGCTCCGCCGCACGCACCGCCAGATAGGCCAGCCCGACGCCCAGGAAGGCGGCCAGAGCCAGCATGCGCCGGCGCACCGTCACGGCGTGCGCGTCGTCCGCCGCCGAACGCGCCCGCGCCGGCTTCACCTCGCCGTGGAACAGGCGCCGCAACCGCGCCCCGAGGCTCTCGGAAGCCGCCGCGGGCGCGGCGCCGGAAGGCGGCACGCGGACGTTGCTCACGGCACCACCTCGGCCGCCGGGTCGCCGCCCGCCGCCGGATCTTCCGCCGCGGGCCCAGGTGCCCCCTCCGAACCGCGCCCTTCCGGGCGCGGCCCCGCGGGGACGTCGGCCGCGGGCTCGGGCCCGCGGGCCGGAAGTTGCGGGTGGGGCACGCGCCGCCGCGGAGCGGGAGGCGGCGGAGCGGGAGGCGACGGCAGACTCGGAGTCACCGCCGTCGCCGCATGACCGGCCGCGGGCTCCGGCGCCGCGACGGCGGACTCCGGCGGACGGACGCCGGGCGCGCCTCCGCCGGTGACATCCGGCGCCGCCGCACCGTCCGGGTCGGCCGGGGACACCACGACGGTCGCCGCGGAACGGTCGGGCACCCCGGGCTCCGGCGCGCTCGCCACCTCGATCATCTGATCGTCGCGCGGCACGTCGAGGCCCAGCGCGTCGCGCGCGACCTGCGCCAGGTCCGCGGGCGCTTCCAGCGACGCCAGCTCCAGCTCGAGGTCCCGGCGGTCGTTCTGGAGCTGCGCGCGCTGGGCGCGCTCCTGGCCCAGGCGGTAGCCCAGGTCGACGACGCGATGGCGGACGTAGATGTGGCTCGCGAAGGCGGAAACCGCCGCGGCCAGGGCGAAGAGCCAGTAGCCGTAGAAGCGCAGGGACGAACACCCGGGCTCGGCCGCGCCGCTCCCGGGACGCTCCGAAGTCCCCGCGGCGGCGGCTTCCCGGCGCCGCCCGTCGGACGCGTCGGTCCCCGGCGCGGCGTCCGGGGTCGCGTCCGCGAAGACGTTGGCGCGGCGGAGCTCTCCCACTACGCCACCTCCGCCAGCCGCTCGATCGCCCGCAGCTTCGCCGAACGCGCCCGGGGATTGACCGCGAGCTCGGCGTCGGACGGCCGCAGCGCCCGCCGCGTGAGGAGGCGCAGGCGCGGCGGTCCATCCCGCTGTGCCAGCCCGCGCAAGGCGTGCTTCACCAGACGGTCCTCGCCGGAGTGGAACGAGACGAAGACCGCACGCCCGCCGGGCCGCAGCAGGTCGGGGAGGGAGCCGAGCAGCGCGTCGAGCGCCTCGAGCTCGCGATTGACGAGCATCCGCAGCGCCTGGAAGGCGCGGGTCGCGGCATCGATGCCGCCCGCACGGGAACGCCCCAGCGCGGCATGGACCGCGTCGCGCAACGCGCCGGTCGTCGAGAGCCGGCCGGCGCGACGCCGCTCCAGCACCACGCGCGCCACGCGCCCCGCGAACCGCTCGCCCCCCAGCCGCGCCAGGGCCTCCGCGAGCTCCCGATCGCCGGAGGCGTCGAGCACCGCGGCGGCGTCGCGCGGGGACGAGGGATCCATCCGCATGTCGAGCGGCCCGTCCGCGCGCCACGAGAAGCCGCGCGCGGGATCGTCGAGCTGCAGGGAGGACACGCCGAGATCACAGAGCAGACCATCGACCGCGCCCAGGCCGTGCGCCGCCAGGAGCGTACGCAGCTCGGCGAAATCGCCGTGCACGAGCACGCAGCGATCGCCGAACCGCGCCAGCCGCTCCGCCGCCAGCGCCAGCGCCGCCGGGTCGCGGTCGACACCGACCAGCCGCCCGTCGGGCGAGGACCGCTCGAGGATCGCCTCGGCATGCCCTCCCAGTCCCACCGTCGCGTCGACGACCACGTGCGACTCCCCATCCTCACCACGCCCGGACCGCGGATCGAGCTGCGCCAGCACCTCGTCCAACATCACCGGAACGTGCGTCGCCAGCTTCCACGCCCGCCCGGAGCCCGCCGCAGGGCCCCATTCCCCAAAGCCCCCCGCACTTCCCGCCCTTCCCGCACCCGCCCTCGCCCCTCGCGCTTCGGCGGGCCGGCCCTCGCACTCCCCCCGCACTCCCCCTTACAACCCCTTCTCCGCCAGCGCCTTGGCGACCGCGGCCGGGTCGGTCAACACCGTCCGCTGCACCTCGCTGAAACGCTCCGGATCCCAGATCTCCAGATGGTCGCCCACCCCGACCCAGACCACTTCCTTGCCCACGCCCGCCCACGCCCGCAACGCCGGCGGCAGGAGCACCCGCCCCTGGCCGTCCACCGCCAGCGCGAACGTGCCGCCCAGGTACCAGCGACGCGCCATGCGCGCCGCCGGATCGTGCTCCGCCGCCATCGCGGCCAGCCGCTGCCCGAAGTCGCGCCAACGCGCCGTCGGGTAGGCGACCAGACACGGATCGAGCGACTGCGCGACCGCAAAGCCGCGTTCGTCCGTGTCCGTCAGCTCGGAACGGAAGTTTGACGGGACGCTCGTCCGGCCCTTATGGTCGACACTCGTGCGGACCTGGCCGTGGAACATGGCTCGAGAACCCCATCAGCCCCACCAAATGCCACCGGGGGCCACGATGTGGAGAGACCGTACGCTTCCAGGAATTCGAGGTCAAGTTCTTTTTATTGATTCCATGGGATACGACAAGTGGGGATTGGTGGGGAAACGGTGGGAAACGAGCCTCTAGAAGGCGGGAAAACGCCCGCATCCGCGAGTCCCCGTGATCCGTGTCCGCGTTGCGGGACGGAAAACGACGGGCAGCAGGCGTGTGCGCGCTGCGGCCTGGCCCGCGAGCACCGCGAGAAGTTCGCGACGGACACCGCCCTGCCCGCCGGGCTGGCCGAGCACTGGGACGCCGTCCTCGCCGCCTGGGACGACCCCGCCCCGCACGCGATCTTCATCGAGTCCTGCGCCCAGGCCCAGGCGCTCGATCTCGCCGCCGCACGCTATCGCGCCCTGCGCGCCGACCCGGCGCGCGCGGAACGCTGCGCCCGCTCGCTCGACCGCATCGTGGCCCTCGCGGAAGCCGGTCTCGCCAAGACCTCGAGCGGAGCGGAGAAGGTCGTGCGCAACCGGCGCATCATCTTCGCCCTCGCCCTCGTCGTGATGCTCGCCTTCCTGTCCTTCGTCGCGTGGGCCGTGCTCAGCCGGTGACGCGCGGTCGTGAGTCGTGAGTCGTGAGTCGGCGGGCAGCCGTCATCCCGCGGACAACGTGCCCAGCACGTGGACCACGCCGAGCGTCCAGGCCAGGGAGACGGCGACGGCGGCGGCGGCGATCCACCAGCGCCAGCGGCGCAGCAGCAGAGCCCCGAGCAGCGCGGCGCCGGCGCCGAGCGTCGCGAGGCGCAGGGGCCAGGCAAGCTGTGCGGCGACGCTCTTCGGCAGCGCCGGCAGCTCCGGCCGGAAGTAGCCCGCCGCCTGCGCCAGCCGCGCGCCTCCCGCCAGATCGTGAGCGCAGACCGCCAGCAGGCCGATGCCGGCGATGGTCAGCGCCGCATCGACCGCGGACCACTCGCCGTCGAGCTTGCGCGCCACGTACAGTCCGACCAGGACGGCGACCGGCACCAGCGCGCCGTACGGCGCGTGATGGAAACGATCGCCGAGGATCGCGGCCGTCCCGCCGGCCGCGACGGCCCACAGCACGCACGCGAAGTCGAAGGCGCGCCCCCGCTCGTCGGCTTCACCGTCTGCGAGTCCGGGACTCCCTGCCCCATCCGAACCGCGCCCTTGAGGGCGCGGCTCCGCAAGGACGCCAGCCGCGGGCTCAAGCCCGCGGTTCGGTTCCGGAGGTACGTCGCGCCGGCGGCGCAGCGACAGCCCGATCAGCGCCGCGGGCGCGAGGATGCTCCACGGGAAAGCGCCCCACGCCAGCGCCTCGAAGTCCACGTCGGCGCCCATGCGGTCGTCGGGCCTGCCACGGTCCTTCACCTTCTCGTCGTCCGCCGGGCTCTCTTCCGCCACGTCCGGACGGAAGAACGCGCGCGTCACTGCCGCGCCGTGCAGGGCGAGCGGCGGCACGACCAGCGGGGCCGCGACGACGACGGCGATCGCGAGACCCGCGAGCGGGCGCAGCGCTCCCCAGGCCGGGCGGCGCCCGCCGAGGGTGGCGAACAGCACGATCGCCGCCAGCGGCGGCGCCACCGCCGGCAGCCCCCCCAGGCCTGCCGCCAGGCCGAGGAGCGCCCAGCCCGCCCACGCCACGCGCCGCGGCGCGCCGGGGTCGACGGCCGCCGCGGCCAGCGCGAGGAACGAGCCGCACGAGGCGGTGACGGCGAGCGCGTCGGGACGGGCGGAGCGGAAGAGCAGGGCGCACAGCGGCGTGGTGGCGAGCACGCCGGCGACGAGCGCGCCCGCGCGCGTTCCGCGCCCGCGGCGCACGAGGACGAAGGCGGCCCACAGCAGCAGGACGCCGGCGAGAGCGGAGGGCAGGCGCGCGGCGAACGTCCCGGGGCCGAAGACGCGCGTCGCCAGGGCGCCGAGCCAGTAGCCGGTCGCGGGGCGCTCCAGGTAGGCCTCGTCCCCGACCGCCGGGGTGAAGGCGCTGGCCGGTCCGTCCTCGGCCATGCGCGCCGCGACGGCGGCATGGTGTGTCTCCCAGGGCGTGTGCAGCGGTCCCTGACCGAGTCGCGGCAGGAGCAGCAGGGCGGCACCCAGCGCGATCCAGTGGGCCGGCTCCAGACGGCGAAAGAAGCTCGTCACAGACCGCTCAGGATCTTGTAGCCGTCGGGCGTGCGCCGCAAGACGAGGCGGTTGTCGCCGACCTCGCTGAACCAGCGCGACTCGTCGCCCGCGTCGCCGGCGACCTGGAAACGACCGTAGAACGAGTAGTAGACCTCGACCCGATCCGGGAAGTAGACCACCCGCCGGTAGCGGATGTCGTAGCGCACTTCCTCGACCCGCGTGAAGCGGCCCGCCAGCCGCGCCTGCAGGCCGGCGCGATCGTAGTCGTCCGTGCCGGGCGGCGAGGCGCCGTCCTCGTAGTAGTCGTCGGCCGTCAAGGCCACGATCTTCGCGAAGTCCTTGGCCTCCAGCGCGATGCGGTATTCCTCGCAGAAGTCGATCACGGCCCGGTTGTCCGGCGTGTTCTCGACCTCGGTGTTCGGGATCAGATCCTTGGCGCAGCCCGCCAGGACGAGGAGCACCGGGACGATTGCGGCAGAACGAACCATCCAACCTCCAAGCGGCCCGCGGCCGGCGAGCTTATAGCATGAACCGGTCCGGGAGGCGATTTGTTCCCGGCACCCGCCGCCCCGCGCACTCAGCGGATCCCGTACTCCTTCATCTTGTACAACAAGGCCCGGTGGCTGATCTCCAGCAGCCTCGCCGCCGCCGTGCGGTTGCCCCCCGTCTCCTCCAGCGCCCGCCGGATCAACGTCTCCTCGACGAAACGCTCCGTCTTCTTCACCGACAGCTCGCCCGACGCCAGGAACGCGCGGATCGGGTCGCGGCCCGCCAGGATCCGCCCCGGCAGGTCGCTCGCCCCGATGCGCTCGCCCTCCGCCAGCACCACCGCCCGCTCGATCGCGTTCTCCAGCTCGCGGACGTTGCCGGGCCACGGGTAGTCCAGGAGCGCGCGGCGCGCGTCGGGCGCGAGGTCGATGCGGCGCTTGCCCAGGTTCGCGCACTCCCGGTCGAGGAAGTGCTCGGCCAGGATCAACACATCCTCCTTGCGCGCCCGCAACGGGGGCAGCTCGACGGCCAGCACGTTCAGCCGGTAGTAGAGATCCTCGCGGAACCGGCCCGCGGCGACGTCCTCCGCGAGGTCCCGCCCGGTCGCGGCCAGGAAGCGCACGTCGACCTTGCGGTCGGCCGTGTCGCCCAGCGGCCGGATCGTCTCCTCCTGCAGCACGCGCAGCAGCTTGACCTGCAGCGACGCCGGGATCTCCGCCACCTCGTCCAGGAACAGCGTCCCCTGGTCGGCCTCCTCGATCAATCCGCGCTTGTCGCGATCGGCCCCCGTGAACGCGCCGCGGCGGTACCCGAACAGCTCGCTCTCCAGCAGCGTCTCCGGAATGGCGCCGCAGTTCACCGCCACGAACGGCCGCGCCGCCCGCAGCGAACGCTCGTGCAGAGCCCGCGCCACCAGCTCCTTGCCCGTGCCGCTCTCCCCGCTCAGGAGCACCGTGGTCTTCACGTCGGCCAGCTTGGCGACGGTCTTGAAGACCCGCTGCATCGCCGCCGAGCGCGCCAACAGGCCCGAGAACTCGATCGGCGGCTCGACCGCCTGCGACGACACCCGCCGCCGCAGCTCGCGGTTCTCCCGCCGCAGCTGCTCCCGCTCCTCCGCCTTGCGCAGCGTCAGCAGCACCTCGTCGGTCCGGAACGGCTTCATGATGTAGTCGTACGCCCCCGCCCGCATCGCCTCGATCGCCGTTTCCACCGTGCCGTACGCGCTCATCACGATCACCGTCGTGGGCAGGTCGAGCGCCGCGATCTCCCGCGACAACGTGATGCCGTCCATCTTCGGCATGCGCACGTCCGCCAGCACGAAGTCCGGCGGCTCCTCCCGCACCCGCGCCAGCGCCGCCTCCCCGTCCGCCGCCTCGTCCAGCTCGAAACCGTGCGACGTGAGCAGCGCGCGCAACATCTTGCGTACGTTGGGCTCGTCGTCGACAACCAGGATTCGTGCCACGCCCCATGACCTCGACGCCGGCGGATCCCGCCCGCCCGCGCTGCCCACGCCTACCGCCCCGCCAGCACCGCCTCCACCCGCGCCAGCACCGCCTCCACCACCGCAGGCGCCACCGCCCGCACCGCCTCGTCCTCCAACCGCCAGCCGTCCCCCGACGCCATCGCCGCCCGCACCGCCCGCACGTCCTCGGCCATCCGCGACAGGACGTGCTCCCGCAGCCATGGATTCTCGTACCCCGCCCGCGCCAGCGCCTCCACCGTCTCCACCCGCTCCGCCAGCCGCTCGTACGCCCGGCCCGCCGCCGTCCGCGCCCCGTCCTCCGTGACGCAGACCGCCCCCTCCGGCGGCAGCTCCAGCCGCTCGTCGAACTCGATGCTCACCAGCTCCACCAGCGCCGGCGCCTCGCCGGCCACGCGGTCGATCGTCCCGAATCGCACCAGCAGCCCAGTGATCCGCCCGCGCGTCCGCGCCAACGTCCCCTCCGGCACCTCGAAGGCACGGTACCCCCCCGTCTCCTCCCACAGCGCCTCGATCTCCTCCCAGACGGCGTCCGCCTCCTCCCCGAGCCCCGGTCCCCCGCCGCCGGCCGGGACAGGCACGGCGGACCCGCCGTCCGGCACGACGGGCGCCGGAGGACACCCGGCGCCGAGCGCCGCGAGCCCGAGGACGATCACGCGCTGTACGATCCGGCTCACCGCCGCGTCCCTCCCGGACCCGCGAGTCTGCCCGCTTTCGCCAAAGGCGTCAAAGCGGCTATCCTCCGCCGCGGGCCGCGCGACGGCGGCCGCGAGCCGGAAGAGGAAACCACCGATGGACACCGATGGACACCGATGACGAGGGAACGGGGCGAAGCCCGGAGGGCCTCGACCCGCGCTCCCTGTCCCCGTCGGCCCTGGAGCGGGAGGTGGAGCGCCTGGGAGGACGGGCGGAGCACGCCGCGCGGCTCCTGGCCCACGTCGTCAAGCTCGGCCGCGTCACGCCGGACGGACTGGCGCGCATGCCCCGACGAGTCGTGGACGCCGTGCCCTGGCCGTTGCCGCGGCTGCGCCTGGTCGAGAAGCGGGTGTCGAGCGTCTACCCCTTCCACAAGCTGGCGTACGAGACCGGCGACGGCCGGATCCTGGAGAGCGTGCTCATCCCGGTCACGCAGGGCCGGTTCTCCGTCTGCGTCTCCTCGCAGGTCGGGTGTCGCCGCGGGTGCCTGGTCTGTGCCACGGCGCGGATGCCGCGTCCGCGGGACCTCTCGGCCTGGGAGATCGTCGACCAGATCGTGCAGGGCGTGGCCGTGGCGCCGGGTCCCGTGCGCGCGGTCGTCTTCCTGGGGATGGGCGAGCCCTTGGACAACTACGACGAGGTGATGGCGGCGGCGGAAATCGCCAGCCACCCTGCCGTCGGCGCCGCCCAGGCCAAGGCCATCACCATCGGCACCGTGGGGGTCGTTCCGGCCATGCGTCGCTTCGCCGGCGAACGGCGCCGGTTCCGGCTGGCCGTGAGCCTGGGCTCGGCGGATCCCGAGCGGCGCGCGCACCTCATGCCCGTCTCCCGCCTCTGGCCGTTGCCCGAGCTGGCGGATGCCGTGCGGGCCGTGCACGCCGCGCAGGGCGAACGGCAGATGATCGCGATGACGATGCTGGGCGGCTACAACACGGGCGAGGACGAGGTCCGGGCCCTGGCGCGGTGGCTGACGGACGTGCCCTACCGCCTCAGCCTGATCGATGTCGCGCCCGGCCCGCACCACCCGTTCCGCCCGCCGACCAAGGCGGAGTCCGACGTGTTCATCGAGGCCTTCCGCCGCGTGGGCATGCCGTTCACCCGCCGCCTCTCGGGCGGCGCCGACATCGATGCCGCCTGCGGCATGCTGGCGGGGAAGCTCGCGCTGTCCGGGTAGGGGCGGGGTCGCCTCGGCGCGACTCCGCCCGCCGTCGGTCACGACGGTATGCCGGGAGGATTCGCCGCGCGGCGGCGAACCCTCCCCTACTCCCCGAACGCCTCGCGGATCGACGCCACGGTCTCGTCGAGCGACTTCCGGGGCGCGTAGCCCAGCTCGCGGCGTGCTCGGCGGTCATCGACCATGCAGACGTAGCGCAGGTAGTCGATCTCGCGACCCGGGAAGTCCGTGAAGCCCAGACGCCACAGGCGGTCCAGCAGCCCGCGCGCCAGGACGTGCGGCACGGGAGCCGCCGGACGGCCCACGCGCGCGATGACCTGCGACAGCGGCAGCACCCCCGGCCCGCCGATGTTGTAGATCCCGCGCACCCCGGGCCGCAGCGCCTGCCGCAACGCCTGCACCACGTCCGCCTCGTGCACGAACTGCATCATCGGATCGAAGCCCAGGAGCCGCGGCGTGATCGGCAGCCGGAAGTAGCTGTAGATCTCGTTGTGCACCTCGCCCACGATGAACGACGGCCGCAGGATCACGGTCTCGCACTCCGGCACCCGCCAGAAGAACGTCTGCGCCAGCATGTCCAGCTCGACCAGGTCCCGGATGTCGGAGACGCGCCCCGAAGCCAGCAGCGGCGCGTCCTCCAGCAGGAACTGCGCGTTGTCCGGCCGCGCCCCGTACACCGCCGCGCTCGACAACAGCACCAGCTTCGGGATCCGCATCGCCGCGACGTACTCCAGGACCCGTCCGAAGCCCTCCACGTTCCACGTGTGCCGCGTCTCCGCCGAGATCCGCGGGTCGTGCATCACCCCCAGGTGCACCACCGCCTGCGCCGGCTCGCGCCGGAACACGTCGCGACACGCCTTGCGACGGATGTCGAGGCGGTAGTGCATGAGGTCGGGCGGAGCGTCGGGGAAGTCGCGCCGGTCGATGCCCACCACCCGCCCCTCGCGGTGGAGCTGCCGCAAGAGCAGCCGGCCCAGCCGGCCGCAGACCCCCGTCAGGATGACGGAACGCTCGGCCGCCCGCGCTCCGCTCTTCGTGGTCCTGGTCCTGATGCTGGCCCCCGTCGCCATGGCAGGCCCGAGACTACGACGGAGAACCGCGCCGCGTCCACCTCGCGCGCCGTGCCCGCTGCCCCCTGTCCCTCCCCACCTCTCCCGCCGACCTCCCCCACTCCCCCTGTCCGGTCGGGAAGAACCTGACGCGTCGGCCCCAGCCGTGGGAGAGGCAACTCACCCGAAGATGCTCTTGCGCTCGTCCAGAGTGCGGCGGAGGAGGTCCTGGATCGCCGCCCGCACCACGCGCACGTGCTCCGCCACCTGCTCGTCGTCCTCGTCGCCCTCGCCCCCCAGCACGATCGGCCGCCCGAAGGCGATGTGGTAGCGCGTCGGAAGCGGGAGGAGACCCAGCGGGCCGAGGAGGACCAGGGGGCTGACGGGCACCGCGGGCGCGCCGATGACGTCGGCCAGCGCCCGGAGGTTGAGCACCGAGGGGTACTGCTCCTCGGCGCCGACGACCGCCACGGGGACGATCGGCGCCCGGTTCTCCAGCGCCAGGCGGACGAATCCCGAGCCGAACTCCTCGAGCTGGTACGCGCGGTCGATCGTCTTGGAGATCCCGCGCGCGCCCTCGGGGAAGACCAGGATCAGCTCCTCCCGCTCCAGCAGGATGCGGCAGTTCTCCGGGATGCCGACGACCTGGCCGCAGCGGGCGAAGAACGTGGACACGACCGGCAGCGTCGCGGCCCATTTCTCGATCATCGAGCGGACCAGGCGCGGGGGCTCGTGGTCGAGGATGAGCGCGGTGGCGATCATCATCCCGTCGATCGGGATCTGGCCGGAGTGGTTGGAGACCAGGAGGGCGCGGCCGGGCGGGATGTTCTCCAGCCCGCGGACCTTGCAGCGGAACCAGCGGCGATAGAGCGCCGCGGCGAAGTGCACGGCGTAGCGGGCGTACCCCAGGTCGAAACCGAAGGGATCGAAGTCGCCCGGCCCCAGCTCCGTCAGGATGCGCTCGTACTGCCGCCCGAACTCGGAGTCGATCGCCGCCCGCAGGCGTTGCGCCAGCTCCAGCGCCACGCGGCCCACCGCGCCCCCCCGGCGCGGGAAGGGCGGCGACGGCGCGGCACGGACCACCGGCGCGGGGGGCGGCGGGTCCAGCGGGGCGAGCGCGACGTTCTGGCCCAGGCGCGAACGGGGCGTGCGGGGCTTGCGGGACGGGGCGGCGCGGCGCGGTGCCCCCACGGTCAGGGTGTGGAGCCCTCGGCCTCGGCGAAGCCGAAGTCGTAGACCGTGCCGAAGACCGGGTTGAGGTAGTCCGGGCAGTTCTCCTTGATCTCGCAGACCATGCTCGGCGTCAGGTCCATGGTCCAGCCGAGGAATCCGGTGCGGCTCTGCGACACGAACTTGATCCGGAACTCGTAGGCCTGCTGGCTCTCCATCGCCTGCTCCCAGGTCACTCCCGCCGCGGGTCCCAGCATCGCGCGCCGCCGCGTGAGCAGGTCCATCGGCGCCAGGTTGTAGGACGACGTGAAGTTGATCAGGTCGTCGAACACGCACGCCATGTTCGCGTCCTTCTTGGCGTCCGCCTTCGACCAGAACCAGCGGATGAGCAGGTCCATCAGCATCTCGTCCGCGACCTTCTTGATGTCCGAGCCCTCGCCCTTGGAGATCGCGGCCTTGAGCTCCGGCCCGATCTTGCGGTCCCCCAGCAGCGCCTCGCCCGTATCCGTGCCCGCCCGCAACGCCCGCACCAGGTCGATCGCCTTCTTCACGTTCTGCGGGTCGTCGAAGATCTTGAGGTGCGCGTTGGTGATGTCCTTCACGATCTCCGGATCGAGATCGTCGACCCGCTGGTGCGGATACTTGTCCTCGATCTCCTGCTCCACGTCCTTCTTGAACTGCTCGAGATCGAGCCCGAGCGTGACGGCGGCGATCGCCGTCAGGAGCAGCCGCCGCTGGGCCGGACCCGCCTCGCACACGATGTTGCCCTGGCCGCGCAGCTCCTCCTCGATCGCCACCCGCTTGGGCGAGCCGAACACCTGGTCGCGCACGTACCACTTGAGCACGGGGCCCATGAGCTTGAAGAAGTTCGCCGACGGGTTCTCCTCGTACAGCGCCCGGCACTCCGGCACGTCGACCACGCAGTCGCCGAAGATCCGGCTGTAGCGCCCCGGCGTGCGGTCCGCCTCCGCCCGCGGGTCGCCCTTCGACTTCGTGCACGACTCGATGCAGCGGTCGTACGCCGCCGCTTCCTCCAGCGCCACGTAGTTGTCCGCGTACCCGGTGAGCGGGAAGAACAGGCCCTTGCGCGACGCCTGGTCGGCAATCCAGACGTGCGGCGTCATGCTCTGGCCGAACTCGTCCGACGCCGGCTTCGTCACGTTGACCACGTGACCCTTGACCGTGATCTCCGCGTCCTTGATCTCCGCCTGCCGGTCGGGACTCTGCGTCACCACCCACAACCCGTAGATCGTCCACTGGTCGCCCAGCTTCTCCGGCGGCGGCTTGTCCGGGAGATCCCCGGGCACCGCGCCGAGCTGCGGGTTGAACGTCGTCTTCACGATCTTGGCCGTTCCGTCCGAACCCTTGCAGGCCCACAAACCGGCAGCCAGCACTCCAAGCACCAAGACCTTTGGCATCGTCCGCTCCTCCCAGTGCGGCGGGAGGCTACCACGGGCGCCGAGGGCAATGAAAGATGCAAAACAGGCAGGCCGGAACGCAATACGGCATCCACCGCCCCGACGACCCGCCGTCCCGAAGTTGAAGGGCAGGGGGGGACGCGGTAGCGTGCGGCCGATGCGCGCGTCGGCCATCGCCCTGGGCGCCCTCGGCTGCGCCGCCGCACTCGCGGCCATGGGCTGCCGCTGCGTCGGCGGCGAGGCGCGGACGCGCGGCGGGATTCCGCAAGGACGCCCCTGCGACTGCTCCGGCCACCCCCTGGCCGGAAAGCTGGATACGCTGGCCCGCGAAGCCCGCGTCGCGGACGACGGCCCCGCCCGGGACGGCGGCCGGCTCGTCGTGCACCTCGAAGCCGAACCACCCCACCTCATGCCCCTCGTCCGCTCCGACGCCTGGATCCGCCGCATCACCGGCCACGAGATCTTCGAGAGCCTCGTCCGCACCGATCCGCGCACCCTGGAGGTCGTCCCCGAGCTGGCCGCGAGCTGGGAGACCTCGCCCGACGGCCTGCGCACCGTCTTCCACCTGCGCCGCGACGTATTCTTCCACGACGGGACCCCCCTCACCGCCCACGACGTGGAGTTCACCTTCGATCGCCTCTTCGACCCGTCCGTCACCGCCGAATCGCTGCGCGAGGACCTCAAGGTCGTACGCTCCCTCAAGGCCACCGCGGACCATGAGGTCGAGCTGATCGTCGAACGCCCGTACTTCCTGCTGTTCGAGACGCTCGGCTTCGTCCCCATCCTCCCGCGGCACGTCTACGCTACGGGCGATCTCAACCGGCACCCGGCCAACCGCGCCCCCGTCGGCAGCGGACCGTTCCGTTTCGAGCGGTGGGACACCGGGGAACGGATCGTGCTGCGGCGCCACGAGCGCTGGTGGGGCGGACGCCCCCATCTCGACGAGATCGTCTTCCGCGTCGTCCGCGACCGCACCATCGGATACCAGATGGCCCGGCGTGGAGACATCGACCTCCTGCCGCGGATCACGCCGGATCAGGTCGAGGAGTACCTCGCCGACCCGACCATGGTCGCACGCTTCGCCCCCGTCACTCTCGACACCCCCGACTTCGCCTACCTGGGCTACAACACCCGGCGCGCCCCGTTCACCGACCCGCGCGTCCGCCGCGCCACCACCATGCTCGTCGACCGCGGTGCCGTCCTCTGCTCGCTCGAACGCTGCCTCTCGCACATCGTCGCCCAGCCGTGGCCCGACGGCCACCCGGCCCACGACCCGTCGATCGAGCCCCTGCCCTACGATCCCGGCGCCGCCCTCGCCCTCCTCGCCGAAGCCGGCTGGGTCGACCACGACGACGACGGCCTGCTCGACCGCGGCGGCATGCCCTTCCGCTTCACCCTCCTGGTCGCCGTGCAGTCCAAGACCATCCAGCAGATGGCCACGATCGTCCAGCAGGACCTGGCCATGGCCGGCATCGAGATGGACATCGCCCTCCTGGACTGGTCCGTCTTCTCCGAGCGCTGTCGCAAGCACGAGTTCGACGTCGCCGCGGGCATGTGGAGCCTGCGCTGGGAGAACGATTTCTACGGCCTGTTCGCCACCGAGGGCGCCCAGAACTACGGCCGGTGGTCCAATCCCCTCGCGGACCGCATCCTCCAGGACGCCCGCGCCGTGCTCGATCCGGACGAGCGCAACGCACGGTTCCGCGAGCTGGCGCGGGAAATCGCCCGCGAACAGCCCTACGTCTTCACCTTCTCCCCACGCCTCGTCTCCCTCGTCGATCGCCGCCTCGTCGGCGCCCGCCCCTCCCTCGAGTGGTTCCGCCTCCCCGCCCTGGGCTGGCACGCCGCCACGACACCCCCCGCGCCGGGCGGCACGGAGGCCCGCCCGTGATCCGTTTCGTCCTGCGCCGCCTGTGGCGCATGATCCCCGCCCTGCTGGGCATCGCCCTGGTCACCTTCGCCCTCGTCCACCTGGCCCCCGGGGACCCCGTCCAGGCCGAGATGTCCGGCGAGACCTCGCGCGGCGAGCTGTCCGACGAGGCCGTCGAGTCGTTCCGCCGCTCGTACTTCCTCGACCTGCCGATGTTCCTCAACACCGAGATCAACGACCTGCCGCGGCGCATGCAGGCGCTGCTCGGCACCCTGGCCGACCCCGACCGGCGCGCCGCCAACGTGCGCGCCATCGAGCGCGCCGGCGGCGCCGGACTCCCCTTCCTCGTGCCGCGCCTGGAGACGCTCGCCCCCGCGGCCCGCGACGTCGCCCTCGAAGGCCTCGACCTCGTCGCCCGACGCATGGGCATCGCCGAGGATCTCGCCCGCGGCGGCCCGCCCCTCGAGGCCTGGCGCGATTTCTGGGAAGCCTACCACCTCGACTTCAAGCCCGGACGCGCCCGCCGCCTCGCTCTCGGCCTCCTCGACCGCGACAACCCCCACGCCGCGGCCGAGCTGCGACGTCTCGACACCTTCGCCCTGGGTCAGCTCATCCCGATGTTCGAAGAGCTGCCGCCGGACGCCGATACGCTGCGCCTCGTCCAGCGCGTGGCCGAGGCCACCGGCCGCGACGTCGTCTACGACCCCGCCCAGAAGCTCCAGGACCGCGCCCGCGTGCTGGAGGACTGGCAGGAATGGTGGTGGCTCCACCGCCTCGAGTACACCCAGCTCTCCAACGAGGAACACCTGGTCGGCGCCGTCACGGAGACGCAGTTCGCCAAGTGGCTCGCCCGCCTCGCCACCCTCGACTTCGGCGACTCGTCGCGCGACGGCCGGCCCGTGCTGGAGAAGATCAAGAGCAAGCTGCCCGTGACCCTGCTGCTCTCCCTCACCGCCACCGTCCTGGCCTACCTGCTCGCCGTCCCGCTCGGCGTCTTCTCCGCGCTGCGCGCCGGCCGCCGCTCCGACCGCGTCGTCAGCCTCGGCCTCTTCGTCCTCTACTCCCTCCCCTCGTTCTGGGTCGCCATGCTCGCCATCCGCTGGTTCTGCGGCCTGGGCCACCTGGACTGGTTCCCGCTGCGCGGCCTGCACAGCGAGGGCTGGCAGCTCTGGCCGTGGTGGAAGCAGATCGCCGACACCGCACACCACATGGTGCTCCCCGTCCTCTGCCTCACCTACGGCTCCCTCGCCGCACTCTCGCGCTACCAGCGCGTCGCCATGCTCGACGTCGTCCGCCAGGACTACGTCCGCACCGCGCGCGCCAAGGGACTCTCACGGTCGCGCGTGATCTGGAGCCACGCGCTGCGCAACGCGCTCATCCCGATCGTCACGCTCCTCGGCCTCCAGATCCCCTATCTCATCGGAGGCTCCGTCGTGATCGAGCGCATCTTCAACATCGAGGGGATGGGGCTGGAGACCTTCGAGGCCATCCGGCAGCGCGACTACAACTGGATCCTCGCCGTCTCCGTGATCTCCGCCGTCCTGACCATGCTCGGCCTCCTCCTCTCGGACATCCTCTACGCCGTCGTCGACCCGCGCATGCGGCAGGGAGTGGAGGGGAAGGGGATGGAGGGAGGAGGAGGGGGATGAGGCGTCTTCCGTCTTTCGTCGTTCGCTTCTCGTTCCGGATGGGCGCCCCGGACCCCGCGGCGCAGGGGTGGCGATGGGCGTAGGGCTCCGGCTGCGGACGTGGGCGGCGACGGCAGGCGCGGCGACGCGGCGCGCCGGCTCGGCCGTCGCCGGGCTGGCCCGCCGCCTCCCCGGCCCCTGGCGTCGCCGCGGCGCCGGTTCGGGCCAGGAACCGGGAACCAGGAACCAGGAACGCGGCGCCGCGCGGCCGCGTCGCCATTCCGCCTTCCGCACGTTCTGGCGCTCGCCGTGGAACCGCGCCGGCGCCATCGTCGTCGCCCTGCTCGCCCTCGTCGCGCTCGGCGCCGACTTCCTCGCCTCCGACAAGCCGATCTGGCTCAAGCTCGACGGGCGGCACTACGCGTTCCCCAACGTCATCGACTACCCGGAGCTGCGTCCGCTGACCAACGACGCGCTGCGGAGGATGATGGTCGAGGGCGAGGACTGGGCGGTCCTGCCGCTCGTGCCGTGGGGGCCGCTGCAATCGAAGGCCGACGGCCGGATCGCGCCGCTGGAGGCGCCTTCCGCGAGCCACTGGCTGGGGACCGACGATCGGGGCCGGGACGTGCTGGCCCGGCTGGTCCACGGCACGCGCGTCTCGCTCAGCGTGGGGCTCGTCGCCGTCGCCCTCTACGTCTTCATCGGCGTGTTCCTCGGCGCGATCGCCGGTTTCTACGGCGGGTGGCTCGACGCCGGGGTCACGCGGCTGATCGAGGCGCTGATGGCGTTCCCGGCGTTCTTCTTCGTGCTGATCATCCAGGGCCTGCTGCCCGCGGCGTCGATCCTGCAGATCATGGTGGTGATCGGCCTCACGCGCTGGACCGAGGTGGCACGGCTGGTGCGGGGCGAGGTGCTGCGCCTGCGCTCCGCGGAGTTCGTCATGGCCGCGCAGGCGCTGGGCCTTCCGCCCCGCCGGATCCTCGTGCGCCACGTCCTGCCCAACGCCATGGGGCCGGTCTTCGTGTCCGCCACCTTCGGCATCGCCGGCGCCGTCCTGCTGGAAAGCGCGCTGTCGTTCCTCGGCTTCGGCACCCCGCCGCCCACTCCGAGCTGGGGCGAGCTTCTGACCCAGGCCTTCGCCCACGAGGGCAAGTGGTGGCTCACCGCGTTCCCCGGACTCATGATCTTCGTCACCGTCACCGCCTACAACCTCGTCGGCGAAGGCATCCGCGACGCCGTCGACCCCAGAATGAGCGCGCACCGCTAGCCCCGACCCCGCTCCGGAACGAAGGACGAAGAGCGAAATACGAGGTACGGGTCGCCCGTTGACGCCCGCAAACATGCCCCGTATGCTGCGGCCTTGCGCCTCCGGCCGACCTGCCCGGGGGGAAGGAGAAGAAGATGGTACTCGGATTCATCAAGCGCGGCGTCAAGGAGATGATGATCGCCCGCCCCGACGAGGCGAAGCAGTCGATCATCTGGAAGCACCCCGACGAGACCGTGCCGATGTACTCGCAGCTCACCGTGGACGCCGACGAGGTCGGCGTGTTCTTCCGCGACGGCCAGGTCGTCGGCACGCTGCGCGCCGGCCGCCATACGCTGGACTCGTCCAACATCCCCTTCCTGGGCAACCTCATCGACAAGTTCACCGGCGGCAACGTGTTCAAGGCCGAGGTGTTCTTCGTCTCCATCCGCGAGATCCCCAGCGTCAAGTTCGGCGGGCGGATCGGCAGCCAGGAAGACCCCAAGACCGGCATGGCCGTCGAGACCATGGTCCACGGCGACTTCTCGTTCCGTGTCGTGCAGCCCGAACGCCTCATCGTCGGGCTCGCCGGCATGGCCAAGGTGGAGAACGAGTCGTTCGTCGGCTGGTTCCGCGACCTGTTCTTGAAGACCATCCGCGACCGCGTCGCCGAGCTGCTCGTGAAGCAGAAGTGGCCGCTGCTCGACGTCACCTCCGGCGCCTACACCGAGGAGATCGAAGAGGAGGTCATCAAGTCCGTCGGCAAGCACACCGACAGCTACGGCATCCAGATCATCCGCATCGGCAACTTCGTCGTCTCCATCAACGAGGACGACGCGAAGGAGCTGAAGAAGCTGCTCAAGGACGCCGCCTACATCCGCATGGCCGGCGGCCTGGGCGGGTACCAGCAGCTCGCCATGGGCAAGGCCGTCATGGGCGCCGGCGAGGGGATGGCCAAGGGCGGCGAGGGCGGCGGCATGGCGATGGCCGGCGCCGGGATGGGCATGGGCATGGGCATGGCCGGGATGATGGCGCAGCAGCAGATGATGGCGCAGCAGCAGGCGATGCAGCAGGGTGGCTTCCCGCAGGCCGGCTACCCGCAGGGCGCACCCCCTCCCGCAGGCTACCCGCAGCCCGGCTACCCGCAAGGCACCCCCGCCGCGCCGCCCCCGGGCGCCGCCCCCGGCGCCGCCGCCGGCGCGGGCGTCACCTGCCCGAAGTGCGGCAAGATCGTCCTCCCCGGCAAGTTCTGCTCCGAGTGCGGCGGACCGCTGGCGCCGGCCAAGAAGTTCTGCCAGAAGTGCGGCGTCGAGGCCGCGTCCGGCGCGAAGTTCTGCGGCGGCTGCGGCAGTCCGATCGCGTAGCGATCGCTCACCCGTCTGGCGTTCCCGGCTTTCCGTCTTCGGATCCGGAGGCCGCTGCGTTCCGGTTGCCAGGTTGGCATCGTCGCGGACGGGCATGGGGCGCCGACGTTGCCAGGTCGTCAGCGGCGTCCGTCCGCGCGCGCCGCCCGCCGCGCGAAATCGGGGTGTTGCGTCGCGCGCCGCGCCTCGCGCCCGCTGGCACGCGACCCGCAAACGGCACGACCGCGGAGGTCGTGACATGCAAATCATCGATGTGCTGGAAGCGGTCGGAGAACGGGCGAAGGCTCTCCCGGAGGACATGCCGCTGGAGGCGGTCGTGCGCGTACGGTTCCTTCGCCGCCGCGGCGTGATCGAGGCCGACGTGCGCCTGAGCGACGGACGGCGCAGCTACCGCCGTACCGGACGGGGCGTCACGTCGCGCGAAGCGCTGCTGGACGCCGTGGCGTAGAACGTCCTAGCCGAACTGCTGCTCTTCGCGCTCCTGCGCTTCCTTGCAGCGGATGCACAGCGTGGCCTCGGGCCGCACGCGCAGGCGCTCCAGCCCGATCGGCTCGCCGCACTCGTCGCACTGGCCGAACGAGCCGGAATCGATGCGCTGGATCGCGCGCTCGATCTTCTCCAGGTACGTCTTCTCGCGGCCGCGCAGGCGCAGGTTGAAGTACTGCAGGTACTCGCTGGAGGCCAGGTCC
This sequence comes from Deltaproteobacteria bacterium, assembly GCA_016218765.1. Taxonomy (GTDB): domain Bacteria; phylum Myxococcota_A; class Polyangia; order DRWM01; family JAAZOP01; genus JAAZOP01. The sequence continues at coordinate 50,534 of JACRCZ010000085.1, read as the reverse complement.
ATGTCGTCCGGAAGCTCGGCGGCGTCGAGCCGGATGCCTTCGCCGAGGGTCTTCTGGGCGTTGCGCATCACCTCCTGGCGGCGGTCCTCCAGGATCTTCCGCATCTCCTTCAGCTCGGCCCGGTTGAGCCGTCGCGGCCCGTTGGCCGACGGTCCGGCGTTCGCGTCGAGCATCCGGACCGGCGAGGACCGCCGGGCGGGCGGCGCCGCGGGGCGTGCCTTGGCCTTGGCCTGCGGTCGCGCGGCCGGTCGCGCGGACTTCGCCGTCTTGCGTGTGGATGCCGGGAGGGTCGAGCTCTTCGCGGTGGTTGGTCGCTTCCTTGCGCTGCTCATTTTCCTGCTGTTGCCCCTCTTGGTGGCCATCGTGAACCCCCGTCTCCGGCCGCGCCACCCGAGCGCGGCGCAAGCTCGTAGTCTCCATCTGCGCCGCGCGGCATGTCAAGGGGAAGACGCACGCGCTCCGCGGCTCCGCGCGCGTCGGCGGTACGCGAGCAGTGCTTGACAGTCGATGGAGCGGGTGGAATAGTCCCCCTCCGCCGCGCGGATGGGGAAGGACGCCGGCCGGTGCGGGGTGGAGCAGCCTGGTAGCTCGTCGGGCTCATAACCCGAAGGTCCCTGGTTCAAATCCAGGCCCCGCTACTAGAGAAGACGAGGAGTTGTCCGCAAGGTCGGCTCCTCGTTTTTCTTTCTGGGGCCTGCCTGGGGCCACGGGAGAGCCGACCTGACCGGTTCCTGCAACCGGCAGGCGGGTCGTTGCAGGTGCCGCCGGTCCTTGCTCGCTGTAGGAGCAAGGCCGTGGCGAAGCCGATCCAGCATCGCGGGAAATGGCGGATCCGGTGGCTCGACGAGAACGGCGAGCGCCGCAGCGAGGTCTACGACGATCGCCGTGACGCCACGTTCAAGCTGCACCAGCACCAGGCCGAGGTCGAGGAGATCCGCCGCGGGCTGCGTGCGCCGACCCCGCCCGAGAAGACGTTCGACGAACTCGCCGACTACTGGATCGCGAACCGAGCGGCCGGGAAGCGCAGCCGCAAGGACGACGAGAGCATCATCCGTCGCCACCTCCGCCCTGCGTTCGGTCCGTCGCGTCTTCGGGTGCTCGGCGTGCAGCACGTCGATCGCTTCGTTGCGGAGCGGGAGCGGCTCGATCGGAAGACCGTCGCGAACATCTTGACGCTGTTGATTTCGATGCTGAGGGCGGCGCGCGATCTCGGATGGCTGGCGATCCTGCCCCGCATCCGCAAGCCCCGCGTTCCGATCTTCCGCCGGGACTACCGGTACCTTCGCACCGACGACGAGATCATCCGCTTCCTGACGGCGGCCCGCGCGGAGGGCGAGAACGTGTTCGTGCTGTACGCCGCGGCGATCTACACGGGGATGCGGGCGGGCGAACTTGCGGCGCTGCTCTGGGAGGATGTTGATCTGGACGGTCGGCTGATCACGGTGCAGCGCAGTTTCGACGGGCCGACGAAGAGCGACCGCGTGCGCCACGTTCCGATCCTCGATCCTCTCCTGCCGGTTCTCCGCGCGTGGCGGCTGCGCTGCCCTGGCCCCCTGGTCTTCCCGAACGAGGCGCACGAGATGCACGGCCCGTCGGCGCGCGTTTTCCAAGAGGTGCTGCACCGTGTTCTAGATGCCGCCGGATTCCCGACGACGATGATCGGGGACCGCGTGGTCCGGTACATCCGTTTTCACGACATGCGCCACACCTTCGCGTCCGCGTACATGCGCAAGGGCGGCGATCTGTTCCGTCTCCAGAAGATCCTGGGGCACCAGTCGATCCAGATGACCATGCGCTACGCGCACCTCGCTCCGTCCGCCTTCGCCGCCGACTACGGGCGGCTTGGCGGGACCGGGACCCTTCGGTCTGGCGAGGTCGTGTCCTTGAACGCCGGGAAGTCCGAGTAGCGAACTCCCTGCCGCACTCGTCCCCTGCCATGCGCGGCTTGCGTCGTGCCGGTTCGCGGCCGTCCACGCCTGCCGCCGGTTCCTGCAACGCCCGGCCCTCGCCTTGCAGGAGACCGGCTACCCGCGCGCGGCGTACAACTGTTCGCGACGGGCCGGGAGCCGGCTCGCGCTAGGAGGCTGCGATGAACGACTTCATGACCTACGCCGAGGCGGCGGAATTCCTGCACGTCAAGGTGGGGACGCTGTACAGCATGACGGCACGAAGGCAACTCCCCCACCACCGTCTGGGCGCGCGGATCGTCCGCTTCTCCCGCGCGGACCTGATCGCCTGGGTGGCCCAACACCGGGTCGAAGTTGTCGGCGTTTCTCCCGGCAAGGATCGATCTCGGGATCACCAAGCGCATCCCGCTGGCTCCGACACGAACGAGGTCTCGGGCGTCCTCGAATCAGAAACGCCGTCACACCGAGATCAGTAGGACGGAGAGCTAGGGCAGGTGAACCCATGAGCCGGAAGACGTATCGGCAGCAGCTACAGCAGCTTCAAGATCAACGGGCGGCGGAATTCGAGCGGATCGGGCTTGTCAGGCGTGCGAACCGGATCCGTCGCTGTGGCGCCTTCGCCGGACCGCGTGGTCCCTGGGCGTGCAAAGATCGGTTCTGCCCTGCGTGCGCTCGAAAGAAGGCCGCCGAGATCAACGCGCGTTTGCGCGGGTTGATCGACGCGATGAACGATCCGATCACGTTCGTCGTGAAGGTGATCTCTCGGCTACCGACGGATCTGGGATGGGCGCTCGATCGAGTTCGCGCAGGGCTCACGGAACTTCGGCGACGTGCACCGTTTCGCACGGCGAATCCGATGGTGGCGGTCGTCGAGGCGTGTCGAACGCCCGACGGGTTGCGATGGGATGCGCACGCCCACCTGATCATCGAAGAGGGCGCTGTAGACCTCGACGACGTCGATCATCTCTGGCGCACAGCAACCGGCGGGGAGGGAACGGTTGCGATCGAAAAAGGGAGGCATTGGATCTACGACCCCGACGCTTTTTGCGGATACCTCTCGAAGCGAGACGATTCTGCGCCCGATCCTGGGGCGCTCGATCGCGACCAGTTGCAGGTCATGGTCGCCGCGCTTCGTGGGCGGCGCCTCTTCGCATCGTGGGGCACGCGATGAAACGCTCGGCCCGCTTCGATCGTGGCGGAGTCGATCGACAACTTCGGCGACCGGACGATGGTGGACCGCGTGGTCCCTCCCGAACGCGCGGTCAAGAACGTCGCCACCCCGCGCAAACGAAACGGTCTGCACCTCGCCCGGAACGAATTCGGCCGACGCATGCGGCGGACCGGATGGTCCACGAAGGGGAGAATGCGGAATGAAGCGCCCCAAGCAAGCCGACGGAGGGCAGGCGATGGATCAGCCCTCGATTTCGTTCGACGGTTCCGGGGGCACGCGCACGCCCCGTGCGGAGGAAGCCGGAGACTGCATCCCCGACGATTCAAGCCCCGCAGACCGAGATCGCCCCGATGCAGAATCGAGCGGGTCGCCTACGGGATCGAGCGCACCGACGAAGCCGTCGATCAACTTGAACAGCGGCTCTGCACAAGTCGTTCGCATCGTCCCCTTCGCCCTCGTAGATGCGGACGACGACCCCCTCAGCGATTTCAAGATCGTCGAGAAGGCGTTGGCCCGAACCGAGGGAGAGATCGACACGAAAGATCGCGGTGCGCTACTCGCCCGGATCTGCGGCCGGTACCTTCTCGCAAGGCCGAATCCAGCGGAACTCAGCGACGACGACGCAACCGAGGTATTCCGACTCCTGGAGCGTCGGACGGGGGTGCGGCTGATCATCGTCCATGGAACAAGTTTCGTCCCCGTCTACGGGATCGAGGTGCTGGCGGAGGTGATCGATTTGCTGGCCCGCGGCGCCACGGAGACCGCGGGGAAGACGGAGGGGACCTCGACCGACACGACGGTCGACGGGGAACGGTAGATTGCCGGGTCCCGCGGCGATCAAGAACGGGGGGGATGCGGACGGCGTTACACGGTTCACGATCGGGCGATACCGAAATGAATCGGCCTTGCCTGATCGGACCGCAGCGCAGCCGGGTACGTCCCGGCGGAAGAAAGGTGCGACGGTGAAAAGGAACACGAAGACGGACAAGACGTGGACGACGAGACGCAAGTTGACCCCACGGGGGCGCCGCAAGATGCGGGGAAGCGCCGACCTGTTCCGAAGGGCGAGCGGCGCAGCAGACGATCAAGCCGCGGTGATCCAGGAGTTCGAGGGTCTCGAACGGCGAACGGGCAGCAAGTTGATCGTCGTCTCCGAGACGGGGCACTTCATTCACCACGGGGTCGAGAACCTCGCGATGCTCCTAGACGTGCTGGCCCGATCCCGCGGAATCGGCATGCGGTACCCTGGACCTGACAAGCTGTCGCCGGATGTCTTGAACCGGTTCGGGGACCTGTGCGTCCGGCTGGGGGTCGGGGAACGCAAGACGGCCAGGACCAGCCCGAAGGGGTGTCCCGTGCCGACGGGCGCGGACCTGTAACGGACGGACTCCACCGGAAGGTCATGACCGAGGGTGCCGCCGACGACGCTGGGGCGCCCCGCCCCTCGCCTTCTCGGCCGCGCCCTTCTCCTCCCCGGACTCCTGGTAGAAGGCCAGCCCGGCGCGTAGCAGCCACTCCGCCGCTTCGCTGGCCGTGATCCCACGGGCCGCCGCGACCGCCTTCACCTCCAGCGCGACCTTCTCCGCCATGTAGTACGAGACCGTCGCCCTGGCCCCCGGAGCCTGTTCTTTCAACATCGAAACCAATTCCTGCGCCTTCATGCCCCCGATCCTACCCGAGTCGTTTTCTATTGACAAGCAAATAGTTACTCTATTAGAATGTCCATAGATAGGCGGAAGGAAGGTGAAGCAATGAACCAGAACCAGGCCAAGACGATCCGGTGCGCGCGGTACCTCCGGGTTTCGACGACCGATCAGCGGACCGATCGCCAGGAAGACGACACCAGGGAATTCGTCCTGCGGCGGGCGTGGACGTTGACGGATTCGTTCGTGGACCACGTCTCGGGTGCTCGGGAAAAGCGCCCCGCCCTGGATCGCCTCATGGCCGCCGCCCGTCGCAGGGAGATCGATACGGTCGTGGTCGCCTCGTTCGACAGGTTCGCGCGTTCGACCCGGCACCTTCTCGCGGCCCTGGACGAGTTCTCGGCGCTGGGGGTCAACTTCGTGAGCCTGCGCGAGCAGATCGACACGTCAACCCCTCTGGGACGGACCGTGTTCGTGATCGTCGCTGCGGTCGCCGAACTCGAACGCGACTTGATCCGGGAGCGGGTCCGGTCGGGTCTGGCCGCCGCCCGCCGTCGTGGGGCTCGGATCGGACGGCCCCCCGTCCAGGTTGACCTTCCCCGCGCCCTCGCCTTGCGCGCGTCCGGCAAGTCCCTCCGCGAGGTCGCCCGCGTCCTGGGGATCGGCGCGGCGACCTTGCACCGTGCGCTCCAGGCCGCCGACGGGGGTGTTCCGGAAACCCCCGCGCAACCCGCCTCCGAACCCTCCGAGATCACGAAGGCCGCCTAACCCGTCCGGACCGATCCGCAACCTGTTGATTCTGGCTCCGTCAACAGGGACCAGTCGAGACCGCTTCGGGCGTCCAGCAGTACGTTGCCACGGTGGCCTGCTGGGCTGGGGGGATGAAACACCCGCCTCCCCGCACTCCTAATGGATACCACGAGAAGGTGACTTGGACCTCGCACCTGCTCGGCATCCTCCGAAGGGGTGTTGTCACGAACGCCAACGCTCTTGCGGCAATGGCTTGGTTCGCATCGACGATGTCGGGCCTCGCGGCCAATTTTCGGTGTTCGACGAAGTCGCGGCCGGTCACCCGACAGTTCCAGTCGGTGAAGAACGCGGCACCGCAACCCGGAACAGACGAGCCAGCGACCGCCGTGAAGGTAATCTCAGCCGTCCAACCGTCCTCGAAATCGGTCCACTCCACCTCCACGTCCTCGACGGCAAGGCTTGGCGTGCTTTGCATCTGCGTGGATCCTCCAGCGGTGCCGTCGACAGGCTGGGTTGCTGCACTCGTGCCCTGCGTTGCGCCAGAACTTTCAGACGCGAGCACCGTGAAGGTGTCAGGGCTCTCCGCCCTGCCCGAACTCTCCCCCCTGCCGCCACCGGTCACCTCGACGACCAACCGCCCGTCGGACGCACCCTCCGGTACTGTCACGACCAACTGGTCGATCGAGGCCCTGCGGACGGGCACGGTGATCCCGTTGATGCTCACGCGATCCTCGTAGAGGCGCAACGAAAAGCCGCTGCCGTCGATCACCACGTCCGTTCCTGGCGGGCCGGCGCTGGGCGAGAAGCCGGAGATCGTGGGCACGGTCATCGCGGTCGGTTGCGGGTCCGAGTCGGTCGGCGTGATCACCGACGCAGCAGCGGACGCCTGCGGAGGGGGAGCCGCGCTCGCGGAAGATGGCCCCGTCGCTTGTTCGCCTCCGGTCGATGGCGATTCGGGTTCCCGCCTACAGTCGCCCTGCGTGGCGTACCGCCCGGTGCATCGGTAGACGGCTGCGTGGCTGCACCCCTGGACTGCGAAGCGGTAGGAACCGAGGTGTTCGACCGAGACGTCCTGACAGCCGAAGTCCCGACGGAAGGCATCGCGGACCCCGGCAACTGGGGACAACGATCCGCCGCCGCTGCCGACGTCCAATTCACAGATCACCGTGCCCGACTGGCGGGTGCAGACGTATGCCGCCGTCTGGTCGCAACCTTCGGCGAAGTAGACGGCGCTCCTTGGGTAGTCCTGGTCCCTGCTGGCCACCTGTTCGACAGGGCACTGGAAGTCGCGAGCGAAGTTAGCCCTCGCCCAGTCGGATAGACTACAACCCGCCGACCACATCGTGATCGCGAGGATCGTCGCGACGCGCATGGAACCCTCCATGGAACCCTCCCCCGCCTCGCCCCAAGAAGAAAGGGGCGCGACGAACGCTGCGCAGGCAACCATCCGCCCGCCCCTTCTGGCCGATGCGAGGGAGTCACCCCCCGCTGTACCAGCGGCGGAAGCCTGCGCAGCTTGTCCGGAGCCCTCGTTCCTCCCGTTCGTCGTCGGCGTTGACTGGACGCCCAAGCCCCGGAACCGGGGCCGACGAACAGGCGGAGTCAGGCTCCAGACGGGATTCTCCGCTCGCGGGTGAGTTGCCGTCAAGTCGGGCCGAAGCCTGAACGATCGCCGCGCTTCTTGACGCGCGGTTCGTCGTGCCGTAGGCGTTGATCGATGGAAACGTGTTCCATAGGTAGCGCGAATGCCCCCGGCTCTGGGACCCCCGGCGGTAGGCAGACGGTAGGCAACGGAGCGGACGGGACCGCAGGGATCGGCCGGGCCGGACGGTACGCCCGTGGCGTACGGAACCCGAACCCGGAGACCACGAAGCGGATCCGGGAGGTGCTCGCGGCGGATCCGGGGGTGAGCAAGTCCGAACTCGCCCGGCGGGTTGGCGTCAGCCGGACGACCCTCGCCTACTACCTCAGATCGATGCCGATCGAGGTGCAGGCCGCGCAGGGTGCGACGGCGGAGACCCGGCGGAAGGTGGCGCTGGACCATTTCGACCTGCTCGACCGGATCGCCGCGGCAGCCGACGACGTGCGCGAGGTGATCGCCGATCTGCGGAAGCAGCCGACGACCCCCGCCACAGCCGGGGCGATCTTCGCAGGCCACCGAACGGCAGAACGGCTCTGGCGACTGCTCGGCGAGTTGCTCGGCCAGGTCGCTCCGCCGACGACGAACATCTACTTGACGCGGGTCGAGGCGCTGTTGTCAGGGCCGGTCGATCGGGCCAGCCTGTCGCCCACGCTGCGATCGGCGCTCGAAGAGGTTCGACCCGATGGACCGACTCGATAACGCCGCCGTCTTCGCAGAGACCGTGCTCGGGATCGTCCCGCACGCCGGACAGGCCCGGTATCTCCTCGATCGGCACCCGACGAAAACTCTCGTCGGGGGTCGTCGATCGGGGAAAACGATCTCGCTCGCGATCGAAATCGCGTTCCATGCCGCGAAGGCCGTGCATGCGCATCGACCGTTCCGGCAGCTTCTCGTCGCCCCCGGCATCGATCAGGCGAAGTTGCTGATCGCCGCGGTGGCCCGCCTCATCCGGCAATCTCCCCTCGGCGGGTTGATCGAAGCGGAGTTTTCGTCGCCCTTCCCCGAACTGCGGCTCGCGGGCGGCGTGCTGATCTTCGTCCGGGCCGCGCACGAGGGCGGGAAGCATCTTCGAGGTCACGCCGCCGATCGCGTGGTCGTCGATGAAGCCGCGTACGTTCCGGACACCGTGATCGAGGAAGCCATCATGCCGCTACTCGCCGACGTGGGCGGCGAACTCGTGCTCGCATCGACTCCCAGCACGAAGGGATCGCTGTTCCACCGCATGTTCGAGCGGGGCCGGAGCGGGACCGATGCGAGGGTTTCCAGCTTCATCATCCGAAGCGCGGACAACCCCTACATCGATCGCGGATACGTGGAAGGCCAGCGCGCAGAAATCACCGACCGGCAATTCCGAGTCGAGTACGGCGGCGAATTCCTCGATCAGACCGATGCCGTCTTCCGATGGGACCACGTGGTCCGTTGCACGGGTGGCGAACAAGTTGAAGCCGGGGCGCATCGCCGTTGCGTGATCGGCTGGGACCCCGCGTTGAAGCGCGATCGTTCCGGCGTAGCGATCATCGATGCGACGGGCAAGCCGCTGCGATGCGTTCACGTCGAAGACATCCGGGGACGCGACTTCGTGGAACAGGTCCAGCGCGTTGCCGAACTTGCGCGGCTCCACGGAGGCGCAAAGGTGGTCGTCGATGGGACCGGCCAGGGAGCGGTGCTGGTCGAGTTGCTCCGCCGCCAAGGGTGCTGGGTCGAGGGGGTCACCTTCACCACGGCGACGAAGGCGGAGATCGTCACGGCGCTTGCCGTGGCGATCGAGAACGGCGGGATCATCCTGCCGCCGAACCGGGACCTACTCGACGAGTTGCGTTTCTACGAGGCACGGGCCAAGCCGTCGGGCCGGATCGAATACGGTGCGCCGGTCGGCGGCCGGATCCACGACGACCTGACAACCGCCCTGGCCCTTGCCCTCCGGGGGGTGCAGGGGCCTCCCCAGGCCCGGACCTTCGCCGATGCGGGTTTGCTCCCGTTTCTCACCTCGTCGAGGGGGGCGAAGACGCTGGCGGTCGGCCCGGACGGTCTTCCCGACCGCTGGTCCTCCTGGCCCTGGGACGGCTGATTGGAGGGGTCAGGACCGGAAGGTCAAGGCGGCGATCGGGAATCCGGAGGGACAGTTTCGGAACGTTTCGGATCGCGTTCCTCGGGTGTTCCCTGCCCCGCGTCAGCATGTCCGCCGACCGTGTGGTTGTTTGGCGGGGCAGCCGGAGCGACCGAACCGTTGATGAGGCGTTCGATGAACGAAGCAAGGCCACCGCGTCCCATGCGCACACCGAATGCTGTATCCACGAGAGGGTCGGTGTTGCGCACGTTGAACAACGTCTTCTCGCAGCGATGCAACACGGGTGCGAGTCGTCGGCGCGCGGTCTGGAGTGGCCCTCCGTGTCGTTGCATGGCTGCTCGCGTCGGCACCAGCCTCCGGAGATTCTCATCCGGCAGACGCAATCCGTTGGCTTCCAAGACCTGACCTATCGCCCGTCTCGCCTGCTCCCGGCCGACTCTCCCCGCCCGGACCTCGTCGTACGTGCAGGCGACTGCTTCGACGATGGTGCGAAGCTGGCCGCGATGAGCACGCAAGGCCCGTCGTCGTCGATGCGCCTCCACAACCTCCAGGACCTTGCCGAGGACCGCCAGGGCATCTGCATCCGTGCCCGTCCGGCCCGACGACATCCACCTGTCATGGCACGCCGCGAGGTCGATCAGGTGCAGCAGTGCAACGCGGACTACAGGCGGATCCAACCGGAGTGCCGCAGCCCGCGTCGGCGAGGTCGTCATGTGCTTGCGGCGTTTGGGTCGCGGGGCCATTTCTGGGGCCACAGGTTGGCAGGAACCCGCAAGGCACGCAAGGTTGACAAGCGCAGCGCACCGCGTAGGCTGCGAAACTGCAAGGGGGGGAAGGAGCAGCGAACGGGGCAAGGGCTGGCGGACCATCTCATAACCCGAAGGTCCCTGGTTCAAATCCAGGCCCCGCTACGAAGGAAGACGCGAACTTGGCCGAGAAGCCGGGTTCGCGTTTTCGTTTTCCGCGCACCACACGCCTTGACCTGCCGGCCGGCCGAGTCCATGCTGAGTGGCCCGCGCCGGGGGGCGCGGAGGCCCGCTCCGAAGGAGTTCCGACCCGTGCAGGTCGACATCGCGCATCGGGAGATCGGACTCAAGTTCGTCTACTACGGACCCGCGCTCTCCGGAAAGACGACGAACCTGCAGGCCCTGCACCGCGTCATGCCCGAAGGCACCGCCGGCCGCCTCCTGTCGCTCGAAACGCGCGACGACCGGACCCTGTTCTTCGATCTCCTGCCGCTGCGCGTCGAGGTCGGGAGCGGGCTCAAGATCAAGCTCAAGCTCTACACCGTGCCGGGCCAGGTGATCCACGACGCCACCCGGCGGCTCGTCCTCCAGGCCGCCGACGGCGTCGCCTTCATCGCCGACAGCAGGATCTCCGAGATCGAATCCAACGCCGAGTCGTTCCGCAACCTCGCCGAGAACCTCCGCGCCAACGGCCTCGACGCACGCACCATCTCGCTCGTCATACAGTTCAACAAGCGCGACCTGCCGGACATCCGCTCCGACCAGGAGCTCGACAGCATGGCCCGCGCCGGACGCGAGCCCGTCTTCAAGGCCGTTGCCACCGAGGGCAAGGGCGTCATCGAGACCTTCCTCGGCCTGCTCCGGCTGACCTGGGCCCACCTGCAGGCCGAGCACAAGTTCGAGGAACGCTTCGGCGTCGATTCGCGACAGCTCCTCCTCAAGCTCGCCAGCCAGCTCGGCCTGCCCAAACACCTCGCCACGGGCCGCGACGGCGAACGCCTCTGGCCGCCGCCGCCCGACGGAGAGAAGTAGCTCGTGCAGCTCGAACGCACCCTCGGCCTCGCCGACCTCGTCGAACCCTCGGCACTCCACGACGTCTGCACCGCCTTCCGCGAGCTGTTCGGCATCGGATTGCGCGTCTTCGCCGCGGACGGATCGCTGCTCGCCGAGTCGGTCGAGGAGGAGGCGTTCTGCACCTACGTGCGGGAGTTCGGCGAAGGACGCCGGCAGTGCAACCAGTTCCGCGCCCAGCTCGCCCGCTTCACCGCCCAGGGCCCGGAGCCGCTCGCCGTACGCTGCTTCGCCGGCTGCGCCTACCTCGCCGCCCCCGTGCTCTTCGAGGGCGACGCCATGGGGAAGGTCGTCTACGGACCCTACCTCCCCGCCGACGCCACGCGCCTCCCCTCGACCCTCATGCGCCTCGACACCGAGATCGACCCCGCGACGATCTCCGAACGATCCGCCTCGCTGCGCCGCGTCCGCCACGACACCCTCGACCGCATCGTCCACGCCTTCCAACGCGTGCTCGACCTCATCCTGCACAGCGGGCAGCGCGCCACCCTCACCTCCGAAACCCACCTGGCAACCATCGAGGAGTCCTATCGCGAGATCGCCGTCAAGAACAAACGGCTCCAGGAAACCGCCGACCGGCTCAAGGAGCTGGATCGGCTCAAGTCCAACTTCCTCGCCACCGTCAGCCACGAGCTCCGCACCCCGCTCACCTCGATCATCGGCTACAGCGAGATGCTCGCCCAGGGCCTCGCCGGGCCCCTCGCCGAGGAGCAACGCAAGTTCATCGGCACCATCCTGGAGAAGGGCGAGCACCTCCTGCGCCTGATCTCCGCCGTGCTCGACATCTCCACCCTCGACGCCCGGCGCCTGGAGCTCCGCCGCGAGCCCACCGACGTCGCCGGGCTCTGCGCCCGCGCCGTCGAGAAGGCCGTCGCCCAGTCGGGCCGGCGCGACGTGCGGCTCGACATGCGCCCCGCCCCGGCGCTGCCCCTCGTCCCCGTCGACCCCGACCTCATCGAGAAGGCCCTCCTGCACCTCGTCGATAACGCGCTCAAGTTCTCGCCCCCGGGCGGCGCCGTCGCCATCGAGCTGGGCCTGACGGAGCCGCGCGCCGACGGCGAGGCCTCGATCGGCTTCGTCCTGCTCGCGCCCCTGCGGCGCTTCCTCCGCGTCACCGTCCGCGACGCCGGACCGGGCATCCCCCAGAACAGCCTGGACCGCATCTTCGACGCCTTCTTCCAGGAGGACGGCTCGGCCACCCGCTCCCACGGCGGCCTGGGCCTGGGCCTCGCCCTCGTCCGCCAGTTCGCCGAAGCGCACGGCGGCAGCGTCGAGGTCGAGAGCGAGCCGGGGAAGGGCTCGGCCTTCCACCTGCTCCTGCCCGTCCCCCCCTCCGCCGTGATCCCGACCGGAGCGCCGCCGTGATCGACGAGTTCGAACTGCTCGAGCGCATCCGGCTCGCCGTTGCCCGCGCCGACGCCGCCGTCGAGATCGGCATCGGCGACGACGCCGCCGCGATCCACCTGGGCGGCGGACGGCGCCTGCTCCTCACCACCGACGCGCTCGTCGCCGGCGTGCACTTCGACCCGGTCACCGAACCGCCCGCCGACGTCGCGCGCCGCGCCGTCGCCGCCAACGTCTCCGACATCGCCGCCATGGGCGGCCGCCCGCGCTGGGTCCTGCTCTCCCTCGTCCTGCCTCCCGGGACCGATGCCGCATGGGTCGAGACCCTCCACAAGGGGTTCGCGGACGCCGCGGCCGAAGCCGGTGCCGTCGTCGTGGGCGGCAACCTGGCCTGCGGCCGCGACCTCGTCCTCTCCCTCACCGTCGCCGGCGAGACGCAGGCCGCCCCGCTCCGCCGCTCCGGCGCCCGCGCCGGCGACCTCATCTTCCTCACCGGCCCCGTCGGCGCATCCGCCGCCGGACGCACCGCCGCCGGAACCGGACCCGCCCAGGCCCACGAAGCTCGCAGCCTCCGCGCCCGCTACCTCCACCCGCCCTTCCGCCTCGACGCCGCCGCCGTCCTCGCCCGCACCGCATCCGCCGCCATCGACATCTCCGACGGCCTCGCCCAGGACCTCGGCCACCTCGCCGACGCCTCCGGCGTCGCCGTCGCCCTCGACCTCCACCGACTGCCCGTCGCCTTCGGACACCCCCGCGACCCCGACGGCGCAGGCCGCGCGCTCGCCCTCGGAGGCGGCGAGGACTACGAGCTGGCCGCGACCGTCCCGCCCGCAAACCTCCCCCTCCTCTCGCGCCTCGCCGCCGAGGCCGGTATCGGCCTCTACCGCGTCGGCGAAGTCGTCTCCCACCATCCACCCGGCACGGTGCTCGGCGTCGAACGCGACGGGTCCGAACACGCCCTGCCGCGCACCGGGTTCCGGCACTTCGGCTGAGTGCAAGACGATGCTCGAACGCCTTCTCCGACCCGACCCGCTGCGCGTGACCGTGGTCCTGTTCGAGGTCACGGCGCGCTGCAACAACCGCTGCGTCTACTGCTACAACGTGTGGAAGTGCGACGGAGGGATTTCCCCGGCCGACCTGCCGACCGCGGAGGCGCTCGATCTGCTGCGCCGCGTGCTGGCGGAGCGCGGCCGGTACCGGCCGCGGCAGATCAGCTTCACCGGCGGCGAGCCTCTGCTGCGGGACGATCTGGAGACGCTGGTCTCCGCCGTCACCGGCGCCGGCCTGGCGACGAACCTCATCACCAACGGCCGGCGCCTCGACGCGGATCGTGCCCGCTCGCTCGTCGCCGCCGGATGCCGGCTGTTCGAGATCCCGCTCCTGGCTCCGTCGGCGGACGAGCACGACGCGCTGGCCGGGGCGGCCGGGGCCTTCGAGGGGGCGGTGCGGGCGATCGGCGCGGCCAAGAAGGCCGGAGCCCACGTCGTCGCCGCGTTCGTCGCCATGCGGCGCAACATCGGGCGGGCCGAGGACGTCGCGCGGCTGGCGCTCGCGCTGGGCGCCGACGGCCTCATGTTCCTGCGCTTCAATCCCGGCGGGGTCGCGCACGCGACCGCGGCGGAGCTGCTGCCCGACCCGCCGCAGCTCGTCGCCGCGCTGCGGGTGCTTCGCGAGCAGCGGCGGTGCGGCGGACTCCCCGTCTCGGTCTCCGTGCCGATTCCGCCCTGCGTGGTGGACCCCGCCGAGACCGAGGGGCTGGGCGTCGGCTTCTGCGGCGCCGGCAGCGACCGCACCTACCTGGCGCTGTCCCCGCGGGGCGAGGTCCGCCCGTGCAACCATTCGCCAACCGTCCTGGGCGACCTCCGCCGAACGACCCTGCGCCGCATGCTCCGCAGCCGTCCCTATCGCGCCTTCTGCGCCGCCCTGCCGGTCGAGTGCCGCGACTGCCCCCACCGCACGACCTGCCGCTCCGGCTGCCGCGCCGCCTCCGAAGCCTGCTTCGCCGACGTCGCACGCCTCGAGCCGCTCGCCGCGGCCCACGGCCGGTTCCCCTGGCGGTGAACCTCGTGCCAGACCGGAAGTCCGACCCCATCCGTAGGATGCCGGTCGCGGGAGAGGTGCAACGATGCCCGGCATCGTCGAACGGATCCTGATCGCGCTCGCCATCGTCGCCGCTGCGGCCCTGCTCGCCCTGGGACTCGGACGCCGCCTCCGCGGACCCTCGCCCGCGCCCGTCGCGGGCACGCCGCCGGGACGGGTCCGCGCCGCCTTCTGGCTGACCGTCGGTTTGCTCGCCGGAACCGGCGCTCCGGCCGCGGCCCAGGCACGGACCGCCGCTCCGGACGCCGCCGCCACCAAGGCCGAGGCCGACCGGCTGGACGGCGCCCGCCGCCTCCTGGAACGGGCCGCCGCACGAGTCGAGGCGTGGCGACACCTGGCGACCGAAGCCCCGCCCGTCGTCGCCGAGCGGGCGCGCGAGACCCTGCGCGAGGACCGGACACGCCTCGTCCGCGCCTTCGGGCTGTCCACCTCCGCCGGGAACGCCGCCAAGGTCGAGATCCAGGGGACCGATCCCGACAGCGGCGACGAGCCGCCGCCCGAACCGCCCCCTCCTCCGCCGCCCCCTCCTCCTCCGCCGACCTGCTACGCGGTGGGCCCACCCCCGCCCCCTCCTCCCCCTCCTCCTCCTCCTCCCACCTGCTACGAGATGCCGGCGCCGACGTGCTACGACGCCGTCGAGCCCCCTCCTCCCCCGACTTGCTACCGTGGCGTCGCACCGGACGACGAGTCGGAGAAACCCGTCGCGGCCGCCATCGAGGCGACGGCGCTGCGACGCCGCGCACAAGAAACGATCGAGGAGATCGGTCGTCTGCTCGGCGACTGAACTCTCGACTCTGGACTCTCGACTGTCGACTCTGGACTGCCGACTCCCGCCAAGCGGCCACCCGCCGCGCTCTTCGCCTGACCCCCCGGTGTCCAGAGACACCATCGATGCTCCCGGGACCTGTTGACAACGGGTCCGCTTCGCGCTTAGATGCCGCCCAGCGTTTGCCGGCAGTGGGACCAAGTTCCGGAGACGCGAACGAGGGTGGGGTGCGAACCCCAAGGAAAGGAATGGAGGAGGAAAGGTCATGAACTGGAAGCATCTGTTGGTCATCGCGTTGGCGGCACTGTTGGCAATCTCGGCCTGCAAGAAGAAGAAGACCGAGGAAGCCCCGGCGGCGCCTGCGACCCCGACCGAGCCCGCGGCCCCGACCGAGCCGGCGACCACGCCGACCGAGCCGGCCGCTCCGACCGAGCCCGCGGCCCCGACCGAGCCCGCGGCCCCGACCGAGCCGGCTGCTCCGACCGAGCCGGCTGCTCCGACCGAGCCCGCGGCCGGCGGCGGCGACGCCTGCCAGGCCTACATGGACAAGATGATCGCCTGCGCCAGCGAAGGCGTTCCGCCCGAGGCGGTTGAGGCGATGATCGGCCCCATGAAGGAAGGCTTCAAGATGACGTGCGACGCCTGGAAGGACATGCCGGGCTTCGGCGGCGACGCCATGACCAAGGCCATGGACGCCTGCAAGGACACCCCCTGCGGCGCCGGTGGAGCCGACTGGGCGATGTGCTTCAGCACGAAGATCACCGAGGCGCTCACGGCTGCCGCGATGGCCGCCGCCGGCGCTGCCGTCCCGTAGTTCCACTCCCCAGTCCGATCTGCCCTTTCCGAACCGAACAAACGCCAACCTGACACGGAATCAGCAATGGTTCCGTGTGTCTAAAGACGACGAACTACGTTCTTGGCCTGTGGTAGTCAGATGTAGTACAATATGCTCTTATGAAGGAGGGCCACGGGATGTACGTACGGCACGAGGTTCGGAGGGCGGTGCGGGTTCCCGTCGAGCTGGTGTGCGCGGACTGGGACGAGCCGGTCAGGCTGGAAACGGCGGACCTGAGTCCGCGTGGCTGCTTCCTGCCGGCGCGGGTCCTGGTGGAGCAGGGCACGCCGGTCGTCGTGTCCTTCCGCATCGGCGATGGTGCGGACGAGTGGACCATCTTCGGCGAGGTCTCTCGCGTATCGTCCTGGCGCCGCCGTACCGATCCGCAGGAGCGGGGGATGGGTGTCCGGTTCATCGGGACCGATCCCTGGGAGCGGATCCGCATCCGCGAGCGGCTGCGCGGCGTGCCTCCCCCGCTCCCACGTCGAGGTCCTCCGCCCCTGCCCGACACCTGTGTCGGCCGCACGTAGGGGCGCCACGCAGCCCGGTACGCGGGCCTGTCGCTATTCCACCGTGACCGTCTTGGCCAGGTTGCGCGGCTGATCGACGTCGGTGCCTTTGAAGTCGGCGATGTGGTAGGCCAGGAGCTGCAGCGGCAGGACCGTGAGGAACGGGCTGAATGCCGGGAGCGTTTCGCCGACCGTCAGCACCTCCTCGGAGAGCGTGCGCAGCTCGGGATCCTCCCGATCGGTGACCGCGACGACCCGGGCTTCCCGGGCGTGGACCTCGTGCACGTTCCCCATCATCTTTTCGAACTGCTCGTCGTGGGGAACCACGGCGACGACGGGCACGTTGCGATCGATGAGCGCGATGGGTCCGTGTTTCATCTCCCCGGCGGCGTAGCCTTCGGCGTGGATGTAGGAGATCTCCTTCAGCTTGAGCGCGCCTTCCAGGGCGATGGGGTACGACCGGCCGCGACCCAGGTACAGCCAGTTGGGGGCGGAGGCGAGGGCGCGGCCGAGTGTTTCCACGCCCGAATTGCGGGCGATCGCCTCGCGCATGCGGCCGGGGATGCGCAGCAGGGCCGCGGTCAGCTCGGCCAGGCCGCCTGCGTCGAGACGGCCGCGGGCGCTGCCCAGGCGCAGGGCGAGCAGGGCGAGGGCGGCGAGCTGGGCCACGAAGCACTTCGTGGACGCCACGCCGATCTCCGGTCCGGCGTGGGTGTACAGCGAGCCGTGCGCGGCGCGCGGGATCGCGGAGTCCAGCACGTTGGCGACCGCCAGGATGCGGGCCCCGCGCTCGCGCGCCAGCTTGGCCGCGGCCAGCGTATCGATCGTCTCGCCCGACTGCGAGACGGCGACGACGAGGTCGTGCTCGCCGACGATCGGCTCGCGCCCCCGGAACTCGCTCGCCAGCTCCGCCACCGCGGGGACCCCGGCCAGTCCTTCCAGCCAGCGCTGGCCCGACATCGCGGCGTGGAACGACGTGCCGCACGCGACGAGGACGACGCGGTGGAGCGAGCGCGCCGTCTCGTCGTCCAGCTCCGCACCCTCCAGGAACACCCCCGTGCGGTCCGCCACGATCCGCCCGCGCAGCGTGTCCTCCACGGCGCGCGGCTGCTCGTGGATCTCCTTGAGCATGAAGTGCTTGAAGCCGCCCTTCTCCGCCTGCAGCGGCGACCAGTCGATCCGTCGCACCGCGCGCGACACCGGCCTCCCCGCCGCGTCCTCGATCCGCACGCCGTCCCGCGTCAGCTCCGCCAGCTCCCCTTCCTCCAGCGGGATCACGCGGTTGGTGTACGGCAGGATCGCGGGAATGTCGCTGGCCGCGAACATCTCGCCGTCCCCGATGCCGAGGATCAGCGGCGAGGCGTTCTTGGCCACCACCAGCCGGTCCCCCGTCCGCGCGTCCACCGCGGCCAGCGCGTAGGAACCCTCGATCTGCCGCACCGCCCGGCGCATCGCCTCCACCAGCGACGCCCCCGCCGCCAGCGCCTCGTCCAGCAGGTGCGCCGCGATCTCCGTGTCCGTCTCCGACGCGAACGTGCGCCCCTGGCCTTCCAGCCGCCTCCGGACCTCGAGGTGGTTCTCGATGATGCCGTTGTGCACCACGGCGACCCGACCGACCTGGGGCGGATGCGCGTTGCGCTCCGACGGCCGGCCGTGCGTCGCCCACCGCGTGTGGCCCACGCCCCGCGTTCCCGACGGCGGCGCGCGCCGCACCGCCTCCTCCAGCCGCGCCAGCTTCCCCTCGCACCGGACCACCGCGAGCGTGCCGCCGCCGGCGTCCGAGCGCACCGCGATGCCCGCCGAGTCGTACCCGCGGTACTCCAGCCGCCGCAGACCCTCCAGGATCAGCGGAGCCGCCTCCTTGGGCCCCACGTACGCGACGATACCGCACATGCGCCGCCTTCCTTCCGCCCCCCGCCCCGCGAGCCCCCGCAGTGTTGTTGGTTGCATCCGCGCGAGTCAAGTTCGGGCCTGGTAGCCGCCCATTGTCGACCCCGGGGGACGGTGGTACGGTCCGGCGTAGCCGCTGGGGGTGGAGGTGCGATTGCGGATCCTCGCCTGGCTCCGGGACGCCGAGTTGGAGCGCCGCCTGGCGCGATGCGCCGCCCGGACCGGGGCCGACGTCGAACACCCGGCGCGGGAGTCGGCCTTCCGCAACGGCCTCGCCCGCCTGGACGCCGGCGTCGCGCTCGTGCGCGGCGCCGCGCTGGACCGCACGACCCGCGCGAGCCTGGAGCGCTGGCTCTGCCTGCCCGCGGCCGCGACGGCTCCCGGCGCGCCGGACCACCCGTCCGGCGCGGCCGCGCCGGGCGCCCGCGACGTGCTCCAGCTCGGCGGCTCCCCCGTCGTCGCCGACGCGAGCTGCCTGCTCCTGCCCGCGCGACCGTCGGCCGCGCTCCTCGCCTCGTCGCTGCGCTTCCTGGCCGCAGCCCTCCACGGCGTGGGCGACGCCCGCCGCCGCGCCGAGGCGCTCGCCTCCACGCTCGCCCTCACCCGCGAGCTTGCCGAACGCCACGACTTCGGCGACATCCTCTTCACCGCGGCACGGCGTTTGGCCGACGTCGTGCGCGTCGCCCGCGCCTCGATCCTGCTGGCCGACGAGGCCGCCGGCGAGATCCGGGTCGTCGCCACCAGCGACGACCCCGCGATCCACGACCTCAAGCTCGACCTGGATCGCTACCCGGAGGTGCGCGAGGCGCTTCTCGGATGCGCCCCCGTCTACATCGCCGACGTCTCCACCGACCCGCGGCTCGCCCTGGCGCGGCGGCTCTTCGGCACGCCCCGCGCCACCGCGAACTATCTCTTCCCAGTGGCCAACGAGCGCGGCGAGGCCTTCGGCATGCTGCTGCTCAAGACCGCCGCCCAGGAACGGCTCGACGACGAGCAGGTCGCCGGCTGCCAGGCCGTCGCCACCGCCTGTGCCCCCGCGCTCCACAGCGCCCGCGCCATCCGCCTCCTGGACCGGCAGGCGCGCGGCAGCGCCGAGGAACGGCTCCGGGCCGAGCGCGAGGTCCACGCGCTGTCGAAGTACGCCCAGTTCTTCGAGAGCGCGGCGGACGGACTGATCGTCATCGACCGCGACGGCACCGTGCTCTATGCCAACCCCAGCGCGGCGGCGCTGCTCCACGGCGAATCCGGCGCGCCGCGCAGCCTCGCCGACGCCCTCGACGATGCCGGCCGCGCGGCCCTCGCCGGGCTGCTCGAGGACTTCGCCGCCGACCGCTTTCCCAAGCTCGACCTCGCGCTCCCCCGCCCCGGCGCCGCGCCCCGCGTCGTCCAGGTCTCGACCAGCCCCGTGCAGCACGGCGGCGGCGCCACGCTGCTCTCCGTCCGCGACGTGACCGAGGAGCGGGCGATGGCCGCCGAGCTGCAGCGCATCAAGACCTTCCTCGAGCGCGTCGTCGACTCCTCCGTCGATGGCATCACCGCCGCCGACATGCGCGGGACCATCATCCTGTTCAACCGCGGCGCCGAGCGCATCACCGGGTGGCGGGCGCCCGAGGTCGTGGGCCGGATGCACATCGGCACCCTCTACGGCTCGCACGAGGACGCCCGCTCCATCATGGCCCGGCTGCGCAGCCCGGACCACGGCGGTGTCGGCCGCCTCATCCAGAGCCGCGTCCGCCTCCGCGGCCGCGACGGCGAGGACATCCCGGTCGCCGTGTCGGCCTCCATCATCTACGACGGCGAGCGCGAGGTGGCGACCTGCGGGATCTTCACGGACCTGCGCGAGCGCATGCGCATCGAGGAGCGCCTGGCGCAGGTCCAGGAGAAGCTGCTGCTCAGCGAGAAGCAGGCGATCGTCTCGGAGATCTCCGGCGCGATGGCCCACGAGCTGAACCAGCCGCTCACCTCCGTCATGGGCTACGCCGAGCTGCTGCGCAAGACCGTCGGCGAGGACGGCCGCGCGCGCGGCTACGCCGAAACCATCCTGCAGGAGACCGAGCGCATGGCGGAGCTCGTGAAGAAGATCGGCAGCCTCTCGCGCTACGAGACCAAACGCTACGTCGGCGGCGCCCAGATCCTCGACCTGGACCGCTCCGCCGGCGGACAGGAACGGAACGGCAAATGAACGAGGCCCCTCCCGCCGGCGACCCCTCCATGACCGTCCTCGTCGAGGCCTGTCGCCGGCTGGCGCGACGCGGGGACGACGACGTGCGCGAAGACGCGATCCTCCAGGCTTTCGCCGAGGTCCTGCGCGAGGCCTTCCCGGGATTGCTCGTCTCGATCCGCCTCCTCGACGCCGCCCACCGCCTCTCCCTGGTCTACGCCACGGGACGGCTCCGCCCCGAAATGCGGGAGCGCCTGCTGTGGTCGGAGGCGCCCCCGGCCGGCGAGGCCGATGCGACGGCGTTCGCCGCCGCCCGCCTCGAACGGGCCGAACCCTACGTCCCCGTCTTCGCCGACGGCCTCGGGGGCCTCGCCCTCCCCCTGCTCGACGGCCGCACCGTGCTCGGACTGCTCAACGTGGAATGGACCGACCCCGCCGGCCCGTCGCCGGCCGTGCGCGATGCTCTCCGCGCCCTGGCCGGCCACCTCGCCGCCGTCCTCGGCGGTACCCGGCTGTGCGCCGAGGTCGTCCACCTCCGCGGTCGCGTCGACAAGCTGCTCGACCACGCCGACGCCCCGATCTTCGTCCTCGACCCCCAGCGCCGCGTGCGCCTCATCAACCGCTGCCTGGCCCGGCTCGTCGGGCGCACGCGCGCCGAGGCCGCGGGCCGCGACTTCGTCGAGCTCCTGCCGAAGGACGAGCAGGCGCGGTTCAAGTCCGTCTTCGCCGCCGCCCTCCGCGGCCGGCCGGCCTCCAGCTTCGAGCTGCGGCTGCCGCGCGCCGGCGGCACCGGCTTCGTCAGCCTCGCCTTCAACCTCGCCCCCGTCGGGGGCGTCGAGGGCGAGGGCGTCGACGAGGTCGTCGCGGTGGGACAGGACATGACCGAAATCCACCGCCTGCAGCGGCAGATGATCCACACCGAGAAACTCGCCACCATCGGCCAGCTCGCCGCCGGCGTCGTCCACGAGATCAACAACCCCCTCACCTCCGTCTCCATCCACGCCGACTACCTCGCGCGCCTCATGGAACGCGAGCACCGCGCGCAGCAGGAAGTGAGCTTCATCAACCGCATTCGCGAGGCCGTCGCGCGGATCCTGCGCTTCACCCAGGACCTGATGAGCTTCGCCCGCCCTGCCGGCGACGAGCCCGAGCAGATCGACCTGGGTGCCGTGCTCGACCAGTCCGCCGCCTTCTGCGAGCACGTCATCGCCGGCGCCGGCGTGACCATGGAACGCCGCTTCGCCGTCGCACCCCGCGTCTACGGCATCCGCGGCCAGCTCCAGCAGGTGTTCATCAACCTCATCACCAACGCCTGCCATGCTATGGCCGGCGTCGATCGCGACCGGAAACTGACGCTCACCGTCGCCGACAACGGCGACGGCCGCGTGCGGGCCGAGGTGCGCGACACCGGCAGCGGGATCCCGCCGGAGATCCGCGAGCAGATCTTCGAGCCCTTCTTCACCACCAAGCGCGAAGGCGAGGGAACGGGGCTCGGCCTGAGCATCGTCCGCAACATCGTCGACAAGCACCAGGGCGAGATCCGCGTCGACTCCGAGGTCGGCGCGGGGTCGTGTTTCACCCTGCTGTTCTACTCGGCCTGACCGTCGTTGGTTGACGCTGCGCCCGCCGGATGGTATCCGCCATCCCGTGGGCATCTGTGCCCGCCCCCGGGCCCCGGGATGAGGTGAGCGACTGTCATGGCGCGTCCTAGCCGCCTGTTCGTGAACGTCGACCCCTTCGAGACCCGTGTCGCGCTGTCCGAAGAGGGCAAGGTGACCGAGTTCCACATCGAACGTTCGGCCGAACGCTCGATCGAGAACGCCGTCTATGCCGGAAAGGTCCAGCGCGTCCTTCCCGGCATGCAGGCCTGCTTCATCGACATCGGCCTCGATCGCGCCGCCTTCCTCCAGCTCGGCGACGCGATGAAGTTCCTCGACGAGATGATCGCGGAGACGGGCGGCGACGAGGGAAGCAAGGCCCGCGCCCGCCGCTCCATCCGCGACATCCTCCGCGAGGGCCAGGAAGTCCTGGTCCAGGTCAGCAAGGCCCCGATCAGCACCAAGGGCGCCCGCGTCACGCCCAACATCGCGCTCCCCGGCCGCACCCTCGTCTACCTGCCCCAGGTCAGCCACATCGGCATCTCGCGGCGCATCGAGGACCAGGCCGAGCGCCAGCGGCTCCGCGCCATCGTCCAGGGCCACCGCGACGGCGACGAAGGCGGGTTCATCTGCCGCACCGCCTCCGCCGGCCGCCCCCGCGAGGCCATCGAGTCCGAGATGGACGCCCTGCGCTCGGAATGGGCCGCCATCCAGAAGGCCCGCGGCTCCGGCGCCGCCCCCCTCCTCCTGCGCCAGGACCACGACCTCGTCATCCGCGCCTTCCGCGACCTGTTCTCCGGCGCCGTCGACCGCGTCGTGATCGATGACGAGGACGCCTGGCGCCGGCTGTCCGAATACGCCCAGCGCTACATGCCCGAGGCCGCCTCGGCCATCGACCGGTACCAGGGCGACGAGCCGATCTTCGACGCCTACGGCATCGAGGAAGAGCTCAAGCGCGCCCTGCAGCGGCGCGTCCCGCTCCCCTCCGGCGGCTCGCTCGTCATCGATCAGGCCGAGGCGCTGACGGCGATCGACGTCAACACCGGCAAGTTCACCGGCAAGCGCAACTTCGAGGAGACGATCCTGCGCAACAACCTGGAGGCCGTCGCCGAGGCGGCCTACCAGCTCCGCTTCCGCAACATCGGCGGCCTCATCATCATCGACTTCATCGACATGGAGTCGACCCAGAACCGCGACCAGGTCTACCGCGCCCTCCTCGAGGCCCTGCGTCACGACAAGGCACGCACCAGCGTCATCCGCATCTCCGAGCTGGGGCTGGTCGAGATGACCCGCAAGCGCACCCGCGAGTCGCTCGGCCGCACCCTCCACGAGCCGTGCTGGTACTGCGACGGGACCGGCGCCGTGCGCTCCAAACGCACCGTGTGCTACGAGATCCTGCGCGAGGTGCGGCGCGAGGCCGGCGGCCGCAAGGGCGGCTCCTGGGTCCTGCTCGTCCACCCTGCCGTCCGCGACGCCCTCCTCGGCCCCGAGAAGGCGTACCTCGAACGCACCACCGGGGCCCTCGGGCTCAACTTGCGCATCGAGGCGGTTCCCGAGTATCACATCGAGGCGTTCACGATTCGCAAGGGGTGATCGGCCATGAACGACGACGACAAGAGGCGCGCGGAACGCGTCGTGATCAACCGCGAGTTCGAGAACTTCGAGACGTTCGTCGAGGAGTACGTCACGAACATCTCCCGCACCGGCGTTTTCATCCGCTCCAAGACCCCGCTGCCCGTCGGCACCCGCGTGCGCCTGCGCTTCTCCGTCATCATGACCGAGATCGAGACCGTGGAAGGCGAAGGCGAGGTCGTACGCGTCCAGGACGATCCGCCCGGCATGGGCGTCGTCTTCACCTCCCTCACCTCCTACTCGGCCGGCCTGCTCGAGAAACTCCTCACCCGCAGGCCTCGCTGACCGCCATGTGGAAGCGGGTCTCCCGCCTCCTGCGGGCCGAGGTCGCACACGCCCGCAAGTCCATCGCCGCTCGGCTCCGCCCATCGCCCCCCGGCGAACGCTACGACCCGCCCGTCCCGCCTCCGCCCGCGACCCCCGCCGGCGACGTCGCCGCACCCTCCGACGACATCCGTCGCGCCTTCGCCGCGCTCGAGCTCCCCCTCACCGCCGGCGCCGACGACGTCCGCCGTGCCTGGCGCACCCTCCTGTCCCGCTACCACCCCGACCGCCACGCGACCGATCCAGACCGGGAGCGCGCCGCCACCGAGCTGACACGCCGGCTGACCGAGGCCCGCGACAAGGCGCTCGACTGGCTCGCCCGCCGCGCCGGCGCGGCGCGGCCCTGAGCGAAGCCCGCCCCGAGCTTGTCGAGGGGCGCAGCGAGTCGAAGGGCAAGTCCGCCGGATCACTTCGAAACGCTGATGTAGCCCTTCTGGATCAGGAGCACGATTTCCATCGCGACGTCCAGATCGGTCATGTCCGGGAAGGCGTCCATCACCCGGGCGAGCTGGCCCTCGTTGTGGACGGCCTGGAGCAGATCGAGGGTGCTGGGCAGGAGGTCGCGCAGCTTCGGCGCCAGCGGTCGGACGATGGTCAGGTTGGCCTCGTCGTCCGGCAGATCGGGACGCAGGCGCTCGATCTCGTCCAGCTCCCGGAGCCCGTCCATGAGCAGGTGCTCCATCGGCTCGTCCAGCCGATCGCCCTCCGGCACCGACTTCGACGGCCGCAGCTCGAACGTGCCGCTCTTCCAGCGCAGGACGCGCAGCAGCGTCTTGCGCGAGCGGCTTTCGGCGCTGCCCTCCAGCCGGGCGTGAACCACCTGCCCGTTCTCGATGTACAGGTTCGCCCGCCGCGCCGCACCGGACTTGACGACCAGGAGACCCGTCTTCCGGCTGGCCGCGAAGAGCTGCAGGATGTCGGGCAGCGGGATCTCCTCGATCGAGCCCGCGACCGTCTTCACGCTTCCGGTCGATTGCCGCAGCTCCCGCGGCTCGGCGCCCTCCAGCGGCGGTGCCGTCATGTGCGTCGTCACCGGCGGCGGCCCGCTCGCCCCGACCGACGGCCGCGTCGGCATCGAACGCGCCGTCGGGATGCCTCCTCCCGACCCGCGCGGGGGCCGCGCGTCCGGCACCTCCGTCGCCAGCACCTTCATGATCGACGTGCCGATCAGGATGCGGTCCCCGACCTTCACGTCCGCCGCCTTCACGCGCTCGCCGTTGACGAACGTCCCGTTCGTCGAGCCGAGATCCTCGATGCGGATCTGCTCGCCCTTGATCGTCAGCCGCGCGTGCTTGCGCGAGACCATGTCCTCGGCCAGCACCACCGGCAGCTCCGCCCCGCGCCCGATCAGCACCTCGCCCTCGGCCGGGAGGCGGAACTCGCCGCCCTCGTACTTCCCGGCCACGAACCTGAGCTTCAGCGCTCTTGCCATCGATCGGTCATTCCCCGGCACGGGTGCCGCCCGCGCGGCGACGCCCCCGGGGCCGCAACGGTCCGTGCAGAATAGGGGAAATCCACCCGGAGCGTCAATTCCCCGCCAGCTCGAGGTCCGTCACCAGCACCGAGCCGCGCGTGTGTCCCGCCGCCGTCATCTCCAGCTCGAAACGCCCCAGCCCGCCCAGGTCGAAGCCCGGCGTGAACGCCGCCAGCGCCGGCAACGGCACGCGCACCGTCTGCAGCATCTCCTTGACGTCGTTGCTCGTGTACAGGTGCGGCACGCGCCGCACGTCCGTGAGCGGAAACTCCACCGTCGTCCCGTCCCC
Source organism: Deltaproteobacteria bacterium (assembly GCA_016218765.1). Taxonomy (GTDB): domain Bacteria; phylum Myxococcota_A; class Polyangia; order DRWM01; family JAAZOP01; genus JAAZOP01. The sequence goes on along the minus strand of JACRCZ010000085.1, from coordinate 24,614 downwards.
GTCCACCAGCCGGACCAGGAAGAGCTGCTCCACGATCCCGTCGTTGAGCGTGCTGCGCCGCGAAACCATCCGGAACGAGAAGCCCGCCGCCCCGGTCGCGTCCAGGCCGCCCAGATCCCAGGACGCCACCGGCGTCCCGCCGTCCCACGACAGGAACATCGCATCATGCGGATGATCGAAGCTCGTGTCGCACCCGTTCTGCGAGCACGACCGGCTCGTCGAGTAGCCCGAGAACGTGTTGGGCCGGCCCAGCAGGTTCACCGCCGGCGCGCCCGCGCCCGAGAAGTCGTCGATCGCCGTCCGCACGGACGCCGCGTGCGACCAGCGCAGGTCGAGGTCGCTGTTCGCCCACGCCTCGATCCCCAGCGGCGTCTCCCCGTCCGCCCGCAGGAACGGCTCCAGCTCCCCGCCCGGCGCCAGCGTCCCGTCGAACCACGCGGCCAGCGTCGCCTCCAGCATCCCGCGCTGAGCCCGCGCCCCGATCTCGTCCCAGCTCCAGCACGTCAGCGACAGCAGGTTGTCGTCGTACCGCCACTCCGTGCTGAAGTAGTTGTGGTTCGCCGCCACGAAGAACACCTGGCTGTGCGGCTGCCCCGCCGGCAGGAGGGAGCGATCGTAGATCGCAATGCCGTGGCCCAGCGGCACGTCGCCGTCGCAGCCCGGTACCAGCACCGCGTACGGCACCGCCGACGGCGAGCCGCCATGGTAGTCCGTCGGCGCCGTGGACCACACCGAGCCGATCGCCACCCCCGCGATCGGCGTCGCCGCCAGCCGCGCCGGCGCCAGCGCCACCGCCTCGCCCCCTCGGGAATGACCCACCAGCCCGACGTGCTCCATGTCGACGTGGCCGACGAACGTCGCGCCGAACGGCGCCCCGCCGACGCTCGACCAGTCGCGCCAGCGCCGCAGGTGCTCCAGGATGAGCTCGACCCGCTCCGGGATGTAGTCGTCGCGGCAGTTGAGCGCGTTGGCGCTGATCGTCGTCGCCACGTACCCGTGCGCCGCCAGCGTCTCCGCCAGGTACGCCATGCCCTCCGCGTTCGGCGTCGTCGTGTAGCCGGCGCGGTGGCAGTCGTGGTCGGTCGTCTCCGCGCAATCGTCGTCCCCGATCGTGCGCGTCGGCCGGCAGTTGCCGTGGTTGCCGTGCAGCAGGATCACCGGCGGGTACGGCCCGAGACCCCAGTCCACGGGGTGGCGCACCACGCCGTAGAGCGTCGTCGAGAACGGCACGGTCGGCACGGACTGGCCGCGCAGGTCGTACTGCGCCGCCGCGATGGACAGGGCGCGCACGGGCGTCGTCGCGCCTCCGTCCAAATCGCCGGCCAGGGCGACCACGCGGTACCACGCCACGGTCCCCGGCAGGGCCGGATCGGTGAAGACCAGGGTCGCGCCGTCCACGAGCCCCAGCGCCGTCCACGGCCCGTCCGGCGCCGCAGCCCGATCGACCCGGTAGCCTTGCACGTCGGCCCCGGTCGACGGCTCCCAGGCCACGACGATCGATGTCGTGCCGTCCGAGCCGAGGCGCGCGCTGGCCACGCGCGGCCAGCCCGGTGCGAAGGCGTCCAGCACGGTCGCCGTCGTCGTGCACGTCGCGTCGTTCCCCGAGGCATCCGTCGCCGTGTACTCCACCGGGTACGTACCGCGCGGCAGGGTCGCCGGGCTCGCCGTCGCCGGCACCACGCCCTGGCAGGCATCGGCCGCCTCGAGCACCGGCGCCGGGGCGTCGGCCGCCGGGTCGGTGCGCACCGCGATCACCGACGGCGGGCAAGTCAGGACCGGGGGCGCCCCGTCCGTCACCGTCACCATCGTCGTGCACGTCGTCGAGAATCCCGCCTCGCCGCTCGCCGAGAACGTCACCGTCGTGGTCCCGCCGGGGACTCCCCCCGCGGGTGCGTCGCTCATCACCGCGCCCACTGCCGTGCCGCACCGCTCATCGATGGTCGGTGCCGGAACGTCCACCGCCGTCGCGGGGCCGGCGCACGCGGTCGTGACGCCCGGCGTGCAGACGAGGTCGAACCCCCCGTCGCGCACCGCGTGCACGGTGAACTCGCAGCTCGCCGATTCGCCCGAGGACGCCGTCGCCACGCACTCCACCGTCGTGTCGCCGGGCGCAAAGGACGCTCCCGCCGCCGGCGTGCAGACGACGTCCGGCGAGGGGTCCCCGCAGGAGGAGGCGGCCGCCGCGAACTCGGCGGGCGCGCCCGCCGCGGGCACGCAGCCCAGGTCGATATCTTCCGGGCACTGGATCACGAGTCCCGCGGAGCCGTCGGTGCAATCCGCGTCGGGCATGCCGTCCGGGCGCGCGTCGGTCGAGCCGTCGCCCGCTCCGTCGTCCGCCGCATCCGACGGGCTGTTGGTGCTGTCGCCGCAGGCGGTCGCGGCGAAAGCTGCGGCCAGCAGTGCTGCGGCCCATCGCGCCGCGCATCCGCCCCGAAGCATCGCGCGGCTCACGGCGCCACCTGCAGCGCCTGCACAACCGGAATCCGATCGCGCCCGTCGCCCCGCCAGCGCACCGAGACCGGCGCGCCCGCGGGCAATGCCTCCAAGTCCGCCGCGACGTAGCGCAAAACCCCAATCTCGGGGTGCGAGTAGTGGTGGAAGCGCAGGTCTCCGACCTCCAGCACGGGGTCGAGCGCGCGTCCGCCCCACGCTTCGGCCCGCACGTCCAGTGCGACCGGGCGCACCGCGGGCACGCGATTCCCGCGCCCGTCTTCGCCCCCCGTTGCGTCGATGGGGTGTACGTCGAGGCCCAGGATGGTGACGGCCGGTGGAGGCAAGGTCGTGATCCCGGCCGGCGTGCCCGGCGTCGCGGGCGCGACGGTCCCTGAGGCCGACGGCGTGGCGGTCGTGGGGTGTGTGGCGGTTCCCGGGCCGGTCGTCGTGCCGCGCGCCATTGCCGCCGCCGTCGGCGGCGCGGTCGCGGTGCCGCGCGTGGCCATTGCCGGTGCCGGGGGAGTGTTCGCCGCCGTCGGATCGGCGACCGATTCGCGACTCCCATCCTCCCCATCGATTCGGCAGCGGAGCGCGAGACCGGCAATCACCAGCGCCACCATCCAGCGTCGTGCGGAAAACGTCATGCGCGGGAGGGTACGCCGCAGAGGGCGGTGGAACAAGCGGAACCGCGGGCCGGAACAGCGGGCCGGGGCGACGGCGGCAGCCGCGGGACGGGCTATGGCTGCGGCGCGCGGTGGTAGAGGATTCCGGTGCTCCCGCCCTCGCCCAGCTGATACCCGACCGCCCAGACGTCCCCCGCTGCCGTGCCGTGCACGGCGGTAAACATGCGCAGGTACGGGGCGCCGATCTGCTGGTGCGCGACCTGCGTCCACGAGGCGCCGTCGAAGTGCGCGATCGCGCCCGCGCTGCCGGCGGCCCAGAGATCGTCGGGCGCAGACCCCCATACCGCCGTGAGGTCGCCGACGAGATCGCCCGTCTCCACCTCGGTCCAGGTCGTGCCGTCGAAGTGGCCCAACGTCGAGCTGCCGGTCATGAGCCATACGTCACCGGCGCTCGTCCCCCAGACCTGTCCCTCCCCGCCCCCTCCGGCGAACGAGACCTCGCTCCACTCCGTGCCGTCGTAGTGCACGAGGTCGAAGGTGTCGAGCGCGTAGATGTCCGTCGGACCGGAGCCCCAGATCGCGGTCTTGAACGGCGAACCGGCGATCGTGCGGCTCCACGCGGCCCCATCGTAGTGGGCGATGATCGCATCGTCGCCGACCACCCAAACGTCGGACGCGGAGGAGGCCCAGATGTCGGTCAGGCCGTCGAGGCCGGTCGGTCCCGCGACGTCCACCGCGGTGAACGCGGAGCCGTCGTAGTGCAGCGCCTCGGCGCCCGCGCAGAGCCAGACGTCGCTCGCGGAAAGGGCGAAGATGCAGCTCAGGCCGCCGGCGGCGGGGGTCGCCAGGGTGGAGAAGCTCGTGCCGTCGTAGCGATGCACGTTGGGGCCGCCGTCCACGAACCAGACGTCGTCAGCCGAGAAGGCCCAGACGTCGAGGAAGGTGGACGCCGGGGGACCTCCCGACACCGCATCCCAGCCACCTCCGGCACCGGACTCCCCGCAACCGCAGAAGGCGACCACCGACAGGGTCAAGAAAACAGCGCGTCGCATGCGGGAATCAGACGTCGCAGGCCTCGGGATGTCAAGGAAGCGACCGGGGCCGAAACGACGGCGCCGGTCGCCGGTCGACGGCCGTGACCCCTCCCTGTCCCATCGGTGTCCATCGGTGTTCATCGGTGGTTCCTTCCTTCCTTCCCTGTCCCATCGGTGTCCATCGGTGGTTCCTTGCTTCCCTCCCGTCCCATCTGTGTTCATCTGTGTCCATCTGTGGTTTCCTTCCTCCGGATGGCGAGACGGACGAAAGCGGCAGAGGCGAGGGACACGCGGACCGCCGCCCGCGTCCTCTGGTCCACCGCCGACTGGGCCCGCGCCGTCGCCGAGCTGCCCCGCAAACATCCGCTCCCCGAGGCATCCGTCCTCGTCCCCAACGAGCGCACGGCGCATGCGCTGCGGCGCGAGCTGTGCCGCCTCGGACTCGCCGATCGCCTGCCGGGCATCCGCTTCGTGTCCCCCTTCACGGCGGCTCGCGAGACGCTTCTGGCCGCCGGCGTGACGTTCACCGCCGGCGAGGAGGCGCTTCGCCCCCTCCGCGTCCGCCGCCTCCTCCGACGCGAGCGCCCGATGCGCTACTTCGATTCGATCCAGCTCCGGTCGCGGCCGGGATGGGACGACGCGTTTGCTCGCACGATCACCGAGCTGGAGGGCGCCGGGCTCTCCTCTTCCGAGCTGCTGCGCGCCGCCCAGGCCCGCGAGGCCGACCTCGCGGCGGTCTGGACCGAGCTGGACGCCGAGGCGGGCACGTCCTGGACGGCGGCCCGCATCCTGCGCGAGGCGGCGGAACGACTGCCCGCCGCCTGTCCGCTCCACGGACCGATCCTCATCGCCGTCACCGGCCATGAGACGGTCGCGCACGCCGCGTTCCTGCGCGCGCTGCCTCGGCACAGTCTCGCGGTCCTCGCTGCCCGCCCCGTGCGGGAGGAACACCTGGAGCGGCTGGAACGGCTGTTCGGTCGCGCGTGTACGGAGGCGCTGCGTGACGCTCGCCCTCCCATCGGCGGCGCCACCGACCGCGACCGGCTCGCCGCCCACCTCTTCGAGCCCCCCGAGCGCTCACCGCGCGCGCCGGCCGGGAGGTCGCCCGACGGCAGCGTGGACCTCGAGCTCTGCGCCGGCATCGAGGATGAGCTGGAGGCCGCTGCGGACTGGATCGCGCACGAGGTCCTCGAGCACCGCACGCCGCTCGAGGAGCTCGCCGTCCTGCTCCCGAATCTCGACCCCTTGGCGGGGATGCTCGTCGACCGCATCGAGCGCCTGCCGTGGCCCGGCGGCCCGCTGCCTGTCTGCATCCAGGGCGGACTGCCCGCGTCCGCAACCGCGGCCGGCGCCCGGATCCTCGGCCTTCTGAGGGCCCTCGGCGACGCGCTCCCCGCCTCGCGCGTCGCCGCCGTCCTTCCCTGGCTCCGTCTCGAAGGCGACGACGGACACCTCTCGACCGGCGAGGCCGTCGAACTGGCGTTCGCGCTCGGCACCGTCGGCGGCACGCCGTCCAACCCGCGCGGTGCGCTCGAATGGAAGGCGCGACTGGCCGAGCGCGCCGAGGAACGGCAACGAACTGTCGACTCTCGACTGTCGACTCTCGACTCCCCTCCCGAGCACCGCGAGGTCCGTCGCCGGCGCGAGCGCCTCCTGCGCAACCTGCGTGCCGTGCGCGCGTCATTCGCGGCGCTGGTCGATCTCGCGGAAGGCATCCTGGCCGGTGAGTCGCTCCCCGAGATCCACGCGCGTCTGATCGAGTTCGTCGAGCGCCACGTGCGTCTCCCGGCGGCGGGAGACGAGGCGGTGCCGGCGCTGCTGCTCGGCGCGGTCGAGGCAGGCTGTGTTTCGCAGGTCGTCGCCGAGCTGCGCGGGACGGAGGCGCTGCGCTTCGTCGAGTCGACGCTCGCCGGCCTCCGCGTCCGCGGCGGCCGATTCGGGGAGCCAGCCGTCTACGTCGGCACGATCGCCGGAACCGCGACCCTCCCCTTCCGCGCCGTGCGGGTCATCGGCCTGGCCGAGGGGCACTTTCCGGCGTCCGAGCGGGTCGACCCCGTTCTGCCCGCGGACGGACGCCGCGGCGCCGCCGGGCCGACCGATCGGACGCTGTCGCAGCTCCACGCGTTCGACCGGCTCGTCCGCAACACGTCCGCGCGCGTCGTGCTCTCCGTGCCCGCCTCGGACGTCAACGGCACCGAGCGCGAGCCGTCCGCCCTGCTGCTCGACGTCGCGAGCGCCATCGCCCCGGACGATCGCGGGCCGGGTCGTGCGGACGTCTCGGTCCCCGGCCTTGCGGACATCGCCCGCCTTTGGTTCGAACCGGCCCGGGCGCGGCGGCGGGCGTGGCGACTGGAACGGCCGCTCGGTCCGACGGCGAGCCATGACGCCGCCGCCGCGGCGACGGCGAAGGCGACGAGCCCCGGGGTCCCCGACGGCGGAGCGGGCCTGGTCGTCGTCCCGGGCGCATGGGCGGGCGCCGGGGAGCTGGACCTGGCGCGGCTGCTCGAGCGGGAAACGCGGGGCAATGAGGGTCCGATGGGAGGGTTCGTCGCCTCCGCGTCGGTCCTGCCGGCGATTCCCGGCCTGGCTCGCGAGAGACCGCTTTCGCCGACCGCCGTGCGCACGCTGCTCCAGTGCCCGTACCGTTTCCTGCTCTCGTCCCTTCTCGGGTGGCAGGAGCCCGTCTCCGCCCCGACGGGGCTCGACCTCGATCCCCTCTCGTTCGGCTCGCTGTTCCACCGCGTCGCCGAAATGTTCGCGCGCGAGCACGGGACGGAGTTCGGCGCGCGATCACGCGGGCCGGACGAGTGGAAGGCGACCGCCGCGGCGCTCGCGCGGCCGGCGTTCGACGAGCTGGCGCGCGAGGTGCCGCTGGCCGGCCCCGACGTCCGCCGCCAGCAGCTCGAGCGGCTGCTCGCCGCCGTCGCGGTGTTCGTCGACTACGACTGGAACGGCGGCCGCCCGCGGAGACTGTTCGCCTGCGAGCACGCTTTTGGCGAGCCGGAGCCGTTCGAGCTGCGGCTGGGCGACAACACGTTGTACCTCCACGGGCGGATCGACCGCATCGACGTCGAGGATGAACGCACCGTCGTGCGCGACCTGAAGACGGGTCGGGTCCACCTGCGCGCGGGCCGGGAGGCCGACCCGGAGCCCCGGCTCGACGTGCAGCTCGCGCTCTACGGCCTGGCGGCCGAGCGGCTCGCGGGGGAGTGGGGCACGCCGGCGCGGATCGAAACTGCCTACGCCTACGTCGAGCGCCGCCCGGCCCTGGAGCGCGCCTTCCGCGGCGACTGGGAGCTGTTGCGCGAGGCGTCGCTGCGCTGGCTCGACGTCGCCGTGCGACTGCTCGTCGAGCGTTCGTTCCCACGGACGCCGGCGGCGGCGGACTGCGACTACTGCCCGTTCGTCGCGGTCTGCGGCGAGGCGGCGCCCGGTCGCCGGTTCGCGCCCGGGCCGCCCGCCGCGGGCGCCGCGGCCGACTTCCACGCGCTGCGCGCCGAGGAGGCGCCCGGGTCATGACGGCGAGGAAGGACCTGCGCGCCGCGCCCGATCAGGAGCACCGCGACCGGGCCGTCGCCGAACGCGCGCGCAACGTGCTGCTCGACGCCGGCGCGGGCACCGGCAAGACGACGATCCTCATCGAGCGCCTCGTCCGGCTGCTCGCGCCCGAGGACGGCGCGCGGCCGATGGACGTGCACCGCGTCGCCGCGGTCACGTTCACCCGCCGCGCCGCCGGCGAGCTGCGCCTCCGGCTGCGCGAACGGCTGCTCGCGGAGCTGACGAGAGACGGCCTGGGCGAAGGGCGCGCGACCGACTTGCGCCGAGCGCTCGCCGGCCTCGACTTGGCGTACGTGGGGACGATCCACTCGTTTGCCGACCGCCTGCTGCGGCTGCATCCGGTCGAGGCGGGACTCAGCCCGACGTACGAGATCGCCGAGGAGGCGGGGGAGCTGGTCGACGAGGCCTTTCGCGACCTGCTGCACGGCGTGCAGACCGGGACCCTCGCGGAGCTGCTGCGCGGGACGGCCGCGGAGGCCCGCGCCGGCGAGGCCCTCGAGTCCGTGCGCGCCGCCCTCGCTGCCGGCGTCCCTGCGGGCGGCCGTGACCTGCGCTACCGCACCGTGTCGGGGCTGCGCGAGCTGCTGGGGGAGTTCGCGAGCCACCGCGACGTCCCGCCGGTCGAGCCCGGTCCGGCGCGGTTCGACGCCCCGGCCTTTCGCGGCAAGGTGGACGACCTGCTCCGACTGGTACGCGCGGTCCCGGACGAGCCGCGCCCCGAGGGCGTCGTCTGGCTGCGCGAGACGGCCGCGCTCCTGCGGACCTATCGCGACGAGGCCGATCCCGTGCAGGCATATCGCGAGCTGTACGGGCAGCTGAGCAACGCACCCAACCGGAACGGCCCGCGCAAGAGCGTGGAGTTCGCCGGCAACCCGGCCGCCTGGGACGCGTGGAAGGTCTACGCCGGCAAGCAGACCGGCGAGCATGCGGGGGAGCCTGCCCTGCGCGACGGAATCCTCGCCCCCTTCCGCGAGTGGCTGGCCGTCGGCCTGGTGCGGACCTTCCCCGTGCTCGTGGCGCTGTACGAGCGGGTGAAGGCGCGACGCCGGGTGCTCGACCAGCTCGACCTCCTGGCCCGGCTGCGCGACCTCCTGCGCGACGACCCCGGCGCCGTCCGCGCGCGGTACCAGCGGCTCTTCGACCACGTGCTGATCGATGAATTCCAGGACACGGATCCCTTGCAGGCGGAGATCGCCGCGTTCCTGTGCGAGGACGGGTCGCGCGCGAAATCGTGGGAGGAGACGCGCCTGGTCCCCGGCAAGCTGACGATCGTCGGGGATCCGAAGCAGTCGATCTACCGCTTCCGGCGCGCCGACGTGGCGATGTACGACGAGGTCCGGAGGCACGTCCTGGACGGGGAGCCCCTCGTCGCTCCCCTCACCGCCAACTTCCGCAGCCGCCCGGCGCTCATCGAGTTCCTGAACGACCGCTTCCGGAAAATCCTCGGCGAGGCGCCCGGCGGCGCCCTCTTCGACTCCACCGCCGGAACCGTCTTCCACCAGGACCTCGACCCGGGCCGCGCACAGCCCGCAGACGGGCCGCGCGTCCACGTGCTGCCCCTGGCGCCGTCCGAGCACAAGCCCAAGGCGGCCGACTGGCGGCGGCTCGAGGCCCGGGCGCTGGCCTGCTACCTCGCCTGGCTCGTCGAGCCGGCGCGGAGCGGCGTGACGGTGACCGACGCGGCCACGCGGGCCGAGCGTGCGGTGCGGTACGGCGACTGCGCCGTCCTGGCGATCTCCACGGCGACGTTGCCGCTGCTTTTCGCCGAGCTGGACGAGGCGCGGATCCCGTGGACCTCGCGGGGCGGGAAGCTGTTCCTCGAGGACCCGATCCACCGCCGGTTTCTCCTGGCGCTGCGGTCGCTGACGGACGCCGGCGACGGTCCCGCCGAGGCGGCCCTCCTGCGGCCCCCGTTCTTCGCGCTCGACCCGGCCGAGCACCTGGAGTGGCGGGGCCGCCGGCGCGACGCGCCGACGGAAGCAGCGCGCCGCGTGGACGCGGCGCGCAGGCTGGTCGTCGAGCTGCGCCGGCGGCGCTTCGAGCGCTCGCCGGGCGCGACGGCCCGCGACCTGCTGGAGCGGAGCGGGCTGGGCCGCGCGGTCGCGCTGGCGGCCAACGGCGAGCAGCGCCTGGCCCGGCTGCGCGAGCTGTGCTCGCAGGTCGAGCGGCTTGCCGCCGGCGAGGGCCTCGACTTCGACGGCGTCAGCGCGCGCCTGCGCGGGTGGGTCGACGACCCGGCGCAGCTCGATCCGCCCGCTCCGGTCGGCGTCGAGGCCGTGCAGGTCATGACCGTGCACCAGGCCAAGGGCCTCGAATTCCCCGTCGTCGCGCTGTGGGACTGCCGCGCCGAGCTGGGCCAGCGGGCGACGGTCGTGCCCGCGTGGGCCGTCTCGCGCGACCGCAAGCACTGGATGCTGTCGCTCGACCGCGTCGAGTGGGACTCCGGCGAGGGGTTCCTGGAGCGCGAGAAGAGCTACCGCAGCGCCGAGCGCCTGCGCGTGGTGTACGTGGCCGCGACCCGCGCCCGCGACCTGCTCGTGCTGCCGATCTCGACCGACGGCGACCGGGACCCGGCCGGCGCGAATCCTCGCACCGTGACCGGGGCGTTGGTGGCCGGCGCCCCCGCTGGAACGACGCAGGTGCTGGAGGCGTTCCGCCAGGACGGCGGGGCGTCCTGGGCTCGGACCCCGCCGCCCGCCGCGCCGTCCCCGGCCTTCGCCGATCCGGGCGCGGAAGCGCGCCGGGACGAACAATGGGCGAGCGCCGCCCGCGAAGCGGCGCTGCCGAAATTCCGCCCGCGGGGCGTCGCCGCGGCCGCGCACGAGCCGCCGCCCGTGGCGGAGGACGACACCGCATCCTCCGTCGCCACCGCCGCGACCGAGACCCGCCCGGCGCGCCCCGGGCGATTCGGTCCGGTGTTCGGCGACACCGTCCACCTCGCGATCGGCCTGGCCGTCGGCGGGATCGCGGCGCGCGAGGCCGTGCGACGGGCGACCGTGCGTACGGGCCTGGCCGACCGCCTGGCCGAAGCGGAGGCGGACGTCTCGCGCGCGATGGACGCGCTGGCCTCGGCCGGGCTTCTCGCACGCTCCGGCGTGCAGGTGCGCCTGGAGCATCCGGTCGCCGGTCCCGGACCCGGCGGCACGCTCCTCTCAGGCTACGCGGATCTTCTCGCGACGACCCCCGCCGGCCTGATCCTGGTCGACTTCAAGACCGACCCGCCCCCGGCGGGGCCCCTGTCGGCCGTCTACCCCGCCTACGTCGCCCAGCTTCGGACGTACGCCGCGCTCCTGGCCCCCGTGGCGCGCGCCGCCGGCGTGCCGCTGCGCGCGTACCTGCTGTTCACCGCCTCCGGAGCCATGGTCGAGGTCGTCGGGTAGCTCCCGTCACATCCACGCCGCCTCCGCCTCCCGTGCCGCGTTCTCCGTGATGCGGAGCACGTGCGGCACCCGGTCGTGGATGTCCTCCATGTGGGTGATGAGGATGATCTGCCGGAAGATCTCCTGCAGCCGTCCGAGCGCCTGGAGCAGCTTCTCCCTTCGGTCGGAATCCTGCGCGGCGAAGACCTCGTCCAGGACCACGACCGACGGCGACTGGCCGCCGGCGCGCTGCGCCACGACCTGCGCGATCGCGATGCGCAGGCAGAGGTTCGCCAGATCCTCCTCGCCCCCGGAGAAGCGCTTGAGCGGGAAGACCCCTTCCCCGTCGTCCAGCGCGATGTTGTAGTCGTCGTCCAGCACCACGCGCGGATAGCGCCCGGCCGTGACCTGGTCGAGCAGGTACGACGCGTGCTCCTCGATCTGCGGTCTCACGCGACCGATCAGCTCGCCGCGGAAGCCGTCGAGCAGCGCTCCGGCGCGCCGCAGGTACCGGACCTGCTCCTCGTCCTCCGCGATCCGCACGCGGAGCATCTCCAGCCGCTCGACGTCGTCCAGCACCTGCGCCAGGCGCTCGCGCAGTCTCGCCGTCGCGGCTTCGGCCCTCCCCGACTCGAGCGCCGCGCTCTTGTCCGCCAGCCGGGCCTGTTCCGCGGCCGCTCGCGCCGCCTGGAAGGCCTCGCGGTCGAAGCCGAGCGCCCGCCGCCTGCGCTCGGTGGCGGCCGCCGCGCGTGCGAGCGCCTCTTCCTTCTTGCGGCAGGCGTGCAGCTCGCGGCGCAGGCCGGGTTCCCTCGCGACCTCCTTGCGCAGCAGCTCGACCTTGCGGTGCACCTTTTCGAGGCGCTCGCTCTCCCGCCGCGCCGTCTCGTGCCGGACGGCGTCGTAGTCCACGCGCCGCAGCGCTGCGAGCCGTTTCCCGAGCCGGCGCAGTTCCCCGCGGGCGGCGGTGCCCTTCTCCCGCGCCCCGGCCATCCTGCTCGTCTGCTCCGCCGCGCGCCGGACCTCTTCCGCCGCGTCGGCCACGGAACGATCCGCTCGGGCCGAGCGCTCGGCGGCCCGCCGCAGCAACTCCTCGATCCGCCCGACCTCGGCGTCGGCCGTGGAGCAGGCCTCGTGCAGGCCGTTCCGCTCGCGCGCGAGGTGCTCGAGGATCTCCTCGTACGTGCCGCCCAGTTCGCGGTGGCAGGTCGGGCAGGTGCCGGAGGCGCCCTGCGCGCGGATGTCGGCGATGGCCCGGTCGAGGCGTTCCCGCGCTGAAACCGCGCTGCCGCGCCGCTCGCGGGCATCGGCGAGCGTCCGGTGCAGCCGCCGGGCGTCTTCCGCCGCCGCGCGCTGCTCCGCGCCGGCCGCCTTCTGCCGTCGCGCGGCCTGCCGGGTACCGCCTGGGGCGCCGGCCAGGCTCTCGCACTGCCGCGCCGTCTCGTCCGCTTGCCGCTTGGCCCGCTCGAGGTCCCGCTCGAGCGCGACGCGCTCCTCGTGCCGGCCGGACGCGCGATCCAGCCGTTCCTTCTCCTTGCGCACCGCGCCGAACGCCTTCGCCTCGCCCGCGAGAGCGGCGGACTCCGCCTTCTTCGTGCCAAGCGCCGCCAGCTCGCCTTCGAGCCGCTCCGCGTTGTTCCGCGCTGCGACCAGCTCGGCGTCGGTCCGAGAGAAGCGCTTGTCGAGGTCGGCGTCGGCGCGCTGTTTCCGCTCGAGAACGGCCAGGGTGGACGTCGCGGCCTTGAGGCGCCGCGCGGCCGCACGGGCCTCACCCACGGCCTTCCGGGCGGCGGATGCGGCCAGACGGATCTCGGCGCGCACGCGTTCGGCTTCGGCCGCACGCTCCGGGAGCGCCTCGATGTTCCGCCGTGCGCCCTCCAGCTCCTTCTCCTTGTCGCGCAGCTCCCCGGCGGCGAGCGCGCGCGCCTTGCTGATCGTCTCGATGCCGACCATGCGCCGGATCGCGGCGCGTCGTTCCTCGGGCTGGGCGTCGGAGAGGGCGGCGACCTCCTTCTGTTTGGAGAAGACCGAGCGGGTGAACGTGGTGTAGTCCATCGCGAGGCGTTGCTGGACGGCGGCGTCCACGTCCCGCGGGCCGGTGGCCGCCGGGTCCGCGCCCCCGCCGTCCCACAGCTCGGCCTGCCACATCTCGCCCGAGCCACGCGCGCGGCGGAGCACGCGGCAAGGTCTTCCCTCCAGCTCGAACTCCAGCTCCACCTCGCAGGCCGCGTCCGCTTCGCACCCGTCCCGGCGGACGCCCTTGGCCCGCGTGCGCGACGCGTTCGCGCCGTAGAGCGCGAAGGCCACGGCTTCCAGGAGCGTGGTCTTGCCCATGCCGTTGCGGCCGACCACGCCGATCAGGCCCTGCGGGAACTCCAGCTCGCACGAGCGGTACTTGCGAAAATTGCGGAGCGAGAGCCGGCGCAGGATCACGACGGCACCTCGTCTTCCAGGACCCGTGCGATGAGGCGCTCGCCCAGCGCGCGCAGCCGCTCGCGATCGAGCCCCTCGGTCGCCGCGGACTTCATATACGCCGCGAATTCCGTCGCCAAGGAGCCGATCGGCCCGCCGCCGCCGCTGCCGCGCCGTACGGCGGCAAAGGTCTTCTCCCAGCGCACCTCGAACGCTCCCGCCAGCCGCTCGCGCTCGAAGTCCCGTCGCTCGCGCCACAGCTCGATCCAGGCCACCGGATCGATTTCCTCCAGCCGCACCACCACGATGGCGCCTTCCACCGACGGTACGGATGCGGCGATCGCCCGCAGCGCGTCGAGCACCTCGCCCGGCGTCTTCCCGCGGCAGGGCAGGACCGGCAGGGGCAGGATCTCCCGCGGGGCCAGCCGGTGGAAGGTGGTCGTCCCGCCGGCCAGGTCGACCTCGAGGAATCCCTTGGCGTAGCCGGCCTCGGAGGCGTGCAGGCGTTCGGTCGAGCCCGAGTAGCGGACGCGGGGGGCGACCTGCATCGGGCGGTGGTAGTGGCCCAGGGCGACGTAGTCGAACTCGCCCATGCGCTGGATCGCGCCCGAGGGGAGGTTCACCGCGTTGAACTCGGCCAGCGAGAAGCGGCCGTCGGCTTCTTCGACGCCGGCGTGCATGACCAGGACGTTGAAGCGCTTGTCGGCGCGGGGCGCGAGGGCGTCGAGCGCGGCGCGCAGGCCGTCTTCGGTCGGGACGTGAGGGATGCAGTGCACGGCGGCGTCCCCGAGCTCGAACACCTCGCAGCGCCCGGAGTGCGCCGAGCGGATGCCGGGCAGCACGCGCAGGGCGTCGAAGATCGAGCCGCTTGCGGCGACGCGCGGCACGGAGTGGTTGCCGGCGACGACGATCAGCGGGATGCCGGCGGCCGAGAGCCGTTGGAAGCCGAGGAGGGCCGTGACGATGGCGCGGTTCGATGGCCGGGCCGAGTGGAACAGGTCGCCGGCGTGGACGACCAGGTCGGGTTTGCGTTCCAGCGCGGCGTCGATCACGGCCGAGAACGCGCGGTAGACGTCCTGTTCGCGCACGTTGAGTCCGGTGGCGGGGTCGACCTTCGCGGATTCGGCGAAGCCCAGGTGCGTGTCGGAGAAGTGGATGAGGCGCATGCGTTTCCCCGGCGCGTCGCGGCGCCGGAGTGCATCCTACCGCGCTCTCGCGTCGAAAGATCGAGTCACGCGCCGGACGTCGCCGCGTGCCACGCTTCCAGGCAGCGGAGCAGGTCGTCGCAGACGGGTTCGGCGAGGCAGGTGCGCAGGGCGGCGACGACGTCGTCGCGCCACCAGCTCGTGGTCCGGTCCAGCTCGACCCGGAGGCCGGGGTCGCATTCGAGAGCGCACGTGGTGCTGATGACGGCGCACGTCTCGGCGCCGAGGTTGCCGGGGAGCAGATCCGAGTAGCAGGCGGCGGTGCTGTCGTCGCAGGGGAGGGCGGCGCGGCAGTTCCAGGCGTCGGCGACCTCGGTGCGGAGGACGTGGGACAGGCGCTCGCAGTCCACGGGTGCGGGCTCCTGGCCGCAGCGGCGGTCGCGTTCCAGGCCCCGGAGGCAGGCGTCGAGGACGGCGGGGTCGGCGTCGGGCGAGGGTTGGAAGACGAACGAGCGTTCGGCGCAGGAGTCGTTGCACGGCTCGTCGTAGCAGGGGCCGGAGTCGCAGGATTCGACGCAGGCGTGGAAGCAGTCCGGGGCGTCCTCGACGCGTGTCGGGTTTTCGCAGGAGGCGAGGCAGGTGTCGCAGCGGAGCGCGGTGTTTTCGCGGCACTCCTGGTGTTGTCGTTCGCACGTGGTTGCGGTGCAGGTTTCCTGGCGGGTCATGGGGCGGTCGTCGTCGACGTCGAACGGCTCGGCGCAGGCGCCCGCCGCGGATCCGAGCATCACGATCCAGGTCCACCGGCATCGCATTTCCCACCTCCTGCGGCTGTCGGTGGCGGACGTGGTTTTTTCGGCCGCCCGCCGTCTTTTCCGCCGCGGGCCTTCATCGCGCCGGCGGCGCGAAACGTTGCGTGGTCGTGCCGTCATTCGTCGACCGTCGCGGGTGCCGGGGTGGCTCTTGGAGTAGCGATTGGAGTGGCCTTGGAGTGGCTTCCGAGTTGGCCCCAGGCGCTCCGGTCGCCGTTTCGTCCGCCCCGTCGTCGTCCGCGGCGGCTTCGAAATCCGCTTGACACCTCGCGACCTTGCGGAGTAGAGCGCCCTTCGCGCCGCGTGGCGCGTGCGGGAGTAACTCAGTGGTAGAGTGCCACCTTGCCAAGGTGGACGTCGCGGGTTCAAATCCCGTCTCCCGCTCTCCGATTTCAGCAACAGCGTCGATGGTTTAGGGCGACGATCCCGAAGGCGTCGAAGTGCCGTTGACCCCCGATAGCCAACGAAATAGCCAAATCTGATCGAGCCGCGCCGACTCGACCAGCTGGTTGACCGCGGCGAGCTTCTCCTCCGGGCGCACGTTCGAATAGTGCTCCGTCATCGACTCCGAGCTGTGCCCGATCGTCGCGTGAAGCACGACACGATCGACGCGAGCCTGCCGCATGAGGTTGTTGAACGTCCGGCGCATCCCGTGCGCCGAGAGGTGCTTCTCGATCTTCGCCGCCTTCAGGATCCGGCGGAACGGCTTCTCGAGGTACGACGGGACGTGGTAGCCGCCCGTCGCGCTCGGGAACACGAGGGCCGCGCCGATCGCCGGGAGGTGGCGCTCCAGCAGTACCTTCCGCTGCTCGCGGAGCGCCCCCAGCATGACCGGATGCAGCGCGGCAGAGCGGTTCTTCCCGGTCTTCGTCGTCGTGACCTTCCCGCGCCAGTGCGATCGGCGGATGAGCAGAAGCCCCGCGTCCTCGCGGACGTCGTTCCACGTCAGGGCGGAGATCTCGCCGAAGCGCATTCCGGTGAAGAACCCGACCACGCAGAGGGCGCGGATCTCGGCCGTCTCCCCGGGCATCGCGTCCAGGAAACGCCGCAGCTCGTCGTCCGTCAGCGAGTTCGGCTGCTCGTCGGTGATACGGGTGGGACGTGCGGGCAGACCCTTGACGCGGAAGGTCGGGTCGCGAGGAAGATCGAGGTCGCCGACGGCGTCGCGGAGCACGGTCTTCAGGAGGCGCAGCCACCCGTTGATCGTCTCGGGCGACCGGATGCGCCGCTTCTGGCTACGGCTCTTCGCCGCCCACGAGAGCCACTCCTCGATGTCGTTCTTCCGGATCTCGTCCGCCCTGCGGTCGCCGAGCACCGGAAGGATCCCCTGCTCCAGGACCTGCGCCGCTCTCGCGAGCGTCGACGGCTTCGCCCCCCTCGTCTTCCTCCGGGCCAGCCACGATCGCGCGTAGTCCGTAAGGGTCGGGTACTGCGGGGATGACGGGGCCTCGGTCTTCGCGGACACTAGGTCCGTCCGGAGCTTGCGTTGGGCGTCGGCGGCCTCCTCGGTGTTGGCCGCCTCGACGCGCTTCCTGACCCAGGTCCACTTGTCCGAGCCCGCCACCCGGATCTGGGCGCGGAGTTCGTACCTGCCCGGGCCGATCTGCGTCACGCCGGGGTACTTCGTCTTCCGTCTCATGGTTGCCGGCCTCCGTTGCCAGCTGATCGGGAAGCGGGTGCCCGCCAATGCGGGCACCCCGCTGGAGGAACGAATCGAGATCTGCTCGGTGGAACATCAGCGCGCGGCCGCGTCGCCCGCGGGGGACGAGCGCCCCGCGGCATACGGCCATGCGAATGGCGGAGGAACCGCGGTAGCCGACGTACTTGGCGGCCTGCTCCGCGGTGAACCACCACGACGACGCCGGTCGGTCACCTTCGGACGACGGCGCGGTGCCGTTCGTCCCGCTCTGGGCCGTCAGGTGGCCGGGGACTCGGTCGGTCATGCCAGCCCCCGTCGGTCCGGCGGGCTCTGCGCCGGGGCCGTCGACTCGTCAGCAGCTTCGTTCTTGCGCAGGGTCGCTTCGATCAGCGCCAGTTCGACGGCGTCAGGGTTTCTGCCGTCCCCGCGCTCGATCTCGGAGACCCTGGCGTCCGCGAGACCGCAGGCGTTCGCCACATCGCGGATCCGAAGACCGAGGGCCAGGCGCCGAAGACGAAGTTGCGATGGCCTGCGTCCGAGCATGAACCCAGGCTACCGCCCGGGCCAGTACGCGGCGGTCGCAGTTACCCGGGACGTGTCGTGACGGAATGCGGGTGGCGGGGGACTGCGTCGCCGGTGCGGTCGGCGGTCCGCCGACACGCCCGAGTGCTCGGCTTCTTCGCCCTTCGTCGCGGCCGGGCCTCGGTCTTCTCGCGGGCGCTCTTGGAGTGCTTGGTGGCTAGGTTGCGGATGGAATCGAGGCTGACTCCGCGCAGCATGGCTTCCAGCGCATCCGCGGCGAAGGCTGGGAGCAGGCCGCCGCGGGACTTCGCCGCCTTGCTCAGTCGTGGCACTCCCTCAAGAAGGTCCATCAGCGCCGCCGCCCTGGGGTCCGCACCCGCCCGAGCTCGACTCCACGCCCTGACGAGTTCAAATCGAATCGATGGGACCAGCTTCGCGACCCACACTATGGGGTCCCTCCCCGTGTGTCCAAGCTCGGCGCAGATGCGGGCGAAATCCCGCTCTACCCGATCGTCCTGCTCGACCATCGCTCGCAGTCCGACACCCATGAGCAGCAACAGGGGACCGATGAAGCGCATGCAGCGAACTTCGAACCAGCCTTCGAGGGTGGCGGCATACGGCCAGTAGAGGCCCTCCGGCTTCCAGGCGACCGGCATCCGCAACGCGTCGAGCGTCCAGCCTCCGTGCTTTCGCTTCCCGGTCAGGAACGCCACGGCCTCCGGCTCGAACGCCCGGTAGAACCCTCGCATTGCGGTTCTGACGACATCTTCGGCCTTCGAAAGCACCTCGTCGAAGTCGCCGTCGGAGGTCCGAAGCACCCGTGCGCCCGCGCGGAGAGCCTTCCGGATCGCCTCTCGCTCCGCGTAGGCGACGTAGTCCCGGACGGCGCGAGGCTGGCCCTGGACGCCGCGAGGCGCGTAGAACGCCCAGTGGTAGGCGCCCCTGAACCAGTCGTAGAAGTGGTCGACTTCCGCGGTGAGGTCATCATCATCAAGACGGGGCGCCTTGCTCGCCATGTGGATCTCGAAGTCGCCGGACGCTGCGATCAGCGTGGCGACGCGTTCTCGTTCCTCGGGAGCGAAACCTGGCCGAATCTCCAGGTCCTGCACGGCCTGCTCAAGAGACGCTGCCGTCGACTGCACCATCGGGATGTCGCCCGTGGGATGACCGGACCAAGCCTGAGCGGATAGACAGCCGCCGCAGCGGGAGCGATGCCACCTCAGGTCCGACGCAACCTCCAGGGCATCGATGAACGCCCGAGGCTCTTGGGGCACGGCACCATGCGAGCCGACCCAGTCGAGCAGAACCGACAGCGGGCGCAGACGGGGAGCGCGCAAGCGGACGACCCCGAGCCTGACCACGTCCGGGAAGAGCCGGGAGCAACTTCCGGGCAGTCCAGCTATGCAGGGGGCAGCCAGAGCGCGGTCGATTCGCTCGACGCGCGCAGCCGCCAGATCTCTCTGCCGCGAGAGATGTTCCGCTGTCCGAGTCGCCGACGTCGCCTCGCCCGCGGAGGCGAGGTCTGTCGAGAGCCCGCGCACGCACCGATCGGCCCGGGGATGATCGCGTCGCCCGGCTGGTAGCGAATCGGCCGATCCAGTCGGCCGCGAACGGGCAGGCTCCACATGGCTCGACGCCGTTTCGAGGGGGTGACCGTTGCCCCGAGCCTCCTGGTTCCGCGGCTCACCACGGGCGATGCCGGTGGCGTCGACCGGTGGCGGAAGGCACCGCAGGGCCGCCTCGCACTGCTCTACGCACGGGATGCAGTCGGCGGGCAGGTACCGGGGCCGCTCCAGAGGCCGTGGGCAGGTACGGCCCCGAGCGTCGCAGGTCCGACACGCCGTCGCGACCGTGGGCGCAGCGGCCCCCGTCCGGTCGAGCCAAGAAGCGACCAACTTCGCGGGAGGCATCGGGTCAAAACCGAGCGTGGATTGCTTCACCCCTTCGGTCGTCGACAGTTCCAGCTGCGCGGCGAGCGTGGCGAAGCGCTTCCGCAAGCCGGCCACCCTCTCGATGTCGGCCCGCGAGCGTTTCCCCTCCTTCCGCCTGTTCGATGTCCGAGTGTTCCGCATTGCCATCACCCCCGTTTCGAGCGATCACCGACGATAGCGGAATCGCCACGTCGGCGGTCGAAGAAGATGTCGGCGCCTTCCTCCCGACACCTGTCACGGCACGGCTCCGTGGTCCGTGCGGACGCGGCCGTCCTCGACCGGCAGGCGCCCGGACGAATGCGTCGTACGCCATCTTCCGGTCCGGGATCAACGTCGCCATCGCGGCTGCTACGGGAAGCGGACTTGGCCCAGATCCCTCATCGAGCAGTACCCGTTCTTCCCCACGATGACGTGATCGAGCAGCGGAATGCCGAGTAGCCGGCCCACGTCGGCGAGGCGACGCGTGATCTCGGCGTCCTCGACGCTGGGCTCGACCGGCCCGCCCGACGGGTGGTTGTGCAGGACGATCGCGGCGACCGCCCTGTCGCGGATGAGCGGCGCGAACACCTCCCTGGGATGCACGACGACTGCGGCGACGGAGCCGACGGCGACGACGTGGCAGCGGATGGGCCGGTTGCGCGCATCGAGTGCCACTACGACGAAGCGCTCCTGCCTGCGACGGGCGAGGGAACGCCCCAACTTCTCGTAGACCTCGGCCGAGCAGCGAAGCGACGGCGGCGCCTGTTCCGCCGGCACCGGCTCGCCGCACCGCGGGCAATGGCAGATGGTCACGTTGTCCTCCCTGATGTCGGCGGGTCCCCCGGGAGAGCTTGCCCCCGGGAGACCCGCCCACCGTGATTACTCCAGAAGCACGAACACGCTGGCGAGCGAGGCCCGGATGCCGGGCGCGTCCTCGATCCGGTCGAACGGCTGCCAACTCGCCAGCACGCGGCCGCGCTGGGCGTAGTCGTCGCCGGCGATCGTCTTGACGCCGACGTCCGTGGGGTGCGCGCGAACGTGGGCGAGCAGCGCGTTGCCGACGTCGAAGTCGGCCACCGGCGCGCCGCTCGGGCCCTCCATCCCGTCCGGGAACACGTTGGCGACCAGGTACCACCTGCCGCCCCGATGGACGTGGGCCGTGCTGACGTAGCCTTCCGGCCTCCCGCGCTCGATGCGGTGGAGCATCGAGTAGTAGATCGCATCCACCGTCTCGCACTCGGGGCACGGCTCCGGCTCGGGGCACTCGGCGCACGCCGGGCACCGCCGGGGCAGCGCGGCGACATCGGCGTTGATGGTCACCGGGATGCTGCCGGGCTCCTCCATCTTCGAGCACCCCGTCCCGATCGTGGCGACGACGACGGCGATCATGATGATCCTCATGTCGATGTCTCCTTCCTGCCGGCTACAGCGCAGCCGCCTGCGGGGCGGCGTCCTGCGCCGACTCGTCGGCACTCGTGCTCTCCACCGGGTCGTGGCCGCGGATGGGCATGACGACCATCGCGCGGGGCCGGAGCGTGGCTCCGTCGCCGGCGACCTCGATGAGCCGGACCGCGTCGAGCGGTGCGGCGTGCTGCCAGATGCGCACGCGGTCCGTTCGGACCGCCCCGAGCGCGTCCAGGACGTACTTTCCGGAGAGGTGCACGAAGCCCGCCGGGGCATGGCGGATGTCGGCCGCGATCTCGCGCTGTGCCGTCCCGCCGTCGGCGTCGGTGTACGTCGCGATCCGCAGCAGCCCGGTCGCGGGGTCCGCACGGAACATGCAGGCCGCGCCGTTCTCGCTGCTCACGCCGGCCGTCGCCTTGACCGCGGCCGCCAGCTCGTCGCGGTCGCAGGCGACCGACAGGTCGGGATTCGCCGTCTCCCGCGGCACGAAGCCGGCCCAGTGCGGGAGCGACGTCTCGGGCTCGCCGACGGCGATCTCGACCCGCCGGTCGGCCGACTCGAACACGAGGCACCAAAGCGACTTCTCCTGCGCCTTCTTTCCGTCCTCTTCGGCCGGCTGGGGGACGACGGTGCGCACGAGCCGGACGAAGTCGAAGCTCTCGACCATCGCCCTGGCCGCCGGCTTCCAGTCGTCCCCGGGCACCTGGAACACGAACTTGGCGTCCGCGCAGTCCCTGGCGTCGCCGTCCACGAACAGCCGGTGGCCGTCGGTGGCGACGACCACCGGGACGACGAGGCCGCCGTCGCCGGCCGCCAGGTAGACGAACGGCCCCTTCGCGATGGCACGGTACTCCGCGGGCTTGCAGAACGTCATCGCGTCGGCGATCCGCGACGCCAGATCGCGCGCCCCCGCGACGCTGGTCGCCTCGCCGGCGCGCGGCGCCTCCGCGTCCTCCGGCATCGGCTCGCAGGCCGGTACGGACATCCGCTGGCCGCCGCCGGCCAGCACGAGCGCGCGCTCGGTGCGCTCGATCTCGACCGTGGCGCCGCCGTTCTTCCTGCCGGCGATGACGGGGCGCAACGCCTTGGCCAGGCGGGACGTGCCGGCGGCATCGACCACGGCCATCCAGGTTTCGCCGGGCTCGCACGAGATGCGGAACCGGAGCTTCACCTTCTCGGTCCTGGTCGCCGTGGCCAGGACCAGCGCGTCCGGCACCCGGGCGATGCGCGTGCGCCCCGGGTGGAAGTGGAGCGGGTCCTTCTCCAGGCACCAGGCGCAGGCGCCCAGGGCGCCCGCGAGCGGCTTCGCCGCGACGATGGTCGTCAACGTCATCCTCCCTTCCTACGCGAGCCCCAGGGCCCGGTAGATGTCCGCCCTCATCCCGCGCTCCTCCTCGACGTGTTCGACGCGCCAGCGGTTGCCCAGCGCGGGGCCGTCCGGCAGCAGCGGGGCGCCGAAGTCGAAGTCGAGGTCGCTCGTGCGGCAGACGAGCGGACGGCGGACCGCCCCCTTCGGCCCGCGGGCCGTGTACTTGGTCTTCATCTTCTCCTCCTCGATGCCGATGGTCAGGAACGAGCGATTTCCGGGAGTCCGAGCCTCCCGCGCACTTCCGCCTCCACGAAGCGGCGCAGCTTCTCGTTCTCCCGCAGCGCCGTCGCCAGCTTCCCTGAGTCGCGCGCGACGGCAACCGGCAGGTCCGCCGATCCGTCGAAGACCCCGAGCGTGATGGCCTGCTCGGCCAGCTCCGCGACGTGGTCGATTCCCGTCCCGTGCCGAATGACGAACTCCGCCTCCCCGAACGGACGGGCGACCTTGTTCTTGACGACCCGGACGCGGGTCACGTGCCCCAGCGTCCGCTCCCCGTCCTTCGCGTCCTGGACGTGCCGGACTTCGATGCGCACGGACGAGTAGAACTTGAGCGCGTTGGCGCAGGGGACGGTCGCGCCGCGCTCGACCTCGCTCACGAACAGCACGCACGTCCCGGTGCGGTGCGCGACGGCTGTGAGCTTGCGCAGCGCCTGGCTCAGGAGCCGCGCCTGCAGCCCATCGTACTCGCCGAACGCCTCGCCCTCGATCTGGGCGCGGGGCACGAGGGCGCCCACGGAATCGACGACGACGAGATCGACGCCGCCCGAGCGGCAGAGGATCTCGACGATCTCGAGGGCCTGCTCGCCGGTGTCCGGCTGCGAGAGGTAGAGCTTGTCCACCTGCACCCCGACCGCGGCGGCGTAGCGGATGTCCAGGGTGTGACCGGCGTCCACGAACGCGGCGATGCCGCCGGTGGCCTGGGCCGCCGCAACGGCGTGGAGCCCGAGGGTCGTCTTGCCGCCTCCCTTCGGCCCGAACAACTCCACGATGCGGCCGCGGGGATGCCCCCCGACGCCGATGGCGGCGTCGAGGCCCATGGACCCCGTGGAAATGGCCGCGAGCGGCTCGACGGCGCCGCCGTCGCCGAGCGACAGGATGCTACCGGCCCCGAACTGGCGGTGGATCGCATGGACGGCGGTCTCCACCGCCCGGGCCTTCTCGAACATCGGTTCACCTCCTACGTGTGGATCGCCCAGCCCATCGTGGGCGTGAGGCAGACGGCGAAGGTCGGCTCGTTGCCATCGCCGCCTCGATCGTGGGGACCGTGGAACAGGAGGCCGCCGTTGAACCACGTCTTGTGGACGCCGCCCTCGCGGCGGACGGTCATGACGAACCCGAAGCTGTAGGGCGCGAAATCCCGGTAGAGCCGACAGCAGGTCCTCCCGCGGTCGCCGTGCTCGGCGTACTCGTCCAAGTAGGTCAGCTGCCGCTCGAGGTCGTCGCGAAGGCCGACCTTGTCGGCGAATGCGCGCGCGGCGGCCAGTTCGCTCTCGACTCCCGCGATCTCGAGCATCAGTTCGCCTCCATCGTCGCTGCGTCGCTGGCAGCCGACCGGGCGAGATGCGCGCGAAGCACGCGCTGGAATTCGCGGGCCTGCCAGCCGCGGCCGAGGCACTCCCGCGCATCCAGCCCGAACTCGGTCACCATGGCGGCCAGGAGGTCGAGGCCGTAGACGGCCGTCAGGCTGTCCAGGATCCGGCCGTCCGGGCCGAAGATGCAGGTCTTGGGGGACCTCCGATCGCTCCGGTAGATCCGCGCGTGCCTGCGGACCAGCGGCTCGGGAAGCCCCTCGGCGACGAGCCATTCGGGCCGGACGAGCCCGTGGCCGTCGAGTTGCTCGACGACGCGGAGCAGGACCGCGGGGTCCACCTCCGCGAAGCGGGCGTCTGCTTCCATGACCGTGCTCCTCTGCGGGTGAAGTCAGCGGCCGGCGCCGGTGGACTCGGCCACGCCCTTCAGGAACAGGCGCAGCGTCTCGAAGAGGCGCCGCACCTGCTCCTGGTCGGCGCACAGCACTTCGAACCGCGCGCCGATGTCCAGATCGATCTCCTTCTCGATTCCGTGCTCGCCCAGCTCGAACGCCGCGCCCGACACCTCGAACGTCACCCGGATTCCCGGCTCCTCCCGAACGCGCCCCGGCCGCTCGAAGCTCTCGCCACAGTCCGCGCACTCGAACTCCCCCTCGTCGGAGAGGTCGAGCGAGTCGCGGTCCACATCGTCGTCGCCGTCGAAGGTCCAGGAGCCGTTCAACTCCCGGAACTGTAGACGCTCGCGGGGATGCGCGGCGGATCGGTCGCGGCCGGCGCGATCGTTACCCCGCGGTGGTGGAGTTGAGCGAGGCCGACCGGTGGGCGTAGGGACGGGCTGAGGGGGGACGGGCAGGAGGGCTTGGGAGAGAGG
>JACRCZ010000076.1 GCA_016218765.1 Deltaproteobacteria bacterium | reverse complement strand
TGTTCACGAAGGTGATCAAGGAGCTGACCGTCGCCGCGCGCATGGGCGGCGCCGACGCCGACTCCAACCCCCGCCTCCGCCGCGCCCTCGATTCCGCCCGCGCCAACAACATGCCCAGCGACACCGTTACCCGGGCCATCAAACGCGGCACGGGCGAACTGGAAGGCGTCAACTACGAGGAGATCATCTACGAAGGCTACGGACCCGGCGGCGTCGCCATCCTCGTCGATACCCTCACCGACTCCAAGAACCGCACCGTCGGCGAGATCCGCCAGATCTTCACCCGCCACAACGGGAACATGGGCGAGAGCGGCTGCGTCGGCTGGATGTTCAACAAGCGCGGCATCCTGACCGTCCCCAAGCCCAAGGCCACGGAGGATCGCCTCATGGAGATCGGCCTGGACGCCGGCATCGAGGAGATCATCGACCAGGGCGAGAACTGGGAGGTCCAGACCGCCCCCGACAAGATCGATGTGGTCAAGAAGGCGCTCGCCGCGGCCGACATCGAGGTGACCGAGGCGAAGTTCGAGAAGATCCCGCAGACCACCGTGCGCCTCGAAGGTCGCCCGGCCGAGACCATGCTCAAGCTCTACGAGGCGCTCGAGGAACACGACGACGTCCAGGCCGTCTGGGCGAACTTCGACATCCCGGACGACGTGATGGAAGGACTCGAATAGTCCGTTCCCACGAACGGAGGCTCGTGACCGACCGTCCTCTTCCCCTCGTGCTCGGCATCGATCCCGGATCGTCGCGCACCGGCGTCGGCATCGTCGCGCGTGACGGCACCCGCTACCGGCTCGTCCACCAGGAGGTCATCCGCGTCGAGGGCGAGATGGCCGACCGCCTCGTCCGCATCCGCGCCCGCCTGGCCGAGCTGCTCGCCGAGCACCGGCCGGACGTCGCCGCCATGGAGGACGTGTTCTACGGCCACAGCGTGCCCTCCGTCGTCAAGCTCGCCCAGGCCCGCGGCGTCGCCCTCGTGACGCTCGCGGAGGCCGGTCTGACCATCGCCAGCTACCCGCCGGCCCTGGTCAAGCGCGCCGTCACCGGCAGCGGACGCGCCGACAAACCGCAGGTCACCCGCATGGTCACCGCCATTCTCGGACTCGCGGCGCCTCCCCAGGCCGATGCCGCCGACGCGCTCGCCGTGGCGTTGTGTCATGCGATGCATCCGGAGGGCGCATGATCGACAGATTGGCCGGTGCCGTGGTCGCCGCGCAGCCGGGACGCATCGTGCTCGACGTCGGCGGCGTCGGGTACCAGGTGCTGGTCCCGGCGCGGGACGCCGAACGCTTCCCCCTGGGGGCCGACCGTACCGTCGTCCACACCCATGTCGTCTACGCCGAAGATCGGCAGGAAGCCTACGGGTTCGCCTCGGCGGCCGAGCGCGACGTCTTCCGGCAGGTGATCGGCATCGCCGGCGTCGGGCCGCGCACCGCCATGGCGCTGTTCTCCGTCCTGACCGTGCCCGAGCTGCGCGACGCGATCCTGCGCGAGGATCGCAAGGCCCTGCTCAAGGTCAGCGGCGTCGGCCAGAAGCTCGCCGCCCGCCTGCTGCTCGAGCTGAAGGACAAGGCGCTCGCCTGGGCTGCCGAGACGCCGCGCGCCGCCGCCACCGGGCCGCGCGCCGACGACGAGAAGGCCGTCGCCGCGCTCAGCGGTCTGGGGTATCGTCCCGCCCAGGCGATGCGCGCGGTCGAGGTCGCCCGCGCGAGACTCGGAGCGGAGGCCGATTTCGAGACCCTGATGCGCCAGGCGCTCCAGGACGCCATGGGGTAGGTGAGTCCGGTGGCCAAGGACACGATCAACCGCGGAACGACCGACGCCCAGGCCGACGACGGCGACCTGGCGACCGAGATCTCGCTTCGCCCGGAGAAGCTCGACGAGTTCGTCGGCCACGCCAACCACCGCGCCAACCTCCGCGTCTTCATCGATGCCGCCCGCAAGCGCAAGGAACCGCTCGATCACGTCATCCTGTGCGGGCCCCCCGGCCTGGGCAAGACGACGCTGGCCCACATCCTGGCCCACGAGATGGGCGTCACGCTGCACTCCACCAGCGGCCCCGCGATCGAGCACAAGGGCGTCCTGGCCGGCTTGCTCACGAAGCTCGGCCCCCGCGACGTGCTGTTCATCGATGAGATCCACCGCTTGAACCCCGCCGTCGAGGAGCACCTCTATCCCGCGATGGAGGACGGCTTCATCGACCTGGTTACCGGCGACGGCCCGCACGCCACCACCCTCAAGCTGCCGCTCAAGCCGTTCACGCTCGTGGGCGCCACGACGCGCACGGGACTCATCACGTCGCCATTGCGCACGCGTTTCGGCATCGAGGTCCGACTGGACTACTACCCGGCGGACGATTTGGCGACCATCGTGCGCCGCAGCGCCCGGCTGCTCGGCGTCGAGCTCACCGACGACGCCTCGACCGAGATCGGCCGGCGGTCGCGCGGCACCCCGCGGCTCGCCAACCGCTACCTCGCCCGCGCCCGCGACTTTGCCCAGGTGCTCCACGACGGCCGCATCACGCGCGACGTCGCCGACGAGGCTCTCGGCCGCCTCGGGGTCGACGACATGGGCCTGGACGAGATGGACCGCAAGTACCTGCGTTGCATCGCCGATTCCCACGACGGCGGGCCGGTCGGCATCGAAACCCTCGCCGCGGTCCTGGGCGAGCCCCGCGACACCCTGGAAGACGTCTACGAGCCCTTCCTCCTCCAGGGCGGCTGGATCCAGAAGACCCCCCGCGGCCGCATGAGCACCCCGCGCGTCCTCGAACACCTCAAGATCCCCCCGAAGAAGGGCGGCCAGAAGGCGATGTTCTGAACGGGCGGTGGCAGGTCTACGGCCGGCTCCCCGGCACCAGGTGCCGCACCACGAACGTCCCCTCGAACACGCGACGCGCGGGTCCCTCCATCAGCACCGGACGATCGGGCCCCGGCGCCGTCAGGCGCAGGTCGCCGCCGGGAAGGTGGACGACCGTCGAGGTGCCCCAGGGGATGCGGCCCGTCACGCCGGCCGCCACCACCGCCGCCGCCGCCCCGCTCCCGCACGCCCGCGTGAACCCGCACCCCCGCTCGTAGACGTCCAGGCGAAGCTCGGCCGGACCCACGAGCTGCGCGAAGCCGACGTTGACCCGCTCCGGGAACGCGACATCCGACTCCATCGCGGGGCCGAGCCACCGGCGCTCCGACTCGTCGGCCACATCGAACGTCACCGCATGCGGATTGCCCATCGAGAGCGCCGTGAACCGCACCCCGCGCCCGTTCGACTCGCGCACGATCTCCGTGGAGCCCCCGGGCAGCACCACCGGGACCGTCGCGGGATCCAGCCGCGGCGCCACCAGCTCGACCTCGACCCGCGACAACCCCTCGCCCTCCGCCGCAATGCGACAGCGCACGGGGCCGGCGTCGGTATCGATCACGAAGGGGCCCAGCGGCACCCCGTGACGGTCGCGCACGTGCTTGGCGACGCACCGGATCCCGTTGCCGCACATCGCCGACGGACTCCCGTCCTGGTTCCAGTACCGCATCCGCGCCGCGGCTTGGGCCTGGCGCGGCGCCGCGACCACCAGCAGCCCGTCCGCGCCGATGCCCAGACGCCGGTCGCACACGGCCGCCGCCAGCTCGGCGGAAACCGCCAGCCGGTCCAGCGGGTCGTCGATCAGGACGAAGTCGTTGCCCAGCCCTTCGTACTTCGCGAACGGGATCAGCTCCGCCATCGCCCCCGAGTTTCGCGCGTGCCGTGCGAGGTGTCAAAGAGCCGATTGACAGAAAGTCACCGGCCATGGGGCAGGAAGGACGCCGGCGTCACCCTGCCCCGCGCCCCCGACGGCGCCGCGGGAGTTTTCGCCGTGATTCCGTGCGCCGCCCAAGTGGCATGCCCCTTGCTGAATCCCAGGCCGATGAGACGAATCACCATCTACGCCGTCGTCCTCGCCGTGGCCGGCGGCGCCGTGGCGCTGGGCATCGACCTCCTCGTCGAAACCGACGAGGAGCGGATCGAGAAGGTCCTGGACGAGATGCGCTCGGCCGCCGCCGCCGGCGACGCCGACCGCCTCGTCCCACTGCTCGACCTCGACGGCGACGGGTTCCAGATCGACGTGGGCTCCGACCACGACCGCTTCGTCGCCGACGACCTCGAGCTGCTCCAGGAGCGCCTGTCGGACGCGACCGAGTGGATGCGCGACGCGACCCTCCGGCTGGAGTCCCCGACGGTCGACATCCAGGGCAGCCGCGCCCACGCGTACTTCCGTCTCGTGCTCCAGCGCGACGGCGATTCCGACCAGTCGATCCCGGTCGACCTCGCCCTGCGGCGAGTGGGCGACGATTGGCGCGCCACTCGCTTCCGCGCCCTGGCCGGAAGCTCCGGCCGCGCCGCGCGCCGCTAGCCGACGGCGTCCTCCCCCAGCCTCTCGAGCACGACCGGGGGCGTCAGGCTTCTTACCAGCAACGTCTTGCGCCGGCCCGTCCGCCCGCTTGCGATCGTGACCGCCGACCTCGGCACGCCGACCCGCTTCGCGACCAGCGCGATGACCGCCTCGTTCGCCTCGTTGTCCGCCGGCGGCGCGTGCACGCGCACCTTCAGCCGTTCCCCCTGCACCGGCCCGAGCCCCTCGCGCGAGGCCTTCGGCTGCACCACCACGTCCAACAACGTCCCCTCGACCGAAGCCCGACACCAAGTCGCCATGAGCCGACACTACCCCACGCCCCCCCGCGCCACTACCCCCTTCCCCCTTTGCGTCCCTGTGCGTCCCTTTGCGCCCTTCGCTTCTTTGCGCCCTTTGTCCTACGATCGCCCCCCATGCCCGAGGCCGGTGCCGCCGCCCGCCCGTCGCTCGTCCCCCGCGATCCCCGCTGGTGGGGCCTGCGCCAGGAGATGCTCGTCTTCCTCGGCTGCGCGCTCGGCGCGGTGGCGACGGTGCACGGCATCGGCCGCGTCCCGGTGATCGGGCCGCACGCGCAGGAGCTGGCCGAGCTGCTGTTCCTGATGGTCCCGTTCTGGGTGGTCGAACGGCGGGGCGAGCGCATCGAAGACTACGGGTTCCACCTGCGGCGGGCCTGGCGGGCGATCGCCGCGGCGGTCGCGCTGATGGTCGTGGTGTTCCCGGCGTTCATCGTCGGCTTCGAATGGTGGTGGAAGCCGCCGCACGCGTTCCTGGTCGAGCGGCTTCCGGACGCGTACTGGAACATCGCCGTCGCGCAGTTCTTCGTGGTGGCGCTGCCCGAGGAGGCGTTGTTTCGCGGGTACCTCCAGACGCGGCTGGAGCGCCGGTTGCCGTCGCGGTCGTGGCACGGCATTCCGATCGGCTGGGCCGTTCCGCTGACCAGCCTCGCCTTCGCGCTGCTCCACTTCGTCGTCATCCCCGATCCCGCGCGCCTGGCCGTCTTCTTCCCCTCCCTGGTCTTCGGCGTGCTGCGCCACTGGACCGGCTCGCTCCTGGCCCCGATCGTCTTCCACGGCGCGAGCAACGTCCTGGGCGACGCCCTGTACTTCGGGTATATGACGTAGGCGATGGGCGGGGATCTGGACGAGCGCGACGAGCGGGACGGCGGGGGCGGCCGGCCTGCCGGGAGCGGCGGAAAGGGCGAGCGGATGATCGGAATCCCGCGGGCGGTGGTCGAGCGGATCGTCGACGTCGCGCTGGCCGAGGATCTCGGTGCCGGCGACGTCACCGGCAACCTGACCGTGGACGCCGGTCGCCGGGCCCGAGCCGCCGCCGTGGCCAAGAGCGAGCTCGTCGTCGCCGGGCTGGAGGTCTTCCGTGCCGCCTTCGAGCGTCTCGACGGCGGCATCGGCGTCCGTCTGGTGGCGGCGGACTCCGAGCGCGCTTCCCCCGGAGCCGTGCTCGCGGTCGTCGACGGCACGGCCCGGGCGGTGCTCGCGGCGGAGCGCACCGCGTTGAACTTCCTCCAGCGCCTGTGCGGGATCGCGACCCTGACGCGCCGCTTCGTCGATGCCGTGCCCCGGGGACTGGCCACCCGCATCCTGGACACCCGCAAGACCACCCCCGGCCTGCGGGCGCTGGAACGCTACGCCGTCCGCTGCGGCGGCGGCCTCAACCACCGCAGCGACCTGGGCGGCGGCATCCTCATCAAGGACAACCACATCGCCGCCTGCGGCTCCGTCGGCGAAGCCGTGGGGCGGGCGCTGCGCGGCGCCGGGCCGACGCAGCGGGTGGAGGTCGAGGTCACGACGCTGGAGCAGCTCGACCAGGCGCTGGCCGCGGGCGCGCAGGCCGTGCTGCTGGACAACATGACGCCCGAGCGGGTCGCCGAGGCGGTCCGGCGCGCGGCCGGGCGCGTCGTCATCGAGGTGTCCGGCGGCGTCCGCCTGGAGGACGTCCCGGCGCTCGCCCGCGCCGGCGCCGACTTCATTTCCGCCGGCGCCCTCACGCATTCCGCCCCCGCCGCCGACATCTCGCTCGAATTCGAGACCTGAGCCGCGTTCGATGCCGCACGCAATTCCGCGAAAAGACTTGCGGGATCACCCCCCCCGTTGAATGCTGGGGACCGTCGGGGCGACTAAGGGCCGCCTGAAAAGGGGATCGTCTGCCGGAGGATCGGGAGGACGTGCATGCAAACGGGATTGAGAAGCTTCTCCGCGCTCCTGGGAACGCTCGTCGTCGCGCTCGCCCTCGCCCCCGCCGCGGGTTGCGGCGGCGGAACGGAGGAATGCGCCGGCGGTTGCGAGCCGGGCTTCACCTGCTTCCTCGGCGCGTGCGTCCCGGACCTGGACGGCGGAGGCGAGGCCCACGACGGGACGACGGACGTTCCCCCGGACGGCGCCGACCTGCCCGCCGAAGCAGATGCGGAGGCGGGCGCCGACGCGGACGCCGACGCGGACGCTGACGCTGATGCGGACGGCGATGCGGACGCGGACGCCGATGCGGATGCGGACGCCGACGCGGACGCCGACGCGGATGCCGACGGCGACGCCGACGCGGATGCGGACGGTGGCTGCGTTCCGAGCCCGCCCGAGGTGTGCAACGGGCGGGACGACGATTGCGACGGCTCGACCGACGAGGGCTTCCCCTGCCTGGTCGGCGCGACCGTCGGCTGCACCACGATCTGCGGCACCGCCGGCTGGGGCTACTGCCAGCCGGGCTGCGCGCTCCCGCCGCCCGAGATCTGCGTCCCGCCGCTGGAGACGTGCAACGGCGCCGACGACGACTGCAACTGGGTCTGCGACGACGGCTTCGGCTGCTGCGCCGGCCGCACCGACTACTGCGTCACGTCCTGCGGCAGCACCGGCACCCAGAGCTGCTCGGCAACCTGCGTTCCGGGCTCGTGCGTGCCGCCCGTCGAGACCTGCAACGGCCTGGACGACGACTGCGACATGATCCAGGACGACGGCTTCGCCTGCGTCGCCGGCTCGTCGAGCCGCTGCTCCACGACCTGCGGGACCACCGGCTCCCGAACCTGCTCCGACACCTGCACGCTCCCGTCCGTCTGCACGCCGCCCGCCGAAACCTGCGCCAACGGCGTGGACGACGACTGCGACGGCTCCACCGACGAGGGCTGCGGGGTGAGCAACGACACGTGTGCCTCGCCGATCAACGTCACCGGCGGCGGCACGTTCACCGGCGACACGACGGGGTATGTCGACAACTCCCTCCCGCCGGCCTCCTGCGTCACGGTCACCCCGCCGTACGAGGCCCCGGACGCCTACTTCTACTTCGACCTGAGCGTCACTTCCGACGTGTTCATCAACACCGTCGGCAGCGACTACTACCTCGACTCGGTGCTCTACCTCGGCACGACCTGCGGCGGCGGCGCCCTGGGCTGCAACGACGACGTCAACCCCGTCGGAGGACCGGCCGGCTCGTTCGTCAACACGTCCGCCGTGTCGGCGCGCGCCCTCGCCCCCGGCCGCTACTACATCACGCTCGACGGCTATTCCTCCTACTCCTACGGCCCGTACGCGCTCCACGTCTACATCACGCCCACCGACACCGCCGGCGACCGCTGCGGCAGCCCGATCCGCATCGATCCCGGCGACTGGTCGGCGAGCGGCTCGACCTGCACGTTCTCCAACGAACTCGCCGGCGGCTGCGGCGGCGCCGGTGGCGAGGCGGTGTACTACTTCGCGCTGGGCGAGACCCGGACCGTCACTCTCTCGACCTGCAACGGCGGGCTCGGCACCGACAGCGTCCTCTATCTCCGCACGGACTGCACCTCGGCCGCCTCCCAGCTCGCCTGCAACGACAACGATCCGAGCTGCACGACCGGCTCCGTCCCCGGCGCCTCCCGCCTGTCCCAGTCGCTGGGCGAGGGCATCTACTACGTCTTCGTCGACCAGGCGCGCGGCGACGCCTCCGCCTGCGGCGCGTTCCAACTCGACCTCACCGGCATCTGACGCTGTGAGCCCCCCATCCTGGCTCGGCCGCTCCATCGCTCGCCGTGACGTCGCTGCCTCGACGATGGACGAATGCGGCGCGGCGCTGCGCGCGGGCGCCCCCGACGGCCACGTCGTCGTCGCCCGCCGGCAGTCCGCGGGCCGCGGGCGCGTCGGACGCGCGTGGCACTCCTCCGGCGACGGAGGGCTCTACCTCTCCGTCCTGCTCCGCGGCTTCGCGAACGCCGCCGCCGCCCGCGGCCTCACCTTGGCCGTCGGCATCGGCGTGCTCGACGCCGTCCGCACGCTGGGCGTCGCCGGCGCGACGCTCAAGTGGCCCAACGACGTCCTGGTCGGCCCGCGGAAGCTCGCCGGGATCCTGACCGAGTGGGTGGGGGAGGGCGATGGCGGCTCGACGCGGCGCGAAGCTCCGACCCCGGCGGCGCCGTCCTCGCCCGGCGCCGCGATCGTCGGCATCGGCCTCAACGTCGCGCAGCGGTCGTTCCCCGGCGAGCTGGCTGCGATCGCCACTTCCATCGCCGTCGAGTCCGGTCGTCCCGCCCTTCCGGACGACGCGCTCGCCACGCTGCTCGCGGGCCTCGAGCCCGCCGTGGACTCGTTCCGTCGCGACGGGCTGGCCTGGGTCGTCCCGGCCTGGTCGGCCCGCTCGGACCAGTGGGGCAGGCGCGCCCGCGCCGGGGGTGTCGAAGGCGTCCTGCTGCGCCTTGCCCCCGAGGGTTCGCTGATCGTGCGCGGCGACGACGGCCGCGAGTCCGTTGTCACCGCGGACGCCGTCGAGCTGTTGTAGGCCGGGATGCGATCGAGCTGCCGCGGGCTACGGCGACGCCGGCACGGGTCCCCAGAACCATCCGGCGGGCTTTCCCCCGTGCCCCTCGAACATCTTCTCCACCGCCGCG
The DNA here is from genome assembly GCA_016218765.1 of Deltaproteobacteria bacterium. Lineage (GTDB taxonomy): Bacteria > Myxococcota_A > Polyangia > DRWM01 > JAAZOP01 > JAAZOP01. Next base: position 19,914 of record JACRCZ010000076.1, on the reverse strand, counting down.
CGCGCGGCGCCGATGTCGACCCGCGCGCGCCGCGCCAGCTCCTCCAGCAGCAGCTCCGTGTAGGCATCGGAGAAACGGAGGAAATGCACGATCGGCTCCAGGTCGGGCTGCGCGGCACGGAGGGCCAGCGCGTCGTCGCGCACGCCGCGCGTCATGACCAGATTGGTCGCGACGTCGCTCCGGAGCTGCGTCAGCGCCTCCTCCACGTCGGCCCGCGTCAGCGAACCCCCGCACGTCGAGCACTGCTTCGTCGTGGCCGCCACGGCAGCCGTCGCTTCCTCCGCGGCCGCCGTCGCCCCCCCTGTCGCGACGATGTTCCACACCAGCAGACCGATCACCACCGCGGCGAACGCTCCCACGACGATCATCGCCTTCTTGTCCAGGTACATGGCCGCCTCCTCGCGGCGGCCATTGTGGCACGAACGGAGTGCGGAGGAGTGCGGGAAGTGCGGGAAGTGCGGGAAGAGTGGGGAGCTTCTACTCGATCCAGCGGACGGGCTCGGGCGCGCCGTCGACCGGGACCATCACCTCGAACCGCTCGACCTCGACCGACGCCACCGGCACCCGGACGTCATCGTCGTCGAGCGAGAACGACAGGCGGCGAGTCGTGCCCATCGCGCGGATGGTCACCTCGCCCCGCACGTCCTCCGCCGCGACCGCTCGACCGCTCGACCTCGCGACCGCTCGCTCCCCCTCGTCGCCGTCGTCCGCGTAGCGGATGTCGCCCTCGTCCGCCGCGACCGCTCGACCGCTCGACCGCTCGTCCGCTCGCTCCCCCTCCTTTTCGTCGCTCGCCTCCTCGGGCTCGTCCGCCTCTTCCGCTCGCCCGTGCCGCACGATCTCGATGCGGTACAGGCCGACCTGGAGGCGACGGAAGCCGAGGTTCTCGCGGCGGTCGTCGTCGGCGTACTTGGCCATCGTGCCGGTCACGCCGCCGGTCCAGGAGGACCTTCGGCCGTCGGGGTGCACCAGGACGATGTCCAGGTCCGCCGATTCGTCCCAGCTCGCCTCGATCCGCAGGTCGCCGCGCACGTCCGGCGCCACCGGCTCGGTGGTCTCGAGCTGCGAGCGCAGACGCGAGCGCGTCATCTCGTTGCCGAATCGCTCGATCAGCGCGTCGGCCTGGGCGTTCTTGCCGAGCCACGAGAGGCACCGGTAGGCGGCCTTGGCGGCGTCGGCGTCGTCGGGGACGAGCGCCGCGGCGGCGCGGCGGTGCGCGCACGCTTCGGGGTACTCGCCGGCCGCTTCGTAGGCTCCGGCCAGCCGCTTCTGCAGCTCCACGTCCCGGGGGCGCAGGTCCGCCATGCTGCCCAGGAGCCGCAGGGCGCGCCCGCCGTGTCCCAGCGACTGCTCGGAGAGCGCCATGCGCTCGAGCGCCTCCGGATCCAGGCGGTCCTTCGCCCACCACGTCTCGGCCAGGTCCAGCGCCTCCTCGATCTTCCCGGCCCGCGAGAGCGCGAGGTAGAGCGCTTTGGTGCGGTCGCGGGACTCGGGCTTCTCTTCCAGCGCCGCCTTCAGCTCCTCGATCCGCCGCTCCTCCCAGTTGCGTGCCGTGACGGGGCCCTCGACGGTCGCCCGGCGCTGCCAGGTGCGGCGCATCCACTGGCCGCCCGGCCTGGGCCGGCCGACGTAGCCAAGCTCCGCGAGCCTCTCGCGGTCCGCGTCCACGCTCGACTGCGGCTCCTCGGCGTGGGCAGGGGTTGCCGCGATCCCCGCGGCCGGCCGGGCCGGAGCCGGGCCCGACGCGTTGCCGGCCGATCGCGCGGCGCGGCCGGCGCCGCCCCGCGTCTCCAGCTCGGTCCCGTCCCCGCCTCCGCCGCCCGTTTGGTCGGCCAGCGCGTGCTCGACCGCCCCGCCGAAACTCTGCTCCTCGATCGCTTCCTCCCCCGTCCAGTCCTCCGCGGCCTCGGGACGCTCGATGTCGTACGCCTCGTACATCGCCTCGCTCTCCAGCACGAGCAGCGACGTGAAGCGCGAGAGCGCCCGGTGCTCCTGCGACAGCTCGACGATCTTCGCCTGGTTCGCCTCGGCGTCCGCCAGCGTCAGGTCCGCGATCTTCGCCTCGGCCCAGACGCGCGGTACGAAGGAGTTGCCCTTGGCGCTCGTGACCTCGATGTCGATCGGATACCGCTGCTCGTAGTCCTCGCCGCCCACGGTGCCCTTGAGCACCACCTCGCCCTGCACGTGGTCGTCCATCCGGGCCACGACGAGCAGCTCGTCGCCGGCGCGCACGGCCGGCAGGTCCCGCGGCTGGGCGTCCGAGAGCCCCGCGGGCAGGCTGAGCCGCGCATCCTCCAGCGCCGCCCCGTACTGCGCCGACAACGCGGCCAGCGCCAGCGAACGGACCGATCGGCCCGGCGCGAACGCGAAGTACGAGCCCCCGCCGCGCCGCGCCAGCGTCGACAGCACCAGCTCGTCCGCCTCGGCCCCCGTGCCGATCGTCGACACCCGGACGCCCGCCCCGTCCAGCTCGCCCAGCGCCTCGGCCGCCAGTCGTCCCGCGTCGATCTCGCCCGCGGAAGCCACGCCGTCGCCGACGTACACCAGCCGCGCGTCCCGGTCGGCCGCGCCGCTCCCGCGCTCGCGCAGCTCGCGTGCCGCCGCCGCGAACGCCGCACCCACGTCCGTCGCCTGCCCGGGCTCGATCCGCCCGAGCCGCGTCGAGGCCTCTTCCGCGTTGCGTGCCGTCGGCTCCTGGAACGAGCCCCACAGGGCCGTGCAGTCGAGATCACAGGCCAGCACCTGGAAGCGGTCGCGATGGTCCATCTGCTCGACCATCGACCGCACCAGCTTCACCTGCCACTGGTAGCGGTCGCCGAACGCGGAGTAGGACGAGTCGACCACGAACAGCACGTCCCGCGGCTTGGGATCACCCTTGATGGGAAGATCCGGCCGGATCGTGAAGAGAACAAAACCCGGCTGGTCGCTGGTCGCTGGTGGCTGGTGGTCGGCGGCCGGGGCGGAGTCAGTGGCCGGCCCTGGGTCCCCGTCCGCTCGACCGCTCGACCGCTCGTCCGCTCGCTCCTCCTCCCCGGCCTTGTACGTCACGGCGGAGAGGCCGGCTTCCTTGGCCGGCAAGGCGTAGTCCAGCACCAGGTCGCCGGTCGGGGCGAAGTCGCTCTTGGTGAAGGTCGCTTCCGGGGCGCCGTCCTTGACGGCGACGGCGACATCGTAGCCGAGGCTGCGGACCTTGGTCCCCGGGTCCGCACCGCCGATCCGCGCCTCGAAGGAGAACTCGCCGGCCTTCGTCGAGCCGCCCTCGTCGAAGGGCAGGGGGTAGACGTAGCGGCGGTGGGTCCCGACCGGACGCAGCACCTCGGTGTAGGCGATGATCACCCGCCGCGAGGAATGCGGCTCGATGGGGAAGATGCGCAGCTCGAACTCGTTGCCCTTCTGCCACTGCAGGAGCGCCGGGTCGCGCCACGGCCCCGGCACCCAGATGTATTCCTCGTGCGAGCGGCGCACCGGCTGCGGCGTGGCATGGCGGATCACGCCGCGCCAGATGCGCGTCGCCCGCTCCGACTCCACGAACGCGCCCTCCTCCAGCTTGCCGTTCACCTCGAGCGCCAGGCGCGCGATCGAGGCGCCGGGCGGGAGCGGGAACTTGTACACGCCTTCCAGCCGCTCGCCGGTGTCGTTCTGGAAGACCTCCTCGACCTCGGTCCGCGCCACGGGTCCCTGGATGCGCACGGTCACCTTGTGGCCGGCGAGGGCCAGGTCGCGGCGGCGCTCGGGCCGCCCGGGCGGGTTCGCGGACAGCGAGCCCAGACCCCGCGGCGCCTTCTCGCCTTCGTCCAGGTCGTCGGCCCAGGCCAGCACGGCCGACAGGTCGCGCACCTGCGCGACGACCGGTGCGCCCTCGCGCGGGATCACCGCCTCCTGGCCCGCCGCCGCGCGGACAGGCTCGCCCGAGCCGCCGCGGACCTCGACCACGCCGCGAGCCACATCGACCCGCGACTCGTCGGCCTCGGCCCGGACGGCGAACTTCGTGCCCAAAACGCTGACCTCGCCGGTGGGCAGCGCGACGCGCAGCTTCGGCCGCCCCGCTTCGCGCGGGATCACGTCCGCCAGCATCTGTCCCGACGCGACCCTCAGCAGGTCCTCGTCGTCCGCGTCGAACGCGAGCGACGTCGCGCGGTCCAGGCTCAGGGTCGTGCCGTCGGCCAGGCGAACCGTCGCCAGCGCGCGGGCGTCGGTCGTCACCGTCGCGCCCGCCGGAAGGTCGACCGGCCCGGCGCCCTTGGCGACGCTCCGCGTCCCGTCCGCCGTCTTCACCTCGACCGACGCCCCCTCGGGAGCCATCACGAGCACGAGCTGCCCCCGAACGCCCGACGGCAGCGGAGCCTGCGAGGCGTCCGGTCCCGGAGACGCCGGCGCTCCGGCGGCGTCGCGCGCGATCGCGACCTGCGCCGGCCTCTGCGATTCCGGCTCCGTGCCCGTCCCGATCGAGAAGTACACGACCGCGGCGACGGAAGCGGCCACGGCCGCGGCGCCGCCGATCCAGGCTGCCGTGCGACGGGTACGGGCCTTGGCGCGCTGTTCGGCCAGGCGAAAAATCGCGTCCGCCTCCAGCGACTTCGGCGAGACTCCGTCCCCCGCCTTCCGCAGCCAGGCCGCGGTGCGCTTCGCCCCCTCCAGCCTCGCCGCGCACTCGCGGCACGTCGCCAGATGGGACGAGAACTCCTGCACGGCGGCCGACTCCCCGTCGACCAGCTCGGCGAGACGATCGTCCACTTCCTTGCATCGCGTTTCGCTCATGACCGGCCTCCCAACTTCTCGCGCAGGGCGGCGAAGGCCCGGCTGGCGCGCTTGCGCGCCGCGTCGGGCCGGATGCCGCACACCTCGGCCGCTTCCTCGTACGTGAGGTCCGCCTGGTACCGCAGCGCCAGAACCTCGCGCTCCTCGTCGGGGAGCGAGGCCACCGCGGCTTGCAGGCGGCGCACCAGCTCGGTGCGCGCGGCTTCGTCCAGCGGAGTGTCGGGCGGAGGCACGTCGGTCACCGACACGACCCGGAGGAGCGCCTCGCGGTGCAGCCGGCGCTTGCGGCGCCGGAGGCAGATCCGCCTGGCGATGGCGAAGAGCCACGTCTTTACGGCGGATTCCCCGCGAAACCCGGGCATCGCCCGGAGCGCTTCGAGGAGCGAGTCCTGTGCGGCTTCCTCGGCCTCGGCCGAGCTGCCGAGGAACGCCGTGCAGAACCTGCCCAGGGCCGGGCCGAACTCCCGACTCATCATCGCCAGCGCCCGGTGGTGCGTCCGATCGCGGATGGCCGCCGCGATCTCCACGTCCCGTTCCATGTCCATGGCCAATGCCGTCGCGCCCATCGTACAGCGTTGGGGGCCGCGTGCAAGGAATCTGTGACAGGGAGGGAGGGGGGAAGTTGTTGGTTATTGGTTGGTCGTCCGGGACGAGTTGTCGGTCCGGAGGCTACTCGTACCGCCCCGACAGGCGCAGGTTGGGAATCCGCTCGAAATGGTCCTTGTTGCGCGTGAGGAGCACCGCCCCGTGCCGCACGCAGATGCCCGCGATGAGCGAGTCGGCCATGCCGATGGAGCGCCCGGCGCGCTCCAGGTCGCGCCGCACACCGGCCGCAGCGCGTGCATCCTCGCCGTCGAGGGGCACGATGGTCAGCGCTGCCAGCAGCGTGTCCACGGCTCGCTCGCGCTTCGCAGACCCGATGGCGCCGGCCCACAGCTCGAACGCGCTCACCACCGTGGTCCGCAGGCCGTGCTGCAGCTCGAACGCGATGCGCTCGACCTGCTCGCCCTCGCCGCGCAGGTAGTCGATGAGGACGTCGGTGTCGGCGACGATCATCGCCACGCCTCCCGGAGCCGCCTGCTCGTCTCGGCCAGCCTCTCGGCCTCCTTGCCCTTGAGGCTCCCGCGCACCGCCAGCGCCGCCTGGACCTCGGCCTCCTTGCCCTCCGTCGACTTGAGGTACTGGTCGAGAGCCTCCTGCACGATGGCCGAGAAGCCCTTCACGCCGCGCCTGGCCGCCAGGTGCAGGAGCTTCGCGCGCTGCTCGTCCGTCATCTCGATCGTGGTGCGCATGAGGAAACGGTAACCTGCATGCACATGCATGTCAATGCGGCCGTCGGGCGGCGTCCAGCTCGAGCCCGAAGAGCAGCTCGGTCAGCGTCGGGCTGAGCAGCACGACGGTGGCCAGGCCATCGAGCACCGCGCCGGAGACGAAGTAGATCTTGAGCCACTTGACCCGACGACTCGGCATGTTTCCCTCCGACGGACGCGCGGGCGCCGCTGCGACGCCGGCACCAGGCCCCACGACATGCACGCCGCCAGGAGCGGCAGCAGCTTGGCGCCGCGGGGCCACGGCTCGACCAGAGCCGCGAGGGGCGCGTCGGTGCGCGATGTTCGTCGCATCGTTGTTCTCCGCCTTGGACGGCCTCTCTCCCCCACACACCCTATAGCGTCAGGATGCCGATCCGGTTTCGCACTTCCCATGGTCGGCGCGATGGCCTCCGGCGAGCACACCGCGCTCCGCCGCAACGCATGGCGTGTTGCGCGGCGGCCAAGCTGCGGCCGTCGACGCTGCGCTTGAGGACGCGAGACGAACTGGTGGCCGCCGGTCAGGCCTGATAGCCTTGGCACGGGAGGTCGGGCATGAGGGGGAACGGAAACCGGGCGAGGCGGGACGTCGCAGTGGGGCTCGCACTCGTGCTTGTTCTCGGTTGCGAGCAGGAAGGGCAGGGGGACCTGACGCTGGAGGAGTTCGAAATCCACAACGCCTACCATCTCGGTCCGCCGCCGGAGTGCGAGATCCCCGTGTCGGGCGTCATCTTCCTGGCCGAGGGAACCCTCGACCTGGCAGTTGCCGAGGCCTACACCGGGTACCTCAGCATCCGCTACGCGTGGATGGACTTCAGCGACGGCCCCGAGCCGCCCCGGACGGGGATCTTCATGAACGGCGTTCGCCTCCGGTACGAAGCGGACCCACACGTCCCGATGCTCGTGGAGTCGGCCGAGGCGCGACGACCAACCTATATCAATCTTCTCGGCCGTGCCACGGTGGGAACCCGGCTCGTGTCGCCGGCCGCCACGGAGGTGATGCTTTCGGCGCTGGAGGAATCCGGCGCGGACTCGATGCGGGTCCGCGTCGGCATCCGGGCCTTCGGCACCCGCACCGAGGACGGCGCGGCGGTCCAGTCGCCGGAGTTCGTCTTTCCCATCACCGTCTGCCGCGGCTGCCTGATCGTCTGTCCGGGAGACGCGGATCTCGACCCCGTGCTTCCCGGATGTCAGTGCAACTGCGCGGCCACGACGGAGTGGTCTGACCCCTTGCCGTGCCACCCGGGACAGGACGATCCGGTCGATTGCCGCTGGGTGGTGTGCGATCGGTGAACTCGGCCCCTATCAACCGCAGGGATCCGCGCGACGGGGACCGCCGGACACCTCCCCCGATCCTACCGATCGTCCCCGTCGTCGTCGTCCGCGCCGCCCCCGCCCTCGTCGCCTTCGCCGTCTTCTTCGTCGTCCTCATCCCCCTCGGACGCCTCGAGATCCTCGGCCTCCCGCAGAACCTCCATCGCCCGCTCCGCGAACGACGCCGGGACGACGAGGCGCACGACGGCGTCGAACGCGGCGCCGAAGACCCCACCGCCCGCCCCGATCGTCCGGGAGGGGATTCCGGCGGCCGCAAGCGCCGCCAGCGCCAGCTCCGCCGCAACCGGTCCGCTGCGCTGCGCGACCTCGACGACGTCTCCGTCCCGCTCCGCCGCCTCGTCGAAGTCCGGCACCACCGGCTCGTCCGGCGACGGGCGGGGCAGGGCGGCGATCAGCTCGACGACATCGGCCGCGAAATCCGCCGGCCCCGCCTCGAACGGCCCCAGGATGAGCCTCTCCGAGTCCAACTCGATCACGTACCGCCGGTTGAGCCGGATGAGCGTCTCGCCCAGCCCCTTGCCCATGTACTCGTCCAGAGCCGAGCGGTCGGATGCGTCGATTCCGAAGCACGCGTCGAGACTCTCCTTGCCCGCCTCCGGCCGGTCGCTCGTCCGCAGCAGAAGGTCGGACCGTATCGCGACCGGCAGGGTCACGGTGACATACAACCCGGGAGGTGTCCTCGGCGCCCCAGCAGCCAGCCCCGCGAACCCGCCTGCCGCCAGACCGACAACGGCGCCCCCGACTCCCATCGTCCCGGGCATTCGGCGACGCTCCAGCTCGAACTCCACCCCGCCGAACGAGCACCTCCGTGCCTTCCCATCGAACTCCGCGAAGAACCGCTCGAGGTCCTCCACCGTCCCCAACTCCTCCACGTCCCTTCGCCCCATGACCCTGCACTCCTTCCCAAACTCCCCAACCGGCCTCCCCAGCTCTCCAGTCGGCCTTCCCACCTCTCCTCTTCCGGTCCCGAAAGGGCTGCCGTGCCGTCTCGAGCCGCGGGGCTCGGTGGTTCAGCAGGTCAGCGGCCAGTCGGCCTCAGTGCCCTCAACTCCTCCACGATCAGATCGAAGAACCGCTCCACCAACGCCTCCGGCGCGCTGCCCGGGTACCAGCCCGCCGACAGGCTCAGCTCGCCCCCGTACCCGCTCATCCCCAGGACGAAGTTCGGAGGGAACGTCGGCGGCACCCGCAAGAACGCCCGCCGCGGCGCCGCGCCGAAGTCCACCGCCTCCCGCCGGATCGGCCCCATGTTCGTGAGGCCGTTGGGCATCCGCAAGCCGCGGTTCGTCGCCCGGATCAGCCCGCCGAAGATCCCGTCGAGCCAGGACATCGGCATCCAGCCGATCACCGGCAGCATCGCGACGTAGTCGTTGAGGCCGATCCACGACGCTTTCCGCCCCCGCGTGTGCCTCGTCACCCGCGCCAGAAGCCCGTCGAACCCCTCGTCCAGCTCCGGAGGCACCCCGAGCGACATGGGATCGATGCCGCTCATGTTGCACAAGCCCGCTCCCCTCCCGCACGGCAGGTGCCGCCGCAGATCCGCCGTCACCAGCAGCCGCAGCTCCGACGGCCTCGAGCGGTCGGCGACGACGGAGAGCGCCCGCAAGACGGCCGTCGCCACCACGTCGTTGATCGTCGCTCCCCGCTCCTTCCCATACTCCGCCAACGCCGTCACGTGTTCCCGCTCCACGTGCCGCAGGGCGTAGCGCGGAGGCCCCGGTCGTTGCTCCCTGGTCACCGGGAACCGGGTCGGCGGAGCGCCGCCCACCAGGCCGCGCAGCCCCCGCAGGGCGTTTCCCGCGATCCGCGGCCGGGCGCTCCAGGGGACGCGGCGCATCACCTGGCCCATGCTCCGCGACCCGCCTACGTTCGGCTCCGGCTCGTATCGCGGCTCGACCGCCAGCCGCCGGTAGGTCCTCGCCAGCGTCTCGAGCGCCTCTTTCGTGCCCCCGGCGTCCGCGGCGTAGTGGCCGACCTTGACCAGCAGCCGGTCGCCGTCCGGCGCCGGCCACAGGCAGGCCAGGAGCTGCGGCCCGCGGCCGGGATCCAGCGGCTCGCACGCGAAGGCCTCGAACGACGCGTCGTCTGCGGCCACGAGGAACGCGTCGTCCAGCGGCCGCGGCAGCCGCTCCCAGTACGGCCGCCAGGCGTCGTGCACGAAACGGCAGCCGAGCACCGGCTCCGCGTCGAGCACCAGCTCCACCGCGCGGGCCAGCCGGTCCGGATCCAGCCGCGCGTCGAAATGCGCCTCCGCCGGGATGATCATCTCCGACAGCCGGTGGATCACCGCGATCGCCCGATCCGTCAGCTCGCCCCGCAGCCGGTCCGGAATGAGTACGCCGCCCGCCATCCTTCCTCCGCGCCCGCCACGGTACCACGGATCCGCCATCCCGCCCCACGCCCCCGGACCAGGAACCAATATCCAACAACCGGCAACTTCATCTGTGCTCTAATGCGGCCCATGTCCCGTCGTCCCCCCTCCGCCGTCCTGTGGCCGTTCCTCGCGACGGCGGCCGTCACAGCCGCCCTCGCCGGCTGTCGCGGGCGTGCACCTGCTCCGGATGCCGCCGCCGCGCCCCTCCCGCCCCCCGCAGCGCCGGATTCCCACGCCGTGCCCGCCGCGCGGGACGCCGGCTCCCCGGCCACCGAAACGCTCGCTCCCCCCGCCGCGGCCGATGCGTCCCTCCCGCCACCCCCACCCGATTCCCTCGAGCTGATCCCTCCCCTCCCCTCCGCCTGGATCCCCGGCACCGACTTCCGGCCGCCTCCGCCGATCGAGCTGGCGACGACCCCGTCGGACCACGGCTTCAACATGCTCTTGAACCCCGGCTTCGAGGACGGGACGGAGCCGTGGTGGTATTTCCCCGATCGGCCGCACTGGGGCGGCTTCACCGCCTCCACGGCGCAGGCGCGCTCCGGACGATGGGCCGCGCGTCTCGAGCTGCTGTGCGACGAGTCGCACCCGCCACCCGACAAGGCGCACATCCGCGGCGTGATCCAGGACATCGCGACGCCGGTCTTCCCGACGGTCGTGGGCGGCAGCTACTTCGTCGAGACCTGGGAGCGCGGGACGGTCGACCAGTACATCCAGTTCGTCGTCATCGTCGCCGGGGCGGCCATGGCCGGGGGCTCGACCGAGAACATCCAGATCCGGTACCTGCTCGCGGGCATCGACCATCCTCCGTTCGGCATCCAGAACGCGAAGTTCTTCTACGTCACCCGCGAGGAGCCGGTCGTCGGCCGGTGGGTCCGGTTCGAGCGCAACCTGGTCGATGATTTCGTCTCGTTGTGGGGCGCCCCGCCCGACCGGTTCTCGCACGTGCGCGTGCTGTTCGAGGTCCGCTGGGACAACGTCGACGTCCTGAACCCCCCCCGGCTCCGTTCCGTCGTCTACTTCGACGATCTCCACCTGGGGACGTGACCGGCGGCCCGCGATGCACCCCTCCCGCCCCCTCCCGGACCGAAAACCGAGAACCGACAACCGACGACTTCTTCCCCTCCTTCTCCTCGCCCTCCTCCTCCCGGCCTGTCCGCGCCGCACGCGGCACGACGCGACCGACACCGAGTCGGCCGCCGGCGGCGGGCAGCCGGTTCCGCGCGCGATCACCACGGGGCCGCCGCCCCCGCGCATCTTCGAGCAGGCGCCGCTGTTCCAGCCCGACAATCCGGCGCCGCCGGGGGTCGAGGAAGGCTCGGCTTCCGCGCTGCCCGACCGTTTCCGTTCCGCGTTTCCGTGGTTCGGCTTCGTCAACCGCTTCCACATGGCCGACATCGACCACCACGGCGTGTTCATCGACTTCGGCACCGCTCATCGCTTCAAGTACACGCTCGGCAACTGGGCCATGGGCTGGTCGGGCGACGTGCGCGACGGCCGCGAGACCTTCACCTGGGCCGTCGACGACCCCCGCGACGGCTCGCCCAACGCCAACCACCGCCTCTACTTCTTCCTCACGCGCGCCAAGGAGCTCACCCTCCAGATGCGCTACCGCACGTCCTACCGGCGTTCGGTGACCGGCAACCTGAACGGCGTCCACGGGTTCCGCCTCACGCTCCAGACCGGGGACTGGCAGGTGGCCGAAGAGGCGTTTCCGGCCGAGGCGCTCCGCGAGGGCGAGAACTACCTCCAGCTCTACGAGGATCGCGGCCCGGCGGACGACATCGGCGACCGGAAAGGCTACTTCCAGGTCGATTGGGTCTGGCTGCGCACCGAGCCGCCGGCGGAAGGCTCGCCCGAGGTCCAGCCGACCGACGGCGAGGTGCTGCGCGAGGTCGCGCTGCGCGAGGACGACGGCACGGAGGTCACCCGCCCGTCACTCGCGCTGCCGCTCCCCGCCTCCGCACAGTACTACCTCGAGATCCCGCGCGGCTCCCAGGAGGCCCCCACCGATCCCTACATCGGCTTCGCCTACGGGACGCGCGCGGCGCCGACCGGGCAGGCGTCGGCCGTCACCTTCGAGCTTGGGGTCACGGGGGAGGACGGGCTGCGACGGGTGGTCTGGAGCCGCGACGTCGGTCCCGAACGGCAGGGCCGTTGGCTGGTCGCCTCCAGCGGCGCCCTGGGCTCGTTCGGCGGCCAGGTCGTTCGCGTCGACTTCTCCGTCCGCGGCCGGCCGCTCGACGGCTTCCGCGCCGTCTGGGGCGCACCCACCCTCCTGATCAGCCCGGCGCCGGGCGCCGCGCCGCGCCTCGAGCGCACGCCGCGTAACGTCGTCCTGGTGCTCATCGATACGCAGCGTGCCGACCATCTGGAGCCCTACGAGGTTCCTGCCCTGCGCGACCGCCTTCCGTACCGCCGTCTGGACGTGAAGTCCCCGACGCTGCGCGCGCTGGCGGAGGAGGGGGTCGTGTTCGAGGCCGCCATCGCGCCGGAGAACTGGACGCTGCCTTCCACGGCGTCGCTGCTCACCGGCCTGTATCCGATGACCCACGGCGCGCAGCGCGAGCGCGACGCGCTGTCGCCCGAGGTTCTCCTGCTCCCGCTGTTCCTGCAGAAGCAGGGATTCAAGACCGGCGCGTTCGTCGCCAACGGGCACGTCTCCGCCCCCGCCGGCTTCGATCGTGGCTGGGACACCTTCAAGAACTACATCAAGGAGGGGCAGCCCAACCAGGCTGATGCCGTCCTGGGCGACGCGCTGGACTGGGTCCGCGCCAACAAGGGGTCGCCCTTCTTCCTCTACGTGCACACCGTCGATCCGCACGTGCCCTACGATCCTCCGGACGAGTACCTCCAGATGTACGACGCCGCCGCCTACGGCGGCCCCGTGCAGGGCCGCGACACGCCGACGCTGCTGGAGCGCGTCAAGGCCGGCCAGGTGGCGCTCTCCGAGCGCGATCTGGTGCGCCTGCACGCCCTGTATGAAGGCGAGGTCACGTATCACGACGACGCGCTCGGGCGGTTCTGGAAGGAGCTGGGCGCCGCCGGACTGGGGGACGATACCCTGCTCATCGTCACCGCCGACCACGGCGAGGAGTTCGCGGAGCACGGCAAGGTCGGCCACGGGCACTCGCTGTTCCAGGAGCTGCTCCACGTTCCCCTCATCATCCGCTTCCCCGGCTTGCCCGCCCCCCGTCGCGTCCCGCAGCTCGTCAGCCTCGTCGACGTCGCGCCGACCATCGTCGACCTGTTCAACCTCGGCCCCGCGGCCGATGCCATGGGACGCGCCGTCGAGGGCAACAGCCTGCTGCCGTACCTGCTGGGCCAGCGCGCGGCCGGCCCGGACGCGGCGTTCTCCAACCACCAGGGCGAGCGCATGGCGGTCGTCGCGGGGGCCTGGAAGCTCGTCATGTACGGTCCCACGCAGTCCGCGCTCTTCGCCCTCGCCGGCGACGGGATGGAGAGCCTGCCCGTGCTGCCCGACGGCAAGTGGGATTGGGACGCCCTGCGCCCGATCGCCCGCGAGCATCCGATCACCGTCCGCTACCTGCGGATCCTGCTGGGTCAGTTCCTGGGCGCCCCTTCCCGCCGCGACTGGAGGGCCGGGTCGGCGGTGGAGACGGGCGCGCGCCAGTACGCCCCGGCTGCGGCGCGTTATGATGCGGCGATGGCGGAGCGGCTCCGCGCCCTGGGTTACCTGCAATGAGCCACGGCCACCCGCATCACCACCACCACGCGCCCGGCGGGCCCGGGACGGGCGATCACGCCGGCCCGGTACGCACGGAGGCGATGAGCTGCCCGATGGCGGGAACGTCCTCGCCGGCCCGCCGCCGCGAGCGCCGGCGGCTGGGCTGGGCGATCGCCGTCACCGCCGCCGCCATGGTCGGCGAGCTGATCGGCGGCCTGTGGGTCGGCTCCCTCGCCCTTGTCTCCGACGCCGGCCACATGCTCACCCACGCCTTCGCGCTCGGCGTCTCCCTCACCGCCATCCTTCTCGCGGCCCGCGCCGCCACGGCCGAGCGCTCCTTCGGCTTCCATCGCGTCGAGATCCTCGCCGCCCTGCTCAACGGCGTCGTGCTCCTGGGCGCGACGGTCTGGATCACCTGGGAAGCGGCAGAGCGCTTCCGCCGGCCCGCGCCGATCCTCGAGACGCCGATGCTCGTGGTCGCCGCCGTGGGCCTCGGCGTGAACCTGTTCACCGCCTGGCTCCTGCACGACGTCGGCAAGCACGACCTCAACGTCCGCAGCGCCTTCCTGCACATGCTCGGCGATACCGTCTCCTCCGTCGCCGTCGTTGCAGGGGCCATCGTCATCGGGGGCACCGGTTGGTTGTGGATCGACCCCGCCCTGTCGCTCGGCATCTGCGTGCTGATTCTCATCTGGTCCGCCGGCTTGATCCGCGACGCCGTGCGTGTCCTCCTCGAGGCCGCCCCGTACGGCATGTCGATCCAGAACGTGCGCGCGGGCATCGGCGCGTGCTTCCCCGAGGTGGTGGCGTTGCACGACGTCCACGTCTGGACGGTGACGTCGGGCATGGTCGCGATGACCGCCCGCGTCGAGGTCCGCCTCGAATCGCTCGACGAGTGCTGCGAGTTGGCCGCGCGCCTCGAGCCCTACCTGCGGAGCGAGTTCGGCATCGGCCACGCCACGCTTCAGTTCATCCGCGGAAGCTCGACGGGCGGCTCGTAGCCGGCAGCCCGAAGTTCACCACCAGCCACCAGCCACGAGCCACCAGCCGAATTTGCCGCGTCGCCCCCCGACCTGCGATAATCCACCACGGAGGTGCCCCCATGCGCACCGCTTCGATCGTCTCGCTCGTGTTCGTCGTCGCCACCGTCGCCCCCGGGCGCACGATGGCCCAGGAGACCGGCCCGTCCGCCGCCACCGCGGAGCCCGTGGCGACGGAGGAGTACCCGGGCGTCATCCCCGGCGCCGCGCACGACCCGCCGGCCGCCCGGCGAGCCGCCCGCGAGCGTCGCGCCGTGGTCACCTGGCCCGGTTTCCAGCTCACCGAGGGTGGGTCGCGGATTTTCGTCCAGTCCACCCGCGCCATCCAATGGAGCCGCAACGACTCCGGCGGCAAGATCGTCATCGTCATCCAGAACGCCAAGATCGATCTGCGCAACAACCGCAACCCGCTGGTGACCGAGTACTTCCCGCAGACCCCCGTCGCCCGCGCCTCGCTGGAGCGGCACGGGCACGACGTCAACCTGGTCATCGAGGTCAAGGCGGTGACCGTGGCGTCGGTCAGCACGCAGCCGGACCACGACGGCTACCACTACCTGTTCGTCGACTTCCCGGCCGGCGAGTACGCGACGCCCGAATCCGAGCTGCCGGCGGAGGCCGACGTCGCGGGACCCAGGTCCCGGAGCCTCGGCCCCTCCCGGGGCGTGCGGGCCGGTCGCAGCCGCACCCTCTCCACGCCCGAAGAAGCGGACCAGGCCGAACAGGATGCCGCCGCCGGAACCGCGGCCGCGGGTACGACGACCACCACCACGACCACCACCACGACCACGGCGCCCGCGCCCGCGGCCACCGGCGGCGCCTCCGGCGGAACAACCACCACGCCCGCACCGGCGCCGGCTCCGGCGCCCGCCCCCGCGCCCGCCCCCGCCCCGGCCAGCCCCGCCAACTACCCCGGCGGGGGCATGTGATTCTCCCGTCCGGGCGATCCCGCAGCAGGCGCTGATCATTGCCGGCTGCCGGTTGCCTGTAGCCGGTTGCCTGTCGCGCCCGTACGGGCGAAGCCTCGCTGCGACCCGGCGCCTCGTAGTACTGTCCCCGCCTCGTGCGCGTCCTTGCCATCGCCCTCCTCGCCCTGCCGTGGGCCGCGCGCGTCGCCGCGGACGACGCCGCCGGCGTCCCGCCTCTTCCCACCGTCCTGCAGCGTTCCGCCGATCGCCTGACGCTCGACCTCGATGACGGCATCGCAGACGCGCGAAACCTGTCGCTCACCGCCCCCGGCGTCGCGGTCGAGGCCGACGAGGCCTTCGTCGAGCTTGACGCCGGCCGCTACCGCCTGCTCGGCGTCCGCCTGCGCCTCGAGCTGCCCGGGATCCCGGCCGTCCACGGCGCCGCGGAGGAGCTGGACGTCGTCGACGGCAGCGCGACGGCGCGCCAAGGTGCGCTCTCCCGCTGCCCACTCGAGGCCACCGGCTGGTCGATCGAGTTCGCGGAAGCCTGCGCCGATTCCGCCGGCGACGTCGTCGTCCGCTCCGCCGTCCTGCGGATCGGAGAGATCCCCGTGTTCGGCTCGCCGTGGGCCCTGCTCCGCTTCGGTCGCCTGCCCGGCCTGCGGCCGCCGGAAATCGGCGCGCGCGAGCGTCGCGGGCCGTTCATCCGCGTCGCCGCCTTCCTTCCCGCCGGGCCGCTGGGCGACTTCGACCTCGCCGTCACCGGCTTCCCCATGGACGACGTCGACGTCGCGGCAAGCTGGCTCGGGCCGTACGGCCGGCTCGACCTCGGCGTCGCCGACACCGTCTTCGGCCCGTACGCGTTCCTGCGGACCGACGTCGCCAGGCCCACAGGCACGCTGGGCGCCGTCATCAGCCGCGGGCTCTGGGCGCAAGCGGGCTTCCAGCCGTCCGGCGTGGTGGAGACCAGCCGCGAGCCCTCCTCCCCGCTCTTCCCGCACTTCGCCTCCATCCGCGCGGATCGCTTCGCGATGCTCGGCGGCGACTTCTGGACCGTGGCTGCCGGCGTCACGACCTGGCAGCCCGTGGTTGACGGCGTCGCCGGTGCCGGTGCCGCCTCGCTGCCTCGCCTCCGCCTGGGCTGGTCGCCCGGGGCGCTCGACGACGCGCTGCGGTTTCCCGGCGCCGTACGCCTCGGCCTCTGGCGTCCTCTCGGCGGCCTCGCGATCGTGCAGGGCGACGCCACGCACGCGCTGGCTTTCGACTGGCGCCAGGTCGTCGAAGGTGTGGTGCCGGGCATTCCCGGCCTGGAGCTGCGCCCGTTCATCCTCTCCGCGGGGCGCCGCGACGTCGTCGAGGACTCCGCGCGCGACCTCGTCTGGCTCGCGGCAGGCGCCCGAGCGTCGCTGGCCGCCGAGCGTTCGTGGGACGGCGGCGCCGCGTACCATCGGTTCGGCCTCGACCTGCGCTACGCGCGGGTCCTTCCGGTCGACGCCGACTCGATCGGCGAGGAGTCGCTTCTCGGGCCGGGCCCCGACCTGCTGCGCGTCGGCTTCCCGCAGGTCCTGCGGCTGGGCGATGCGGTGCTCACCGGAGACGCCTGGATGGAGCTGCGCCGGCTGGACGGATGGTCGGACGGCGCCGCGACCTTCGGCGCGCGGCTCGACGTGGTCGCTCCGTGGCTGGACCTGGACGCCCGCTTCGCCATGGACGGCGGCGGCCGGCCGCTCGCGGCGGCCCTGGCCGCGACGCTCGACGCCGGAGGGCCCGTCGAGCTGCTGGTGCACTACGCGTGGTGGCGCGCGGGCACGGCGAATGCGACCGCGTTCCTGCCGTGGGAGGAACGCCTGGCGACCGTGCCGTCCGGGCCCCGTCTCGTGCGCCACGGCCTGGGCGGGGACGTCGTCCTGCGTACCGGCGGCGAACGGGTCGTGCTGCGGCTCGGCGCGGAGGCCGATCTCGAGGCGCCCGCGCTCGCCGCGCTGCGTGTCGGTCTCTCCTTCACGGACCCCGCCCGCTGTCTCGGCCTGGACCTGGGTGCGGTGTTCTGGCTCGACCAGCCCGTGCCGAACGTGGCGGTGGCGCTGCGAATGTAGAGTCTCGGCGGGCTGCGCCTCCCTGCTCGACATGGCGGCCGTGCTCCGTATACTGCTCCTCCCATGCTCCGATTCGAAATCAAGACCAACGACCATTTCGACGCCGTGAACATCACCCGGGAGGTCCAGCAGGCCGTCGCGAAGCTCGGCGTTCGCAGCGGCCTCGTGCACCTGCACTGCCCGCACACGACCGGGTCGATCGTCGTCAACGAGGCGGCCGATCCCGACGTCGTGCACGACATCCTGCAGGCCTGGGCCCGGCTCGTCCCGCGCGACGGACCGTATCGCCATGCCGAGGGGAACTCGCAGGCGCACATCTTGTCGAGCTTCGCCGGATGCGGCGTGACGTTGCCGGTCGAGGACGGGAAGGTGGCGCTGGGCACCTGGCAGGGCATCTTCTTCCTCGACCTGGACGGTCCGCGGCGCCGCGAGGTGTGGGTGGCATGCGTTCCGGCGGCCTAGTGGGGCTATGCACCCTCGTCCTTCTCGGCTGCCCGTCGCTCCCGCCGCCGGCCGTTCCCCAGCCCCCCGTCGCCGAGGTGGAGGCCGACCCGCTGCTGCTGCTCGCGGAGCGGACGGCGGGCGGGGTGGACATCGAGGAGATCGACGCCGGCGAGCTGCTGGAGCAGGCGGCGGCGCTCGCCGACGCCGCCGAGTGGCTTGATGCGGTCGCGATCTACGACGAGGTCGCCGCGCGCTTCGCCGGAACTCCGGCGGAGAAGGAGGCGCTGTACCGCAAGGGCGTGTGCCTGGAATGGGCCGAGGACTGGATGGGGGCGCTGTTGTCCTTCCGCGCCTGTCTCGCGCTGGCCGCCGGGCCGGATCCGGGAGGCGAGGAGCTTCCCGCGCTGATCCACGCCGGACTCCTGGCCGAGCGGCTGGAGCTGTGGAGCGATGCCGCGGATTCCTACGAGCGCCTCCTCCGGTCCGATGCACTGTCCGACGGGGACCGCCGCGCCGCGACGGTCCGGCTGGCGGTGGTGACGATCGAACAGGGCGACCCGGACACCGCCCGCCCGATGCTCGAACAGGTCATCGAACGGTCGGTCGCCGCCGCCGCCGCCGCCGAGCCGGTGCACCCGGCGCCGGCGGCGGAGGCGGAGCTGCGGCTGGGGCTGCTCGAAGCCGAGCGACTGGACGAGGTGCTGCTGGACTCGCCGGACCCGGTCGAGCTGCGTCGCCAGGTCGAGAAGCTGGCGGCGATCTTCGGTGCGGCGTTCGAGCGGCTGCGGGCTGCGATGCTCGGGGGGAGCGCGTTCTGGGCGGTGGAGGCCGGCTACCGCGTCGGTGCGCTGTACCTGAGCGTGTACGACCTGTTCTTCGACGCCCCCGTGCCCACGACCCTCACCGACGAGCAACGGGAGGCGTACGAGGCGCTGCTGCGCGCCCGCACCCGCATCCTGCTGGCCAACGCGCTGGAGGCGTGGGAGCAGAACCTTGTGCGGGCGGAGCGGGCGGGCGTGCGCGGCGAAGCCGTCGACCTCACCGCGGAGGGCATGGCGCGCGTGCAGGGGATCCTCGAAGGGCGCGCCGAGCGCCGCACCCCCCTCGACGACGAAGCCGAGCAGTACGTGGAAGGGCAGGGCGAGTCCGATCCCCTGGCCCCGGTCCTCGAGCGCCTCGGCTTGGAGATCGGCGGCGACGTGCCGCCGCCGTAGGCCGCAATTAGTCTTGACAGTCCATCCGTATGCGTATAGGGTACGTTGCCTTTGCGGCCGGGGGGAGGTAGGTGCGGCCGCGGGACGAGGAAGGAGTCGACGCGCCGGGCCGGCCGGCGGTTTGGGAGTTGCCGGGCTGGCGTAGCTCAACCGGAAGAGCAGCTGATTTGTAATCAGCAGGTTGCGGGTTCGACTCCCACCGCCAGCTCTCGCCGAGTGGGTGACGTGCAACGGGGCGTGCGGCGTCCCGGGAGGTGCGAAGTGGTTCCGGTTCTGGAGGGATTCCCGAGTGGCCAAAGGGAGCAGACTGTAAATCTGCCGGCCTTGCGCCTGCGGAGGTTCGAATCCTCCTCCCTCCACCGTGGATGTTGGGCGGGAGTAGCTCAATTGGTAGAGCATCAGCCTTCCAAGCTGAACGTCGCGGGTTCGATTCCCGTCTCCCGCTCCGGGAACGGGATGGTTGGGTATCAACGGGAAGGGGAGGCGTTGCCCACGTAGCTCAGTTGGTAGAGCACCTCCTTGGTAAGGAGGAGGTCACCGGGTCGAGCCCGGTCGTGGGCTCTCGGGCCCGCCCCGGGGCTGGGATGCGACGGTCGCGTCCCGGAGCCCGGTTCGGACCGGGGAGGTTCGGCAGGCGGCGGCGAGCATCGAAGGTCGGCTCGCCCGACGAGGGATGCAGGGAGGAACGGAGATGGCCAAGGAAAAGTTCGATCGCAGCAAGCCCCACGTGAACGTCGGCACGATCGGTCACAT
>JACRCZ010000003.1 GCA_016218765.1 Deltaproteobacteria bacterium | reverse complement strand
GATGCTACGTCTCGCCCTGGGATGCCTCTGCGCGGATCAACAACGCCGCGGACGGCTCCGCCGCACACCTTCACCACCGCCGTCCATCATCGGGCGCGCTGCCGCGAAGCGGCTTCGTTCAAGATGCTTTGCGGAGCCTCGGCCCCGCCCGACGGGTGCCGTCCTCCCCGACGCAGCGGGCGCTCGCAGATCCGGAGAGGACCAGGAGGTGGTCGATGATGAGGCTGCATCGGGAAGGGCTCGGCCTCGCAACCCTCGGCGCCGCGGCGCTCGCGGCGGCTTGCAGCGTGGAAGACGAGGACAAAACGGCGCTCGAGCCTCCCGCGGTGACCGACGCCGACGAGGGCCAGGCGGACCTGGTCTCCCTGCTGACCGACGTCATCGGCGAGTTCCGCTACTACGGCGAGACCGTGGAGGGCGAGTTCCTGCGCCGCGGCTTCGTCGGCTTCACCTTCCAGGCGAAAGCCGGCGAGACCGTCACGCTCGAGGTCGAGGCGCTCACGGACCGGCGGGACACGGTGATCTGGCTCTACCCGCCGCTGGACCCGACGGATCCCGCGGGCGAGATCTGGCGCGAGCCGATCGCAGGGAACGACGACATCGACTGGCCGGAGAACACGAACTCGGCCATCGTCGACTTCCCGCTGACCCGGGACGGCCGGTACCTCCTGGTCGTCGCCGAGTACCGTGGCCGCACCGGCCGCTTCCGCGCCACGCTGCGCTGCACCGCCGGCGGCTGCGCCGACACCCCCCGGTTCTGCGGGGGCATCGCCGCCTTCCCGTGCCCCGACGGGCAGTGGTGCCGCCTGGACGGCGACTACCCCGACGCGGGCGGCCGGTGCCATGACGTCTGGTCCTGCAACTCCGCGGCCGACTGCGCCGCGCAGCAGGGCATGGGCCTGCTGCCCACCGATCTGCCGTGCCCGGGCGGCTCCTGGGCCCACTACGGCTGCCTCGCGAACCGCTGCTCGCCGCAGTGCGAACCGCTGGAGCCCGAGACCCGCTGCGGCCGCCTCGGCGGCTACTGCACGATGTTCCTCACCGAGTGCGAGAGCGGATTCGTCGGCGCCAACGAGCCCGGTCAGCTGCTCGGCTGCGAAGGCGGCCGGAGCGCCAAGTGCTGCGTCCCGGCCGATCCCAACCCGTACGCCTGCGGAACGAGCGCGGACTGCGTGCGCGTGAACGCCGACTGCTGCGGCTGCTCCATGGGCGGCTCGTCGGTCGCGGTCAACCGCGCCTTCGCCGCGACCGCGACGCCCGATCCCGCGACCTGCGAGGGGACGGCCTGCGCGGCGGTGTACCGGTGCACCGGCGCGCCGGCCTGCGTCGACGGCCTGTGCGGCCTGGTCGACGCCGACTCGCCCGCGGCCAGTTGCGCGGCGGCAGGCGGTACCGTGCGAACCGGCGCCTGCTGCCTGTCCGCCGGGGACTTCCCGAACACCTGCCGGATCGGGCCGTGCGGCTGCTCGCCGGCCAACAGCCACGACATCCAGGTCTGCGATTGCGGCGAGGGCCGCTGCTTCGACGGCACCACCTGCGTCGCCGGCTGAGCGGTCCCACTACTCCCAGAACCTCGCCCCGGTCTCCAGGTCGGCGCACTGGATGGTCACCTCCGTGTCCGTGACCGTGATCGGAAGATAGCCGGGCCAGCATCCGGTGCCAGTGTTCTCGACGCCGATGCCGTCGATCTCGAACTCGGAGCCGCAGTTGTTGCAGCGCATGTTCGAGCCGCGCTGCGAGTAGCCGCGGCGCGCGAGGTAGCACACCTCGCACGCGTCGAAAGCCACGTGCGGCGCGCCGTCGCTCCCGATTACCGCGAAGTACCTCACCGTGACCCCGGGCGCCTCCGCGCTCTCGTACTCGAAGAAGCTCGCCGTGGTGCTCAGCTCCGCCAGCGGGATGACGATCGGGCCGCATCCCGATCCCGTCTCGTCCTCCGATTCCGGCCCGCCGTCGTCCTCCCCGTCGGCCCCGCCGTCGTCCGCGGATCCCGCGTCCCCGCCCTCGTCCGCGACACCGACGTCTTCCACGATCGCGTCGGTCCCGGACTCGTCCGCGACGCCGACGTCGGTCGCCCCGTCGCCGGCCGAGACGGCATCGTCGCCGCACGCCGGCAGCCCGGCGGCCAGCGCGCAGATCACGGCAGCTCCCAGGAGTCTTTCAGTCATGGCGGAAATCTCCGCGGATCGGTCGCAGCACGCCGGCCGACCCGCAGCCCCCCGAACGGACGGCTCCACCCCCAACGTGCAACCGGGAGCTTGCCCGCAGGATCGCCGGCCGTCAACCCGTCGGCGACGACATCCACGCCGTGCGCCGTTTGACCTCGTCCCGCTTCCGGCGCAAGCTCTTCCCGGTGGCCGACGGATCGAGGTGGCGCCCGGGACACCGGAGGGGGCGCCGGGAGGTGCACATGAGAACGGGATGTCGCTCGACCGTACTCCGACTGTGGTGTGTCTGGCTCGTGGCGTGCGCGGCCGGCTGCTACCAGAGCTACGGCGACGGCGACGGCGGCGCCGACGCGCCGCCGACCGTCCCGCCGACGGCCTGCGCCGAGATCCGTGCGGACCTCGTGGTACCCCGCGACTACTCGACGATCCAGCAGGCGGTGAACGCGGCGTCCGCGGGATCGGTCGTCTGCGTTGAGCC
Source organism: Deltaproteobacteria bacterium (assembly GCA_016218765.1). Classification (GTDB taxonomy): domain Bacteria; phylum Myxococcota_A; class Polyangia; order DRWM01; family JAAZOP01; genus JAAZOP01. The sequence continues at coordinate 9,501 of JACRCZ010000003.1, read as the reverse complement.
GGGCACGTACGTCGAGAACGTCCAGATCGAGGACCGTCCGGCGTTCCGCCTCGTGGGCGTCGCGGGCCCGGCCGCGACGATCATCGACGGCGATGCGCGCTGGACCGTGGTCTCGTTCACGTTGATGTCCGATCCGGGAATGGTGATCGAGGGGTTCACGCTGCGGAACGGCTGGCAGGACAGCCCGCGCGGGGGGGCAATGGACATCCAGGCCTCCTCCGTGACGCTGCGCCACCTCGTCGTGGTGGACAGCAGCTCGAACTGGAGTCCGGTTGGAGGCATCCGCATCTCGGGATCCTCGGCGACCCTGACGGACGTCGTCGTCGCGCGGAACATCGGATACCACGTGGCCGCCCCCGGGGGGCTCCTGATCCAGGCCGAATCGGACGTCACCGCCGAGAACATCGTCGTGGCCGCCAACGTGGCGAACCGGGACCACGGACCGCTACGCGCCGGAGGAATCGAGCTCGGAGACGGCGCCACGCTCCGGCTCACGAACGCCATCGTCGCCGGAAACACCGGAGGGATTCGTGCCGGCGAGGGTTCCTCGTCCGTGCTGCGGAACGTCGTCGTGACCGGCAACGAGGATTTCGGCCTGCGGGTCGAGGGCGGTTCCGTCGAGCTGTCGAACGTCAGCCTGACGTTCAACGGCGGCATCGGGCTCGAGAGCCTGAGGGGAACGGTGACCGGGCGGTACTGCAACGCCTTCGGCAACGCCACGGGGGACGTCTCGGGCCCCGTCGCCTCCTGGGACGACGGGACGAACCTCTCCGCGGATCCGCTGTACCTGAGCACCTCCGGCGAGTCGCCGCTGGCCTGGGACCTTCATCTCGCACCGGACTCGCCCCTGGTCGGTGCTGGCGACCCCGCCGTTCTCGACCCCGACCGCAACCGGAGCGACATCGGCGCCTGGGGCGGCCCCGGCGCCGGCGACTGGGACCTCGACGGCGACGGCTACCGGAGCTGGTGGCAGCCGGGCGCGTATGACGGGACCGACTACCCACCGCTCGGCCTGGACTGCAACGACGCCGATCGCAGCGTCCGGCCAGGCTCCGGCTGCTGATCATGGCGTCGCGCCGCCACACGACCCCATGATTCGCGTTGACGGGCCCCCGCAGGGGCGGCGACAATCGGCTGGTCCGTCGGCTCCGGGAAAGGTGGTGGTCATGGGACGCTTCTCGCTTGCCGCATCCCTGCTCGCGACGTTGCTCTTCGTGCCCGCGCCGGCACGGTCCGATCCGGCCGGCGTCGAGTACGACCCGGCCGGCCGCCTGAGCCGCGTGACGTACGCCTCGGGGGCCGTCGTCGAGTACGAGTACGATCCGGACGGCAACCTGCTGCGACGGCGCATCTGCCCGTGCGACGTGGTTCCGGACGGGGGCCCGTCCGACGCGGTCGACGCCGACGACGGGGGCGCCGACGCCGCCGACACCGGGGACGACGGCGCGCCGGGAGACGACGCCGCGTCCGGGGACGACGCCGGCGCCGACGCCGACGCGGGCGGCGACGCGAACGACGCGACTCCGCTGCCGGACGCCGGCCAGCCCGGCTCCGGCTCCGGAGGCTGTGGTTGCCGGACAGCCGGACGGGGCCAGACCGGCGGCGTCGTGCTCGTCGGCCTCGCGTTGCTGGCCGGCTCGGCTTTCCGCCGGCGCCGCCGGCGTGCCGCCGCGGCGCTCGCCGTCGGGCTGCTCGCCGTCGCTCTCCTCCTGGTCCCCCGCGCGACCCGCGGCGGCGACAGCAAGGACCTCAGCGCGCTGGGCAGCGGCGACACGATGCTCACCACCGGCGACCCGATCTCCGCGGCCACGGGCGAGTTCTTCTTCAGCCGCAGATTCCTCGACCTGGGCGGCCCTCTGCCCCTCACCTACGACGTGCTCTACGGCTCCCAGCTCTCCTGGACCCGCGCCGCCCTCACGGCCCGCTTCGCCGACAACCACCGCGATGCGCTGTCGCGCATGCACGACGGGTCCGCGGAGCGGATCTACCTCATGACCGGCGGGCGCGAGGTCGGCTTCCGCCGCATGTGGAACGGCTGGCGCCGCTTCCCGATGGAGCGATTGTCCCGGGAGCTGCGCGAAACCCCCGAGTACTACTACCTGCTCGATCCCGCCGCCGCGCAGGTCCGGACCTTCGTCAAGGCGAACCCGAACCCCCGCCTGGGCGTCATCGAACACCCGACCCTCGCCGCCACCCTCGCCGCCGACGGCATGTCCTCCACGCCGGCGATCACCACCGACGGCCGGTTCGTCGCCTTCCGCTCGTCCGCCGCCAACCTCGTGGCGGGCGACACGAACGGCATGGGCGACATCTTCCTCCGCGACCGCGAGACGGCGACGACCGTCCGCGTGAGCGTCGCCTCCGACGGGACGCAGGCCGGCGGCGACTCGTGGGCCCCCGCCGTGTCCGCCGACGGCCGCCTGGTCGCCTTCCATTCCTACGCCTCGAACCTCGTCCCCGGCGACCTGAACGGCGATGCCGACGTCTTCGTTCACGACACGACGACCGGAGCGACCCGGCGCGTCAGCGTGTCCGGCGCCGGGCTCGGCGGCGACGGCGCCTCGTACCAGCCCGCGCTCTCGGCCGACGGGAGCCTCGTCGCGTTCTACTCCGCCGCGACCAACCTCGTGCCGGGGGACGTCAACGGCGTGCGCGACGTGTTCGTCCACGACGTCGCCGCGGCGACCACCGAGCTGGTCAGCGTGGCCGGCGACGGCACCCGGGGCGACGGCGCGTCGGTCCATCCCGCGCTGTCCGCCGACGGGACCATCGTCGTCTTCTCTTCCGACGCCGACACGCTCGTCCCCGGCGACAGCAACGGCGTGCGCGACGTGTTCGCCCGCGATCGCTCGGCCGGCACCACCGCACGCGTCAGCGTGTCGAGCGCCGGGCTGCAGGGCGACGGGGCCGCCAGCTCGTCGGCGGAGCGCGTGGACGTGTCGGCCGACGGCCGCCTCGTCGTCTTCACCTCCTCCGCCGCGAACCTCGTCGCCGGCGACCTCAACGGGCGCGCCGACGTCTTCCTTCGCGACCGCACGGCCGGCACGACCTCGCGGGTCAGCGTGACCACGGCCGGGGCCGAGGGGAACGGCACGTCGAGCGGCCCGGCGATCTCGGCCGACGGCCGCCTCGTCGCGTTCCGCTCCGAGACCACCAACCTGTTTCCCGGCGACTTCAACGGCAGTCCCGACGTCTTCGTCCGCGACCTCGCGGCGGGCTTGACGCTCTTGGCCAGCCGCTCGCACCGCGGATTCATGGCCGGCGACGGCTCCTCGGCTCCCGACATCGCCAGCAGCGGCGACGTGGCCTTCGAGTCGTTCGCCGACAACCTCAACGACTCGGTCACCGACGCCAACGGCTTCACCGACATCTTCGTCGCCGGCCCGGTCTCCGACCCCGAGGCCTTCCTGGTGCGCGTGGAGGACGGGAGCGGCAACGCCCTCGACTACGAGTTCGCCACCCTGGACACCCTGGCCGAGCGCGGACCCGACCGCGTGACCGATGGCCTCGGCCGCTCCCTCGACTTCACCTACACCGTGGTCCCCGGCCCCGATCCGAACCCGCGTCTCACCCGTGTCCAGGACCAGACAGGCCGCAGCGTGACGCTGGTCTACGAGGACCGGCCGGCCGACAATCCGAGCGGCGTGGCCTTGCGCTCCATCGCCGACCCACTCGGCGCCGTCACGCGCTTCGCCTACGCCGACCGCAACCGGGTGAGCGGGGTCGAGCGGCCCGAGGGGAACATCCCCTTCGAGCAGTCGTATCCCGCCGGCTCCTTCTCGGGCGCGGTCACCTCGCAGACCGACGCCTACGGCAACGTCACCACGTTCACGGCCGACGTGTTCGATCCCTACGTGGCCGAGACCAGCCAGTTCACCGTCGTGTATCCGGACGGGTCCCAGCGCGTGTTCCGGCACGTGCACCAGGGGCGGGTCATGGACTCGATGACCGATCCGCTGGGCCGCACGATCGAGTTCGACTCGGACCCGACTCGCGACCAGGTCACCGGCGCGACCGACCGCCTGGGGGGCCGCGTGACCTTCGCCTACCACGCCTCGGGCCTGCCGGAGTCGGTGACCAACGCGGCGGGCGACGAGCTGCGGGCGACCTACACCCCGCGCGAACAGACCTTCGTCAACCCCCGGAATGCCGAGACCGTCGCCTTCACGTTCCACGACCTCGTGACGCTCGAGTACCCCGACGGCGCCGTCGAGGAATACACGTACGACGGCCGGGGGAACCTCGTCGGGCGGGTCGATCGCCGCGGCGGCTCGTGGACCTACCAGGTGAACGCCCGCGGGCAGGTCACGCGCGTCACCGATCCCCTGGGCGGCCTCGTCGACCTGACGTACAACGCGGACGGCACCGTCGCCTCCTGGGACGACTCGGACGTCGGGGCCCTCGGCTACGCCTACGACGCCGCCAAGCGGGTTTCCGAGGTCGTCTGGCCGGACGCGACGCGCACGCGCTACGTGTACGACGCCGCCGGACGGATCCGCGAGGTCGAGGACGAGCGGGGAGGCTCGACGCTCTACGACTACGACGCCAACGGCAACCTGACGCGCGTCACGGATCCCGCCGGCGCCGCCAGCGTCTTCGCCTACGACCTCATGGATCGCCTCGTCTCCGCGACGGATCGTACGGCCCGCTCCGCCACCTACGCCTACGACGCGCTCGGCCGCCTGCAATCGGTCACCGGGCCGGACGGGCTGCCCCTGGCCTTCGGGCGCGACCCGGCCGGGCGGCCTGTCACCTGGTCGATCGGCGGCGCGGAGTTCGCCGAGGCTTTCGATCCCGAAGGCATCCCGACCTCGTCGACCACCCCGCTCGGACTGACCACGACGGCCACCACCGACGCGCGCGGCGCCGTGACGGGCGTCGAGGATCCCACCGGCGCGACATTCGCCCTGACGCGCGACGCGATGGGCCGCGTCCTCACCACCACCGACCCGCTCGGCCGCGTGACCTCGTTCGCCTACGAGCCCGGCGGCCTCCTGGCCGCCGTGACCGCTCCCGACGCGAGCACCGCGACCTTCGTCTACGACGCGCGCGGCGCGCTCACCGGTCTGACCGACTTCGGCGGCGACCCGTGGTCGTTCGCGTACACCGCCGCCGGAAGACTCGCCTCCCATACCGACCCCCTCGGCCGCGAAACGCTCGTCACCTACGACTCCCGCGGGCGCGTCGCGACCGTCACGTCCCCCGACGGCTCGACGATGACCGCCACCTGGGACGCGGCCGGGAACCTCGTGCGCCGGCGGCACTCGGCCGGCCCCGACGTCGCCTGCACGTACGACGCCGCCGGCCGTCGAACGGGCGCCGGCGACGTGGCCCTGACGCTCGACGCCGAGGGCCGCGTGCTGACGACCAGCGCGGGCGGCATGACGAGCACCGCGGGGCGCGACGCGGCCGGGCGGCTGGCCACTCTCGCGTACCCGGGCGGCGCACTGACCGTGACCTACTCCTGGGACGCCGCCACGGGGCTGCCCGCGAGCGTGTCGGACAGCCTGACGGGCACCCTGGTGGAGTTCGCGTACGACGCCGATCGGCGGCTGGTGTCGATCACGCGGTCGAACGGCGTCGACACCGCCTACTCCTGGGACGGCGCCGGAAGGCTCGCCAGGGTCCAGGAAGGCTCGTTCATCGACGTCCGGCTCACGCGCGACGCCGCCGGGCAGCTCACGGTCGTCGACCTCACCGCGCCGCTCGACCCGGGTGACGAGCTGCTCGCGCTCGCGCCGCTCGACGAGTCGTTCGAGCATGACGCGGCGGAACAAGTCACGACCGCCGGCTGGGCCTACGACGAGCGCGGGCGACTCACCGCGTCCCCGGGCATGACCTTCGCGTGGGACGACGCCTCGCGGCTCATCGCCGCCGGCCCCGCCACGCTGGACTACGACGGCTACGGCGAGCCGGCCGCGCGGACCGAGGGCGGGACGACGACCCTGTTCCATGCGAGCCACGCGCTGCCCGCCGGCGCGCTGCTCGCCGAGCGCGACGAAGCGAGCGGCGAGTTCCTGCGCTTCTACGTCTGGTCGCCGGCCGGCAGCCTGCTGTACCTGATCGAGGCCGCGGCCGGCGACGCGGTCCGCTTCTACCACTTCGACCAGGTCGGCTCGACGCTCGCCCTGACCGACGAGACCGGCACGGTCACCGACAGCTACGCCTACGAGCCCTACGGGCGCCTGCTGGCGCACGTCGGGACGAGCGACCAGCTGTTCACGTACGGCGGGCGCGGCGGCGTGAGGCAGGAGGGGTCGAGCGGCGTGCTGTACCGGATGGGCGAGAGGTACTACGACGCCGGCGCCGCCCGCTTCCTGACGCGCGAACCGATGTGGCCGATGATTGGCGAGCCGCAGCTCCTCAATCCCTACCAGTACGCCGCCGGCGATCCGTTGCAGCGCTGCGATGCCCAGGGACTCGCCCCGTGCGGCATCCACGCCGCCGACGACTTCGATCGGCAGCTCGCCGACCTGCAGCGGCAGTGGGACGCCGCGCGCGACAAGTGGCTGGCCGCCGGCGCCGAAGTGGATCGGATCGAGGCGCAGTACGGGCGCCTGTACGCCGGCTGGGACCAGGCCCGCCCGGAGATCGACGCCCTGCGGACGCAGGGCCAGAGGGCCAGCGACATCGCCGAGGCGGCCACGTTTACGGCACGCATCACCTCCGCGGGCATGAGCCTGTCGCACCTGCCGGGCACGGCTTCCCGGCTCGCCGGGGAAGGCGTGATGCAAGGGTTCGGCGAGCTGGCCGGCGTGCCGTCGTTCTTCGAGATCGCGGCCCTGCCCCTCACCTTGCCGCTGAGCGCCATGGCGGACGACGCCCGGGCGCGCGCGGCGGACATCGAGGCGCCGTTCCGGCGCGTGGAAGGGCAGATCGACAGCGCTCATTTCGTGGCCTGGGCGACCCGGGCGCACTGGCGGCAGGAGATGGACCGGCTGACGGCCGAAATGGCCCGGCTGCGCCGCTGCGAGCGCGTACGGCTCGAGGCGTGGCGGCAGCAGCAGATCGAGGGGTTGGAGCAGGTGCCGGCGATGGAGGTCATCGCCTACGACGTCGCCGGTCGGCGCGAGGCCGCCGGCAAGGCCGCCGGCGCCGCCTACGGCGGTTACTGACGCTCCCGACGAAGGCGTCGCCACGCCTACCCCCCACCCCGCCTGTCCCTCCCCGGCCCGTCCGTCACCCGGCTCGTCTTGTCGCACCCCGACCCCGATGCTACCTTGATGCTTGCGCGCGGCGGGCCGGGACGCAGCGGACGTCGCGGAGAGGATCGCGCAGCCGCCGGGTGGCCGGGCCGCCCGGCGGGCCCCCTGGGGGCGGGTGGGTGAACATGTTCAACAAGCGAAGCGTGTGGGTGGTGGCCGTTCTTTCGGCTGTCGTCGCCGGCCTGCCGGGTTGTGCCGACGGCGGCGTTCCGTTCGACGACGACGCCGACGCAGGCGTCGAAGGCGTCGGGGACGCCGTGGACGCCGTGGACGCCGTGGACGGCGAGGATGGCACGGAGCCGGACGCCGACGTCGCCGCGGACGGCGAGGCGGAGGTCGATGTCGGGGAGGACGTCGCGGCCGAGGACGGCGGCGGGGAGTCCGACGGCGGCACCGTGCCGGGTCTCGACTGCCAGGCGTGCACCGACGACTCCGACTGTGCGGAGGGCTTCCCCTGCGTCGCGCTGACCTCCGGCGGCAGCGTCTGCCTGCGCTCGTGCAACGACGAGATCCCGGACTGTCCGCCGCGGTTCGACTGCGTCGAGAGCCGCATCACGCCCCTGCCCGATCCGGTGTGCGCGCCGGTCGGCGAGCGGTGCTGCGTGGACGCCGACTTCGACGACTACGGGTCGGGCGTCGGCTGCCGCGGTCCCGACTGCGACGACGAGGATCCGGCCGTCCATCCCGCCGTGGCGGAGACTTGCGACGGCGCCGACGACAACTGCGATGGCGCCACGGACGAGGGCGATCCGGGCGGCGGTCTGGTATGCGCGACGGGATTGCCCGGCGTGTGCTCCGGCGGCGTGACGGCCTGCGCGGGCGGCGTCGTCGCCTGCAATCCCACCGCCGCGGGCACGCCCGAGACCTGCGACGGCATGGACAACGACTGCGACGGGTGGGTCGACGAGGACGACAGCCTGCGCTCGCTCACGCGACCCTGTTACGACGGGTCCGCCGGCACGGAGGGCGTCGGCACCTGCGTGGCGGGGGTGCAGACCTGCGCCGGCGGCACGTTCCGGGGCTGCGTCGGCCAGGTGCTGCCCGCGGTGGAGCGCTGCGACTCCGGCGACGAGAACTGCGACGGCGTGGTCGACGACGGCGATCCGGGCGGCGGCATCTCCTGCTTCGCGCCCCTTCCGGGCATCTGCGCCGCCGGCGAAACGGCGTGCGTCGATGGCGCGGTGACCTGCGTCGGCTCGATCGCGCCGGGCTCCGAGCCCGAGGTGTGCGACACGCTCGACAACGACTGCGACGGCGTCCTCAACAACGGCTTCCCGGACCTGGGCACCGCCTGCGTCGGCGGCATCGGCGTCTGTCGCCGCGGCGGCGTGATGATCTGCAACCCGGGGGACCCCGCCGGCGCTGCGGTCTGCGACGCGGTCCCCGGCACGCCCGCCCCGGCCGAGCTGTGCAACTACCTCGACGACGATTGCAACGGCACCGTCGACGACGACTTCGTCAACGCCGGCGGCGTCTACGACACCGACCGCAACTGCGGCGCGTGCAGCATCGATTGCACCCTGATCTACGCCTTCCCCGGCGCGTTCGGCACCTGCAACGTCGCGGGAGCCACCGCGACCTGCCTGCTCAACTGCAACCCCGGCTACTTCAACCTGAACGGCATCCCCGGCGACGGCTGCGAGTTCTCGCTCGACCCGGACGCGGTCTACGTCTCCGGCGAGGATCCCACATCGGCCGACGACGCCACCTGCGGGCTCGGTCCCGCGAGCACCGGCGGCGGCCGCCACGCCTGCCGCACCATCACCTACGGCATCTCGCGCGCGACGACCCTCGGCCGCGCCCGGGTCATCGTCGCCGACGCGCTCTACGCCGAGAGCGTCACGCTCGTCGCGGGCGTCAGCCTGCTCGGCGGCTACCGCGCCGACACCTGGGAGCGTCACCTCACCACGACCCTCACCACGATCCGCGCGCCCACGGGCGCCGGGCATCGCCGCACGATCAACGCCGTCGGAATCGCCGCGACGACGCGGGTCGAGGGCTTCGTCCTTGACGGCACGACCGCGACGACCGCGGGGGCGAACTCCTACGCGATCTACGTCAGCGGCGGCACCAGCGCGCTGACATTCGCGTCCAACACGATCTACGCCGGCGCCGGGGCGCCTGGCACCGTCGGCGCCGCCGGCACCGACGGCTCGGGCGGCGTCGGCGGCACGGGCGGGGCCGCCGCGTTCGACACCGGCTCCACGTCGTGCGCGACGTCGCGCGCCGGCCCGGCGGGCGGGGCGCGCACGTGCGGCTCCGTCTCCGTGAGCGGCGGCGCGGGCGGCGGCGTGTT
>JACRCZ010000075.1 GCA_016218765.1 Deltaproteobacteria bacterium | reverse complement strand
CTCGCCGGCGCGGCGGCGGCGATCGATGGAGCGTGCGGCATCCAGTGCCACCACGCGGTCGATGGACAAGAAGGCGCCGAGCGAGCTGCCGAGGCCGTCGGCGGCGTCCAGGGCCGCCCGGGCGAGCGCGACGGGATCGAGGTCGCCGGCGCGGACCCCGGCTGCGAGGGCCGCGACGCCCGGCACCGCGTGCGAGGCCCCGGTCACTCGCCGTTCTCCAGGACCCGGGGCACGGCGAACATCCCGTGGACCAGCTCGGGCGCGTTGCGCAGCAGCGGCTCAGGCGCCGACGCCGCCGGCTCGTCGGCGCGCAGGGGGCACGGGGACTCGAGCGGCTGCGCCGGGGGCGGGACGTCATCCGTCGGAACGTCGCGCAGGATCTCGACGTACTCCAGGACCTCGCCGAGCTGTCCGGAGAACCGGCGTACTTCCTCGTCGTCCAGCGCGAGGCGCGCGAGGCGGGCGACCTTGCGGACGCGTTCCGGCGGCAATCGCTCGGTCATCGCCCGCGGAGGCTACCACACCCGGACCGGGGCTTCAGCCCGGTCCCCCTACATTCCGCTCACCGACAGCGTGTAGTTGCCTTCCGACGGCAGGAGCGGCAGGGTTTCGACGTAGCCGTCGACGAAGACGTAGTACAGGCCCTGTCCGGTGGAGCCGAAGCTGATCCGCGAGCCGTAGGAGCCGGGCGGCCAGCCGGTGCAGGTGGCGTCGTCGTTGTTGCAGGCCGTGTCGCCGGCACCGGACGCCGCGCATCCGCCGTAGCGCGCATAGAGCACCGTGTTGAAGTCCGTCCCGCCGCCGGAGCTGGCGCCGCAGGTGTTCATGGTCACGGTGCGGGAGGGGCACAGGCCCAGGTAGTAGTAGACGTCGGGCGCGATCTGTCCGGCGCCCGCGGCGCAGAGGCCGGTCGAGTCGTTGCCCTGACCGACGGTGGAGCCGGTCAGGGTGGGCATGGTGGAGCGGATCGGATCCAGCACCGCGGTGCCGGTGTCGGCGTCGCGCACCGCGACGCACGCCGACGCCTGGTAGTACAGGGTGAAGGCGCCGCTCGAGGCCGCGCTGAAGCCGTCGATGGCGACGTAGTAGGTCCCGGCGGGCAGGATGCCGACGAACTGGCCGCCCCGCGCGGAGACGCCGCAGGCGTCGTCCGCGCACCCGTACGCGGTGAGGGCGCCCGTGCACGAGCCCGAGCGCACGTGGATCACGGTGTCCCAGGTGGCGCCGACGGTGGAGAGGTACACGGCGTGCGAGACGGGCAGGCGGAACCAGTACCACACGTCGCGGCCGCCGGACCCGGCGCAGCCCGCGTTGTCTTCGGTCGCCGCGGCCGTGTCGCCGGTGACGCTCTGGAGCGTGCTGCTCGGGGTCAGCGCGATCGCCGTGGCGCAGGTGTCGTTGGGCGGACCGACCGGCGCGTCGCTGATCACCGCGCTGAGGGCGAAGTTGCCCATGTCGCCCGCGGTCGCGCCATCGACGACGATCCAGTACGTGCCGGCGGCCAGGGTGCGGGTGATGCGGGCCTGGCCGGGGGTCCCGCCGGCGGAGTTGTCGTCGCAGGTCGTGGCCGTGGTGCCGGGGCAAGTGGCGCCCGAGCGGAGGAAGAGCACGGCGTCGAAGCTCGTGCCCGTGGTGCTCAGGACGACCGACTTGGGCGCCGCGAGGTCGAGCCGGTACACGACGTCCGCGCCGTCCGCGGGAGTCATCGCGGTGCACCAGTACGCCCAGTCGCTGGCGGCGCCGCACGTCGATCCGCTGTACGAGTACGCCCCGTTGCTGCCGGGGATGGTGACGATGCCGGACCCGGAGCAGTTGTCGTTCGCCGGCGCGGCGCCGCCGCCGCAGAGGCCCCAGGCGCAGGTGGCGCTGCAGGTCTGCGTGCCGGAGCAGGTGCCGACGGTGCAGGCGCGGGTCGCCCCGCGGACGCAGGCGAAGGTCTCGTCGGTCGCGCCGTCGCAGTCGTCGTCGACCGCGTTGCACGACTCTGCCGGACCCGCGCAGGCCGCGGGCGCCGGGATCGCGCAGGCGGCGGTGCACACGCCGGTGCCGGTCGTGCCGCAGGTCGTCGTGCACAGCACGGCGTCGCCGGCGGAACAGGGGAATCCGTCGTCCGGCAGCGTGTCGCAGTCGTCGTCCGTGCCGTTGCAGGCCTCGGCCGGCGGCGTGCACGCCGCGCCGGTGGGCAGCGCGCAGGTCGCGGTGCAGGTGCCGGTCCCGGTGCTGCCGCAGGTGGTGGTGCAGCCGCCGGTCGTGCCCTGGACGCAGGGGAAGCCGTCGTCGACGAACGTATCGCAGTCGTCGTCCGCGGCGTTGCAGGCCTCGGCCGGCGGCGTGCACGACCCCGCGCCCGGCAGTGCGCAGCCGGCCGCGCAGATGCCGGTGCCGGCGGTGCCGCAGGAGGTGGTGCAGGAGGCGGTGGCCCCGAGGCAGCAGGCGAAGCCGTCGTCGCAGCCGCCGTCGCAGTCGTCATCGATGCCGTTGCACGATTCCGCGGGCGGGGTGCAGGCCGCGCCGGTGGGCAGCTCGCAGGCCGCGGTGCAGGTGCCGGTGCCCGCGGTGCCGCAGGCCGTGGTGCAGGCCACGGTCGCGCCGGGAACGCACGGGAGTCCCTCGTCCGTCGACCCGTCGCAGTCGTCGTCGGCGCCGTTGCACGTCTCCGCCGGGGCGACGCAGGCGCCGCCGGTCGGCACGGCGCAGGAGTCCGTGCACGTCCCGCTGCCGACCGTCCCGCAGGCGGTGGTGCAGGACGTCGTGCCGCCGCGGACGCAGGGGAAGCCGTCGTCGAGCAGCAGGTCGCAATCGTCGTCGGCGCCGTTGCAGGTCTCGGCGGGCGGCACGCAGTCCGCGCCGAAGGCGCAGTCGAGGCACTCCCGTGCTCCTGCGGTGCCGCAGGTCGTGGTGCACGGGTCGGAGGCCGTCCCGTCGCACTCCTCGCGGCCGGTCCAGACGACGCCGTCGCCGCAGCTCGCGTCGACGCAGGTCGAGAGGCAGTCGTCGGTGTCGATGGTGTTGCCGTCGTCGCAGTCCTCGCCGCCCTGGACCTCGCCGTCGCCGCAGGTCGGCAGGCTGCAGTCGTTGCGGCAGTCGTCGGAATCGACGGTGTTGCCGTCGTCGCAACCCTCGCCCGAGTCGGTCACGGCATCGCCGCAGTGGGCGTTGCGGCAGTCGGTGCGGCAGGCGTCGGGGAGGGTGTCGCTGTTGTCGCCGCCGTCGTCGCATTCCTCGCCGGGATCGACCGTGCCGTCGCCGCAGACCGGTCCGGCCTCGTCGCCGCCCCCGTCCTCGACGGTGTCGGCGTCGGCGTCCCCGTCACGCCCGTCGTCCCGGGCGTCCTCGCGCGGGGCGTCCTCTTCCGTCGCGTCGCCCGCGGTCTCGGCGTCGCCGGAGTCCGCGTCGACGAAGTAGCCGCTGTCGATCCCGCCGCCGCAGGCGGTCGCCACGGCCGCCGCCGAAACCAGCGCCAGCCACGCCGTCATCCGTGTCGTGCTCCGCATGGTCCTTCCTCCCGCGCGAGGGGTTCTCGCGCACCCGCCCGAGACTCGGCGGCAGGAAGTTGGTAGCACGCGGGCGCCGCTCGCGCAAACCGCGGGCGACCGTGGAGCCCGCGCGCCGAGTGTGCTACGCATGCCGCGATGGACGGGTCCGACGAGCGGCGCGCGGCGGACGGCGGGGCGGAGGAGCCGCCGGCGCGCGAGCGTCCGGAGCTGGCGACGCGGATCCTGCGCGCCGTCCTGGCGTATCCCGCCGCGCTCTTCGCCGGCATCGGCGATCTGACGCTGATGGCGCTGCGGATGCTGGGCTGGATGGTCCGACCGCCCTACCGCCTGCGCCTGTTGCTGCAGTCCATGGCGTTCATCGGAGTCGGCTCGCTGTTCATCATCACCTTGACGGCCCTGACCTCGGGCATGGTTCTGGCCCTGCAAGGCGTCTACTCGATGCGCGTCTTCAACGCGGAGGGCGCCGTGGGCGGCGCCGTGGCGATGTCGCTCACGCGCGAGATTTCCCCGGTGTTCACGGCCCTCATGGTCACGGCCCGCGCGTCGTCGGCGATTGCCACCGAGCTGGGTACGATGCGCGTGACCGACCAGATCGACGCGTTGGCGACGATGGGCGTGAACCCGATCCAGTACCTCGTCGTGCCGCGCGTGCTGGCCGGCGCGATGATGACCCCCGTGCTCTGCCTGCTCTTCACCTTCATCGGCATGGTCGGCTGCTATTTCGTGGCGGTGATCGGGTTGGGCGTCGACCCGGGGCAGTTCATGGACAAGGTCGGCCGCTGGATCGGTCCCGCGGACTTCCGGCAAAGCGTGATCAAGGCCACCGTCTTCGGGGCGATGACGATTCTCATCGCCTGCCAGCAGGGGTACTCGGCCAAGGGCGGCGCGGCCGGCGTCGGCCAGGCGACGACCCGCGCCGTCGTCATCGGCTCGGTCCTGGTCATGATCACCGACTACTTCCTGACCGCGGCGATGTTGTGAGGTGCCCGGCGTGACGGAGCCGCAGGATCCCATCCACATCCGCGTCGAGGACGTCCACAAGTCCTACGGCGAGAACCACGTCCTGCGCGGCGTGGACCTCCTCATCCACCGCGGCAAGACCAACGTCGTGATCGGCGGCTCCGGCGCGGGAAAGACCGTCCTCCTGCGCCAGCTCATCGCCCTGGAACGCCCCGACCGCGGCCGCATCCTCCTCGACGGCCAGGACGTCGTGTCCCTCGGCGAGGTCCAGCTCAACCGCATCCGCCGGCGCTTCGGCATGGTCTTCCAGGCGTCCGCCCTTTTCGACTCCATGACCGTCTTCGAGAACGTCGCGTTCCCGTTGCGGGAACACACCCGGTTGCCGGGGCGCGAGATCCGCAAGCGCGTCGCGGCCAAGCTCGAGGTGCTCGGCCTGGGCGGCACCGAGAACCGCATGCCGGGCGAGATGTCGGGCGGCATGCGCAAGCGCGCCGCCGTGGCCCGGGCGCTGATCCTCGAGCCGGAGATCCTGATCTACGACGAGCCGACGGCCGGCCTCGATCCGATCGCCTCGCGCAACGTCGACCGCCTGATCAACGACACCGCGGAGCACTTCCGCGGCACCTCGGTGGTCATCAGCCACGACATGAACACGACCTTCGGCGTCGGCCACTACGTGGCGCTGCTGCACGAGGGCCGAATCCGCGCCAGCGGCCGCCCGGCCGAGATCGCCGCCAGCACGGATCCCGTGGTCCGCCGCTTCCTCGCCGCCTCCGGCGTGACCCCGGTCATCACCCACGCGGGGTAGCGCGCGCGCGCGTGCGGTGGTACAAGCGGCGGCGGATGTGGAAGGCGGGTCGATCCCGGGGGATCGGCCCGGCGAAGGGAGGGAGCCGATGACCGGAGCCTACGTGCTCATCAACTGTTCGGCCGGCAAGGTGGGAAGCGTGCTGCGCTCGCTGCGCCGCATGGGCGTGAAGGAGGCCCGGGCCGTGACCGGCCTGCACGACATCGTGGCCTTCGTCCAGGCGCCCAACCCCAACGCGCTGGGGCGCGTGGTCGTGGAGAAGATCCAGACCGCCGAGGGCGTCCAGCGCACCATCACCATGGTCGCGGTGAAGGTGTAGGTCGCGTCGGCGCGTGTTCGGCCCCGCCGGCGCGCCGCCGCGTCGTCGCCCGCCTCGTGCCGGACGGCTCGACCTCGTCGTCGCCGCCGCCGTGCTCGTCCTGTGGCCCGCGCCCGCGCGGGCCTGGGGTCCGGCCGCGCACATCGATTTCGCGGCCGAGTCGCTGCGCTATCTCGCGCTCGCCGTTCCTCTCCTGCGCCGGCTGCTCGTGGCGCACCCCGACGCCTACCTCTACGGCAACTTCCTGGCCGACAACGTGGTCGGCAAGAACCGTGCGCCGGAGCCGCTGCACGCGCACTCCTGGCCGGTCGGCCGCCGGCTGCTGGACGCCGCCGCCGATCCCGTGGAGCGCGCGTTCGCCGCGGGCTACGTCGCGCACCTGTGGGCCGACAAGGTGGCGCACCGCGAGTTCGTGCCGGCGAAGCTGATCGAGTCGTTCGCCGGACGGGGCCTGCGCCACATCTACTGGGAGCTGCGCTTCGATTCCCGCGTCCTGCAGGCGCGTCCCGCGACGGCCGAGACCTGGCGGCGGATCGTCCGCGAGCGTCCCGGCGGCCTGGAGCGTTTCCTGGCCGCCCACCTCCACCCCGCCCTCCTCTCCCACCGCGCGTCGCACGGGATCTTCTCGGGTACGATGGCCATGCAGCGCCGGCCCGCCTGGATGCAGGCGGCCGAGCGGGTCGATCACCGCTCGCCGTTCCCCCTCTCCGGCGACGAGTTCCGCTGGTACCGCGAGCGCTCCGTCGATGCGATCCTGACCTTCCTCTCCGATCCGGACGCCCGCCGCACCGAGCCGCCCGACGCCGTCGGCGCGCCGGTGCTCGCCGAGGCGCTGCGCATCCGGCGCGGGCTGCGTCTCACCCGCCGGCGGCGCTCCCTACCGCCCGGCGCCTGGCTCGAGCTCGGCCCGGCGCTGCGAGACGCCGTCGCCCGCGGGCGTCCCCTCGCCGACGCCGTACGCGACAAGATCGGCTGGTGCCCGTACCCGCCCGCTCCCGCCTGCCCCGACGACCCAGGCCCCGGCGCAGCCCGCCGCGCGCAGCGGCCGCGGCGCCCACCAGTTCGTCCGGCCGAACAGGAACATCGCGGACGGAACAAGCAGGAGCCGCACGAAGATCGCGTCCGCGGCCACCGCCGTCGCCATCCCGAAGCCGACGGCCTGGAGCAGCACGACGTCCGCGAGCGCGAACGCGCCGAACACGGCGACCATGATCCCCGCGGCGCTGGCGACGAGCGTCGACGTCCGGCGCCAGCCCTCCAGCACCGCGCTCCGGTTGTCGCACGAGGCCAGCCACGCTTCCCGCATCCGCGCCAGCATCAGCACCTCGTAGTCCATCGACAGCCCGAACAGCGAGCAGAACAGCAGGACGGGGAGCGCCGGCTCCAGCGGCCGCGGCTCCGGGACGAACAGGTTCCCGTCCTGGAACACCCACACCAGCGCTCCCAGCGAGGCCGCGACCGAGAGGAAGCTCAAGGCCACGGCCTGCAGCGGCACGACGACCGAGCCCAGGAGCAGGAAGAGCATCACCAGCGACACGCCGACCACGAAGACGACCGCCCGCGGCACGCGTGCCAGGATGTAGTCCGTGACGTCGAGGTCGTTCGCCGTCTCCCCGCCCACCGCCAGCGTGCCGTCGGCCACGGCCCGCCGGGCGCGGATCGAAGTCACGACGTCCCGCGCCGGCCCGCTCGACACTGCCGCGTCCGTGAGCGCGTAGAGCACGACCGTGCGCTCCCCGACCGTCAGCTTCTTCCCGACCTCGATGAGCCCGGCGAACATCGCCGGAGGGTCGAGCAGCAGGGACTGGTAGGCGGCGCGGGGGAGAGGGACGTCCGCGTCGACGATGCTCTCCACCTTGCGCACGCCGGGAAGCCGGCCGATGTCGCGGGACAGATCGTACAGCGCGCCGATGCGCTCGGCCGTCAGGGCCGGCGCCGTGGGAAACCGCGCCACCACCACGATCCGGTTGGCGGCCAGCTCGGGGAATCGCGCCCGCAGGCGCTCGTACCCGGCGCGCGCCGGCACGTCCGTCGAGAGGACGTTGACGTCGGCGGCGGCGAGTCGCAGGTGCAGGGCCGGCAGTCCCATGGCCAGGACCAGGCCGAGCGCGGGGAGGAACACCAGCAGCGGGCGGCGCGCCGCCAGCTCGGTGAATCGAGTCCAGACCCCGGCCGCGCGCCCCAGCCGCGGAACCGGCACCCGGCCGGAGTCGATGCGGCGCCCGAGCACCGCCAGGAGGGCCGGCATGAAGGTCAAGGCGAACGCGACCGCGAGCACGACGACCAACGCGCCGGCGAGCCCCATCGTCTGGAGATAGGAGCCTTCGAAGAACAGGAGCCCGCCGAGCCCGGCGGCCACCGCGGCGCCGGAGAAGAGGATCACCCGCCCCGCGCGGTCCACGGCGCGCACCAGCGCGTCGCGCGGGTCCCGGCCCGCCGCCAGCTCCTCGCGATAGCGGCTGACCAGGAACAGCGAGTAATCGATGGCGACGCCCAGGCCGATCAGCGTGCAGATGTTGATGGCGTAGCTCGCGACCTCCATGCGGCGCGACAGGGCGAGCACCACGGCCAGCCCGCCGGCCACCGCGAGCGAGCCCACGCCCACCGGCAGCACGGCGGCCACGGCGGTGCGGAACACGAGGAGCAGCACGAGCAGCGCGAGCGGCAGGGCGATCAGCTCGGCGCGCAGGAGGTCGCTCTCGAGGGTCCGGTCCAGGTCGTGGAGGAACGGGATCTTGCCGGTCACGGCTACGGCCAGGCGCCCCTCCGGGCGCAACCCCTCCCGCACGCCGGGGTAGGCCGCCAGCGCCTGCTTGAGATCCCCGCGCAGGCCGACGTAGGCCAGCGTCGCGCGCCCGTCCGCGGACGTCATGCGTGCCGCGACGGGTCCCGGCGCCTCTTCCGCGGTGGTCACGGACGCGACGCGCGGGTCGCCGCGCAGCGGCCGCAGCGCCCGGCCGACGGACGCGCGGAACCCGGCCGCGTCCCCGGCCGGCCCGCGGTCCTCGAAGATCACGACCAGGAGCGTGTCCTGCGACTGGCCCGTCACCTCGTCGGCCAGCCGCTGCGCCTCCTCCGCCTCCAACCCGTGGACCACGCCCGTGCCCAGGTCGCCGCCGCGCAGCAGCAGCGCGACGGCGCCCGCGAGAAACGCGCCGGACAGGACCAGCGTGAGCACGGCGTGTCGGTGGATCGTCCGGCCGAGCGCCTCGAGCATGGGCGTCCGCACCCCTTCCCCGCGGCTCGGCGTTTCCTCCGCCGGCCGGCGACCGGGAGCAATGTAGGCATTCCCGGGGCGGGTGCATCCCACCCCTCCCCACCTCCCCACCCGACCTGCCCTGAGCGAAGTCGAAGGGACCTCTCCACCTCTCCTCGTCCGTTCCTGGAAGGCCCGACTCGTCGTCACGAGCCGTGGGACGGGTTCACAGCAGCGGCGCCACCACGTCCAGGATGTTCTCGGCGACGTCGGCCTTGGGACCCTCGAACGGGCCGAGCGGCTTCTTCCCGGGACGATGGATCTCGACGCGCGCGGTCGGGAGGCCGAGGGCCTCCTGGGCCAGGTTGGCCACCAGGAGGTCGCAGCGCTTGGCGGCGAGCTTGGCGCGTGCCGCCTCGGCCAGGTCCGCGGTCTCGACGCAGAAGCCCACGAGCAGCGGGCGCCGCGCGTCGCCCCGCCGTCGGCCCAGCTCCGCGAGGATGTCGGGATTGGCCCGCAGCTCGAGCGTGGTCGTCTCGCCGGTCCGCTTCAGCTTCTGCGGCGCCACGTGGGCGGCGCGCCAGTCCGCGACCGCTGCCGCCATCACCACGGCGTTGACCTTGCGCCAGCGCGCCAGGACCTCGCGCCGCATTTCCTCCGTCGTCGTCACTTCGACCAGCTTCACGCCCGAGCCGGGCGGTGGGAGATCCACGGGCCCGCGGACGAGCGTCACCTTCGCGCCGCGTCGCGCCGCGGCCTCGGCCAGCGCCTGTCCCATCCGTCCGCTGGAGCGGTTGCCCAGGTACCGGACGGGATCGAGCGGCTCGCGGGTCGGGCCGGCGGTGACGAGGAGCGACCGGCCTTCGAGATCCCGCTTGCTCATCCGTTCCAGCGCCGCGACGATGGTCGCGGGGTCGGCCATGCGTCCCGGCCCTTCCCAGCCGCAGGCCAGCTCGCCCGCCTCGGGACCGACCCACCGCACGTTCGGCAGGGCGGAGAGCGCGGCGACATTGCGCCGCGTGAACGGGTGTTCCCACATGCACGTGTTCATCGCCGGTGCCAGGAGGAGCGGCGCCCGCGTCACCAGGAGGCAGGCGGAGAGCAGGTCGCTGGCCCGGCCCGCGGCCGCCCGGGCCAGGAAGTCGGCGGTGGCCGGCGCGACGATCACCCGTTCCGCCGACGCGGCCAGGTCGATGTGGTCCATGCGACCGGACTCGACGCCCTCCCACATCGAGGAGCGGACGGGCCGTCCCGTGACCGCGGCCAGCGCCGCCGGCGCGACCAGCTTCGCGGCGGCCTCGGTCAGGACGACATCGACCTCGTGCCCCGCCTTGCGCAGCAGGCGCGCCAGCTCCGGGGTCTTGTACGCCGCGATCCCTCCGCAGACACCGAGCAGCACCTTGGCCATCGTCGCACCCTCCGCGCTCAGTTGCGGCGCAGGATCACCATGTCGTCCTGGGTCGGCCCGTTCTGGGTCGCGATCAAGTGGCGGTCGGCCGAGTACGGCTTGTGCGGATCGGAGCGCGGCAGCTCGAACCCCTCGAGCGGGATCGACGGGTTGGTGCCGCGCCGGACGATCTGCACGGTCGGCGGGTAGTGGCTCTCGCTGCTTTCGCGCCAGCACGCGGTTCCGGCGCAGAGCACGCGGTGCCGCTTCATGCGGTAGCCCTTGACGCCCCGCTGCGAGAGCACCTCGGCGCCCGCCGGCCAGTCGGGCATCTCGATCACCTGCTCCTGGAAGTCGAAGACCTGGTAGGCGTCGCGGATGAACGACACCGTGTACACCTTGCGCGCGCCCCACACCTCGACCCGCACCACGCCCTCGGCCACCGTGAGGTGCAGGGCCACGGGAAAGTCGTAGCGGTTGCCCAGCACCAGGTCGGTGGTGGGGTAGACGACCGTGGCGTCGAGGCCCAGCAGGATGTAGCCCGAGGGCCGGGAGTGGGGGCGGCGGCGCACCAGGTCGAGGCCGCTGAAGAACGAAGCCGCGAAGGTCGTGCTCGCGATCTGGCAGGTACCCCCGCCGATCCCGTCGATCAGCTCGCCCTCGGCGATCACCGGCGCCACCTGGAAGCCGCGCACCTCGCTGCGCTCGCCGACCGCCTCGTTCACGCTGAAATCCGCGCCCGCCGGGATGATCGACCCGTCGACGAAGCTTCCCGCCAGGCGCAGGTTGAAGTTCCGCGTCTCCTGCTCCGGCATGCGGGAATACTCGGTTTCGTACCAGCCGAGGAGTTGCGAGAAGTCGTACGTCTCCACCTCGGCCGCGGTCAGCCGCGGAATCTCCGTCTCCACCGGAAGCTCGACCGACGGGGCGCCGTCCTCCAGCGCGTCCTGGATCGCCGCCAAGCCCCGGTAGAGCATCAGGTGCCGGCCGGCAGCCTCGGGCCGGGGCCGCCCGGCGCCGAAATCGTACTTCGCCGACTCCGCCTGCCGGTCGAAGCGGTTCTTGAAGGCGATCAGCCGGCCCAGCGCCACCTGGTCGTCCAGATCGATCAGGATCGGAAGGTCGTGGACCTCCGAGGCCGCGCGCTCCAGCAGCCGCCGGAGCGGACCCTGCCCGGCCGCCGCCTGCTCGATCACCTCCGCGACGTGCGCGACCGGGACGACGGCCCCGAGCTGCGCGCGCGTGACCGTGATCGCCTCGCCGCCCGCCCGCAGCTCGACGGGAGCGCTGAGATAGGCGCGCGCGGCCGCGAGGACCTGGGGCCGGATCGGCTGCCCCAGATCGATGACCTGACCCGCCACCCGCACGCGCCCCAGACCCGGCACGACGGCCGGCGGCGCCGCGGGGACCTCCGCCGCGGACGCGCCGACCCCGGACGCCGCCGGGACCGTCGGCCCCTCGTCGGGCTCCCGAGGCGCATCGCGGCGCACCACGGCACCGGCCGCCGCCCCGGCGCCCAGAAACAACGCGACCAGCGCCGCCCACTCGACCGGCGCGCGCCAACTCGCCCCCGCGGCTGCTCCACCGCTCACGGAGCGCAGTCTAGGGCCGTGCCGCGGGGCGGGGCAAGTACGGGAGTTGTCGGGTCTTGGTGGGTCGTCTGGGACAAGTCGTCGGTCCGGACATGCGGCCGGACCCCGGCGGCGCCGGTCACATCCCCGTCGTCGTGGTGCCCTCGCCGCGGCGCCGGGCCTCCAACATCTCGATCTCGGCGCCGAAGGTCATGTTGAACGTGATCTTGCGGTAGAACGCGTCCTCCACCTGACGGCAGATCATGTAGATCTGGCCGGACGGGTCGCGGGGATCGGTCAGCTCGCGAAAGTGCGCCGCGTACCCGTCCGCGTCGTACCAGGCCCCGAAGCGCGCCTCGAGCGCCGCGCCGACGGCGCCGCACGTCGCCCGGATCTCGCCCAGCAGCCCGGGGTCGACCTCCGCCAGGTACGTCACCGCGAGGCGCTCGGCGTCCCGGTCGATGTTGAACGCGCTGCGGTTGCGGTAGACCCAGTCCACCCCCTGCACCGCGAACACGGTCTGGATCCCCGCCAGATGCAGCGCCACGAACTCGTAGAAGAACCGCCCGTACCGCGCCGCGGCGGCATCCGGCGTCTCGCCGAACCACGACGCGAACCGCTCCCGCTGCTCCGCCGTCAGGTTCTCCCAGACCGAAAGGTGCACCCGGTCGTCGCCGATGTTCGCCATCACCCAGAGGTCGACGACCGAAACGTCGACGAGGTCGCGGTCCACCCCGATCGCTCCCAGCACGTGCCGGCCGCCCGTCACACCCTGCAGCCGCGCGTCGAACGCCTGCAGCCGGGCGTAGATGCGGTCCACCGCCGCCCGCTCCGCGTCGCCCAGCTCCTCGTACGTCAGCGGCTCGAGCGTCATCGTCAGGTCGCATCCGGCGACCGCCAGGAACATTCCGAACGCCAGATGCCGCATGCGTCGATCCCTCCCCACGCCTGGGCTCCCGCCCGGCATGCAATGTAAGGCGAAGTTGGTGCCACCTCCCGGCGCGGGCCGGGTTGGACGGAATCATTGGTAGCATCCGGTGGTTGCGGCGTGCGCCGGCCCGGACGCGACGGGCTGCGCCGACCCGGGAAGACACCGATTGGCACGAAACGGTACGGACCGCGAAGAGGGGAGCGGGTCGCCCGCGGGTCCGATCAGCTCCCCGCGAAGACCCTCGCGGCCGCGATGACCCGCACGTTGCCGTCCGCGTCCGTCGCGCGAACCTCGACGAGGTGGCCGCACGGCGTCAACAGGGAGGCATCCAGCGTGCCCGAGAAGCCGACCGCGTCGCACCCCGCGTAGCCCGGCCAGACCCGGCAGACGTCGGGACGCGAGGCGCCGTAGGCCAGCGGCACCGTCGCGGCGCCGTCGATAACCAGCTCGACCGAGGTCACGCCCTTGTTGTCCAGGGCCCACCCGGAGACCGGCACCGTTCCCGAGACGGCGGCGTCGGCCGCGGGTGCGTCCAGACTGCCGAACGGGGCGAGGCGGGCGTCGAGCCACGCGACCTGGCCGGCGATGGTCGCGTAGGAGCCCAGCACGAGGTAGGCGCGGGCGCGGACGACGGCGGAGGCGGGGATGCCGAAGGAGAAGCGCGCCCGGACGTTGTTGAACGGCAGCGAGCGGAGCTGCCAGGCCTGGAACGTCGTGAGCCGGTTCTCGTAGTAGATGCCCACGCCGTAGGTCGAGCCGTCGTCCTGCATCGCGACCCAGCCGCCCGGGCTGTCGAAGTCCTCGTAGAAGAAGCCGTCGCCTCCGGCCGGCGTATCGACGAGCACCTGGCGGCCTTCCGAGTCGAAGACCCGCCACAGGTCGGGGCCGCCGTTGCCGTTCGCCGTGTACATCGTCGGCATCTCCTGCGCGGTCGCGGCATGGTCCGTGGCGGCGAGGTTTTCGACGGCATACTCGAGCTGCACGACGTGCGTGGCCACGAAGCGCAGGGTCTGCGTCACGCGCGTGTCGGAGCGGCGTGAGCGCCGGCCCGGGTCCGAGCAGCCCGACGAGTCGCAATCGGTGCGGTCCCAGTCGGGGTTCCAGAACAGCGGCGTGGTCAAGACCCGCAACGCGCCGTCCGTGAAGTCGACGGAGTCGACTCCGGAGCCGACGTTGCAGCGGTTGCCGCCCTGGACGGGGTCCCAGCCGAGGTACGTGATCGACGAGGGGCAGGCGGAGGGCGTCGTGCGGCACGAGGCGTTCCAGGCGCAGTTCTGCATGAGGCGGTCCGGATCGTAGAACGCCACCTGCACCTCGCGCCCCGTGTCGTTGGCATCGATCGTGTTCGTCGGATTGGTCCCCGGGCCGGTCGACCCCGCCAGGCCGAAGAACACGATCGAGCCGCCCCAGCCGCGGCGCACGCCGATCTTGAGGTAGTCGGTCGCGTCGTAGAGGTACTCGTCCTCGAAGCCGTCGGCGGTCGTCGGCTCGTGCCGCCCGAACGGGGACTCGCCCGGTATCGGCAGCGGAGAAACCGGCGCCGGGGGCGGCACGACCGGGCAGGCGGCGTCGGTTCCCTCGTCGCCCGCGTCGTCCGGCGCCTCCGCGTCCGCCTCGGCTTCCGCCTCCGCCTCGACGGCTTCGGCGGGCACGTCCGCGGGCAGATCGGCAGGCAAGTCGGCGGGCGCGTCGGCGCCGTCGCCCTCCCCCTCCGGCGTGTCGATGCCCGATTCGTCGGCGCCCGCCTCGGAGCGATCGCGGGCGTCGCCGGCGGCCGTCGCATCGTCCGGAGGCGAGCATGCCGGGATGAACAGCGCGAGCAACGCCGTGCTGCAGAGCCGAACCGCGCCCTGCTCGGCGGCAGAGCCGCCGAGTCCCTTCGGGGCCAGGGCGCGGCTGGGCCGGCGAGCCCGGCCGCGGGCCGAAGCCCGCGGTTCGGATTCCGGAACCGGGCGACCGGGCGGATCTCCGACGAACAACCATTCCGTGAGGCTGGCGTGGCTCAAGAAGTCCTCCTCCCCCCGCGGGGCAGCCGGACCTCGCGGGCCGCGGCGACCGCGGCGTCGACCACGGCGCGCAGCGGCACGCCGGCCGAGCGTGCGAGTCGCCGGCAGACGTCGTGTTCCGGCCGGCGGCCGAGGATCTCGTCGCCCGAGAGCGACAGCTTGACCGGCACGACGCCCCAGGGCGTGCGGACGGCGACCTCGCGGCGCTCCAGCGCCCGCTTTTCCACGCGGATCAGGCGGCAGCCGATGGTCGTGGTCTCGCGGAACAGCGCGGCCACGACCGCCTCCAGCTTGGCCGGCTCGACGAGCGCCGACAGCTTGTGCGCCGGCCTCCCCTTCTTCATCAGGATCGGCGTCACGAACGCATCGACGGCGCCCGCCGCGAACAAGCGTTCCATCGCGTGCTCGTACAGATCCGGCGCCATGTCGTCGATGTTCGCCTCGACCAGCACGTCCCCCTCTCCCGCCGGGGCCGCGGGCCGCCCGCCGCCGGACTCCGTCCCGGCGAACAGCCGCGTCAGGTTGGCGATGCCGGGACGGTCGTGGGTTCCGGCTCCGGAGCCCAGCGCGTCGAGCGACATGGCCGGAAGCGGCCCGAACTCCCCGACCAGCGTCGCGACCAGCGCGGCGCCGGTGGGCGTGACGGTCTCGCCCTCGACGTCCACGCCGCGGATCGGCAGGCCGCGCAGCAGGAGCGCCGTCGCCGGCGCGGGCAGCGGCAGCTCGCCGTGCGTGCAGCAGACGGTACCGGTGCCCACCGGGAGGGTCGAGCAGGAGAGGCGGGCGATGCCGAGGCGCTCGAGCGCCGCGACCACGCCGACGACATCGATGATCGCGTCGACGGCGCCGACCTCGTGCAGGTGCGCGCGCTGCACGGGCACGCCGTGCACCTCGGCCTCCGCGTCCGCCAGCCGGCGGAAGACGGCGGCCGCCCGCTCGCGCACGGCGGCCGGCAGTTTCGCGCGGCCGACGATTCGCAGCACGTCGGCCAGCGACCGTGCGTGCGGGTGTTCCTTCGCGTCGATGCGCACGTCCAGGTGCAGGCCGCGGAACCCCCCGCGGCGGACCTCCGCGGCGCCGATCCGCACCCCTCGCAGGCCAAGCCGCCGCACGAGATCGCGCAGGAAGACCCGCGCCACGCCCACGGGACTGCGGCCCACCCGCTGTGCCTGGGCGTCGAGGCACGCGGCCAGGAGCATGTCCCCCGCGACACCGCCCGCCGCGTCGATCCACCCCCTCCCCACACTCGTCCGCACTTCAGCGCCCACGCCGCCCTCCTGTCCGGGTCCGTTTCGCCCCCCCCTTTGCGCGCTTTGCGTCGTCGCCGCTCCTTGCGCTCTTTGCGCGAAATCCGCCGCCCCCTTCGGGCGCGGATGGGGCAGCGCACAGTCGGTGCGCGAAGCACGCGGCCCCGAACCCGTTGTCGATGTTCACGACGGCCACGCCCCCGGAGCAGGAGTTGAGCATCGCCAGCAGCGCGGCCACGCCGCCGAAGCTCGTACCGTAGCCCACGGACGTCGGCACCGCGATCACCGGCCGCGGCGTCAGGCCCGCCACGACGGTGGGCAGCGCGCCCTCCATCCCCGCCACGACGATCGCGACCCGGGCGGCGTCGATCCGCGGCGCGGCGTCGAGCAGCCGGTGCAGGCCGGCCACCCCCACGTCGTACAGCCGCGCCACCGGCCAGCCCAGGTGCTCCAGCGTCCCGCCCGCTTCCTCGGCCACCGGCACGTCCGCCGAGCCGGCGGTGACGACGGCGATCGTCCCCGGGCCGGGCGGCGCGGCGGGTCGGCGCCGGATGGAGAGCAAGCCTCCTGCGGCGTTGTAGTCGGCCTCCGGCAGCACGCGCCGCAGCCGGCGGAAGCGCTCGGCGGGCAGGCGCGTCACCAGCGCGGACCCGTGTCGTTGCAAGAGCTTGCCCACGATCCTTTTCAGCAACTCGTCCGTCTTGCCCGGTGCGAACACCACCTCCGGGATCCCCGTGCGGACCTCACGGTGCGTGTCCAGCATCGCCTCCCCCACGCGCTCGAAAGGCAGCCGCCGCAGCCGTTCGATGGCCGCGTCCGGCGCCAGGGTCCGAGCCCTTACCCGGCGCAACAGCTCCGCAATCGCTTCCCGGTTCACCCGCATCCTCCTCGACGACTACCGGCCGGCGCCTGCCGCGGCCGCGCGCCTCGGCAGTCCCGGCCACGCCAGCAGCACCAGGGCGCCGAGCGCGGCGAAGACCGCGCCGACGCCGAACGCGGCGGCCGGCCCGGCCGTCTCCCACAAGAACCCCGTCAGCAGGCTGGCCGGAAGCGCGCCGATTCCGACCGAGAGGTGGAACACGCCGAACGCCCGTCCCCGCGCCTCGGGCCCCACCAGCTCCGCGACCAGCGCGCGCTCCGCCCCCTCGGTCAGGCCCGCGTGCAGCCCGTACATCACGAACAGCGGCCACATCATCCAGGCTTCCGTCGCCGCCGCGAAGCCGGCGTACGCGACGGCGTAGACCGCCCAGCCGGCGACGATCAGCCGCAGGCGCCCGTGGCGGTCGGCCAGGATCCCGCCGGGGACCGCCCAGGCCGAGCGCGCGACGTGCAGCACGACCCAGAGCACCGGACCGAGCGCGACGGGTATCCCGAGCTCGAGTGCGCGCAGGACCAGGAACGCGTCGGCGGAGTTGCCAAGCGTGAACAGGAGCACGGCGAGCATGTATCCGGCGAAGCGGCGGTCGGCCAGCAGCGACGGCCGCGGTACCACCGCCGGCGCGGGATCCCGCTTCGCCGGCGCGACGCCCGCATCGGCACGCTCGCTCCGCGGGCGCTCGTGGACGGCCAAGGCCAGGACGAGGAACGCGAGGACTCCGGGCACGACGGAGAGCAGGAAGACGGTCCGCAGCGACAGGCCGCCCCACTGCAGGAGCGCCATGGCGATGAGCGCGCCGGCGATGGCCCCGGCGTGGTCCATGCCGCGGTGCAGCCCGTAGGCCCGCGCGCGATCCTCGGGGCGGACGACGTCGGCGACCAGCGCGTCGCGCGGCGCCGTGCGCACGCCCTTGCCGACGCGGTCGCCGAAGCGCAAGGCCACGACGTGGAACGCGCTGGTCGCCAGGCCGATCAGCGGGCGGACGAGGACGGACAGGCCGTAACCGAAGAGGGCGAGGCCCTTGCGGCGGCCGAGGCGGTCGGACCAGCGGCCCATCACGTACTTGAGCAGGGACGCGGTCGTCTCCGCGATGCCCTCGATGATCCCCAGCGTTGCGGCGCCGGCGTGGAGCAGCATCGTCAGGAATGCCGGGAGGTTCGGCACGATCATCTCGCTGGACGCGTCGTTGAGGAGCGACACCGCGCCCAGCGCTTTCACCTCGCGCGGCAACGGCACCCGCTTCCCGGCGTCCGGCATCGCACGCTCCTCTACGCCCCGGGGGTTGTCCCGGCGGCACCGGCCCGGAGAAGACCACACGGGCCGTGCGCTCGCAAGCGCGTGCCCGGCCCGTACTCTGGACAGAACGCGCCGTGGGGGCTATGGTGCGCCGTTTTCCCGGCAGCCGGTGTGCCGAGGACGGCCCGGATGAGCGGGGGACGAGCGAGAGGCGAAGGAGCAAACATGGCGGATCCCAAGAAGGAGAACGAGTCGAACCTGCCGCTGATCGGGCTGGGACTGATCCTTGCCGCGGGCGCGGGCGTGGCCGTCGGCTGGTACATGCACAAGGCGCCGTCCGCTCCCCCGTCTTCGACGACGCCCGGCGCCTCCGGCTCGACGGCGACGATGCACGCCCCGGCCGAGCCCGGCCATCCGGGGACGAGCCCGGCGACGACGGCGACCACTCCGCCGGCCCCCACGGCCGAGGGTGTGTGTGCGGACTGGACGAAGGCGATCTGCGACGCCGCCGGCGCGCAGTCGGGCGATTGCTCGACCGTCAAGCGCGCGGCCGAGCTGATGTCCGCCGCCGCCTGCACGGCCGCCCTCGGCGACCTCGGCGTCGCGACGGCTGCCATCGAGCGGTCGAAGGGCGCGTGCACGGAGCTGATGACGCGGCTGTGCAAGGACATCGGCGAGGACACCGAATCGTGCAAGATGGTGAAGGAGCAGACGCCGATGTTCCCGCCGGAACAGTGCCAGCAGATGCTGACCGGCTACGACGAGGTCCTGGGCCAGCTGCGCCAGATGGAGGAGGCGAACAAGCCGCTGTCCCCCGAGCTGGTGGCGAAGATCGCGGCGACGGACGTCGGCGTCTTCGGGCCCGCCGACGCCAAGGTCGTGCTGGTCGAGTTCTCCGACTTCCTGTGCCCCGCCTGCCGTGCCGCGGCCCAGACGATCGAGAGCATCCGCGACCGCTACAAGGACACGGTGCGCTTCGTCTTCCGGCAGTTCCCTCTCGACATGCACGGCGAGAACGCGCGCCTCGGCGCCCAGGCCGCCCTGGCCGCCGGCGCCCAGGGCAAGTTCTGGGAGATGCACGACAAGCTCTTCGCGGCGTCCGATCGGCTGCGCACCGAGGGCCGCGCCGCCGTCGATGCCTTCGCCCAGGAGATCGGCCTGGACATGACCGCCTTCGCGGCCGCGCTCGACGGCAAGACCTTCGAGCCCGCCCTCACCGCCGACCTCGCGCTCGGTGAC
Organism: Deltaproteobacteria bacterium; assembly: GCA_016218765.1. Classification (GTDB taxonomy): domain Bacteria; phylum Myxococcota_A; class Polyangia; order DRWM01; family JAAZOP01; genus JAAZOP01. The sequence goes on along the minus strand of JACRCZ010000075.1, from coordinate 195 downwards.
GAGGTCAAGCTGCGCGGCACGCCGACCTTCTTCCTCGACGGCAAGCGGTTCAACGTCAACTTCCAGGATCCCGCCGCGTTCGCGCAGGCCCTCAACGACGCGCTCACGGCCGCCGGCGTTCCGGTGCCGCCGGCCGCGCCGCCCGCGGGGGCCCCGGAGCCGGCCCCGGGCCCGGTGGCCGAGCCCGGTCCGGCG
>JACRCZ010000073.1 GCA_016218765.1 Deltaproteobacteria bacterium | reverse complement strand
CCGGCCGCTCCGGGACCGGCGCCGGCCGGCGCCGCGGTCGCTCCGGACCCGCCCGCGGTCACGGCGGCGCCCGGCCGCGGAGGCGTCCCGGGCGGCGCGACCGTCGCGGACTACGTCGTCCTGGCGGAACCGCACCTTGTCGAGCTGCGCGAGGTCGTGGAGGAGCTGTCCGCGCTGAACCACGACGGCATCGAAGAACATGCCACCGCCGCCAGCAAGTCCGGCTGGCGCCGCTCCGCCTGGGTCGTCTCCGTCGGCGCCCTCGGACTCGCCCTGGCCATCTTCCTGGGCCGCCGGCTGTACCGCTCCATCACCGTGCCCCTCGAGGCCATCGGCCGCGGCATCGCCGCCCTCGGACGCGGCGACCTCTCGCGGCGCGTCGCGTACCACGGCGGCGACGAGCTGGGACAGATCGCCGCCGCCGTGAACGCCATGGCGGAACGGCTGTCCGCCGAGGAAGGCAGCCGGGAAGGCCGGCTGCGGACCTACGAGCGCATGACGGGGGCCGTGCTCGATGCGGCCGATCCGAGCGGCATCGTCTTCGACCGCGAAGGGCGGATCATCGTCGCGGGCCGCAAGGCACGCGAGCGGCTGGGCGACGATCCCCTGGAAACGCTGCGGCGAGGCGCGGGCGGACTGCTCGCCCCGGGCGAGATCGACCGCCTCCTGGAACAGGTGCTGGGCCTCCGGCCGTCGCAGCTTCCCGACGCGCCGCAGGCAACGACGCGAGGCAAGATCGCCGTCCGCCCGGTGGTCGGCCGGGCGGGCACCGTGCTGGGAGCGCTGGTGCGGGTCGAGCCCGCGGGACCGGGCGGGCAACCGGGGGTTCGTTGACAGCGCGGAGGGCTTCGTGATACCCGCCTGTCCCGATGAGCGCCAGCCGGGTGTTCCCCGATGGACGCGGGGGTCGCCCAGGTCCGTGCGCCGGATGAAGGACATCGACCGATGAGCAAATGGTCGTTCGGACTGGTCATGGCGGCGTCGTGCGCCGTGGTGCTCGCGCCCGCCGGTCTCGCGGCGCAGCCCGCCCCAGGGACGGAAGTCGCGGCGCCGCTCGAGGCCGATACCGGCGAGACGGCCGAGGAGCCCGCGACGCCGCCCGAGGGACTGCCGGAGGAGCCGGCGACCCCGCCGCCGCCGCTGGCGCCGCCGGACGAGACCTACTTCGGCGAGCCGCCGGCCGGGCCGACGCCCGGGGAGACGGGCGGCACGACCGGCGAAACGGGCGGGACCGGGGCGGGAACGGGAGACGATGCCGGAACGGGCGAGCCCGGGACCGGCGAGCCGGAAAACCCGGCCGAGGCCCTCCTGGCCGCCTCGCACGAACAGCAGGAGGATCGGGAAGCCGAAGAGGACGCCGAACAGGTGAGCTGGCAGGAGGAAGCGAGCCGCTTCATCGAGCTCAAGGGCTACTTCCGCACCCGCGGCGACCTGTTCTACCAGCTTCATCTCGGCCGGCCGGCCGCGACGGGCCCCGGGGACGTCGAGGCCTTCCCGCACCCCTACGACGACGGCGTGAACTCGCGCGGCGGCGTCTGCGGGCTCGGCGAGACGTGCTTCACCAACGACACCTACGCCGGGGCGAACCTGCGCCTGCGCCTGGAGCCCGTGATCCACCTCTCGAGCTACGTGCAGGTCTTCGCGACCATCGATGTGCTCGACAACCTCGTCCTCGGCTCCACCCCGGACGGCTACGCCAGCGTCCGCGACGGGTCCACCGGCGAGATGGCGCTCTCGGGACGCAACCCGTGGGTCCCGCTGCGGGCCTTCTCGGCGACACAGGTGCCGCCGGTGAGCGGCATCAACTCGTTCCAGGACAGCATCACGGCCAAACGGGCGTGGGCCGAGGTCACGACGCCGATCGGGCGCCTGATGTTCGGCCGCATGCAGTCCCAGTGGGGCCTCGGCATCCTGGCCAACGGCGGGAACGACATCGATTCGGACTACGGCGATCTGGCCGACCGGATCATGTGGGCCGCACGGTACGAGGGGTTGATCGGGGCGCTGGGCTTCGACTTCGCGGGCGAGGGACCGACCAGCCAGGCCATCTTCCAGCTCCAGGGCCAGCCCTGGGACTTGGGACAGCTCGACGACGTCAACCAGTACATCGCCGTGCTCGGCTACCGCCCGACGGAAGAGGAACAGCTCGAAAGGCTGCGCAACGGCGCCCCCGCCTACGCCGGCGGCATGTACTACGTCTTCCGCAACCAGGTGCTCTCCAGCGAAGGCACCGACCTCCTGGGGAACCAGGGCAACCTGTCGCTGGTGCAGCGGGACGCCTGGGCGCACATCTTCGACGTGTGGTTCCAGCTCCGCTGGGAGCGGTTCCGCGCGGAGACCGAGTGGACCGTGATCTACGGCGGCATCGAGAACATCAGCCTCAGCGACGACGTGCCGCCGTCGTACGACGTCCTGCAGTTCGGCGGCGTGCTGCAGCTCGAGTACACGCTGCTCGGCCAGCCGACCGTCCGGTCCAACCGGCTGCGCATCGGCCTGGAAGGCGGCTACGCCTCGGGCGATCCGAACGAGGACGGCCTCACCCCGGCCAACGGGCTGATCGTCCAGAACGGACCCCCGGGCACCGAGGGGCTCACGACGCTGTCCAGGTTCGGATTCGACCCGGACTTCAACGTGGACCTCATCCTGTTCGAGCAGATCCTGGGCCGCGTGTCGGCGGCGTACTACGTGCGCCCGTGGGTCGACTACACCCTGGCGCTCGGCGCGGGACGCTCGAAGAAGTTCCTCAACTTCCGGCTGGACGTGGTGTGGTCGCGGGCCTCCGAGTTCGTCAGCACCATCTCCAACGCCGCGGACCTCGGCCTGGAGCTGGACGCGTCGGTCACGTTCGACACCGCGGACAACTTCATCGCCCGGATCCAGTACGGCGTGTTCTTCCCCTTCGGCGCGTTCGAGGACCAGTCGGACGTCGCGGGCGCGTTCACCGACCTGTCCAACGCCCAGACCGTCCAGGCGCTGCTCGGCGTCACGTTCTAGCCGGTAGCCGGTAGCTCGTAGCTGGTGGATCGGAACCCACCAGCCGACGGCGACCGTCACCAGCCACGAGCCACGAGCCGGTACGCAACGCAGAGGCCGCCTCACGCGATGGATCTCCCCACGGAGGTGACGGAGATGCCTGCGAGACGCGAGGAGCACGTGTGCGGGGAGTGCGGGGCAAGCACGGCGCGGTGGATGGGGCGATGTCCGGCGTGCGGCGGGTGGGGGACGCTTTCGGCGGTCGTGCCGGGCGCAGGGGGAGCCGGAGGAGGACCGCAAGGGGCGGAGGCGCCGGCGATGGTGCGCGCCGCGGAGCTGGCCGCGGAGGCGCCCGTGGAGCGTCTGGCGACGGGCTTCGGAGAGCTCGACCGGGTGCTGGGCGGCGGGCTGGTCCCGGGGTCGGCCGTGCTGCTGGGAGGCGAGCCCGGCGTGGGGAAATCGACGCTGCTGCTGCAGGCGGCGGATCGGCTGGCGGCGACGGTGCCGGTGCTGTACGTGGGGGCGGAAGAATCGATCGGGCAGGTGGGACGGCGCGCGCGGCGCCTGGGCGTGAGCGCGGCGGAGCTGCGGCTGGCGGCGGAGACGGAGCTGGGACGCGTGCTGGCGGCGGCGTCGCGGGCGGCGCCCCGCGTGCTGGCGGTCGACTCGGTGCAGGCCGTGCGCGACGGCACCCTGCCGTCGGCCGCGGGATCGGTGGCGCAGGTGCGGCGCGTGGCGGACGCGCTGGTGGAGGCGTCGCGGCGCGGCGGGTGGGCGACGCTCCTGGTGGGACACGTGACGAAGGACGGGCTCCTGGCCGGGCCGAAGACGCTGGAGCACCTCGTGGACGTGGTGCTGGCGTTCGAGGGGGACGAGCGATCGGGACGGCGGGTAGTGCGCTGCGTGAAGAACCGGTACGGGGCCGTGGACGAGGTGGGGGTGTTCGAGATGACGGGGGCGGGGCTCGCGGACGCGCAGGATCCGTCGGCCACGCTCCTGGGATCGCGCGTGCGCGGCGTCGCGGGCTCCGCGATCGCGGCGGCGCGGGAAGGCCGGCGGACGCTGCTGGTGGAGGTGCAGGCGCTGACCGCGGGCAGCGCGCTGGCCGCGCCGCGGCGCAACGTGGTGGGCGTCGACGCGGGACGGACGCAGCTCATCTGCGCCGTGCTGGAGCGGTGGGGCGGGATCGAGCTCGGGGGCAGCGACGTGTACGTGGCCGCGACGGGCGGGCTGCGGGTGTCCGATCCGGGCGCGGACCTGGCGGTCGCGGCGGCGATCGCGTCGGGACATCTGCGGGTGGCGGCGGCGATCGAGACGGCGTGGATGGGGGAGATCGGGCTGTGCGGGGAGCTGCGCGAGGTGGCGGGAATCGAGGGGCGGATGGCGGAGGCGGCGCGGATGGGGCTGGGGCGCTGCGTGGTGCCGGCGGCGGGGCGCGGCGCGCGGACGTCGCGGGGGGAAGGGATCGAGGTGGTGGAGGCGGAACGCGTGGCCGATGCGCTTGCGGCATTGCGCGAGTGTTGTGCGAAAAGAAATGTGGCCGCGACGAACAATTTCCTTGACACCGATCCGGGTGCGGACGTATAAGGGCGCCCGCTCGACGGAGGAGCCCCGAACGGGGCCGCCGGCGGGCGGGGGGAGCGAAAGCCCTTGACAGCAAGGGCCGCGTCCCTTAGAGTCCGATGCTTCGACCGGGGCTTGGCAGCGAGTCCCGTCGGTCTTTGAAAACCGGGTGGCAGGAAGAAGAAGAGGACGACGTGCGGTCGTCATGTCAACGGGACCGCCGAGCCCGATGGCCGGGGCGGTGGTCTTCAGGATCTGAACTGGAGAGTTTGATCCTGGCTCAGAACGAACGTTGGCGGCGTGCTTAACACATGCAAGTCGAGCGAGAAAGCCCCCGCAAGGGGGTGAGTAAAGCGGCGCACGGGTGAGTAACACGTGGGTGACGTACCCTCCGTTGGGGGATAACACCTCGCAAGGGGTGCTAATACCGCGTACGACCCTTCGATCACGGTCGAGGGGTGATAGGAGCAATCCGGCGGAGGATCGGCCCGCGGCCCATCAGCTAGTTGGCGGGGTAATGGCCCACCAAGGCAACGACGGGTAGCTGGTCTGAGAGGATAGCCAGCCACACTGGAACTGAGACACGGTCCAGACTCCTACGGGAGGCAGCAGTGGGGAATCTTGCGCAATGGGCGAAAGCCTGACGCAGCGACGCCGCGTG
>JACRCZ010000074.1 GCA_016218765.1 Deltaproteobacteria bacterium | reverse complement strand
GCAGCCTGGGCATCGCGATCTCCGAGGCGATCGAGCAGGCCGTGCAGCGCAAGGACACGCGCTACTCGCTCGGCTCCGTGCTCAACCACGTCATGCTGCACCAGACCGTGATCGGGCTGGAGGCGAAGAAGCAGCTCGAGGCATTGGGCGACTACCCCGACGTGGTCATCGGCTGCGCGGGCGGCGGCTCCAACTTCGCCGGCGCCTCGTTCCCCTTCATCGCCGACAAGATCGCCGGGAAGCAGATCCAGGTGATCGCGGCCGAGCCGGCTTCGTGTCCGACGATGACCCGCGGCCCGTACGCGTACGACTTCGGCGACACGAACCAGACGACGCCGCTCCTGCCGATGCACACCCTGGGGCACGACTTCGTGCCCGCGCCGATCCACGCCGGCGGCCTGCGCTACCACGGCATGGCGCCGATGGTCAGCCACGCCATCCGGCTCGGCCTGATCGAGGCCGCGGCGATCGACCAGATCGAGACCTTCGAGTCCGGGCTGCTCTTCGCCCGGACCGAGGGGTTCATTCCGGCGCCCGAGACGAACCACGCGATCGCGGCGGTGATCCGCGCCGCGAAACAGGCCAAGGAAGAGGGCAAGCAGAAGACGATCTTCTTCAACTGGTCGGGACACGGGCTGGTCGACCTGGCGGCCTACGACGCGTACCTCACCGGCAAGCTCAAGCCCTACTCGCTGCCCGAAGAGGAGATCCAGCGGGCGCTCAAGGCGATCGAGAAGCTGCCCAAGGTGGCGTGAAGCGGCGCCGCGCGAGCCCATGCCTCTTCGCGCCTTCGATTCCCTGACCGTCCGCTGTCCGCAGCTCGGCCACGACATCACGTTCGGCTACTGCCGGGTGCTGGAGGACGGCCTCCCGTGCTCCCGAGCCCTCGTCTGCTTCGCGAGCCGGTTCCCGGTCGAGGCGTTCTTTCGCGCGATCCTGACCGGGGAGACCTTCGTCCGCTGCTTCGAGCGGCCGAGGCCCGACCGCGTCGGACGGCTGCTGTCGGAGGTGGAGGCGGCGAGGAAGCGCGCGGGCGGGTGACCACGGCCTCGGGGGCCGCACAAGCCGCCGGCGGGGATGGAGCGGTGGCCCAATAACGCGAAGGTATCTTCGAGCGGGCCCCTAGTCGTCGCCTTCCGAGGCCGGTCCGGCGGGGGTCCGCCAACCGTCGCGCTCGGGATCGTAGGCACGGCGCAGCTCGACCTTCTCCTCGAGACGCACGCACTCCGGGAAGTCCTCGAGCGTCGGGGCGAACTCGTCGCGCGGCTCCTGCTCCTCGCAGCCCGTGAGTCCCGGTCCCGGCACGGGATCGGGGTCGCAATCGCCGGCATACCGGAACGTCGCGACCACCAGATCGGGATGATCGTCACCGGTCCGGTCCTCGAACCAGAACCGGAGCTGCGGCGTCCCGGGAGCGTCCAGGTCCTCGTCGTCCCGGGCCATGAGCCCGGGGAAGAGCTGGTGGTGCTGGAGGGACAGGTCGAGGCGGAAGACGCTGAGGTCGACCGGCTCGCGTTTCCAGAGCTCGTCGTCGTGCTCGTCCGGCGGGCTGAGGAAGACCAGCTCGAGCGCCCCGTCGCGATCGACGTCGACGAAGCGCGCCTCCTGGGCCTCCGGATTGCACCGGCTCTCGACCTTCGCCTCGATCACCTTGACCAGGTCCAGGCTCGCCGGGTCGATGCCACCCCCGCCGTCCAATCGAGCCTCGAACAACGCGAGATGGAGCCCGTCCGCCGCGCAGTCGCCGGCCGGCGCCACCGGAGCGATGCCCTTCCAGACCTGCTCGACGACCGACGGGTCGAAGGGGTCCTCGTCGAGCCAGTGCTCGCACATCTCCTCCGGCGCTTCCGCGCCTTCGTCCTGCTCCGCCATGCACTTCCCGTGCAGCCGCTCGCGCGACGCGGCGACCCGCTCCTCTACGGCGGCCCACTCCGCGTCGTCGAGGGATTGGCGCCAGAGCGAGAAGCGGGCGACCCCGTAGGCGGCCGCGACGATCGCCTTCCCCTCTCCGGTCGCCACGGCCGTGAGCTCGGCCCCCAGGGGGCCCAGCGGCTCGTCCGTCTCGATCCCGTAGTGCGCTTGCAGCTTGGCCGACACAGCCCGCCACAGCCCGCGCAGAAGCTCGTTCTCGTCGCCCAGCGGGCGGGGACAGGCGCTCGAAGCGAGCGCGGCCGGGACCGACGACGCGCTCCCTTCCGCCGCACCTTCCGCGGCGGCTCCGTCGGCGGCCTCCCCGGCTTCCGTCCCGTGGCCGGTCGGCGCGCCGCCGTCGTCGGCCGCCGTGTCTGCCGCGGGCGCGGCACCCCCTTCCACGCTCGCCTCGGCGCCGGACCTTGCGCCGTCGTGTGGCGCTCCACCGCCGGAAGGACGTTCCACGGCCGCCTCACGCTCCGCCGCCGCGCTTCCGGGCGCCACTCCGCCCTCCGCGCCGCTGGGCTGTCCGCGCCGGCACGCGCCGGCGACAAAACACAGGATCCCGACAACACTCGCCACCCTCGTCGCGGTCATGGTGCTCCTTGTGCGTCATCCGAGCCGATCGCCGACCGCCGCGCCCTGACGCCGTCCGGGCGGCCCGCGGTCGCTGTCCGGTGTCGCCTACGGGCTCTCGGCCGGTCCGCCGAGGTTCTCCAGGTTGTTGACCAGGCCGCGGCGCAGGGGGACGGAGATCGGCGAGCCGCCGAACCAGAGCTGCCAGACGACGCGGATGATCGAGCCGGCATCCTCGATCGTGACCAGCGGGCCCCGGCTGCCCTTGACGTAGATGGTCGTGCCCTTGGTCCAGATGCGCAGCTCGTCGCCGACCACGCCGTCGTTGCACACCGCATCGATGTAGTTCTTGAGCGGCGGCTGCGTGGAGGCCGTGTCGTAGTCGTCCACGAGGCGCCGCATCAGGTCGGTGTGCATGTCCAGCACTTCCTGGCGGGTCACGTCGCGCACGACCTTGATCCAGATCGCCTTGGGGAACGAGCCGGAGTAGATCCACTGGTAGAGGGTGGAGGAGTTCTTCAGCGCGTCCCAGTTCACCTGCCCGTCGGTGACGAACGAGGCGCCCTGGTTGGCGAGGAAGCGCTGCCACGAGCGCTGCGACGATTCCGTTTCGAGGTAGAAGCCCGCGCCGTAGACGTTGAACGCGCCGTAGGCCTCGAAGGCGCCGACGCCGATCAGGGAGTGCGCCGCGCCGCCGAAGTCCTCGGTCGCCGGGAAGGACTGCCCGGTTTCCGCGTCGGTCACCGTGCCGGTCGCCTGCGCCGCCACGCCCGCGGCCAGCGCCGCCGCGAGGCTTGCCGTCACCACCGCCATCGTCCGTTTCATGGCCACCTCTCCTCGCCCGTGCTCCGGGCCGCCCTTGGACGAAAGGGGAGCATACCGATTCACGGGCGCGAAGTCTGCCCCCTTGCGACGGGTCGTCCTAGTACACGCCGCGCGGATCGGGCTCGCCGAGGCGGTAGGCGGAGACGGCCTCGCGCAGGTAGGACGGGACGGAGAGGTAGCGCTGGAGCGCCACGCAGGAGCGGTTCGCGGTGCAGGTGCAGGCGAAGTTCTCGGTCGCGTTGCAGCCCGGGATGCCGTCGGGCCGGATGAAGCCGTCCTCATCGATCTGCGCGACCGTCGGATCCCAGCGCACCACCGGCATGCCGGTGTCGGGGCTGGTCACGGCGACATGCCATTCGGGGATGGCGTCGCCGTCGAGGTCGGGACCGTCGGTGGTCTCGTACGCGGCCGCCAGGAGGCCGTCGGCGTACTCGAGCACGCGGGCGGCGACGCCCTTCTGGACGGTCACGCCGAAGATCTCCTCCTTGCCGAAGGTGCGCGCGACGTAGACCTCGCCGTTGGGCGAGTGGAACTCGATGCGCTCGGCGAACGCCGGATCGGCGTCCGAGCCCAGCTCCCACAGGCGCATCAGGTCGAGCCAGCGCATCTCCTCGTTCTCCATGAGGTAGAGCATCGTCCAGGCGATGAGGAACTTCTGCTGCTCCCAGCCGACCTGCGGGTCGAGCACGGCGACGTGATCGGGCGCGCGCGGGTCGAACGGGTCGGCGGTCGGCATGTGGTAGCTGGAGCAGATCGTCGTGCCCTCGGCCGGGAAGCAGGCCGTCGGGGTCTCGCTCCACCACGTCGTCCAGCCGATCGGCTCGGAGGGGTAGCCGTCGTCGTCCTTGAGCGGGACGCCGCGCGCGTTGGACGCGACGCGCGGGCCCTTGAGCAGGTCGTCACCGGTCAGGTTGTTGGCCAGCCAGCGGCGGTAGCCGTCCGGGAAGAGGTCGGCCAGGGAGACGGCGCGGTAGCGGGGGTCCGTGAAGTCGGTGCGCGAGGCGCTGATGAAGTTGTCGACCGACTCGGTCATGAGCATCGCCGCGTTCATCTTGTCGTAGTACGAGCCCGCGTTCATCGTGTAGTCCGAGTCGAACTCGCCGCAGCTTCCGCAGAGCTGGTTCTCCACGAGCTTCCCGCCCATGCCGATCGTGCCGTAGTAGCCGCTGGCGCCGTTGGGCACGAGGACCAGGGTCGTGCCCGGGGTGCCGGGCGCGTCCATCGACGAACGCAGGACGTCCTCCCAGTCGTAGCGGAAATGCGCGCCGATCTCGGGGCGGGCCATCGTGCGGGCGAAGTGGTCGAACGCCAGGCCGGAGGCGAGGATGTTGTCGGGGTAGAAGCCGGCGACGATGGACCAGAAGGTGTCGAAGTCGTAGCCCTGGTGCAGGGCGAAGTCCTTGTACACGTTGCGCATGAGCCCCAGGCCCTTGGCGCCGTCGCGGATCTTCGCGTTGTAGCGGTTGAGCACGCGGTCGGAGGCGTTGCGCACGGAGAAGGTCTGGCGGTGGCGGCGGTAGGAGTCGAAGATCTGCCACATCTCCTGCGAGGTGATCATGAAGTTGAAGATCTCGTAGGGGTCGGCGCCGTTGTCGTGGCGGTAGACCGAGAGGTTCCCCAGATCGGCCCAGCGGTCGGTCGCGAAGCCGTACGGCATGCGGATGCGGCCCTGCGGGTCGACCGCCGGGCTGCTCGCGGACGGGGTCGCCGGCTGCAGCGAGGTCCAGGGCACGTAGTCGACCCGCTGCTGCTTGCAGCGGCTCCACTGCCCATCGACCTGGACCATCAGGCCGTCCAGGAGCGGGTTCCACGCCCCCAGCAGCTCCTCGTCCCAGTCGCGCGGCTTGAACACCTGCGGGTCGGGCACGTCGACGCAGTCGCCGATCATCCCGTACTCCCGCTGGAGCTGCGAGTAGTGGATGTCCTCGTCGCCCAGCACGAAGCCCAGGCCGAGGATGCCGCCGAAGGTGTCTTCCAGGTCGAGCAGGGCGTTGCCGAGCACCGTTCCGTCGCGGAAGCGCTCCTCGGCGTTCACGGCGACCGTCTCGCCGTAGAGCATGCGCGTGGCGGCGAAGTCGTAGATCCCCAGGCCGATCAGGTCCTGCGTCGCCTCGCCCGCGTAGTCCATGATCGACGACTGCATCCACATCCAGATCAGGTTGTCGCGCTCCTCGGTGGTGACCGGATCGAAGTAGCGCGGCCCGACGCACGTCGCGCCGTCCGCGGCCAGCTCGGCGCACTCCGTCGTCACGTCGCCGTTGCGCGTGCGGAGCTGCCAGTACTGCGGGCGGTACTGCCAGGCGTCGGAAGAGCTGATGAAGTTGTGCCGCAGGCCGATCGAGTGCCCCATCTCGTGGCCGATGACCGCGAAGTGCGCCCGCAGGGCGACGTAGCGGCGCATGCGCTCGGCACGCTCCTGCTGGACCGCCGGGTCGTCGGCGGGGTTGAACGCGCCGAACTTGGCCTCGAGCACGGACGCCAGCCCCGTCAGCGAAAACGGCGCCTCCGCCTCGTCCGGGTGCAGGATGCAGGCCCCGCGCTTCGCGAGCGCCTCTTCCTTCAGCCGCGCGATCTCCAGCCGGAACTCCGGATGCCCGCCGCGCAGCGGCGAGGCCGCATCGAGCAGCGCGTCGTTCAGCGGCAGTCCGTTGACGCCGTGCAGCTCCTGCACCATCGGCGTCATCAGCTCCGCCTCGAACTCCGTCCCCCGCGCCTGCCGCCGCCGCGCCTCGTAGATCGCCGCGTTCGACGACGCCGTCCCGAGGCTCGAGCGCACCTCGCGCAGCTCGCGGTCCAGCGACCGGATCTGGCCCGCCAGCTCCGCGGGCACCTCGGCCGCGTCGACGACCGGCCCGCCGGCGAAGTCGGCCAGCCGCCGGTCGCGCTCCTCGCGCGTCATCATCGGCAGCGCGCCGCCGCCGGACGCGGCCTGGGCGGCCATCGTCCAGTTGCGCACGTACGTGCCGTTCGTCACGTCCGCTGTCGAGTACTCGCCGCGCAGGTAGCGCAGCTTGTCCACCACGTCCTGGCTCCAGATGTCGTTGACGAACGCCCAGACGTTGATGCTCGCGGCGATCGATTCGCCCGTGAGCGGGTCGATCGAGTCGACCATGATGCCCCACGGCGACGGCGACTGCGGCTCCGGCATCACGTTCACCTGGTGGTAGCGCAGGTCGCCGCGCCGCACGTTGAGCGCCGCGCGGCAGGTCTCGAGCAGCACGGGATCGGCCAGCCCGTCGTCGTACGCCGCCTCGCACCGCTCGGCCGTCGTTCCCTCCGGCAGCCGCGGGCCGCCGCATCCGACCGGGTCGGAGGCCTCGACCGGGCTGTGGCACAAGACGACCATGTCGGGCATGCGCGAGAGGGAGACGATCGCGGGGCCGTAGCCGCGCGCCGCCGCCAGCTCGTCCGCCAGCCCGTCGCAGTCCGCCCGTCCGGCGTCGCGGCAGTCGTCGACCTCCGCCGCCAGCGCGATCGCGTCCTCGTACTCCTCCTGCTGACCCGTGAGCACCGGGAAGCGCGACGCGCAGTCCGCCCCGCCCGTCGCCTGGCACTCGGCGTACTGCGAGGCCCGCACGGCCATGCGCAGCGCGATGTCCCACTGGTGCGCGGCCCACTTCGTCGGCAGGAAGAACTCCTGATCGCTGTCGTGCGTGAAGTACCAGGGCAGCGTGCGCGTCGTGCGCTGCGCGTAGGGCAGGGTGCAGCGCTGGGTGAAGGTGTCGCAGCGCGAGCCCGCCCCCGCCGCCTCGCACTCGTCCTCCGTCCCGTTCGCCCCCGCGCTCCCGTCCGCCCCCAGCTCGTCACGGTCCGGCTCCTTGCCGAACGGCGTCGTGGACGGCGTGTAGCACTCGATCGGTCCCTCCATGGTCTGCGGGTCGGCGTAGAAGTGCGTGCGCTCCCAGATCTGGTGGTGGTTCAGGAAGCGGCGCCACAGGTCGTCGCTCATCCCGTAGTTGCGCGCGTAGCCGTAGCGGTCGGTGTAGAACCCGCCGTACGCCTGGAAGCGGATTCCGTCCCAGTCCTTGGGCTCGAAGTCGCTGTTCTCCACCCGCCGGAACGACTGCCGGATCGTCAGCTCGACCGGGTTGCACGAGCCGGAGGGGTAGGTGCCGCCGGAGAAGTCCGCGTCCAGGAAGCAGGCGGGGAAGGAGTCGATGCCCCAGCCGAGCTGGCTGAGGTCGATGACGTTGGGCTGCGCGAAGGCCTTGTTCGTCACGTCGAAGTACCCGTGCTCCAGGTCGAACACCGGCGCGTTCGGGTCCTGCGGGTCCGTGACGTCGTAGGCCAGCGGCTGGTAGGTGATGCCGCCGTAGACGCCGAGCAGCGAGAGCGTGTCGAAGTCGTAGCTGTCCGCGTTGAGGTTCTTCGACCAGTCGACGCGGAAGTACTCCCGCTGGTACCACGGCCGATCCGTCGTGTTCTCCTCCTTGATGTTGAGCCGCTCCCCCGTCGTCGGGTTGTAGGCGTAGATGATGTCGAAGTGGCTCTCGATCGGATAGGCGACGACGACGACCCCGTCCTCCGTCGCGTGGCCGGCTCCCTTCCCGTCGGTCCCCTCGACCCGCTCGTAGGCCAGCCGCCCGATCAGCAGGTCCTCCGTGATCTGCCACCGCAGCCGCGACACCGGCTGGGCGTAGGTCGACGTGAACAGTCCGTCCTGCGCGGCGCCGTACCCGACGTCGATCAGCGTGCCCTGCGTCCAGAACACGGGATCGTCCGCCGCGCCCTGCAGGTCCTCGCCCACGAAGTACGCCTTGCGCAACGCCAGCGGCTGCACCCGATCGATCGCCGGCCGCTCGTCCATGCAGCCGGCCAACGGCGCGGCGCAGGCCGCGAGCGTCCCGAACGCCAACCACCACGTCTTCCTCGTCATGTTCCGCACTCCTACCCCTCGCCCGTGAGCTCAGCGACCAGCCCGTCGAACTCCAGGCGCAAATCCAGGTACACCGTCGAATACCGGTTGTAGAACGGGTTCTCGTACGTCGAGTCGAGCTTGAGCTGCGGGCTCACCGTCTCGTAGCCCAAACCGATCTGCCAGGAGGAAATCGGCGTGAACGTCAGCTCGACCCCGAACGCCGACCGCTGCCGCTCGTCGGTGTTCGGCTCCGTCTCGAACGTTACCCGCGGGTCGCTCCCGTCGATCGGGTGCAGCCAGTCGACGATGTGCTCGAAGCCCACCGACACCCCGAACCACTCCAGCGGGTCCCACGAGACGTCCACGCCGTGCGCCACGCGGAACCGCACGTTGCGCAGCCCCGTGTTGAGGAAGGAGTCGCAGCCCCCCTCCGTCGCGCCGCACCCCTGAATCAGCGGCGTCTCGCGCTCCGCCGTCGTGTAGCGGTGCAAGAGCCCCGTCGTCCGCACGTGATACGAAAGCCGCAGCGGCCCGATCGCGTCGAACGTCCGCCCCACGCTCACCCCCGGCCCGATCCCCAGCACCAGCGTCCGCGCCTGCGAGATCTTGCTCGTCGGCGTCGTGAGCAGCAGGTCGGCCGAGAGATCGATGCCCGCGACCGGGATCGTGTAGAACTTGGACGCCCCCGCCGAAATCACCAGGTCCTCCAGGAGCGCCTCGTCGATGAACGTCGTGTCGTCCGCCTGCGTCAACTCGCGCGTCACGTCCAGCCGCGCGCCGACGTTGAAGATGTCGTCGAACCACCACCGGGCCCGGAAGGTGAACGCCATCGCGTAGTACGGGTTCCAGGTCAGCTCGTAGGACGGGTCGAGGCTCGCGGCGCTCATGACGTTGCGCCAGACGAACTCCGACCCGCGCCAGGGCGCCGCTTGCTCCTCGTCGTCCTCCGGCGCCGCCGACAGGTCGACCTCGTCGGTCAGCTCAAGGCTCGCCGCTCCCCCGCCCTCTCTCTCGCTCTCTTGCGCGAGCGCCGTGGAGCCGCCCGCCGTGATCAACCCCGCGATCAGCACCACCGACCGAACCGCCATCGCCTGTCTCCCTCCGACCACCCTCCGGCGATCCCGCCGGAATCCCGACGCAGCGGCCGCTGATGCGAGCTTCGTTCCAATGACGGGTGAAGGGCTTGCCTTCGAAGATCGGCGGCCGGAGGTTCCCGTCGACTCCGCTCAGGGCGAGCGCGCAAGGGACGCAAAGGACCGCAAAGGACGCCAAGAGGGCTAGCCGATCCAAACCGGACTTCCGCCCGCGGCAGCCTCCGCAAGGCAGCCGCGCCCTGAAGGGCGCGGTTCGGTTGCCGCCAGGATCCGGCCGCACGCCGTCGCTTCAGCCCGCGGCTGCTCGTGCCTGCCGCCCCGTGTCCCACCGGGTGTGACGCGGTGTCGCACCCACCTCGTCAGGCGTTCATCTCATCGGGCGGCGAGGCGGTGGCTCAGCGCTCCGGCTCCGGCGGCATGTCCGGCGCGGCGCCGCCGCCCGTCATCATCTCCGACTGGTCGGGTCGCTCGGGCGGGATGTCGACGGAGATGCCCCGCGTCACGGGGTGGTCCTGCTCGGGCTGCGCCTCGGCTTCCGCGCCCGCGTCCCGGTCCTCGGGCGGTGGCGGCATGTCGGGGCGCGCGCCTCCGGCGGCGAGCGGGCATCCGACCTGGGTCGAGCCCAAGGCCGCGCCGCCGAGCAGCACGACCGCGGTCGCGGCCGTCTGGCGCAGGAACTCGCGTCGTCCCGGCGCCGGCGGCGGCAGGTTGCCCGCCATCTGCGCCAGCTGCTCGGCCGGGATCGCCGCCAGCACCGCCGACTCGCTCGCCGTCAGCGGCACCCCCGCCGCCTTGGCGGCGGCCCCCCGGCGCCGGATCAGCTCCTCGCGGAACGCGCCGTCGAACGACGCGAGCCGCAACAGGCGCTGCAGCCCGGTCGGGACCGTCTGCGCCGCGTCCGCCTTCTCCGGCGGCCGGCCGCCGACGATGGTCGTGCGCGGCGACGGCGCCGCGGGCGTATCGGTCGACTCCTGCGGATCGTGTTCGGGGCGTTTCATCCTTGCCTCCGGGTGCCGAGGACGGCAGCGGGATCGTAGCGCACCTCGGCGGGATTCGTCCAACCGCGACGGCGGGTGACGGGTTGCCTCGCCCGCGACCTCCCGCGTACTCTGTCCCCCGGGGACGGGGGGCGAAGGGAATGCTGGCCGGAGTGCAGCGCGCCGCAAGGAACTCGACGACGAATCGATCGCGACTCCGGGCCGCCACCGCGCGTTTCCTGCCGGGGATGCTCGTTCTCGCAGACCTGGTCGCCGGAAGCTACTGCGGCAGCTCCCCCAGCACGCGTCCGGGCAGCGGCGACGCCGGGCCGGAGGGGGCGGACGTGTCGCCGTCCGCCGACGAAGGTGAGGCGGAGGGTTCGCCGGACGACGACGACGTGCGCGCCGGCGACGCGGCCGATGCCGATGGGGCGCTCGACGCGGGCCCCGACGCCGGAGAGGCGTCGGAGGTCGACGCCGAGGAGCCGTTCGTCGAGCACGTCGTCCAGGAGGGCGAGACGCTGTGGGACATCGCGATGTCGTACGGCGTGAGCGTCGACGCCATCCTGCGCGCCAACCACCTGCGCGCCGACCGCGTGCGCCGGCTCTCCAAGGGCCGCGTCCTGCGGATCCCCGGCGTCTCCGCGCCCGTCGCCGTCCTCGATGCCGCCGCGCGGGCCGAGGCCCAGCGGGCGGCTCGCGCGGCGCTCCCTCCGCTGGAAGACGGGGCCTACCACTTCGTCGGCTCGGGCGAGACCCTGTGGGAGATCGCCCGCACCTACGGCAAGACCGTCGATGAGCTGTCCGAGCGCAACGGCTTCACCGACGACGAAATCCGAGCCCTCTCCGTCGGCACGCCGGTGATCATTCCCGGCATCACGGACGACCAGATCCAGACCGCCGACGCCGTGGAGCCGACGGGCATCCGCCACATCCTGGCGTCCGGGGAGACGATCTGGGACCTGGCCAGTGCCTTCCAGGTGGGCGTCGGGCAGATCATGGCCGCCAACCGCCTGAGCGCCGACGACGCCAAGGCGCTGCGCGAGGGGACCGAGCTGTGGAGCCCGGGGGTGAGCGAGGCCCGCAACGGGCGGGTCCGCCGCGAAGGGGGCGCGAGCGCGCGCGGGGCGACGTCCCTTGCCCGCCGCCTGGGTCTCGGCACCCACGACGCGGCCATCGCGCTGCTGGCCGGCCGCGTGAAGGAGTCGTGGATCGAGGCGGCCGGAGGGGACGAGCTCCCCGGGACGCTGCGCTGGCCCGTGAGCAACGGCTGGTACGTCCGCGGCTGGGGCTCGGGCGAGGGCGGCTACCACCTGGCGACCGACGTCATGGGCGAGATGGGCTGGAACGTCCGCGCCTCCGCCGCCGGCATCGTCGGCTACAGCGGCAACGAGGTCCGCGGCTACGGCAACATGGTCATCCTCATCCATCCCGGCGGGTGGGTCACGATGTACGCCCACAACTCGGCCAATTTCGTCGTCGCCGGGCAGCGCGTTCCCGCGGGCGGCATCATCGCCGAGCTGGGCAGCACGGGGATCAGCCGCGGCCCGCACGTGCACTTCGAGTTCATCTACAAGGGGAAGAACTGCGACCCCGAGGTCCTTTTCCGCCCGGGAGTGCGCCACCGCAACGGCCACATCCAGGAGCTGCACTACGCCACCTGGACGGACCCCGACGACCGCCCCGCCGCCGTCCGTTGCGCCCCCCGCCGCCATCATCCCCGGTCGCGCTGGGTCCAGGACGAGCTCCCGGGCGATGAACCGCCAAGCGAGGGAACTCCTGTCGAGGCGCCCGGGGAAACGTAAACGCGGTTCCCCCGGGAACTTCCGCCCTCCGCCGGCCCACGAAGCGCCCCGCGGCCCGCGCCGCGAGGGGACGCTCGGAAGGGAGGGCAACATGGGCAATCGAAAGGGAGCGGTGTGCCTTGCGCTCGCGACCACGGGCCTGCTCGCCCCGGCCGCGCACGCCGCGCGCGAGACCGCCCCGGCAGTCCTGCCGCTCCGGAGCGTCGTCCTGTACGAGTCGGGCGTCGGCTACTTCGAGCGACGCGGACCCGTGCAGCGGCACGGACCCCTCGCGTTGCTCGTGCCCCAGAACCACCTCGACGACGCCCTCATGACGCTCGTCGTGCTCACATCCGACGGCGCACGGGTCGGCGCGATGACGTTCCCCAGCGTCCTGGCGCCCGAGGCCGCCCTGGCCGAGTCGCCCGCGCCGTTCGATGCCTTCGCGGCCGAGGGCTCCATTCTCCCGCTGCTCGGCGCCATGGCGGGGCTCCAGGCGAAGCTGGTCACGAGGGACGGCGAGACGCTGGAAGGGCGCGTGATCGGCGTGGCCCGCGTCGAGGAGCCGGCCGCCGCCGGCTCGGACGGCACCGACGCCTCGGGCAACCCCGTTCCGGACGCCGCCACCGTCCAGCTCCCCGTCGTCGTCTTCCTCGCCGGCGACGGCGCCCTGCGCTGGTTCAAGCTCGACGAGATCGAATCGGTCGGCCCCGCCGACGAGCCCGCGCAGACGGCCCTGGACCGCGCCGTCGCGGCGCTGGCCCAGCGCCGCGGCGAGGAGCAGGAGACCGTCGGCGTATCCGTGCGCGAGGGCGGCGACCTGGCGATCGGCTACCTCGCCGAGGCCCCGGTCTGGCGGGTGAGCTACCGTCTCGTCTTCCAGGACGCGCGCGCTCGGGTGCAGGGCTGGGCGCTCGTGCACAACGACACCGACGAGGACTGGCAGAACGTCGCCGTGGAGCTGGTCGAGGGCCAGCCGAACTCGTACCTCTTCCCCTTCGTCACGCCGCGCTTCCGGCACCGCGAGGTCGTTCCCGCGGAGGACGGCATGGACACGGCCCCGCAGCTCGCCGGCACCAACGCCGACCAGCTCGCGGACGCCGGGCTCTACGGCTACGGGTACGGCTACGGCAGCGGAGGCGGGTACGGCAGCGCCTACGGCAGCGCCGGCATGGGAATGATCGGCACCGGCTATGGCGGAGGAGGCGGCGTCTCCGCCAGCCAGCTCCTGGCGATCGGCGAGCTGGCCGCCGAGGCGCAGGCGTCGCCCGAGCAGCGCCGGGAGCTGCTGTCGTACCACGCGACCGAGCCGCTCTCGCTGCGGGCGCACGAGTCGGCGCTGGTGCCGGTGATCGATGCCGGGGTCTCGGCCGAGCGAATCAGCCTGGTCGACGACGCGCTCAACGTCCTGGCCGCGATCAAGATCCGCAACGACACGGGGTTCGCCCTGCGCGAGGGGCCGCTGGCGGTGTTCGACGGCGGCTTCTCCGGGCAGTCGTGGCTGCCGCGGATGTACGTCGAGGACGCTCGCGTCCTGCCTCACGGCGCCGACCTGGACGTTGTCGTCGAGCAGGGCGATTGGGAGGACGAGGAGCAGCCGCGCATCGTGCGCTGGTTCCACCCGCCGGCGACCGACTGGAGTGGAGCGGAGCCGCGCCTGGAGGAACACTACGTGCACGTCGTGCGGCGCAGCTACGTCCTCACGAGCCACGCGGCGAGCGAGCGCAACGTCTGCCTCCGGGCCCCGGCGCTCGTCAACGGGCGCGTCACGTCGGGGGGCTCCGTCGAGCTGCTCACCGCCGAGGACGGCTTCGAGTACTACCACGTCTGCGTGGAGCTGCCGGCGGGCGAGGAGCTGACCCAGGTCGTCGCGACGGAGGAGGGGCTCCAGCGCAACTGGCCGGCGAGCACGCTGGGCGTCAGCACCGTCGCCGCCCTGGCCGAGGACGACCGGCTGCCGCCGGGGGTGCGCGAGATCCTGCGGCGCGCGGGGGAAGCGCTGCACGAGTCGGACGTCCTGGCCGGGGACGCGTCGGAGCGGCAGAACGCGATGACGACGGTTTCCAACGAGCTCGCGCGCCACCGCGCGGACCTCGCCGCGCTGGCCGGTTCCGGCGCGGACGAGGACGTGGCGACCGAGGTGGCCGAGCGCATGATCGAGGCCGGGCGGCGTCTGGACGCGCTCACCGTGGAGATTGACGACCTTCGGAAGCGCGCGGCCGCGGCGCGCGAGCGCGCGGCGGAGATCCTGGCAGAGCTGTCCGAGTAGTCTAGCCCCGCCGCGGGTTCTCCGGCCACGCGTGTTTCGGGTAGCGGCGCATCAGCTCGCGCCGGATCGCCGGATAGTGGCGCTCCCAGAACCCGGCCAGGTCGGTCGTGATCTGCACCGGGCGCCGGCTCGGCGCCAACAGATGCAGCACCAGCGGCACGCGCCCGTCCCCTGCCCGCGGTCCGGTCGCCAGCCCGAAGAAGTCCTGGAGCCGCGACTCCACCCACGGCGTCCGGCCGGCCTCGTAGTGCACCCGCAGGCGTCGCCCGCCCGCCAGCTCCACCCGCTCCGGCGCCAACCGCTCCAGGCGCGACCGTTGCGCGGGAGTCAACCTGTCGCGCAACGCCCCCAACAACCCGCCGCTTCCGGCGTCGCGCATCTCGGCGAACGAGCGGCGTCCGGCGGCCAGCGACCGCAGCGCCTCCGCCACGTCGTCGTCCGCCGCGCGCGGCAGCGACGGATCGAGTCCCGCGGCGAATTCCAGCCGCGCACGCCAAGCCGCCAGCTCGTCCGCGTCGCCGAACGCGTCCGGACCCGCCGCCAGCGCCGCCTGGGCCAGCACCCGCCCCGCCTCCGGCCCGCTCGCCGGGCCGCGGGTCTCGTGCAGCACGAGGCGTTCGTAGAGCAGCCGCCGCGACGACTCGACGCGCTCGGCCTTCGCCACGAACCGCACCTCCTCGCTCTCGCTCATGCGGTCGGAGAACATCTCGAGCAACCACTCGGGCTCCACCGCGCTCGCGGCCCGGACCAGCGGCAGCGAGCGCTCCGAGCTCATGCGTTCCGGCCGTTCCTCGACATCGACGGCGACCAGCAGCTCGGCGTCGCGCACCGTGCTCTCGTCCGACAGTCGCGCGGCCCCCCCGCCGCACAGCAGCAGCTCCTCCGATCGCGGCGAGCGCCGCCGGGCCACGCGGTCCGGGAAGGCCGCGAGCACCGCGCGGAGCGCGGCCTCCTCGCCCCGTGCCGGCTCGGGTCCGGAGTCCGGCCCTTGCGGTCTCCGAATCGCGGCCTCCTCGGCGGCACGGCCGCCGAGTCCCTTCGGGGCCGGCCTGCGGCCTGATCGTCCGCTCGCCGCGGCTCGCGAATCGGGTCCAGCCAGACGACGGAGGGCGGCGGCGATCTGGTCGCGGGCGCGCAGGACGGCGTGCAGGGCGCCGGGGTCGACGCCGAGCGTCGCGGTGTCCGATGCGCGGCGTTCCACGGCGCGCACGGCGTCCAGCCGGTCGAGGAGATCGGACGAGCCGGCGACGACCCGGCGGGTCGGTGCACGTCCGCCGAACGACGAGCGTTCCGCGGTGCGCACGTCGCGCTCGGCGAGGAGCGCGGCGAGCAGGCAGCCGTCGTCGCGCTTGCCGAGCGCGTCGGCTTCGAGCGCCAGCCGCGCCAGGCGCGGGTGGAGGGGCAGGGCGAGCATGCGGCGTCCGAGCGGCGTGACGTCGCCGGCGGGACCGAGCGCCCCGAGGCGGCGGAGCAGCTCGACGGCGGCGTCCACCGCGGCGGGGGGCGGCGGCTCGAGCCACTCCAGATCGCCGGCGGCACCGTCCGAGGCGCGGAGCGCCAGCACCGTCTCGGCGAGATCCGCGCGGGCGATCTCCGGCGGGTCGTGGTCCGGCCGTGCATCGTGATCGGTCTTCGTGAACAGGCGCAGGCAGCGTCCCGGCCGCGTGCGTCCGGCGCGTCCGGCCCGCTGCGTCGCGGAGGCCCGGCTGATCCGCGCCGTGCGCCGCGACGGGAGCCCGGACCACGGCGAGTGCCGGACGACGCGGGCGAGGCCGGTGTCGATCACGGTCGTGACGCCGTCGATGGTCACGGAGGTCTCGGCGACGTTGGTCGACAGGATGACCTTGCGCCGCAGCGCGGAACGTACGGCGCGGTCCTGCTCCGCAGCGGGGAGGTCGCCGTGGAGCGGGACGAGGAGCAGGTCGTGCCGTGCGCGGAGCGGCGCGCAGGCCTCGAGCGCCGCCCGGATCTCCGCCGCGCCCGCGAGGAAGACGAGGACGTCGCCGTCGAGCGGCCCTTCGTCCAGGAGCCCGCGCAGCGCCTGGGCGACGCGCGAAGCCACCTCCGGCGGGCGATGCTCGGGCGAGACGGAGCCGCGCTCGGCGTGCCGCACATCGACCGGGAACATCCGGCCCGGGACGGAGGCGACGTCGACGCCCAGGAAACGCGCGACCGCGTCGGCCTCGAGGGTCGCGCTCATCACCGCGAGCAGCAGGTCCGGTCGCGCCGTGCGCCGCAGCCGCCGCAGAAGGGCCAACGCGAGGTCGCCGTGCAGGTGGCGCTCGTGGAACTCGTCCAGCAGCACGCAGGAGATCCCGCGCAGACACGGGTCGTCATGCAGGCGGCGGCCGAGGATGCCCTCGGTCACGAAACGCACCCGCGTTCGCGGCGAGCTGACGTCCTCGAACCGCACTTGCCATCCCACGCGCTCGCCGACCGGCTCGCCCAGCTCCTCGGCCACCCGTCGCGCGGCCATGCGGGCCGCCAGGCGCCGCGGCTCGAGCACCACGATCTCGCCGTCGCCGGCGAGGCCGGCGTCGAGCAGCGCGCGGGGCACGCGCGTCGTCTTCCCGGCCCCGGGTTCGGCGACCAGCACGAGGCGTCCCTCGTCGCGCATCCTCCGGACGAGGTCGGGCAGGGCCGGATCGATCGGCAGCGGGTTCACGCGTGGTCCCGTCTAGAGCCCGGAGACGTTCAGGCCGTACGAGCCGGAGGATCCGATCCGGCCGGAGCCGTCGACGGCCAGGAGCTGGATCTGGCCGGACGCCGGCGACCCGATCGACAGATCCGAGGCCGCGGAACCGACGCCGAAGCGGCAATCGATCGCGGCGTCGTCGTTGCAGTCGACCGACGTCGAGCACCCGCGCCGCCACACCGACAGCGCCGTGTCGAAGTCGGTTGCCACGTCGCAGGTGGTCGCCGAGACGGTGGTTCCCGGACACTGCGCGAAGTAGTACACGACGTCCGGCGCGCCGAACATCGAGGCGCAGGACGAGTTGACGTGGTTCGTGCCGCGGGTCGTCGAGCCGAGGTATCGGCCGTCGGCGGCCAGGGGCAGCGCGTCGGCCACGCATCCCAGCGTCGCCGGAAGCCCCTGGTACCGCAGCGTGAACATCCCGGAGTCGACGATGGACCGGCCATCGACCAAAACGTAGTACGTGTCGGGATCGAGCCAGCCCAGGTAGCGGGGACGGCTCGTGCCGCACGCGTCGTCCTCGCAGGCCAGCGACGTGGTCGCGGCGAGGCAGGAGCCGGTCCGGACGTCGAGCACCGCGTTCCACGCGCCGCCGTCGAGCAGGTCGAGGTAGACGAGCGTACGCTCCGCGAGGGTGAACGTGTACCAGACGTCGGGGCCGCCGCCGAGCAGACAGCCCCGGGGATGGTTGCCGGCGCCGATCGTCGTCCCGCCGATCGAGCGGGGCGAGGTGCCGAGGTTGAGCGTCGTCGCCCCGGTGCAGGCGTCGTTGGGCGGCGCCGGGCCGACGACCTCGAAGCGCGCGTTCAGGACGTAGCGGCCCGTCGAATCGGCGTTCTTGCCGTCGACGATCACCCAGTACGAGCCCGCTTCGAGGGCCGCGACCAGCTCGGCCTGTCCGGCCGCGACGGCCGAGGAGTCGTCGTCGCACGCCAGCTCGGAGCCCGGGCACGTCGACGCGTCGGCGAGGCGCAGCACCGCGTCGAACTCGCTGCCGGCCGTGTCGAGGGTCACGACGGCGGGGTCGGAGAGGTCGAGCCGGTACAGGACGTCGGGAGCGTCCACGGTCCCGCACGCGGAGTCCACCCCGTCGTCGGAAGCGCCGCACGTCGTTCCCCGGACGGTGGTCGAGCCGACCGGGGGGAGCGGCGGCGGGGGAGTGCTGCCCGAGCCGCAGGCGTCCCCCGCGGGGGCGGGACCGTAGTCGCACGCGGCCTGGAAGCAGTCGTCGCGGCAGAGCGAGGACCCGGTGCATCCGCCGAACGTGCAGGGCTGCGTGCTGCCCGGCGGCTCGCACTCCTCGCCGGGCTCCAGCACGTCGTTCCCGCACACGGGCGGGGGCGGGCCGTCGTCCGCCGCGTCGTCCGCGAGGCCGTCCTCGCCGCCTGCGTCGCCGGCGTCTTCCGGCGGAGGCGTGTCGTCGAGATCCGCGTCCTCCTCGCCGGCGTCCTCGGCCGTCGGACCGTCCTCGGAACCCCCGTCGTCGGCCGGCGGCAGCTCACCGATGTCCGCGTCGGGCGCGTCGGGGGTCTCGGGGTCCGCGTCGGCCATGCCGTCGCCGCCGGCGCCGTCATCGTCCGCGGAATCACGCTCGGACGCGCTCCAGTCGTGGGAGCAGCCGATGGAGACCGCGAACGGCAGGACCAGCGTGACGAGCGCCGCCGCCGGGTACCACCGCCGCTCACCTCCCCGTCCCGCCTTGCTCACGTCCGGTCCTCCCTCGCCGCGTGAGACTGTAGCATCCCGGGAGGCCGGGGACCAACGTCGGGCAGAGAAGGGGTGAGGAGTGGGGCGATCGGAGGAGTGGGGCGATCGGAGGAGTCGATCGAACGGAGGAGTGGGGCGATCGGCGGAGTCTGCGGCTAGCGCGAACGCCGGCGAGCGCCGATCAGGCTGACGGCGAGCATGAGGAGCAGGCCCAGCAGGCCGTGGGAGGACGAGCCGGTGGCGCGGCAACCGCAGCCGCCGCCGTCGGCAGGCGGCGTGACGTCGCCGTCCGTGCCGTCCTCCTCGGTGTCGCCGCTCGTGTCGGCGTCGGTGTCGGCGTCGGCGTCGGCGTCGGCGTCGGCATCGGCGTCGGCATCGGCGTCGGCGTCCGGTCCGGGCGGTTCCATGCAGGCGCCGTCACCGTCGCAGTACTCCTCGTCGAGGCACTCGTCGTCGGGGTCCTCGCCTTCGGCGATCGCGGTGCACTCGCCCTCGGACCCGGAGAGGTTGCAGGAGTAGCAGGTATCGGTGCATCCCGTGTCGCAGCAGACGCCGTCGGCGCAGAATCCGGTGGAGCACATGTCGTCGCGGTCGCATTCGCCGCCCGCGACGAGATCTTCGGTGCAGGTGCCGTCGGCGGCGCAGTAGTGCGTGTCGGGGCAATCGATGTCGCCGGTGCAGGAGCCCGTGCAGGTGAACTCGTCCGCGCAGATGCCGCCGGGGCAGGCCTCGGGGGTGCCGGGCGCGCAGGCGCCGGCGCCATCGCAGGTCGCGGCCGGGGTGAGCATGCCGTCGGTGCAGGAGGGGTCGCCGCAGCGTTCGCCGGCGACGACGGGCGACCAGCCGGAGGCGGTGATCGTCGGGTCGCAGACCTGGCAGGGATTGGCCGGGTCCGGAGCGGCGGCGGCAACGCAGGCGCCGTCGATCACGCAGGCGGCGTTGGGAGTCGAGCTGCAGGTGGTCGTGGCCTCGTCGCACGTGTCGACCGTGCAGTCCAGGCCGTCGGAACAGTCGCGTGGCATGCCGACGCAGAGCCCGGCCGCGTTGCAGGCATCGCTGGTCGTGCAATTGAGCCCGTCCTCGCAAGCGAAGCCCTCGGGAGCCGTCGTCCACGCCGTCGTCGAGACGGAGGGTTGGCAGGTCTCGCAGATGTTGCCGGGGTTGATCCCCCCGTCCGCGACGCAGGCGCCGCCGATCAGGCAGCCGGAGTCGAGCGCGGAGACGCACGAGTCGGCCGTTTCGTCGCAGGAGTCGGCGGTGCAGGACAGACCGTCGGTGCAGTCGCGGGTCGAGCCGGCGCAGGTGCCGGCGCCGTCGCAGGCGTCGGCGGTGGTGCAGAACAGGCCGTCGTCGCACGTCGTGCCGGACGTCAGCGGCGAGTAGCCGTCGGTGGCGACGGTCGGGCGGCAGGCGCGGCAGGCATTGGCCGGATCGAGCGTGCCGGCGGCGACGCAGGAACCGTCGATCAGGCAGCCGGTGGACAGCGCGGACGAGCAGCGGTCGGCCGTCTCGCTGCAGGTGTCCGCGGTGCAGGCGAGGCCGTCGGAGCAGTCCCGGCCGGCGCCGCCGGCGCAGGCGCCCGCGACGTCGCAGGTCGTCCCGGTCGTGCAGAACTGGCCGTCGTCGCAGGCGGCTCCGGCCGCCAGCGGCGTCCAGGCGCTGGTCGAGACGGCCGAGTCGCACTCTTCGCACGGGTTGGCCGGATTGATCGCGCCGTCGGCGACGCAGGCGGCGCCGATTACGCAGCCGCCGACGACCGTGGTGTGGTCGCAGCGATCCGCGCCTTCGTTGCACGTGTCGGTCGAGCAGGCGACGCTGTCGTCGCAGTTGCGGGGGGTTCCGCCGCCGCAAGCGCCGGCGGCGTCGCACGTGCTGGCGTTGACGCAGTACAGCCCGTCGTCGCACGTCGTCCCCGCAGGAGCCAGGGAGTACCGGTAGGCATCGCGGGACGGGTCGCAAACCATGCAGGGATTGGCGGGATCCGCGGCGCCGGTCGCCACGCAGGTCGTGCCGATGAGGCAGCCGTAAAGGACCGAGGATACCAGGCACGAGTCGAAGAACTCGTTGCATTCGTCTCCCGTGCAGTCCAGGCCGTCGTTGCAGACGCGGGGCGACCCGCCGACGCAGGAGCCGGAGGTGTTGCACGTCTCGCCGGTGTTGCAGTACAGGAAGTCGTCGCACGTGGTTCCCACCGGGAGGCTCGAGTAGGTCGTCGTCGACCGCGCCGGGTCGCACTCCACGCACGTGTTGGTCGGGTTGAGGGCCCCGTCCACGACGCACACGCCGCCGATGAGACAGCCGGTGGTCAGGGCGTGGTCGCAGACGTTGGTCGACTCGTTGCACGAGTCGGCCGTGCAGGCCAGGCCGTCGCCGCAGTCGCGCGCCGTCCCGCCGGTGCAGGCGCACAACGACGTGAACGTCTCGCCCGTCGTACAGAACGCGCCGTCCTCGCACGCCGTGCCGGCGACGCAGCCCCGGAGCCAGTCGGAAATGGAGTCGAGACGGGTAAGGACGGTCGCGGTATCAATGGCGCCCACGTAGGCCATGCGGAAGGTCGCCGAAGCGCCCACCAAGAGGGATGTCTCGCGGAAGGCCAGACACTGCCCGATGTCCTGGAAGGTGTTCCCCGGATCGCGCGCCGTGGCCCACGAGTTCGACGGCGACGGGCAGCTCAACCCGCCCGCCGGGAAGTGGGCCCGAGCCCTCGAGTCGTAAGCACCGATGCCGATGCTGTAGTTCACCCTCGAAATCGCCAGGGCGCTCGTGTCGCCCGGCGGCTGCCGCACGACGTCGTTGTATGTCCCCGGGCCGAGCCCGCAGTCGGTTCCGTGGTCCGGATCACCGCCGATCTGGAAGTACACGTTCGACAGGTCGACCGTGCCGCTGTTCGTCAGCACGGCCTCGATACGCAGGTAAGGGTCGGCGGCTTCGTAGGTGTACGTTTCCTGGATCGTGACGGCGCGCGTGCCGTTCACGTAGCGCCCCGTCCACGTGATGGACCGGCCGACCACGGTTGGGCCGCTGACCGTCGGAATGTTGGTGACGCCGTACCCGTTGCTGGCGCTGAATGTCGATCCGTCCCCCGTCGCCTCGACGGAGATGTCATGCACCGGCGCGCCCGGGAAGAACGTGTCGCCGCCGCATGGCCCGCCGGATTCCTGGTATCGGATGCTGCGGTTCGCGGAATTGATCATGCTCCCGTTGGCCCGCATTCCGACGTACAGGATCGGAGATCCGGTCAGCTCGATCTGCGCCGAAGCGCTGGACGCGACCGAAAACACCAGGAACGCGGCGACGACGGACACCAACCTCTTGCGTGACATGGCGCCTCCATCCCCCCCGCCCCCTCCGAGACATGATTGCCGACCGTCCGAGCGCATGACATTCCGGATCCCGGACGTGGCGCCGGCTGGGTAGCACGCCGAAACGTGCCGCGCAAGCCGAATCGGCGGGCCGGCAACGGACGGCCTTCCCGCGGCCCAGGTCGCCTCGCCGTTGACATTCGTCCCTGGCGGACGTTTCCTCCGCCCCATGACCGTCACCGCCACCGGGTACCTCAACTGGGCCATTTCCAAGTACCACGACCTGCGCTGCGATCTGGCCACGAGCGGCACGCCGAGGATCGGCGCCGCCGAGGTCGGCGCGCCCGAGGTCGTCGACGACTTCTGCACGTGGGAAGCACTCTCGAAGTTTGTCGCCGAGAGGGAAGGGTGGGGCGCCGACGAGGTGACCGCGGCGTCGGGCGCGACGGGCGCCATGACCCTGGCCTGCGCCGCCCTGCTCTCGCCCGGCGACCGGGCGCTCGTCGAACGCCCCGCCTACGAGCCGCTCGAGCACATCCCGGCCGCCTTCGGCGCCGCGGTCGATCGCCTCGACCGGCGTGAGCAGGCGGACTGGAAGCTCGAGCCCGACGTCGTTCGCGCCGCGCTCCGCCCGGGCACGAGGCTCGTGATCGTCACGGAGCCCAACAACCCGACCGGGACGTTCTCGGCGCCCGAGACGATCGCCGCCGTGGCGGCCGTCGCGCGCGAGGCCGGCGCCCGGCTGCTGGTCAACGAGGTCTATCACCGCTTCCACGGCGCGCCGTCGTGCCGTCGGGCCGACCGCGGGATCCTGGTCGCGGACAGCGTGACGAAGTTCGAGGGTCTCGGCTGGGCGCGCGGTGGGTGGCTCGCGGGTCCGGCCGACGTCGTGCGCCGGGCGCGCGACGCGCAGGTGACTCTGTCGGTGCTGGCGCCGTCGAGCGCGGCCTGGGCGAGGCGTGCTCTGACGCTCCCGGCGCTGGCCGAGCGGGCGCGACGGATGGCGTCGGCGGAGAAGCGGGCGGTCGTGGCGCGCTGGGTCGCGGCGCACCCGCGCTTGTCGTGGGTCGAGCCTTCGGCCGGCATCTTCGGCCTGATCCGCGTCGCCGACCCGCCCGACCTGCTGGCGTTGGCCGAGCGCCTCCTGGCCAGCCACGGCCTGCTCTTCGCCCCCGGCCACTTCTTCGGCGTCCCCGGCACGATGCGGATTTCATGGTCGGCGGAGGAATCGTGCCTGCGCGAGGGACTGGGGATCCTGGGTCATGCGCTGAAGCGCTGAATCGCTTCTCCCTTTGCGCCCTTTGCGTTCCTTTGCGTGCTTTGCGCGAGCCCCGGTCCGCCCGGCGCCGCCCCTCACCTCAGCGCTACGCCCGTGCGTGATCGCCTTCTCGGTCCCCGATACCCCGCCTTGCGCCAGTCGCGGGTCCCGCGAACCTCGTCGAGCAGGTCAAGACGGCCCTGGGCCTCGAGACGCCGGTAGACGCGGACCCAGGCACACGGGATGTCGGGGCCGAGCTCGCAGTGGCCGTCGTGCGAGCCGCCACACGGGCCGTTGAGCAGGCTCTTCGCGCACAGCGCGATGGGGCAGACCCCGCCCGTGGTGGCGAGCAGGCAGTCGCCGCAGCCTTTGCACTTCTCCCGCCACACGCCGGGCTCGTCGGAGCCGCCCAGGAAGGTCGTGGACAACGCCGGAAGCACGGGCAACGGCTCGAAAACGTCGGCGACGATCTGCACGCCGACGCCGCAGGCCAGCGAGAGGATCGCCTGCGTGCCCTCGGGCAGCGGCAGGAACGCGCGCAGCAGGTCGTGCTCGCACTGCCGCTCGATCGTCCGCACCTCGAAGAGCGGCGGCGCCGACCGCGAGAACCAGCGGGGGTGCGACAGCTCGCGCGCCACGTCGTGCGCCTCGGCGTCCCCGCCCGCGCGGCAGACCGTCACGCAGCCGCCGCAGCCGAGCACCAGGACCCGTTCGAAGCCGGCGAGCGACCCGGCGATCTCGTCGAAGGTCTTCAGGTCGCCGACGATCATGACGCCCCTCCCGCCGGCACCCGGAGCTGCGCCGCCCGTCGCGCCGCCCGGTGCCGATCGCACAGCGGCGGCGCCAGCTCGGACAGTCGCGGCTCGAGCCCCGCAGGCAGCCTCGCCGTGTGCACGGCCTCGCCGCAGATCTCGCAGCGAAGCAGCGGCAGGACGACGACCTCGTCCCACGAGCTGACCAGGATGTGCTGGAACTCGACGGCGTGCTGCGGGCATACGCGCCAGCAGGTCCCGCAGCGCGCGCAACGCGCCATGTTGTGCAGGAGGATGCGGCGGTCGCCCTCGTCGCGCGCGTCGAGAGCCCGCGCGGGACAGTTCTGCACGCAGGCCAGGCACCCGTTGCACGTCTCGCTCACCCGGAAATACGACATCGTGATGCTCCTACGGCCTGAGCTTCGCCCCGACCGCCTCCGCCGCCAGCCTCGTCTCGCGCGCGACGGTCGCGAACCGGTCGCCGTCCATGCTCGAGGTGAACCCCACGACCCAGATCGCCGCGGCCCGGCCGCCGCCGGCGAGGATCGGGGCCGCGACCGCGCGCACGCCCTGCAGGTACTCCTCGTCGTCCAAGGCGAAGCCGTTGCGCCGCACCTCGGCCAACGCCTCCATGTAGCGCTCGGGCTCCGTGATCGAGCGCGTCGTGAACCGCCGCAGCCCCTTCTTGCGCACCAGCGCCAGGGCTTCGGCCTCCGGCAGGCAGGCCAGGAGGGCCTTCCCCGTCGCCCCGGCCAGGAGCGGCAGGCGGGTCCCGACCGGGGCCGCCACCTCCCGGTCCGCGCGCGACACGACGACGTCCACCACCGTCACGTGCTCGCCCGCGCGCACGCCCAGGAACACCGACTGGCGGCTCTGATCCATGAGCCGCCCGAGGATCGGGCGGGCGACGTCCTTGAGGTCGAGCCGCGCGTCGACCGCGCGGCCCAGCTCGAACAGCCCCAACCCCAGGACGTACCGACGCGTGGCCGGATCGCGCTCGACCGCCCGGACCCCTTCGAGCGCCGAAAGGATGCCGAGCGCGGTGCTCTTGCCGAGCCCCGCCGCGGCAGCCAGCTCGCTCACCGTCAGACCCCCGTCGCGCCGCGAGAGAACCTCGAGGATCGCGAACGCCTTTCCCACGACCGGTGCCTGGTAGCTCTTGCCCATCGTTCAGCCCGGTGAACATGCACCGCCAAGCGGACGATAGACCAATCCGGATTGAAGTCAAGCCAGATTGCATCTGATATCAGATGGTACCAGTCGATGTTGAAGAAACGTGTTGACAAGACGCCAGGGCTTGTTGTCCGATGGCCTCCGAGGCTCGTTCATTCCGGTGACTTGAGGAGTTGACCATGGCCGAAGAGAACGGAAAGCGATCCACGGCCGAGGCGCTGCGCGAGACGCGGACCTACGGCAAGTTCCGCTGCCACAACCCGAGCTGCATGGGACGGCTGCAGCCGCGGGCGGGGGAGGCGCAGGTGAAGTGCCCCGAGTGCGGGATGGAGTTCCGCGTCCACTGGATCCGCGCCGACTTCCCGCGCATCCGCGGCCCGGTCTGGGACGTGAACCGCAAGCTCGCCGAGGAGGCGTTGCGCCGCAAGACGGAGGGCCGCTGACATGCCTCTTTCCCGGAAGATCGGATACGTCAACCTCACCACGGGCGAGATCAGCGTCCAGCCCATCCCGCTCGAGATGCGCCGCCGGTTCCTCGGCGGCCGCGGCCTGGACGCCTACCTGCTCTACAACCACGTGCCTGCGGGCGCCGACCCGCTCGGCCCCGACAACGTGCTGCTCATCTCCGGCGGCCTGCTCACCGCCACCTGCGCCTCGGCCACCGCGCGCACGCACGTCATGGCGAAATCCGCGCTCACCGGCCTCGTCGGCTCCGCCAACATGGGCGGCTTCTTCGCGCCCGAGCTGGCCTGGGCCGGGTTCCACCACCTGGTCATCAAGGGCAGGTCTCCCAAGCCGGTCTACCTCTACGTCCACGACGGCAGGATCGAGATCCGCGATGCCGCGCGCGTCTGGGGCAAGACGACCACGGAGGCGCAGGCGGCGATCCGCGAGGAGCTGGGCGACGACGAGGTCAAGAGCCTGGTCTGCGGTCCCGCCGGCGAGAGGCTCGTCCGCTTCGCCAACGTCATGACCGGGATCAAGAACGCGGCCGGCCGCACCGGCATGGGCTGCATCATGGGCTCCAAGAACCTCAAGGCCGTCGCCGCCCGCGGCACGATGGACATCCGCATCGCGCATCCCGTCGAGGCCCTGGAGCACAACAAGCGCTTCATCGAGCAGATCACCTCTTCCAAGGTCAACCAGACCCAGGGCACGCTTGGCACCCCCTTCATCTGGGGCGCCACCAACTCCTGGGGCGGCGTGCGCACCCGCAACTTCCAGTACAACCAGCTCGAGTACGCCGACGACGTCGAGCCTGAGCGCATCGACGAGATCGCGACCGAGACGATGGGTCCGTACCACATGACCGGCTGCTACGCCTGCCAGGTCCACTGCCGCGCGCAGTACAAGATCCCCTCCGGCCCCTACAAGGGGAAGTACGACGAGGGTCCCGAGTACACCTCGCAGGGCGCGTTCGCCGGCGAGCCCGACTGCCGCAGCGCGGAGACCGTCCTGGTCGGCAACCACCTCGTCGACCAGTACGGCGTGGACAACCTGGAGATCGGAAGCCTCATCTCGTGGGCCATGGAGCTGTACGAGCTGGGCATCATCGACCGCGAGCAGACCGGCGGCCTTGAGCTGCGGTTCGGCAACGACGAGGCCCTCCTCGAGATGATCCACCGCATCTGCCGCCGCGACGGGTGGCTGGCCAACGCGCTGGCCGACGGCGGCCTCGCCGCCAGCGAGGCCATTGGGAAGAACTCGTTCGACTACCTGATCCAGGTCAAGGGGATGAGCAACCTGCATTCCGACGAGCGTGCGACGCCGGGCCTGGCGCTCAACATCGCCACCGCCTCGCGCGGCTCCGACCACCTGCGCAGCCGTCCCGCCATCGATCTCTACCACCTGCCCGAGCCCGTGCTGCGCAAGATCTACGGGAGCCCGGTGCCCTACGACGGGCCGCTCAGCTCGGAGCACACCGAGTACATCGGCAAGCCCTGGCAGGTCTTCTGGCAGGAGAACTGCTACATGGCCGTCGATTGCCTGGGCATCTGCAAGTACCACACGGTGTTCCTCGGCGCGACGCACCCCAACTTCGAGGACTGGCCGGCGGTCATCCGGCTCAACACCGGCCTCGAGTTCACGCCGCGGGAGATCTGGGACGTCGCCGAGCGCGCCAACATGATGGAGCGGCTGTTCAACCTCCGCGAGGGACTGACCCGGCGCGACACGCGCAAGGGCGACATGCTGAACCACCGCTACTTCGACGAGCCGTGCCGCCGGGGCGCCCCCGGCGTCGTCGGCCTGAAGATCGACCGCGAGCGCTTCGACAAGATGGTCGACGAGTTCTACGTGCACAAGGGCCTCGACGCCGACGGCGTGCCCAAGCCCGAGACGCTCGCGCGGCTGGGCCTGGACCGCGAGCCTTCGCGGGTGATGTGAGGAGGCGCGCCATGAGCCACAAGCTGCTGCAGATCGACCACGAGAAGTGCACGGGCTGCCGCCTCTGCGAGCTGGTGTGCGCGGTGCGGCACCACGGGGTCTCCAACCCGACCAAGAGCCGCATCCGCGTCATCAAGTGGGAGGGCGAGGGCGTCTACGTCCCGATGGCCTGCCAGCAGTGCCAGGACGCGCCGTGCCAGAAGGCCTGCCCCTCCAAGGCCATCGCCCGGGACGAGGCGCTGGGCGCGGTGGCCGTCGACTACGACAAGTGCATCGGCTGCCGCACCTGCGTCTCCGTCTGCCCGTTCGGGGCGATGCACTTCGTCCCCTCGGAGCGCAAGGTGATCAAGTGCGACCTGTGCGAGGGCGAGCCGCAGTGCGCGAGGTTCTGCGAGGTCCACGCGGTGACGTACGCCGAGCCGGGCGACGTCGGCATCGGGAAGGGCCGCGTCGCCGCGCGCCGGCTGCTCGAGGCCGATCGCTCCGGCGCGGAGCTGCTGGCGGGGCGATGATCCGCGTGACGGTCGAGTTCCTCGGGCTGCCCAATGCCGCGAAGCTCGCGGGCGGAAGGTCGCTGCCGCTCGACGTCGACGGCGGCACGGTGGCCGACGCCGTCCGTGCGCTCGCGGCGCGCGGCGGCGACGGGCTCCGCCGCTTCCTGCTCGACGACCAGGGGAGGCTCGACCTGTCGTTCCAGATCGTGCACAACAACCGGGATTGGCTGCGTCGCGATCAGCTCGACCGGCCGCTGGGCGAGGGCGACGTGCTGGCGATCACGATGCTGGTGGGCGGCGGATGAAGGCCGGGAGCAACCTGGAGCGCGTCCTGCGGGCGGGGCACTTCGCCTTCACCGCGGAGCTGGGGCCGCCGCGCGGGGCCGACGTCGAGGCGTTGCGGCGCAAGGCGGCGTTCCTGCGCGGGCGGGTCGATGCCGTCAACGTCACGGACAACCAGACCGCGGTGGTGCGCATGTCGAGCTGGGGCGCGTCGCTGATCGCGCTTCAGGAGGGCCTGGAGCCGGTGTACCAGATGGTCTGCCGCGACCGGAACCGGCTGGCGATGCAGGCCGACGTGCTCGGCGCGTCCGCCAACGGCATTCGCAACCTGCTCTGCCTCTCGGGCGACCTGCAGGAGTTCGGCGACCATCCCGAGGCGAAGAGCGTCTACGACATCGATTCGTTGCAGCTCCTGCAGGCGGTGCGCGGGATGCGGGACGACGGGAAGTTCCTCTCCGGCCGGCCGGTGGAGACGCCGCCGCGGATTTTTCTGGGGGCCGCGGCCAACCCCTTCGCGGATCTGCCGCAGTTCCGGGCGCGGCGGCTGGCGAAGAAGGTGCGGGCCGGGGCGGACTTCGTGCAGACGCAGTGCGTCTTCAACATGAAGCGCTTCGCCGAGTTCGTGGACCAGGCCGGCGAGCTGGGCGTGCTGGACCGCGTGTTCCTCCTGGCCGGCATCACGCCGCTCAAGAGCGTCGCGATGGCGACGTACATGCAGCAGAAGGTGCCGGGGATGGACGTGCCGGAGGCGCTGCTCCGGCGGCTGGGCGGGGTGCCGAAGAAGCAGGTCGCGGACGAGGGCATTCGCATCGCGTGCGAGCAGATCGCGGAGCTGCGGGCGATGAAAGGCGTCTCCGGCGTGCACCTCATGGCGATCGAGTGGGAGCACCGCGTACCGGAGATCGCCGAGCGTGCCGGGCTGCTGCCGCGGCCGGTGTCGTAGGCTTCGCCGGCGTTGCGGCGCGAGGATGTGCGAAGCGGCCGTGTCGGGTACGGCCTTCCGCCGGGCGGCCACCGGCGCGCATCGCCTCAACGTCTCCGGCCTACCGTGAATGGGGCATGTCCCGGATGGATGCACCGACACCGCTTCCGCCGAAGAACGGGGCCGACCTCGCGGATACGCTGCCGCCGGACCCGGGCGCGGCGGAGACGCGAGCCGTGCGCGCGCGTCCCGATGCCGCGCCCGACGCGCCGACGGTGGAGGTGTCGGCCGGCGCCCCGCGTCCGACATGGCCCGGCGCGCCGCTCGACCTCCGGCGGGGCGCGAGCATCGGCCGGTACGTCGTGCTCGACCGGCTCGGCGAGGGCGGCATGGCCGTGGTCTACGCGGCCTACGACCCCGAGCTGGACCGCAAGGTGGCGCTCAAGCTGATGCGTCCCGAGGTCGGCGCCGAGGAAGGCCCGGAGGGCGCTCGGCTCCGCATGCTGCGCGAAGCCCAGGCGATGGCGCGCCTGTCCCATCCGAACGTCCTCGCCGTGCACGACGTGGGCGCGTTCGGGGATGCGGTATTCGTGGCCATGGAGATGGTCGAGGGAGGAACCCTGGCCGAGCGTCTCGCGGGGAGCCGCCCGCCGCGACGCGAGATTCTGGACCTGTTCGCGGCGGCCGGGCGGGGGCTCGCGGCCGCCCACCGCGCCGGGCTGGTGCACCGCGACTTCAAGCCCAGCAACGTCCTCCTCGGTGCGGACGGGCGCGTGCGCGTCGCCGACTTCGGCCTCGCTCGCTCGCAGCGGCGGTCGTCATCCCCGACCCTGACCGGAGTCGAGCCGGACCGGCCGGCGCCCTCCCGGCTCTCGGGCGCGGGCCCCGTGCTGGAATCGAACCTGACCCAGCACGGCGCGATCCTCGGGACGCCCGCCTACATGCCGCCCGAGCAGCTCGTCGGGGGCGAGGTGGACGCGCGGAGCGACCAGTTCAGCTTCTGCGCGGCGCTGTACGAGGCTCTCTACGGGGATCTGCCGTATCCCGGCGACACCCTCGGCGAAATCCTGGCCTCGGCGCGCAAGGGCCGCCTGCGGCCCCCGCCGGCCGGGTCCTCCGTTCCCGCGTGGCTCCGCACCCTCGTGGTGCGGGGACTGTCGGCGGCGCCGGATGCGCGGTTCGATTCGATGGAGGCACTGGTCGCCGAGCTGACCAGGGATCGCGGCGCCCGTTGGCGACGCCTGGCCGCGGTCGGTGCGGCGTTGCTGGTCGCACTGGCGGCGGCCTGGTCCTGGCTCGCCTGGCGCCAAACGCAGGAGGAAGCCTGCTCCGCGGCCGGAGCGCTCCCGGCCGGCGTGTGGGATGCGGGAGTCCGGACCCGCATGCGCACGGCGTTCCTCGCCACCCGGGCGCCGTTCGCGGAACAGACGTTCGAGCGGGTCGCGGCATCCCTCGACGGCTACGCGCAGGAGTGGACGAGGTCGCGACGCGCCGCGTGCGAGGCGGCGCGCGCCGGCGCCGACCCCGGCCCGGACGGCGCCCAGCGCCGCGACGAGTGCCTGGTCCAGCGCCTCGACCAGTTTCGCGCCCTCACCGGCCTGTTCGCCGAGGCGGACTCGTCCACCGTCGAACACGCGGTCGACGCCACCCAGGGGCTGGCTGCCGTCGCCGACTGCGCCGACCCCGCTCGCCTCGCCGGTGGGGGGGCGTCCCTCCCGGCCGATTCCACGGTGCGCGAGAAGGTGCGAAGCATCCGCGCGCGCGCGGCACGCGGCTGGGCGCTCATCGATTTGTACCGCTCGGACGCCGCCGTCGCGCTCGCCGCCGGCTTGCTCCGGGAAGCCGGCGCCAGCCGGTTCCGGCCGGTCGAGGCCGAGGCCCGGCTCCTGCTCGGGGCGGCGCATCAGGCCGGGTCGAAGTTCGGGGAAGCCGCGACGGAGCTGGCCGACGCCGCCTGGGCGTTGCTGTCGGCGGGGGACGATGCGGACGCCGCCGACGCCGCCGTCCGCATGGTCTACGTCGCGGGCTATCGGCTGAACCAGGTCGAGCCCGCCCGGCTCTGGGCGCGTTGCGCCGAGGCGATCATCGAGCGCTCCGGGTCCGCGTCCGCCTCCCGCTGGCGCCTGGATGCCAACCTCGGCTGGCTCGAGTTCGGGTTGGGACGTCACGATCCCGCGATCGAACACCTTCGCGCGGCGCTCGACCGCCTGGAACGCTCCGGCCGGGGCGAATCGCGGGACGCGGCCGAGGTTGTGAAGGGAATCGGCGTCGTCTACCAGGACCTCGGCAGCCACGTCGAGTCGCTCCCGTACGTGAAACGGGCCGCCGCGATGGCCGAGCGCGCGCTCGGCCCCGAACACCCCGAGGTCGCCTTCGCCCTGTCGGAGTATGCCTGGACGCTCGGCATGCTGGGTCGGGCCGACGAGGCGTTGCCGCTCTTCGAGCGCGCGCTGGCGGTTGCCGAGCGCGCGATGGGCACCGAGCAGTCGGCGCTGTCCGTCATCCTCGGCGAGTACGGCCAGATCCTGACGGGCGCCGGGAGGTACGACGATGCCGTCGCCGCCTTCGACCGGGGCCTCCGTGTCTCCGCCTCGACCGCGGAACAGGACGTCCAGCACCGCCTCGCCCTCTACTTCGGCAAGGGCGACGCTTGCCGGCTCAAGGGGGATGCCGCTCGGGCCGTCGAGATCCAGCAGGAAGGCTACGACCTTGCCGTTCGCGAGCTGGGTCCGGACCACGTGATGGCCGCCACCATGAGCTTCTACCTCGGCCGCGCGCTCGG
This sequence comes from Deltaproteobacteria bacterium, assembly GCA_016218765.1. Lineage (GTDB taxonomy): Bacteria > Myxococcota_A > Polyangia > DRWM01 > JAAZOP01 > JAAZOP01. Next base: position 41,326 of record JACRCZ010000074.1, on the reverse strand, counting down.
CGCCCTGGGACGGCTGGACGAGGCCCTCGCGGCCCAGGAGCGGACCGTCGAGATCGGGAAGGCCAGCCTCGGACCGGATCACCCGATGATGGGCTACACCCACGCCGGCGTTGGCGAAGCGCAGCTCGCGCTCGGCCGGCACGCCGCGGCCGCCGCCTCGTTCGATCGCGCCATCTCCCTGTTCGAGGAGGGCGGAATCGATGCCCTCGAGCTGGCCCGTGCCCGCTTCGGCCTGGCGCAGGCTCTCATCGCCGCCGGAGCGGACCGCGACCGCGCGCTTGAAGCCGCGAACAGGGCCCGCGAGGAGTTCGTTGCGCTGCGCGTGCGCGGCCGCGACGGGCTGGCCGCCGTTGACGCCTGGCTGGAGAGCCTGGGGGTCGTTCCTCCTGCGGGGGCACCGCGCTAGCCCTGTCGGGGGGCGGCGGCCCTTGCGGCGTGTCCTCGGGCAGCCCGAGTGGAGGCAACCGCGGAGAAGCGCGGGCTTGGGACGCCGCGAGTGCCGCGGTTCGGTTCACGGTACTCGTGTCGTCCCGCGACACTCCCAGGCCGCGGAACGGGGAGAGGCTCGCGCGCCACGCGACCGAAGCCCGCGCTTCCAGGCGAGCGTTTCCACATGAACCGCAGCGACATCTCGCCGGCCGTCCAGGCCGCCGCCGCGGCGCGTCCCGAGCCGAGTCTGCGGCGCGAGCTCAGGGCGCGAGCAGGACGTTGCCGGGGCCCGGCGGCTCGAAGCGCGCGCCGTTCCAGCGGTGTTCCGTGCGGACCGGCGCGCAGTCGACCTCCCGCCAGTCGCCGGCTTCGTCCTGCACGGCGTCGCAGTCCGTGCCCTGTTCGACGATCTCCCTCGTTCCGTCGCCGTCGAGGTCCTCGAAGGCGAAGGTGCGGTGCAGGGCGAAGCCGTCGAAGTTGTAGTTGCCCGACGTCTCCGCCCCGCTGAAGAGCAGGGGAAGCCCGCCGTCGGTCACCTCGCGAAGCTCGAAGTACCCGTCGGCCCACAGGCCCGTACCGGGATGCACCGCCCCCGTCACCTTGACGACGACGTGGCGTCGGTCGGCAGGAAACAGGTCCACGATCTCCAGCGGCGCCTCGGCATCCAGGTCCTGCAACGAGCGAATGCCCCAGTCCTGTCCTTCGGTGTCGAGCGCGACCAGCTCGGCGGCATCGCCGTGGATGCGGTAGAGGAAGAGGTACCCGCGAACGATTCCCGAGAAACCGATGGCGACGACCGCGCCTTCGTCGCCCGAGGGAAACCGCACCGCGAGGTGCTCGGCGCCGTCGTAGGTGAAGCCGTCTTCCAGCCCGCGGGCGAGCAGGGACGCGTACGAGCACCGAATCGCCGTTTGCGCGTCGCGGACGGCGACAGGGGTCGGGAACGCCTCGCACGGCTCCGCCGCCGGCCCCCGGTTCGTGGACGTCGCCGGCGGGGGGACGCTCGCCGCGGTCGACGGTCCGCAGGCGCCGCAAACGGCGCCGAACAGCGCCACCCATCCCCCCGCCGCTCGTGCCATCGTGTTCGTCATGATCGGCCTCCGCGCCGCGCCCCGAGCCTCGCGCAGTCGCTCTCACAGGTCAACTCCCGCGCCGCCCCGCCATTCGACCGAGGGCGGCCGGCGCGCGCCCTCTTCAACGAGACGGCAGACGACCATCCCCGACTTCCTGTCTGCCGAGGCGCCCGCCGACCGGCTCGACATCCTACGGGGCATCGTGAAGCAGGAGACGAGCCGGGCGCCCTGCCGGCTGCGCGTCTGGCGGATCAGCCCGGACTCGCGGCCGGAGCCGGCTCGGCCAGGTCCACGGTACCGGCGGCGTAGTTGACGGTGAGCACGAGGCCCGCGAAGAAATCGGCGCCCAGCAGACCATCGACCTGGGCGGTTGCCGCGAGTTGGTGGCACGCGATTTCGAAGGTGCCCCGCTCCCAACCCAAACTCCGAAGGCGAGACACAACCACGATGTACCCCTCCTCCGAACCGACGGCAGTGCGGACACGAGAACGACGGACCGCGCGTTCGGAGTTGAAACCGAGGTTCGCCGCGGCCCCGACGTCGAGTAGCGTACGCGGGGTTCCGGTATCGACCACGAAGCTCAGACTGCTCAGCTCCCTTCCGCAGCCCCAGACCAGGACGGGAACACGGACCAGGCCGTCGTCCGACGTGAACGGGAGGCTACCCATGCTTCGTGTACAAGTGCAGGTGCCCGCAGAAATCGTGGGAGAAGGGCCCGGTCCACCAGATGGCGAAGCCGCCCTCGAACGTTCCCAACAGGCGATGAGCTTCCGCGCGGTCCGACGTGTGCCCCACGAGCACGCCGTCCCGGATCATCTTGGAGTCGTCCGGAACGAAGTCCCTTACCACGACCCATTCGCCAGGGAACGACCGCTCGATTTCCTCGAATGTCATCCGTTCGGCCATGCCCGGAACCTACGCAGGCCCGGCTCGCCCGGCAAGTTCCTGGCGGGAAAGCCCGTCCGGCGCCCCCACGGGAATCCGGCCCCGCATCCGCCCCGCCCGCCCGATCCCGCCCTCGTACCCCGTGCCGCCTTGTGCCCCACTGGATTCCCCCCGCCTCTCGGCCTTCGCGATGCCGACAAGCCCCGCCAGGGCCTGCGACGCGAGCGCCGTGTTGTTGAGGATGGCGAAGTTGTCCGTAGCCCTGGGTCCAAGTCCCCTCCCAGGCGGGCCTGGGGCTCGTGGAGACGTCGATCGGCGCCTGGGACGCGTCACCCGGCGTGGCGACGGGATCCCCCTGTGCGAAATTCGCCTGACACGGGCGTCAGCCGAGTTTCTGGGCGAGACCGATGAGAAGTCCTTCGGGGCCGCGGATGTAGCAGAGCCGATACATGTCCTCGTACTCGGCCACTTCGCCGACGAGTTGCGCGCCGCGCTTGCGAAGCCTGGCGAGCGTCTCGTCGATGTCGTCCACGGCGAACATGATGCGCAGGTAGCCGAGAGCGTTCACCGGGGCGTTCCGATGATCGGCGACCGCAGGCGGGGTCAGGAATCGCGAGATCTCGAGCCGGCTGTGGCCGTCGGGGGTGCGCATCATGGCGATCTCGACGCGCATGGGGCGCAGTCCGGTGACACGCTCGGCCCAGTCTCCTTCGATCGTGGCTCGCCCTTCGAGCTCGAGGCCAAGCTCGGCGAAAAAAGAGATGGCGTCTTCGAGGGATTCTACCACGATGCCGACGTTGTCCATCCGCATGCGCACGCTCCCGATCACGATTCGACGTGTCCCCCGCCGGGCGGCGACCCGAGGTTGCCGAGACGGGGCAGGGCGCCGAGCCCCGGGCGGATCAGCGGCCGCACGGATTCGGCCGCCGCCGTCATCGCCCCCTCGGCCGCGGCGGGTCCGTCGTCCGCGTGGTCGAATCCCGCCGCGACGACCCGGTCCAGCGGGACGTCGCGGCCGATCGCGTGGGACAGCTTGCGGGCGCGGTCGAGATTGCCCGCGCGGATCAGCTTTTCGAGCTGGTCGAGCAGCAGCGGCGCGCGGATGCGGTGGCGGAAGAAGAGCGCGATCCACCGCTCGACGATCGCGTCGGCCGCGACCACCGCGACGCCGAGCAGCACGTACATCCACGGACCGCACTCGTCCAGCGACCGCTCGAAAGGTCCCATCGGCTCCTCCCGAAGCGTACCCCACTCCGCCAAGTTGGATCCGCGCGTCCGGGACGTCAAGCACTCGACAGCACCCGACAGCAGGGGAGACCGTGACGCCGAAGCGGCGAGATCGGTGCGGGGGGTCCCGGCTGCGGTCCGCTCCAGCGGCCTGCGGAGTTCCACGGAGGTCCGGGCGTTGCTGCGACAGGACCGCGATGCCCGATAGCGTCGTCGACGCAGTCGCGGCGACGGCCGGGCCGTTCGCCTGACCCGCCGCCGAACGCCGGGTCCTGTCAGAATACCCGCCGGGCGTGCGGCGTCACGGAATCCGCCGCGGAGGCCACGAAGGGACATGCGAACCGCCATCATCGTCTTCCTGATCGTTCCGGCCTGGGCGTCCCCGGCCCGGGCGGAGTGCCGCGCCTCGGCGGGCGGCGAGTACTCCTTCGACGTGCGCCTGAGCGCTCTATCGGGCGGCGGGTGCTTCTCGGACGTCGAGGTGTTCGCCGGGCCGGACTGCCGGCCCAAGGAGCGGCGGTGGGCCGAGACGCGGGGCTGTAGCCAGACCGAGCGGCTGGCGGTCACGGACCGGGGCAGTCTGGTCTCGATCCTGGCGCCCGCCACCGCGCACAGGGACTGGTCGATCGTCCTGGTCCTGTCGTGGCGCGACGGCGAGGTCGTCGAGAGGTGGCTGGCGCTGGAGGATCTTCCCGGGACCGAGTCGCTGGAGGGGGTCGTGCGTCCGGTGTTCGAGGGTGCCGCGATCCGGTTCTCGCCCGAAGTCCTGGTACCTTTCGCGGCGCTGGAACCGTCGTCGTGAGGCAGGCCTGGCTGTCGTGCCGAAGTCGCCCAGGCCGAAGCTCGCGGTTCACTTCCACTGCCCGGCAGGCCGGTTCTTGCTCACGTCATCCGTCGAGCTTCCGCCGCAGCGCGTCGCACTCTTGCGGAGCGTCGCCTTCTGCGGACTCCGGCAGGTGCCGCAGGGTGGGCTCGTCGGACCGCAGGCCGGCCAGGTCGTCTCCCTCCATCCCCTCCCACTGCCCCTCGGCATGGAGGACATACACGACGATCATCAGCCGACAGGAGAGGGACCCGCCGGGCGCCCCCCCCGCCTCCTCGGAAAGCGTCTCGGAGCGGAACTGTCGGACGGCGAGGAGCGGGCCGGAGGAGCCGGCGAGCCAGTCCACCTTCGCGCGGTCGACGATCAACCTGCCCCGATCATCCCGCTCGCGGTCCAGCTCGACGGTGTCGAGCACCTCCAGCGAGTCGAGGCTCACCGTGAAGAGATCCATGTACAGCCCGGACGGCGCGCTCAAGTTCGGGCAGTCCTTGTTGCCGTCGTACCGGTAGGCGACCCCGAACGACCGGGCAGTCGCGAAGTCGGCGGGGAACTCCAGCTTCACGTCGACTCCGTCGAAGACACGGGTCTGCTGGTCCGGGCCGGCGACGAGGAACTCCTCGCCGGTCTCCGGATCCCGCGCCAGGAGCAATCCGAAGATCGACGGGACGGCGGTATTGTCGCACGCGAAGTACTCGGGCGGGGCCAGCCGGAGCAGCACGCCGACGACGGCCCCCTCGTTTTCGAGCGTCATCGCGCGGATCCGGGCTCGTGCGGGGAAGGTACGCTCCAGACCGTCGTCGAAGACGGCCGGTACGTGCTCCTTGAGAAATGCCGCGACGTCGCGGATCTCGTCCGCTCCCGAAGCCGCCGTTCGAACGAGGTTCGCCAGCTGGGCCGCCCGGGACGCCGGCGCCGCGGGCGTCGGAGGCGCCGCGGGGGGTTCGGACCGCGGCGGAGTCGCCGGTTCGGGCGCCGGGGGCGCCGCGGGAGACTCGGGAGAAGGCGCTCGGGCGTCGGAATCCGCCGCCGACGGAGCGGTCGGCGGCCGTTCCGGTACGCTCGGCGCCCGCGCGCTCGCGGGATTCGGCGAAGCCTCGGGCGGCGGTGCGGCGGCATCGCGCTTCTGGCAGGCGACCAGGAGGCACGGCACGAGTCCGAGCGAGAACCAGATCGATGCACGCACGAGTCCTTCCCTCCTTGCCATCGTCCATGACCGCCTCGCAGGAATCGGGTCGGGCCGCGGAATCCCCTGCCGCCGGCGAAGGCCGGCGTCCCCCCGGCAGAACGATGGATACCGGAAGCGAGAGGCTCGACGCAAGGCTCCGGCATCGCTCCGGCGTGCGCTCCGGCGGGGGATGCCCCGTGGCCCGGCGCCGCGCCCGCCGACCCGGGGGCGTTGCATTGCCGGTCGGGCCGTCGGCATACTCGCGGTTCCCGAATCGGCGGCGCCGTCACGGACGGCTTGCCCGCCGCCTGGCGAAGGAGAACCGTCCATGACCGAACCACGTCGGCTCCCCCGCAGATTGCTTCCGCCGGTCCCGGCGCTGCTCGGACTCGTCGCCACGGCGTTCGGGGGGTGTCCCGTCGCGCCCCGGACGGCGGAGGAAGCACCGCCCGCCGATCCCACGGCCGGCATGTCGGCCGACGAGCAATGGGCATGGGCGGTCTCGCATCTGGCCGACCTGGCGACGTACCGGACGGCCCCGGAGACCTTGCGGCTCGACGCGATACCGCCGGCCGCAGACGGCACCGTCACGCTCTGGACCGCGGAGCTCGGTTCTTCCGCGACGCCGCCGGCGTGTCGTCCGCTGGTGTTCGGGCGTGAAGGGAACGTGTTGTTCACGTACCTGCGGGAGGACGGCGCCGGGGGCGATGCGGGGCTCGAGGCGGGCTCGACGAGGGTCGAGATCCGCGACGGCGAGCTGATTCATGGCGCATCATACGAGGTGACCGAGCGCGACGAGAACGGCGAGGTTGTCGTGGTCGGGGCGGTCGGGAGCGAACCGCAGATCCTCGGCGCGTTGAGCGAACAGACGGCTGACGTACTGCGCTTCGACCTGAGCGTCGACTGGCTGGCCGTGACGTGCCTGCCCTTCCACTCGCGGCGGCTGTGCACCGACGGCACGGAGCAGGTGTGCGAATCGTGCGTGCTCCGAGCGATCTCGGTGCCGTCCAGCGGCACCGCCGGCGGCGGCGGAATGGTGGGTGGTACGGAGCCCGTCGACTGCGGTCCGTGCCCTCGCGACGAGGCGTCGCCGCTCGTGGAGCCGCTGGACCGGATCGTCCGGGGCCGCACGCTGTATCGGGCGGGCGACGGGCACGGCCCGGCACTGTGGCTCGACGAAGCCTCCTGCACGGCATCCCTCGCGGATCGGTCGGAACCCGCACGCTAGCCGCAATGCCGCTGCAAGGTGAGCGGTATTGGTCGTAGCCCTAGCCGCCGCCGTCCCCCCCGTAGCCGCCGTAGCCGCCGTAGTCGCCGTACGGCTCGCCTTCCACCTCGACGATGCAGGCGGCGCGATCGCCCAGCTCGCACGCGTGGCGGCGGACGGCGGTGCCTTCCTCCTGTCGCCCGACATCGTCGAGGACATCGGCCAGCGTCTTGCAGGCGAAACCAAGTCCGCCGTCGCAGGCGCGGCGCAGGTTCGCCTCGGCCTCGTCGGTGGGGCCGACGTCCCGGTACTCGGCGACACCGGCGACGGCACATCCTTCGAGCACGCCCCGCGCGCACGCCTGCGCAGCCGCATCCCGCAGCAGTTCCGCCGGAAAATCTCCGGCCAGGGCGGCCGCGACTCGGAAGCCGCACGCGGCCCGCGTGTCGCCCTCGCACGCGGCGGAGAAGACCGCCCGGGCGGCGCGGCGGGCCGGCTCGTCCCCCGTGGGGAAGAAGCCTCTCAGGATGAGATCACAGGCCGACTCATCTCCCAACTCACAGGCCATGACCAGCGCCTCGAGCGGCCCGTCGCCGGGGTCGTTGGCGGAGAGCAGCCCGTAGAGCATGGCGCAGCGGTGGACGTCGCCGGCCTGACAGGCCGCGGACAGCTCCGTCGCCTCCTGGGCCTGACCGGGGTTCGCGTCGAGGAACTCCGCGAGGTCCCGGCAGTTGGCATACGGCGCGAGGTCGCAGGCGCGGCCGAAGGCGACGGCCGCGTCGGCGATGCGGCCGTCTTCGGCGAGCAGCTCACCCAGCAGCGCGCAGCCGTCGGCGTCGTCCCGGTCGCAGGCCGGTCGTGCCACGGCCTCGGCGTCCGTGGCCCGTCCCTCGTCCCGCAGCCGCACCGTAAGTTTCCGGCAGACCCGGAGTTCTCCGGCGTCGCAGCCGCGGCGCAGTGCCGCTTCGGCCTCCTCCTCGCGCCCCAGGTCCGCAAGGCAACTCGCCAGCTCGTCGCACGCTCCGGTCAATCCCGCCAGGCAGGCGCGGTCGAGCAGCGGCGCCGCGTCTTCGCCGCGGTCGAGGAACGAGTAGACGCGGCCGAGGGCATGGCACCCGGCCTGGGCGCCGGCATCGCACGCCGCGACCAGCGTCGGCTCCACGGCATCACCGGGACAGATCTCGAACATTGCCTCGGCGAGATCCGCGCAGCCGCGATCGTCGCCGGCGCGGCACCGCGGTGCGAGGATTGCGGCGGCCTCCTGGCACTCGCCTCTCTCCATGAGCAGCCCCGCGTAATTCGCGCAGCCTTCGAACGACCCGGCGGAGCAGGCCTGGCTGCACGAGGCATACGTCATGTCGGCAGCCGGAAGATCCGGATCCGCCGTGGAGAGGTCGAAGCGGCAGCAGGCCAAGGGGTCACCCAGCGCACAGCCTCGTGAGAGTGCGACGTCCATCTCGTCGAATCGCCCTTCCTCCCGCATCGCCGCCGCGTGGCTCAGACAGGAGGCGGCATCGCCGCCGTCGCATGCGTGCGCAAGCGACGCGCCCTCCGCGTCTCCGTCCTGTCCGCCGGGCGCCGGAACGCCCGGCGGAGGCGTGGGGGGACACGCCGCGAACAGCGCGAGCCCGAAAACGGCCGCGACGACCGGCGATCCGGCGATCCGCAACGCCTCGGCGCGCTTGGCGCAGGGCCGCAGGGACCGTGTGCGGTCCGCGGACCGCGCGTCAAGGCTCGAAGGTCCTGGGTCAGGGCTTCGCCATTCTCGCCGCGGCGGGGTGTCGCGCGGGCACCGCGAGGTTCCGCGCCCCGAATTTCGCGCAGAGTCGCAGAGTCGCAGAGGCCGCAGGACCGACTTTGGCGGGACCCTGGGTCCTGGGTCGGCCTCTCCCCGGCTTGCGGGGAGTGACGCCGACGACACGCGAGCCGTAGGCCGCGGAATTCTCGGGCCGTTCGCCATGGGGTGCCTCCTCGTTCTGTCATCAGTTTCCCCCCCGACGGGCCGACGGATAGCGGAAATCGCCTGCCTCGTGCAAGTGCACGACGCCGATCCGGACTTCGGACCGAGGAATTCAATCGCAGGGCGCGGAGGCCCCTTCGGGAGGACGAGTTCGCGGGCGCCCCGGCGCCGGCCTTCGGGCAGGATTGCGGTTGAGGTTCCGGAGCGCCGGCGCTATCGCAGGCGATGCGGCCCCGGGCTCAGGGAGCGCCGACGTCGACGCCCAGGATCCGCAGGGCGCGGCAACGGCCGACCTGCTGGTTGAGCGCGCCCGCCAGCTCGATCAGGCCCTCGGGCAGGTTGTCCTGCGCCAGCTCCACCCTCAAGGCGGCTTCCTCCGCGTCGTCGTACCGCGTCAACGCCTCGAGGTGGTCGAGGCAGGCGTCGGGATGCACGACGGATCCCGCCGGCGCGGCAACGAGTGCGCGCTGCAGGACGAACACCCCGTGCTCGAAAGCGCAGTCGCCCCAGTTCCGGAAGAGCTGCGCGCGGAAGAACTCGTTGTACGTCCCGGGACTGTTGTAGGCGTCCTCCGCCTGGGTCCACAGTCCATTGCAGTACGCCCGCATGTCCTCCGGCATCGCCGTGGCCGACGCCGGATCGCTCCGGACCACGTCCAGGCCCGCGCGGAAGGACGGTACGGCCGCCAGGTCCGCCGGGCCGACGGTCCCGCCTGCCGCCGCCGACTCCAGCAGACCCGCCAGCTGCGGGTCGTTCGACATCGCCTGGAAGGCGACGCGGTACTGGTCGTGGAATGCCTCGAGCGGCCCGGACGGGGCGTACGGTCCGGACTGCGAGAACGCCAGACACCCCGCCGCCGCCATCCCGCCGGCTGCGACCAGCGCGAGGATCGGGCGCGGCAGACGCCGCACCCCGGCCGCGGAAGGAGTCGACAAGTCCTGGGGGGAGGTCCCGCGGAAGCTGCGAAGGATCATCATGGGGGCCGTACCCTACTACGGCGGCGGCGGGTCGGGAAGGCGCAGCTTCGCGCTCGCCGGCTTCCATGAGCCGCCGGGCCGGGCATGCCCACACGAGCGACGACGGATCCGCAGCAGGAGCTGCCGGTCGCCGGTCGCTCGACCGCCACCGTCCCACGGTCTAGCGTGACGGCCGGTCGAGCACCTCGCGCACCCGCTCGGCCAGGCGCTCGACCTTGAACGGCTTGGCCAGGAGGTCGGCCGTGCCCTGCTCGATCCCGAAGCGCAACAGGTCGTCGTCGGGGTAGCCGGAGACGAAGAGGACGCGCAGGCCGGGGCGCGCCGCCGCCAGCCGTTCGGCCAGCTCGCGGCCGTTCAGGCGCGGCATCACCACGTCGGTCACGAGGAGCTGGATGGGCCCGTCGTGCGCGGCGGCCGTCTCCAGGGCGGTCTCCGGGTCGGGGGCTTCGATCACGCGGTATCCTTGCGCGGCCAGCATCCCGACCATCATCTGGCGCAGCGAGCGCAGGTCCTCCACGACGAGGATGGTTTCCGTCCCGCGCGGCAGGCCCGCGGCGGGCTGCGCCGGGAACGACTTCCCGTCCCCGGAGGCCGCCGGAGGGAGGAAGATGCGGAACGTGGTGCCGCTGCCGCGGCGGGAGGCGACGGTGACCGTGCCGCCGGCCCGGTTGACGACGCCGCGAGCGGTCGATAGCCCGAGTCCCGTGCCCGTGCCGGGAGCCTTGGTCGTGAAGAACGGCTCGAAGGCGCGCGCCAGCGTGGCCTCGTCCATCCCCACGCCCGTGTCGCTCACCTCGAGCAGCGTCCGCCCGCCCGCCTGGCCGCCCTCCGGATCGCCATCCGTCCCCGCCGCCTCGCCGGGTCCCGCCGTCCGGACGCGCACCGTGCCGCCCGCGGGCATCGCGTCGCGCGCGTTGAGCACGAGGTTCATGACCACCTGGCCGAGCTGCCCGCGGTCGATGCGCACGGCGCCGGCCGTCGCCGACAGCTCCAGCGCGACCCGCACGCTGTCCCCCAGGAGCTGCCCCAGCATCCGCACGGTGCCGCGCACGACGTCGTTGAGGTCCGAGGGCTCGGCCTGCGGCGCCTGGACGCGGCTGAAGCTCAGGAGCTGCTGCGTGAGCTGGGCGGCCTCCTCGCCGGTCTTGCGGATCTCTCGCACGAGCTGCCCCGATTCGGAGCCGGACTCGAGGGTCCGCTCGAGCAGGCTGGCCTGTCCGATGACCACGCCCATCAGGTTGTTGAAGTCGTGGGCGATGCCGCCGGCGAGCCTGCCGATCGTCTCCAGCCGCGCCGCCTGCAAGAGGTCGTCCTCGAGCCGCTGCCGGACGCACATCTCCTCCTGCAGCCGGCGGTTGGCGCTCTCCAGCTCGGCCGTCCGCTCGGCCACCCGCAGCTCCAGCTCGTCCCGCGCCCGGCGCAGATCCTCCTCGATCCGTTTGCGAGCGAAGAAGTCGGGGATCTGGTAGCCGCGCGCCCGGTCCGCCAGCCCGGGGCGTCCGGCGAGGTACTTCCGCACGCGCTCCTCGAGGCGCTCCGGCGGCGCCATGATGAAGCGGCAGGCCTCGTCGCCGCGTGCCCGGCACAGGATCTCGCTCGCCACCAGCGGTGTCCCGAAGCTCACCTCGCACCAGCCCGAGGAGTAGCCCGCGTTCATGATGCAGACCGGAAAAGCCGCCCGCTCGCCGCGCTCCAGCCACGCGCTGGCCTCGAACGAGTACGGGTGGTCGTAGACCAGCAGGTACTCGTCCCCCGTCACCGGCCGGGAGTCGGCATGGATGTCCACGAACGCCCATCCCGTGTGCGAGAAGTGCACGGGCCCCGCCGCCAGCCGCGCCAGCGGGTCCTCGATCTTCATCCGGTCGTGGAGGCGGCGCGCATCCGTCCGGCCGATCGCGTGGGCGAGGTCGAAGAGCAGATTGCGCGCGAAGTCGTCCGCCTCCGCCTGCCGTGCCGCCCCGTACAGCTCGCGCACCAGGGCGAAGAACTCGACCGAGAGCGACGCCGCGCGCACGAGCACGTACCGCTCGCCGAGCACCTCGATCACGCCCCGCCCGGGATCATCCTGCCGGTGATCGAAGTAGGCCGAGACCATTTCCTCGGCCCGCGCGAACAGCTCGGCCAGCTCGGCAGGCGCTCGTACGGTCTTCATCGCCATCCCCCGGACCGACGCGGACGGACCGGACCCCCCACCCCCGGCGTGCGACGTGCAATGTATCGCGCGGCCGGACCCTGGGGCAAGGTCGGCGTTCTCAGGGGAAGCGCTTGACGTAGACGCGCGAGGTGCCGGCCGCCGGCTCGCGGAAGGCCACGGCCGGCACGGTCCCGATCGCGACGAGGTACGGCATCGCGGCGCTGGTCAGGTTGCTCTCGTTCAGGGGCGCGCCGACCCGTTCCCAGGCCGTGCCGTTCCAGCGGCGGACCAGGACCAGGCCCACGCCCGCCGTGGTTTCGACGAATGCGACGTGCGGCCGGCCGTCGACGAAGGCGATCGAGGGGAAGTCCGCGGCGTTGCCGGCGGTGCTGATCCGGCCCGCGCCGACCCGCGTCCATCCGGTGCCGGCCGGATCGTAGCGCTTGACGAACACCCCCCGCGATCCGCCGCCGGCGCCCTCGACCTCGGAGAACGCGACGTACGGCACGCCGGCCGCGTCGACCGCGATCGACAGGAAGTCTCCGCCGGGGCCGGAGATCGGTGCCGCGCCCATGTTCAGGCTGCCGCCGAGGTCGGTCCAGGCGCCGGGGGCGGGGGCGGCGATCCAGGTTCGCACGCGCCGCTGGTTGCTGTCGATCAGTGCCACCAGGGACCGGGAGGCCGGCCCGTTCCACACGACGTCCGAGCATCCTCCGCCGCTCATCGTGAGCAGCCCGAGCATCGGGCCCGGCGGCGACGGGGTTTCCCACCACGCGGCGCCGGTCCACCGCGCGTAGCCGACGCCGATCCCGCAGCCCCCCGCGCCGATGTCCGTGAGGTGCGGGTTCGTCCCCTCCATGGCCAGCGACACCGCCCAGTGCATCACGCAGGGCGAGCGGTAGCCCGGCGTCCCGACCTCGACCCAGCCGGTCCCGTCCCAGCTCTTCACGTGGTACGGGTTCCCGGGCGGCATCGACGGCGGCTCGTAGTACACGACGTAGGGCGCTCCGGCGGCGAACTGGATATCGACGTAGGATTGCGCCGAGACCATTCCCGTGGTCAGGCGCGCGCCGAGCTGCGTCCAGCCGGTCGCGGCGGCGTACGAGTGCACGTACACGTTGTCCTGCGTCTCGTCGGCGACCCAGGCGACGTACGGCGTCGCCCCGTTCGTGCCCAGTGCGTGGGCCAGCGCCGGGAGCAGGGGGTTCACGGCGGCGCCCACGCGCTCCCACGGGCGGGGGCGGCAGGCGCCGGCCGCGCACTCCTCGTCCCACACGCACGGCCGCACGCAGCCTCCGCAGTGCCGTTCGTCCGTCTGCGTGTCCACGCATTCCAAGCCGCAGACCGTCCCGCCCAGGGGCGTGCCGGCGCAGCTTCCTCCCGCGCAGGCGTCCGGGGCGGTGCAGGGGTTGCCGTCGTCGCAGGCGGCGGTGTTGTTGGTGAACGTGCAGCCGGTGGCGGGATTGCAGCCGTCGTCGGTGCACGGGTTGGCGTCGCCGCAGAAGATCAGCTCGCCGAAGCACTCGCCGCCCGCGCACATGTCGCCGCCGCTGCAGGCGTCGCCGTCGTCGCAGGCGGCGGAGTTGTCGGTGAAGGTGCAGCCCGTGGCCGGGTCGCACGCGTCGTCGGTGCAGACGTCGCCGTCGTTGCACACGATGGCCGTCCCGGCGCAGGCGCCGCCGCTGCAGACGTCGCCGGCGGTGCAGGCGCTGCCGTCGTCGCAGGCGGCGGTGTTGTTCGTGAAGGTGCATCCGGTCGCCGGGACGCACGAGTCGTCGGTGCAGACGTCCGCGTCGTCACAGGACCGGGCCGGTCCGGTGCAGACGCCCGCGGCGCAGGCTTCGGCGAGCGTGCAGGCGCTGCCGTCGTCGCACGTCGTGCCGTCCGCACGCGGGACCAGCGAGCACGTCCCGTCGGCCGGGTCGCACAGGCTCACGCGGCAGTCCGTGTCGCCGCCCGGGTCGCACGTCACGATCGTCGCCGGATCGATGACGCACGCGTTCGCCTCGCAGTGGAGCGTGCCGTTGCACGCGTCGCCGTCCTCGTACGCGGCGCAATCGGCGTCGCTCGTGCACTCGCAGGTCGAGGCCCCGCCGGCGCAGGCGCCGTCCGCGCACGCGTCCCCGGCCGTGCACTCGTTGCCGTCGTCGCACGACAGGCCCTCGCGCACCGGCTGCGGCGCGCAGTCGCCGGTGCCCGGCGCGCAGGTGTTGACCAGGCACTCGGTGTCGCCCGACGGATCGCAGAAGACGACCGTGCCGGGATCGAGCAGGCAGCGGCGGCCGACGCAGACGAGCCATCCGTTGCACAGGTCGCCGTCGTCGTGCGCCGTGCAGTCGTCGTCCGTCTCGCAGGCGCAGATGGCCGCACCCCCGGCGCAATCGCCGCTCGCGCACGCTTCGCCTTCCGTGCACGGATCGCCGTCGTCGCACGCCGTCCCGTCGACCGCCGCGGTCCCGGGGAGGCAGGCGCAATCGACGCAGCGCTCCTCGCCGTTGCAGGAGTGCCCGTCGTCGCAGTCGGTGTCCGCGGCGCAGAGGCACGGGACCTCGCCGTCCGTCCCGTCGTCGGCCGACTCGTCGCGGCCGTCGTCCGATCCCTCCCCGGTCTCCGCGTCTTCCCGCGTCGCCTCGCCGTCGCCGGGACCGTCCGGCTCGTCGCCCACGACGTCGAGCACGTCGTCGCCGGCGTCCTCCGCCGAGTCCCCACCGGTCGACCCGCAGCCCCACGCCGCCACGGCCAGCGCAAGGGCGCCCGTCCAGCACACCGTTCGAACACGCGACGTCATGGCATCCCTCCTCGTTGCATCGGACTCGGCTCCGTCGAAGCTCCTTGTAGGTAGCACGCGGATCCCGCACCCGCAAGGCGGCGGCTCGCGCGCGAATGTGGTAGGTTCGTGTCCATGTGGAAGATCGCGTGGATCATGGTGGTCTTCGTGCAGCTTGCGGCCTGCTCCGGACGCGGTGGTCCACGGCCCCCCGGCGGCACGGCGGACCGGGCGACGGCGGAGTCTCCGGCGTCCGGGACGCGGTGGGAGGACGGCTACCTTCTGGCCCCCGACTCGCCCGATCCGCTGGCCTGCGCCACGGAGGCCGACTGCACCTGCGCGATGCTCGTCGCCGAGGACGGCTGCTGCCAGCCCAGCATCTGGCCGGCCCCCCAGACGCGGGTTTACCAGGAGTGGCTGCGGCGGCATCTGGAGTCCGAGGCATGTCGCGACGTGGAGTGCCCGCTCGGCCCGCCGCCGGCGCCGCCGCTGCCGTGCCAGTCCAAGGCGCGCTGTTTCGACGGCTACTGCAGCACGGCTTGCGCGCAGATGCCCGGGAACGCCCGGGGTGTTTCCCCCTCCGGCTTCGGGGGCTGCCCGCAGGACACGAGCTGTCCGGAGAACGCCGCGCCCGTCCCCGTCGCGCTGGAGGTCGCCCGGATCGAGATCGTCCCGGAGGAGCACGGCTTGCAGGTCCGCTGCCAGGCCACCCTCCGCAGCCTGGCGTCCGGACCGATCACCGTCCGGACGAACTTCGCCTCGGTCTTCGACGGCGTGAGCGTCGTGCTGTCGGGCCCCGACGGCGCCGAGCTGAAGCGACAGGCCTACATCCATCACCAGTCGCCGTACTCGTCGGACGGTGTCCCGGTCGAGCTGGCGGTGGGCGAGACCACGCAGGAGCTGGTCTTCCCCCTCTTCGACTTCACGACCGAGCTCCCCGTCGTCCGCGTGCGTCTCGAGGGCGACCTGCCGCGGGTGCCCGGCTCCGCCGGGCTGCGTTCCGAGGAGCTCGACGTGACGGTCGGGGCGGGGACGGCGGCCGTGCCCTGATGACCGACGAAGCCCGGCTCGATCCCGCGCAGCGCGGCCTGGGCGACATGGCGCCCGCCGACTTCCGGCGCGCCGCCCACCGCGTCGCCGATCTCGTCGCCGACTACCTCGAACGGCTGGAGACGTACCGCGTGCTGCCCGGGGTCGTCCCGGGCGACGTGCGCGCGCGGCTCCCCGCCGCCGCCCCCGCCGCTCCCGAGCCGCTGGACTCGGTCTTGTCCGACTACCTGCGGCTGATCGAGCCCAACATCACGCACTGGCAGCACCCGGGGTTCATGGCCTACTTCACGTCCATCGCGTGCGGTCCCGGGATCCTGGGCGAGTGGCTCGCCGCCGGCCTCAACTCCAACGTCATGCTGTGGCGCAATGCGCCCGCTTCGACCGAGCTGGAAGAGACCGTCGTCGCGTGGCTCCGCCGGGCATTCGGATTGCCCGACGAGTTCGACGGGATGTTCACCGACACCGCATCGATCTCGTCCCTCACGTCCCTCGTCGCCGCGCGCCACGTCGTTCCCGGCCTCGAGGCCCGCGACGAGGGTTTGGCGGGTCGGCCGGGGATCGGCCGGCTGCGGCTGTACGCGTCGACCGAGGCGCATTCCTCGATCGAGAAGGCGGCCATCGTCATCGGCGCCGGGCGGAGCGGGCTGCGGCGCATTCCCGCCGACGACGAGTACCGCATGCGACCCGAGCTGCTGGCGGCGGCGATCGGGGAGGACCGGCGCGAGGGCCGACTGCCTTTCGCCGTCGTCGCCACCACGGGCACGACCTCCTCGACGAGCGTCGACCCGGTCGATGCGATCGCCGACGTCTGCGTCCGCGAGGGGCTGTGGCTGCACGTCGACGCCGCGTACGGCGGCACCGCGGCGCTGGCGTCGGAGCTGCGTCCCCTGCTGCGGGGCTGGGAGCGCGCCGACTCGATCGTGGTCAACCCGCACAAGTGGATGTCGACGCCGTTCGACGCCTCGCTGCTCCTGTTCCGCCGTCCGGAGGCGTTCCGCGCGGCGCTGAGCGTGGTGCCCGAGTACCTGCGCGTGCGCCGGGAAGGGGAGGCCCACGACTTCCACGAGTACGGGATCCAGCTCGGCCGCCGCTTCCGTGCGCTGAAGCTGTGGTTCCAGCTCCGGTATTTCGGCACGGACGGCATGGCGGCGCGGATCCGCGAGCATGTCCGGCTGGCGCGGCAGCTCGCCGGCTGGATCGACGCGGAGCCCGACTGGCAGCGGCTGGCCCCGGTCCCGTTCTCCACCGTCTGCTTCCGCCATCGTCCCGCGACGCTCGCCGCACGCGAGGACGAGCCGGAGGTCCGGGCGGAGCTGGACCGGCGCAACGAGGAGTTGCTCGCTCGGGTCAACGCGTCCGGGCGCTTCTTCCTTTCGCACACGAAGCTCCGCGACCGTTTCACGCTTCGCGTGACCCTCGGCAATCTCCGCGCCACGGAGCGTCACGTGCGCGACTGCTGGGCGCTCCTGCGCGAATCCGCCGTTAGCTAGCCGATTTCTTTCTACTTACGCCCGTTACCGGCATGATTCGTGATCAGGATGAGGTCCGTGGGCCGAAGTGTGCGCCGAGCACCTTCCGTGAAGGGAGGGTGCCGCTTGTCCGCCGCGCGGCGCCATCGCTCGGATCCGTCCGGATCGCGCGTTCGCGCCCGGGCCCTGCTGGCCGCTACCTGCGTTTCGCTCGCCGCGGTTTCCTGCGCCACCGTCGACGGGCGCCTGCGGCTGCGAGGGATGGAGGTCGAGGGGAACGAGGGCGTTTCGGACCGGGAGATCCTCGACCGTCTGGCGCTGGTGGCGGAGGACGGGTACGCTTGGTCGGACGAGCGGTATCTCGACGAGGTTCTTTTCGAGCGCGACGCGCCCCGGGTCGCGCGGATCTACCGCGCGTTCGGGTACTACCACGCGCGGCTCGATGCCGTCGGGCTCCGCTGGACGCCGGACGGAAGCGGTGTCGTGCTTACCTTCCACGTGACGGAAGGGGCGCCGGCGGTGCTGGAGACGCTGACCGTCACGGGGCTGGACCGGCTCCCGCCGGTCGCTCGTCGCGAGGCGCAGGACGCGATCCGGGTGGCCGAGGGCGAGGTGATCGCCGAGGACGACTGGGACGCGACGAAGGAGGGAGTCCGCCGCGCGTTGCGCAACAACGGGTTCCCCAGTCCGACCGTGGCGGGCACGGTGCGCATCGACGACGATGCCGACACGGCCGCGGCCGAGCTGGTCATCGACGCCGGACCGCTCGCCGACTTCGGCGAGGTGCGCATCTCGGGGCTGGAGAGCGTTCCGGAGCCTCCGATCCGCGGCGAGATCGGCATCGAGCCCGGCGAGACGTTCTCGGCCGCGCGGCTGGACGACGCCCGTGCCGCGCTGGTCAACGCCGGCATCTTCTCCTCGATCGAGGTCACCGAGGTCCCGCTCGAGTCCGCGGAGCCGCCGTCGGCCGGCGCCGGGAGCGGGGCCGGCGGGGTTCCGGGGGAGTCGGCGGCGCTGCCGGCGGTCGACATCGGAGTGGAGCTGGCCGAGGGCGACATGCAGCGCCTCAAGGTCGGCGTCGGCTTCGCCACGGAGCAGGGGCGGCAGCAGGCGGAGGTGACGGGCACCTACGAGCACCGCAACCTGTTCGGCGGGCTGCGCCGGCTGCAGTGGAAGAACCGTTTCGGCTGGGCCTTCGACCTGGGCGCGATCGATACCGCGGGCGGCCGCGTGGACCTCGGACCGTTCGGCTCCACGGTCCTCAACTTCCGGCAGCCGGACGAGTCCGACCTCCGGCTCGCGGTCCTCGCGTCGCTCAAGTACGAGGCCGAGCCGACGGCGAGCGACTACTCGACGCAGGCGATCCAGGCGCGGGTGGGCGCGGAGCGGACGTTCCGCGACCGCACGCTTTCGATGGGTTTGTTCAACGGGCTGCGCTGGGTCGACCTTTGGAACGTCCAGGCGGGGGCCAGCGTCGCCGACGTGCCGTACCTGCTGTACCTGCTGGACTTCACCACCACCCTCGACCTGCGCGACGATCCGCTCGCTCCGCACGACGGCCACTACGTCTCCGCGCTCCTGCGCCTCGGCATCGACCCCACGGGCGGCGAGTACCAGGACGGCGACGACGCGCGCGACTTCTACCGCTACTTCCTGCTCCAGGGCGACCTGCGCGGGTACTACGGCCTGCACGAGCGGGTGACGCTGGTGCTGCGCGTGGCTGCCGGGATCATCGTGCCGTTCGGCGGCGCCGCGCTCGCCCCGCCTGACGAGCGTTTCTTCTCCGGCGGCGCGAACAGCGTGCGCGGCCTGCCCTACAACGCCGTCGGCGCGTGGCGCGGGTGCCCCGAGGATCCGCCCGATCCGGCGTGCGTCCAGCCGCCGCTCGGCGGCAACACGCAGTGGGAGATGTCCGCGGAGCTGCGCGTCCGGGTTTGGGGCGACCTCTCGGCCGCGGTGTTCTTCGACGCCGGCAACGTCGTCGACGGCTTCTTCTCCAGCGTCTATCCCGCCTCGACCACCCGGCTGTTCCACCCGACGGTCGGCGCCGGCCTGCGCTACCTCACGCCCGTCGGCCCCGTGCGTTTCGACGTCGGCGTGCCGCTGCAGACCGACGTGCGGCTCGCCGACCTCCCGCCCGTCGCGTTCCAGCTCACCCTTGGGGAGGCCTACTGATGCGGCGGAGGGCCCGACGTTCGGCGCTCCCGGCGCCGGCCCACCGCATGCTGCGGCGGCGTGTGCTGCGCTGGGTCCTCCGCGGCGCGCTCGTCGTGCTCGGCCTCGTCCTGCTCGCCGCCGCGGCCCTCGCCTTCGTCCTGTACACCGAGACCGGGAGCGAGTGGGCGGTGCGCCGCGTCGTGCAGTCGATCGACGAGGGGATCCCCGGCTCGATCGAGCTGGAGTACGCCGGCGGAACGCTGCTCGGGGATGTCCGCGTGCGCAACGTCGTGGTTCGCGACCCGGCGGGCTACGAGGTCGTCCGCGTGGCCGAGGCGTCCGCGCGCATCGACCTCTGGCGACTCCTCGACTCCGTCGCCCGCTTCAGCGAGGTGCGGCTCGGCGGCGTCGAGGTCACGGTGCGGCAGCGGAAGAAGTGGCTGGGCATCGTGCGGGCCTTCCAGGAGCCTGTGCCCGCGGGCGGGCGCGAGAAGCGCCCGCCCGGGACGTGGCAGTTCGAGCTGCCCGACATCCGGATGGCCGGCGTGCGCGTCGGCGTCGACCTCCCCCCCACCGCCCTGACGGTCCGCATCCCGGAGCTCGACGTCGCCCTCGTCGCCGGCCGCGGGTCCCACCGCATCCAGGCCGACGCGCACGGCGAGGTCGAGCTGCGACGAGCGGGAAACGCCGCGCGCTCCGACCGCGTCGCGTTCGACGGCCGCGCCGAGTCGCACGGCGGTCGTCCGGTGGACGCTCGGGCGCGCCTGGAGCAGGAGGGCGACGCCCTCGACCTGCACTTCGCGGTGGACGACGCCGGGCTGCACGTGGCGCTGCGCGGCGACGAGCGGGGGATCGACCTCGGGCGCTACCTTCCCGCCGGCATGCCGGGAGTCCGGCCTGGCCGCGCCCGGGACCTCGACGTCACCGCCGACGGCCCCGCCGACGCGCTCGCCGTCCACGTCTCGACCCGCACCGACGCCGGCGCCGCCCGGGTCGACGGCCGCCTGGAATCCGCCGCCGGGCGGCGCGACCTCACGGCGCAGGTCCACCTGGACGACGCCCGACCCGTGCGGCTGGGCGCCGCCGATGCACCCCCCGACCTCGCCGTGTCGCTCGACGCGGCGCTGCGCGCCGACCTGTCGGGGCCCTCGGTCGAGGCCGATCTCACGGGCGTCGAGATCGCGGGTGCCGACGTCCCCGCCGGCCCCTGGAGCGGAACCGCCCGCGGCGACCGCGGCGGCGGGTCCGTGAGCCTCCTGGCGCTCGACGGCACGATCGCCGTCGCCGCCGCGGTCGAGCTGGGGCAGGCCGCGCCGGAGGACTGGCGCGGCCAGGGCGAGGTGCGTCTCGCGCAGGACGCGCGACTCGAGACGCCCTGGCTCGCCGCCGTCGGGCCGATCGACATCCGCGCCGAGGCGGCAGGCAACGGTGCCGACGTTCAGGGCGGCTCGGTCACCGTGTCCTCCCGCGGCGAGCTTCGCGCCGACGGCGCGGCCGCCGCGCTCCTCGGGCCGTGGAGCACGCACCTCGACGCGCTCCCCGCCGGAGCAGGCGCCTGGACGGCGGACGGCTGGCTGCTGGGCGAGGCCGGCGCCGCCTTGCATGCCGGTGACGCGGTCGTCTCCGGGCCGGTCGAGCGCGAGGGTGCGGCGTTCGGCGAGCCGCGCGGCGTGCCGGTCCACCTCGAGGTCGGTCCGGACGGGCGGCTCGTGCTGCGACTCGAGGGGGCCCGCGTGGCGGCGGCCGAGGATCGTGCGCGCGGGGCGGGGACGACGGCGCCCGTTGTCGCCGGCCTGTCGTTCGAACGCGACGGTAGCGGCGATATCCAGGCCGCCGCCTCGATCCGCAGCGAAGGCTCGCTGGTGCTCGGCCGCTCGGACTCCGTCTCCGGCCCGTTCGTGGCAAGTGCGGAGGCGACGGCGTCGGGCGGCGAATGGCGACTCGTCCGCGCCTCGGCCGAGGCGGCCGGGGCGCGCCACGGCACGGTGCGTACCGGCGCGGTCCGCGCGGAGCTGGAGCCGGCCGCGGGCGACGACTCGCGGCTGAGCGCGCAGGTCGCCGGACTGCGCAGCGGCCGCACGCGGATCGGCACCGTCGCGGTCGAGCTGGTGGGGGACACGGCGGCGGGAGGCGGGACGGTGCGTCTGGCGAGCGGGCGGAGCACGGCCTCGTCGTCGATCCGGCTCCGCCGCTCGGCCGGTACCGGCATCGTCGAGGCCTCGCTCGAGGGCGGCCTGCTGCGCTCCCGGGACTCCGCCCTGCGTTTCCACGGCAGCGTGCGCGCCGGTTCTTCCGGCCTCGAGATCCCCTCGTTCGTGCTGGAAGGCTCCGGCGCCTCGGGCCACGCCGCGGGCTCGATTCGCGGCTGGCGCCGGCTGCAGCTCGCGGCGGAGCTGACCGGCCTGCCGCTCGGGGTCCTCTTCGACTTCGGGTTGGCCCCGCCGTCCCTGCGCGATGGCGTCGAGGCGGGGCGGATCTCCGGGCACGTGGCCGCGAGCGGCACGATGCGGCGGCCGGTGGTCGAGTTCGGGGCGAGCGTGGACGGGCTGGCGATGGGCGGCGTGCGGGAGACGCGGGTGACGGCGGACGGCCGGCTGGAAGGGAGCGACCTTCGCGTTTCGGCCGAGGCCACGCTCGCCTCCGGCGGGGCGGTGGTCGCCGATCTGACGCAGCTTCCCGGCTCCGGCCTGACGGTCTTCGTACGGGCGGTGGAGGTCCCGCTCTCCCTGCTGCGCACGGCGCGTCCGGACATGCCGGAGGTGGCAGGAACGCTGTCGGAGGGCAGCGTCCTGTTCGTCGCCGACGAGCACGCGATCGAGGTGCAGGTGGGCGTCGTGGGTTTCGCCATGGGCGACTTGCCGCCGATCGACGGGTGGATCGGCCTCGACTGCCGCGGCCGCGATTGCGGCGACCGCTTCCGGCTCGACCTGCCCGGGGACGGCGTGGCCGAGGGCGACGGCCGGATCGCCCTGCTCCGCGATCCGACCGCGGAGCCGGCGCGCGCGTGGCAGGGGCTGCGCGACGGCGACTGGCTGCAGCACGTCGCGTTCGTCGAGGTGGACCCGTCGCAGCTCGGTCCGGCGGGGCCCGAGGTTCCCAGCGGGGCGCTGACGGGGTCCGCGGTGCTCACCGGCAGCCCGGGAAGCCCGCGGGGTCGCGCCGAAGTGGCGGCCACCGGGCTGGCCTGGACCGGGCGCCCGGAGCTGCCGCTTCTCGACGGGCGCGCCACCGCGGACGCCGACGCCGCGGGCGTGCGGGTGGCGGTGCGCCTGGGCGACCCGACGGGCGGCACGGCCGAGGCGGTCGTGGAGTGGGCGTCGGATCCTCTGGCCCTGCTGCGCGACCGCGACGCCGCCGCGAGGCCCGACGTGCGGCTGGCCGGCACCGTCGGGGGCGAGCTGCTCGTGGCGGCGTTCCCCGGCCGGTTCGTGCACGCGCCGGCGGAGCGCGTGGGCCTGCGGACCCGCTGGTCGCCGCCGCCCCCCGGCGGCGTTTCGGTCTGGTCGCTGTCCGTGTCCGGGGACAGCCCGTACCTGGGCGACGTCCCGGCGCGCGCCGTCGCCCTGGCGCTCGACGGGGAGGGGCGGCGAGCGGTGCTGCGGGCGACGGTACGCAACGACGAGGGCGTGGCGCTGCAGCTCCGCGGGGACCTGCTCCTGCCCGACAACCGCGACGGGAAGCGGCGCCCGGGCTCGCGCGAGCCGGCTGCGGAGCCGCGGCGCGGCACGGCGCAGGAGGTCCCGGACGAGGCGCTGGTCACGGGTGCCGGGGCGCGGGAGCCGATTCCGCCGGAAGCGGAGGGCGACGCGTTCCCCGATCTGGCGTCCTTCGGACGGCTCGACGCGACCGCGGCGGTCATCGACGCGACGATCTTCGCCCGGCGGCTGGACCTCGGCGGCGTGCCAGCGCCGCCGGCGATCTCGCGCCTGTCCGGCCTGGCGGACCTGGACCTGGCGGTCCGCGGCCCGCTGGGGTCCCCGGAAGTCACGGGCACGTTCCACGTCGTCGAAGGCGGGTTCGTGCTCCTGGCCACGGCCCAGCGGTTCTCCGGCGTCGAGCTGACGGGCGCGGCCGAACGGGACCGGATCACCCTGGAACGCGTCGCGGCCGAGAGCGGCGGGGGGCGGGCCAGCCTCTCCGGCACCATCGACACGGCGGTGCCCGGAGGATTCGGACTCGATCTCGAGGTGGACACGAGCGACTTTCCGTTGTCCGGGGAGGGGACGACCCTCGGCCGGCTGAGCTGCGCGGCCGGCGTCACGGGGACGGTCGTGACGGAGATCGATCCCTCGACCGGCGCCCGCCGGGTCGATGCCGGCGTCGAGGTCGGACGGTGCACGCTGGTGCTGCCGCGGCAGCGGAGCCGGGCCGTGATGGGAATGGGCGACCATCCCGATTTCGTCGTGGCCGGCCGCGAGACGCCCCGCCCGGCGGAAAGCGCGGAGAGCCTGGCCCCGTGGGACGTGACCGTGACGCTCGACGCCGAAGGGGAGCTGTCCGTGCGCCGCGAGGACATGCAGATGACGGCGACCGGGACGCTGGTCTTCCGCAGCAGCCCGGTGCGGGACGAGGGGTCCTCGGTGGCCGGCAGCGTCGAGGTCCGGCGCGGGTGGGCGGACATGTTCGGCCGGCGCTTCGATCTCGAATTCGGCACCGTCGACTTCACCGGCCATCATCCGGTCGATGGCGGAATCGACGTGCGGCTCGCGGCCCAGACGGCCGAGGGGCCCGTGTACGTCGACGTCACCGGCACGTTGCGCCATCCCTCCGTGCAGCTCACCAGCGATCCGCCGCGCGACCAGAGCGAGATCCTCGCGCTGCTCTTCCTCGGACGCACCGACGTGACCTCCGCGGAAGAGCTGGCCCTGCGCGACCAGGCGGGGCAGATCGCCGGGAACGTCGTCGATGCCGTCGGCCTTGCGTTCTTCCAGTCCGAGGTGGCGTCGCGCATCTCGCCGCTGACCGTGCTGCGCGTGGATCCCGGCAGCTCCGGCTTCAGCGACGCCCGGCTGCGGGCCGGGATGAACGTCCTGTCCAACCTCTACGTCGAGTACTCGTACCAGCTCGACGCCGACCAGGTGCAGAACTCGAACGAGGGCCGCGTGGAGTGGCTCATCCTGCGCAACCTCTCCCTGGAAGGGAATTTCGGCGACGCGCAGTCGGGCGGCATCCACCTCCAGTTCCGCACCGAGTGGTGATTGGCGTTGCCAGCGATCGTCGTCCCGGGCGACCCGGTTCCGGAATTTCGCGCAAAGGACGCAAGGGGCCGCAAAGGACGCAAAGGGGGAAAGGGGGATCAGGGGTTCACGACCCACGTTGCCGCTCCGGGCCGCCGATGGTAGCTTGGCGTCATGTTGAGGATCCGCTTCCGTTGGTTGTGGCTCGGCTTGGTGGTCCTGGGCGCGCCGGCTTGCGACGAAGGGTCGGATGACGACGCCGATGCCACCGATGCGGTTGGCGAGTCGGACGGGACGGGAGGCGATGGTGACGTCGCGGAGGAGGTGCCGGCGCTCGCGATCACGACCGGGTCGCTGCCGGGGGGACGCGTGCAGGTGGCCTACGCGGCGCAGCTCGAGGCGTCGGGCGCGGCGGGGACGGTGACCTGGGAAGTCACGAGCGGCGTGCTTCCGCCTGGACTGGCGCTCGACGCCGAAGGCGCAATATCCGGCTTGCCCGAGCGTTCGGGGACGTACGATTTCGAGGTCACGGTGCACGACGCTACGGCATCCGATGTCGATCTGCTGTCCATCGCCGTTCCCAAGGTCCTGTTGATGAGTGGGTTCGAACCGTTCGGGGGGTATGCGATCAACTCGTCGTACGAGGCGATCGAGTCGTTCGACGAGATGATGATCGGGGGTCTCGATGTCCGGGTCGTCGAGCTGGCGGTGGAGTGGGGGACGTCCTGGGACGAACTGGAAGGCGAGATCGAGCGGCTGCACCCCGACGCCGTGATTTCGACCGGGCAGGCGGGGCCGGAGGGGATGCGGTTCGAGACCGGGGCGGTGAACTCGATGCGCGGCACCGACAACGCGGGGGTCACGATGACGGGCGAGCCGATCGTGCCGGGGGGCATCAGTCGCCTGCGTCCCGACTACCCGATCGATGAGATGGACGCGGCGATGACCGCGGGAGGCTTCCCGACGCTCGTCTCGGCCGACGCGGGCGACTTCCTGTGCAACTACGTCATGTACCGGCTGCTCGACTACTGTGCGGGCGCGACCGAGGTTCCGGCGGCGTACGGTTTCATCCACGTCCCGCCTGTGCCGGACGTTGGCATGACCGTCGACGAGATCACCGCCGCCCATCGGCTGGGCATCGAAGCTTTGGCCGACTGGCTCGCCTCGGGCAAGGAAGCGCGCCCCGTTGTTCCGGACATCCACACGCCGCCGCGGTACTTTCCGGAGGAGCGGTAGCGCGGTGGAGCGGTGGAGCGGTGGGTATCGGGATCCGAACCGCGGGCTGCTCGGCGGCAGAGCCGCCGGGTCGCTTCGGGGCCAGCCCGCGACGGGCACGGCCGACGCGGCCGCGCCCTGAAGGGCGCGGTTCGGTTCGGGTTGACGGTATGGAACCTCCATGAATCCCCCACACCGCCGCCTCGTCAACGCCGGCATGCTTCGGGTTGCTTCGTGCTTCTTGGCGCTTGTGGCGTTCATCCTCCCGCGTGCAGCATCGGCGCAGCCGTGCGGGGGATACAATCCGGCGACGCTGCCGGCGGAAACGGTCGACCGGCTGAGCGCCGAGCTTCAGGATGCGGACGCCGACGCGGCCGACGAGGAAGCGCCCCCGGGGCAGCGTATCGCGGCGTACCGCCGCATCGTGGGGCTCGCGGAGGAGGTTCGCGACTCGTATTCGATCTGTGACGTGCCTTCGAGCGACGATGAGGAGAGTTTCCGGGCGGCGACGGGGCAGGGCTTGGCGGGGTGGAGTGATTGGAAAGACGCCGCGTGGCGGGATTGTGCGGCCGTGGTGGCGCGGACGCACGCCTCGGGCGATGAGGCGCGGGCGTGCGTGGAGCAGGGGGCGAAGCCGTTGCGTCTCCTGGCGTCCGAGGCTCCGGCGGAGTGGCTCGAGGCCGATGCGGACGGCGGGGCGCGGCTGTTCGACGAGCTGCGCGACGGGTTCGACGAGGCGGACGACACGGCGCGCACGAACCTGGCCGCGATCTGTCTCGCGGCGGGTGATTGGGCAGGCGTGCTCGAGTTGGCCGAGCCGCTGACGGGATCGTATGAGGGCGATCTGTTGCGGGCGGCGGCGATGGCGGGGCAGGGCGAGGGGAACCGCGCGGCGGGGTTGTATCGGCGCCTCGTGCGTCGCGATCCCGGTCGTCCCGAGGCGCATTTCAACCTGGCGCTGCTGGCGGCGTCCCGGTGGTGGTGGCCGCGTCGCGGCCCTGCCGAGCTTCGCGCGCCGTTCTTCCACGCGCTGGCGTACTTGTGCCTGACGGATGCCGCGGAGAATCCCGAGCTGGCGGACGACGCCACCGGATTCGCGCGGAACCTCGAGGAGGCGCTCAACGGCCGCAGTTTCTGGATCTGGCACGGCGATGACGAGCAACCGCCGCTGCCGCTCCCCGTCTCGGAGCTGGGCCCCGAGATGAAGGACTACCCGGCCGACACGCCATTCGCGCGCACGTGCGAGGAAGTGTTGCGCGAGGCGGCGCCGGGGTGGAGCCGGGCCGAGAAGCGGATACGGTAGTCGTTACTCCCGCAGCAGCACGTCGCAGGCCAGGCGGGCCTTTTCCAGCAGCCGGCGGAAGGGGCCGCCTTGCTGTGCGTGGTTGC
Source organism: Deltaproteobacteria bacterium (assembly GCA_016218765.1). Classification (GTDB taxonomy): domain Bacteria; phylum Myxococcota_A; class Polyangia; order DRWM01; family JAAZOP01; genus JAAZOP01. The sequence continues at coordinate 14,222 of JACRCZ010000074.1, read as the reverse complement.
GCAGGTGGATGATCATCTTGCGCTCCAAGCGGTAGCGGGTGAGCTTGGGCGGCTTGGGCGGCTTGCCGGCCTTCACCGACTCCATCGGCTTCCAAAGGTCGCCCGGCTCGTAACCGAACGTCCGCAGGTCGTCGGGGTCGATCCGCTCCACCATCTTGCGCACCAGCTCCAGCTTCGCCGGGTCCTGCGCGAATTCCTTCGGCCACTTGTCGAGCGACGCCTTCGACGGCCGCTTGTGCTGCCCGACCCCGATCGGATCGCCGAGTCCCTGCGGGCGCGGCGCCTCGCCGCCCTCCTTGCCGTACTCAATCGCCTGCGCCTCGAACGGAACCCCGACGTACCCGCAGATGCGCTCGAACCACGTCTCCGGCGCGCTCACCAGCTCCTCGTACTTCACGTGGAAGAACGGGACTTCCCTCTGTCGCAGGAACGCCGCCATCGCGGGGATGTAGCGCTCGAGGATCGGGTTGAACTTGTGCGCCTCCGCGTAGTCGCCGTCGAAGAACGAGTTCGCGAACGACGAGAAGATCGCCGCGGGATGCCGGGTCAGCACCACGTACTTCCCGTCCGGGAACACCTTGGCCATGAACGGCAGGATCAGGCCGTACGCCGGCGTCTTGTCCAGGCAGATCGACTTGCCGCCCGGCTGGAGGTACCGCCCGTAGATCACGTCGCAGTACGCACGGCACGCGTCCCAGTAGTCCTGCTCCTTGCGCGGGAGCTGGTCCACGAACAGCTTCTGGGACTCGGCCGCCAGGATGTGGTCGTACGGCGCCTTGTCGACCTTGGCCCAGACGCCCAGGTGCGCCAGCGGCGTCAGCAGGTGCGGCTCCGGCCCGCCCTGGATCTGCGAATGCGCCGACAGCATGCGCTCGAGCATCGTCGTTCCCGAGCGCGGCGCGCCGATCACGAAGAGCATGCGGATCGTCATGTCTCCACCTCCCGTCCGCGAGGTTCGGACGCGGACCCCATGGCCCGGGCGTCGCATGAGTTCGCGCGAAAGGGGAGAAAGTGGAAGGAGAGGGGGAAGTGCGGGGGAAGTGCGGGGGAAGTGCGGGGGAAGTGCGGGAAGTGCGGGGGAAGTGCGGGAAGTGCGGGGGAAGTGCGGGGGAAGTGCGGGAAGTGCGGGGGAAGCGGGGGGTGGTGCGGCGGAGGCCTGCGTGGTATCGGTCGGCGCCCGGCGAGGAGGCCGGAGCAGCGATGGCGGACGAGCCGAATCCATCCGAAGGTCCGCGGCCCCGGCGGCGGAAGCGCGAGTACGAGTGCTGTTGCTGTCGCCGTCAGGTCGCGTTCTGCTGGAGCTGCACGTGCGGGTTCAGCATCTGCCAGGAGTGCATGGACGAGAACGCCTGGGGGATGACCTGCAACTTCGTGACGTGGACGTGCCCGGACTGCGGGGCCTCCAACAGCTACGCCAACCAGTAGGGGAGGGCGGCCCAAGAGTTGCGGCGTCCGCAACCCGGCGGGGCTGCCGGTCCGGGAAGGCCGACGTACGGTCACGGACCGCGGGATTCGAAGTTCAGGCCCACGGTATGGTGAAGAGGTAGGCGGTGGCGCCCACGAAGCTCGCCACCCCGATCGCGAAGAAGGCCCAGCGGACCTTGGTCTTGAAGACCAGCGCGATGCCGGCCAGGAAGAGGCAGACGGTGAAGAAAATCGAATCGAGGCCGAACTTGTCGCCGGTGTTGTTCGCGTCGCGTCCCTCGTCGAACCGCTTGCCCGCCTTGGCGAACCCGTCCGTCAGCATCGTATTGGCCGCCGCGAAGCCATCGGTCAGGCCCTGCGCCGCCTGTCCGAACCCGTCCGTGAGCGTCTTGGTCGCCGCGGCGAAGCCCTCCGCCAGGCCCGTCTCCGCGGCGTCGAACTTCTCCACCGCCGGTCCCAGCATCGACTCGACGTACGCCTCGGTCGCCACCTCCTTGTCCGCCGCCTCCGCCAACGCCTCGACCGGAATCTCGAAGGCCTTCTCCTGGTCCTCGGTGCGGAACTCCGGCGACAGTCCGAGCGACTGGTACGCCTCGTCGCTGAGCTGCTGGGTGTAGAGGTACTTGGCGATCGTGAACTGGCGCTCGGCCGTCGTCCGGTCGCGCGTCGTCGCCGCCTCGAACAGGAGCTTCTTGGCGTCGATGTCCAGCGCGGAGTCGCGGGCCATGACCGTGATCTGCAGGCCGAACTCGGTCGACGCCTGCGTCGTCGCAACCGCGGCTTCGCCCGAGATCCCGGTGGTCTGCGTGGCGACCGTGCCCGAGACCTCGGTCATCTTCTTCGTCGCCTCGGCGGCGACCGACGTCGCCTTCGTCGTCGCCTCGCCCGCGGCCTGCGTCGTCATCGTCGCCGCCTCGCCGTACGCCTCGACGGACTGGCCGCCCCACAGGTCGCCCTGGTACGCGGACCACGCGCCGCCGACGGCGGCCAGTCCGAGCAGCGTCGCGCTGCACAGCTCGAACAGATCGAGGTCCTTCTTCTCTTCCCCGTTGTTCTCGGCCATCGCTTCACCCTCCTTCCGTCGCGGCATCCCCGGACGCTACGGGGATTCCCCCGGCTGCTCCACGCAGCCGCCGCCCGAGCCGCGCACGGCGCGGGTGCGTTCCAGCTCGTCGCGCCGCCGCATCAGCCACTCGCGGCCCTGGATTTCGACCTTGTCCGCCGCGAGGTCCTCGCGCAGGACGTCGCGCACGTCCGCCAGCGGGCGGATCGTCGAGGCGTCCAGCCCCGCCGTGCGGGCCAGGTACTCGGCCTCGATCTCCGCGTCGGTCACCACGACCGGGACCTCGCCGGCGTAGGCCTGGATCACCTTCATCTCCAGGATCTGGAACTCGAGATCCGCCTCGTACTCCGCGTTCGACAGGCCCTGGTCCTCCACGGCCAGGAACAACGCCGAGACCTCGACGCCGTTGCCCTGCGCCACCATCGCGGCCGCCGCCTGGACCTCCGCCGGGGTCGCCGTCAGCTCCCGCGCCGCCGCCTCGCGCCGCACGATCAGCTCCAGGCCGAGCCGTTCCAGCGCGATCTCCCGGAGCCGCGCGTCATCCTCGGCGGTCGTCTCGCGGCCGGCGAGCCCGGCGAAGACGCGGACCAGCCGCACCGAGCGCTGGAGCTGGCCCTCGGTGATCACGCTGCAACCGAGCCGCAGTACGACGGCCGAAAGATCGTCCGAAGGCGGCGGAACGGGCGGGCGCGATCCGGCGGAATCCCCGGACGCCGCGACGTCGCCGCCGGCGATTGCTTCCGCTCCGGCCTCGGGCGTTCCCCCCGCATCCGCGGGCGCGGCCGCTTCCGGCCCGCCCGTCGTTTCCGGCGTCGCCGCCGTACCGGCATCGCCGGCCGGCATGGTCGTGCCGGCGGCGTCTTCTTCCGCCGGCTCCTCCGTGTCGGTCTCGACCGTCGCTCCGGCATCCGCCGGCGCCTGCGCCGCGGCGTCGCGCCTCGGCCCGAGCGGATCCACCGGCGCGATCGTTCCCGGCGGCGGCGGCGCGGAGCAGGAGAGGAGCGCGGCCAACAGGGCCGCGAGACCGAACCACGACGCGGCGGCGCGGGGGGATGCGGGAGACCGGGCTATCCATTTGACCGGAGTGGTTCCGAGGCGTGTGCGGGCGGGAAACAGGCAACAGGCGACCGGCAACCGGCAACGGGCGATGATCATTGCCGGCTGCCGGTTGCCTGTGGCCGGCTGCCTGTTGCGGCCGTGCGGGCGAAGCCTCGCTACGGCCCGGCGCCGCAGGATCAGGATCGCGCCCGCCAGCAGCGCGATCGCCCCTCCCGGCCCCGTCTGCGTCCCGGCCCGGCACGCGCAGCCACCGCCGGCGACGGGGACGACCCCGGCGTCGCCACCCGCACCGTCCGCCGCGTCCGGCGCGCCGTCGGGACCGCCGTCCCCGGCTCCCGCGTCCGCGCCGCCCGCGGCGCAAACCGGCTCCGAGAGCGCGGACCCCGCGCACACCCACACCGTCGTCTCGCCCCGACCCTCTCGTCCGGCCGAATCCTCCGCCACGACCACCACCCGCCACGGCCCCCCGGCCACCACACGCCCCCCGTCATCCCGACCGTCCCAGAGCGAGGAAACGTCCAGACGCCGCCGCCCCGTCTCGCCGCGACCGAGCGTCCTCACCACCTCGCCGGCGGCATCCTGCACCTCCGCCCGCCACCGCACCAGCAGGATCGCGTCCGACAGCACGGCCCCGATCGCGCTGTCATCGTCCACACCATCGACATCCGGCAGGATCCGCCCCGGCCGCGCGGTCACCTCGACCCACGGGGCGTCCGCGTCGACGACGGTGAAGCCGTCGGAAGACGTCTCGGGGGAGAACGAACCGGAAGACACGGCCCGCACCGCGACGCGGTACGTCTCGTGCGGTCGCAACGCCAGGTCCCGCACCGCGAAGCGGGGCTCCTCCGTCCGGAACCAGGGGCGCACGACGACGTCGTCGCCCGTCACGAGCTGCACGAGGTACGCCGTCGCCTCCGGCGAGGCCGGCCAGGCCGCGGCCGCGACGGCCCCGTCGTGCGACTCGTCGATATCGTCCGACTCCGATGCCGGATCGGCCACGCCGTCCCCGTCCCAGACTTCCGCCGGCGCCGCAAGTGTCGCCTCGCCGATCACGTGCACCTGCCCGTCGGCGGCGGGCGCCAGCACGGCGGTCCACGGCTCGGGAGCGCCCCGCGGATCGTCGAACGGCACGACCACGGGCTCGCCGACTGCCGCGTGCAGCGCGACCGACCACGCCAGACTGCCGTCGGCCGCCGAAACGCCGTAGAGGAAGCCGTCGCTCGAGCCCACGACCAGCGTGTCGGCTAGGCCCGGCTCGAGCGAGGAAGCCGTCGCCGGGCTCGACAGGACGCCCGGCCGGGCGCCGGCGGCGTACGCCGCGGCGACGTCGGGGTAGGCGCTGCCCCCGGCCAGGGCGGTGCGCCACAGGATCGTGCCGTCCGACGCGGCGTAGGCCGCCAGCTCCGCCGACGCCTCCGCCACCACACCCAGGCGGAACGTACCGTCCCCGCCACCCGCCATCGCCGCGTACCGGCCCCGGTGCGACGTCCCCTCTCCCGCGATCCAGACGCGCTCGAGTTCGACGTCCAGCCGCTCCACCGCGAAGGAATCGGCCCCCGTGCGGAAGATCGCGGGTCGTCCTTCGCCGACGTCCCACGCCAGGACGGACCCTCCGCCCCACGCTTCCCGCCGCAGGATCTCATCCCCGCTCGACGAGACGACTTGAAGGAAGCCGTCGCGGACGGCGAGCAGCTCGTCGGCTCCGTCCCCGTCGAGGTCGGCGACGGCCAGTGGGCCGCGCACCGTGCCGTCGGCGTCGAGTCCGAGCCACCGTGTGCGCGCGCCGCCGGTCGAGACCAGCGCCAGCGACGACCGGTTCGAAGACGGATCGTAGAGCGCCAGGGCCACGGCGTCCCACTCCGGGAACTCGGGATCCAGCGGTCCGACCGGCAGCGCGTCGGCCACCGGCTCGACCGCGCGACCGAGATCGATCATCAACGGGGTGCCGTCCGTGGGGGGGACGAGCGCCACCGCGGCATGACCTTCGCGCGTGCGGGACGCGCCGACGAGGAACGGGTCAGCCGCGCAGTCGCACGCGGCGCCCGCGACCCGGGGTTCGCTCGACAGGAGTCGCGCAGATGAGCGCTGCGCCGGTCCGCAGACCACCGCAGCGCAGGATTCGCCGAGGAACGAGACGCGGCCCCCGGCTTCGGCGGCGACGATGGTGGTGCCGGACGGCACGATCGGCGGAGTCGCCGCGCGGTTCGCGGCGACGACGTCGGGAACGTCCCCGCCGTCGGCGTCGTTGGACAGCACGAGCCCGGCATGGAAGTGCGCGACGCGGGCGCTCTCCGTCGCCGCCGCGAGCCAGACGTCCGCGCCCGAGGCGCGAGCGACGGCGACGATGCCGCCGGGACCGAGCGCCGAATCGGGGTCGTTCCAGCGCGCCAGCTCCGCTCCGGTCGGGCCGTCGAGCAGCGTCAGGCGGTCGGAGACGCCGTCGCCGTCGCCGTCCGATTCCACCAATACCGCCGGCAGCCCCGCGGGCCCCTCGCGGACGACGGGGCGTGCCGGGCCGCCCCAGCCGTCGCCTCCTGCCGCGGGGAGAGCGGAGTCCGTGCTCTCCGGGTCCGGCAGCAGCGGGAGACGGCTTGCCGGGACGCTCCACAGCTCCTCCGCGGTGCCGTCCTCGCGCACATGGAACGCGGCGATGGCCGACGGTCCGGAATCCAGGACGAAGTCGGGCGCGGGCCGGGCCAGGATTTCCGAGAGACCGTCGCCGTCGACGTCGGCCAGGCCGAGCGCGACCACGTCGGGGATCGCGGCGAGGACGCTCTCCTCCCCGTCGTCCGAGAGACCGCGGAAGACGCGCACCTCCCACCCGGACGACGCGGAATCCGCGATGGAGGAGACGACCTCCAGACCCGCGGAGGAGGCCAGGACGTCGGCCGCGGGTGCGTCGAGGTACCGATGTCCGCCCGCTTCGGGGCTGACGCGGACGATCCAGCTCGACGCCAGCTCGTCGCCGTCGGCGTCGAGGACCTGGAGCCTGCGGGCCGCGGCGTACCACCGCCACGGATTGTCGCTCGCCAGGATCAGCTCGTCGTCGCCGTCCCGATCGAGGTCGGCGACGGCGGTGTGGACCAGGCCGACGGGGAACGAATCGAGCGTGCGGGAGGCATGTGTGGAGAAGCCGCTCGCCGGGTCGTACGCCCACACCCGGTCCTCGTCGGGCGCGACGACCTCCGGTCGCCCGTCGCCGTCCAGGTCGGCGACGACGTGGTCGCGGCCGCACCAGAAGTCGTGGGTCTCCGTGCGCAGGACGGTGCGGGTCGCGACGCCGCCGGCCAGGCCGTAGATCCGGCCCGAGCCTCGCCCGTCGTGGGAGCAGCCGTCGTCGGCGACGTACAGCTCGACCGCGCCGTCGCCCTCGACGTCGAGGGGAAGGATGGTGCCGAGCGTGGAGACGTCGCCGGCGGCGCTCGCGAAGACCGTTCGGCCGCGGAGGCCGTCGAGGAACGCGACGCCTGGTGCGACGGTCGCGACGGCGACCTCGGGCCGCCCGTCGCCGTCGAAGTCCGCGGTGCCGAGCATCCACCACGCGCCGGCGTCCTCCGAGGCCCAGAGCAGGTCGCCGCCGGCGCGCCGCGCGCGGACGCGCCGGCCGGCGGGGAAGAGCGTCTCCGGCAGGCCGTCGAGGTCCACGTCCGCCACGCGCAGCTCGTCCGCGCCGAGTACCCCGCCGACGGCGAGCGCGAACGCTTCGCCGGGGGCCGAGAGCGGAGCGACGGGCTCGGAGCGCGCGGAGCGCGCGGCGTCATGGCGCGCCATGGGCCACGGCTGGGCCGCGGCGGAAGAGGCGAGGAGGAGTGCGGAAAGTGCGGCGAGAGCGGGGAGAGCGGGGAGTGCGGGGAGTGCGGGGAGTGCGGGGAGTGCGGGGAGTGCGGGGAGTGCGGAAAGTGCGGGGAGTGCGGGGAGCACCCGTCCCGGGGCTGAAGCAACGGGTTGCATGAGGAAGCATGCTTCGCGGGCTGACACCGAAAGCGAGGCTGGAGCTTGCGCAGCAGGCCTGGTGGTGCAGCCGGCGCCTCCAGGCGCCGGTCGGCGACGAGTCCGCGGAGCGTTCAAGACCCCCCCGCCGAATCCTCGGGCGCCGCGTCAACCTCTCCGTACGTCGAGTCCACGTCCGCGTCGGCGTCCGCGTCGGCGTCCGCCTCCGTGTCGGCGTCGGCGTCCGCGCCCGGGAGCGCGCACTCGGCGTCGCCCAGACAGACCATCCCGGACGGGCAGGGTGGTTCGCAAAGAAGCGCGTCGGTCAGCAACCCGCGGTCGAATTCGGGGAAGCACCCCGCCACGGCGGCGCCCGCCAGGACTCCCAGAACCAGTCGCAACAGCCGCTGTGCCATCGTCGTCACCCGTCAGAAGCGAATCGTCGTCTCGAAGAAGCCGCCGGAGGCGCTGCCGGACACGGGATCGAGCGCCGGGCCGAAGCCCACCGATACCGCGGGCGGCGCCGGCGCGTCCGCGGCCTCTTCCTCGTCGTCATCGAAATCCGTGAAGAACACCAGCGTCACGGCGACCGCGGCCGTCACGCCCGCCACGATCAGCAGCGCCGTCGTCGTGGCCCCAAGAGCCTCGCCGTCCGAAGCGATGTCGTAGCCTTCGGAGCAGGCCGACGGAATGCCGCGCCGGCAGTCGTCGACCGCCGTCTCGAACTGCGACTCCTTCCACAGCTCGAGGCCGCCGGTGATGGCGCCGCCCACGGCGAGCGCGCCCGCGACGTTGGCCAGCGTCTTCCACCACGCCGGCGAGATGCCGTCGTCCTCGTCCTCGACGACGAGCGGTGGCTCGACGGGCGGCGGTGGTTCGACGGGCGGTGGCGGTTCGACGGGCGGCGGTGGTTCGACGGGCGGCGGTGGTTCGACGGGCGGCGGTGGTTCGACCGCCAAGGGGACGAGCACCACGTCCAGCGGACGGGTCGTTCCCGGGGAAATCTCGACCTCGCGTTCGAACGGCTGGTAGCCCTCGAGCGTCACGGCGACGCGGTGCGGGCCGTCGGGGAGGACGATCGGATGGGGGAGGGGGGAGACGCCGACGTCGGCGTCGTCGATCCGGACCGTGGCGCCCTCGAGCGAGATGCGGATGTCCAGCGTTCCGCGCCGGGCGTCGATGGCGGCGAGGATCCGCTCCACGTCCGCGCGCAGGTTGTCCGGGATGCGCGAGGGGTCGACCTCCTCGAGGTACAGCCGAAGCTGGAACTCGGCCTGGTCGAGCTGCCCGAGGTTGTAGTGGCAGACGCCGATGTTGTAGCGCAGCGAGGGGTTGGGAACGAGGTCGAACGAGGTGGTGAACTGGTGGAGCGCCCCCTCCCAGTCCTCGGCCCGGAACAGCTCGACCCCCTGATCGAACCGCGCCCGGGCCTCCGCCTCGACTCCCTCCTGGGCCGCGACGCCGCCCGAAGCCGCCAGGATGGCGCCGGCGAACAGCGCCGCCGCGTACCACGAGCTCGAACGCCTAGGGATGTTGTGGATCATCGTAGTTCTCGATCACCGTCCGGACGACTTCGGTGCCGCCCGCGTCCGCTTGCGCCGACCCGCCCGACGCGAACTCGTAGACGTGTTGCAGCGAGGCGGTCGCGGAGGAGAAGGGCGGGAGCTGGACGCGGCGCAGGGCCTCGCGCACGCACGGCGCCAGCCCCGGACGGGGTGGCTGGCTCGTGACGTTGGCCGAGGTCATGCGGCCGGTCTCGCCGGAGAACTCCACGGAGCAGGAGACGCGTCCGGTCGCGCCGCCGAAGCAGGTGCGGACGTCCGCGCGCACGGACTCGAAGCGGCTTCGCGCGATCCCGGGGTCGGGTCGCGCCGGCAGGCCCGGCTCGAGCGGCGCCGCCTCGGGTCGTGCCGCGGAGCGATCGGCGGGCCGGCGCGCGTCCTGCGGCGGCCGGCCTCCCGCGTCCGCCGGCGCCGGAAGGGCATCGGGCTCGTCCGGCAGGGCGCCGGCATCGGCCGGAGCGTCCGGTGCGGCGGCCGGTGGGGTCGTCGCGGTGGCGGCGTCCGGAGCTTCCCCTGCGGTCGCGGCGGTTCCCGCGTCCGGCGCCTCGTGCGGCGCCGGCGGCGGGAGAGCCGCGGATGTCGCGGGGGGGAGGTCCGGCGATGGTGGCGGTACGGGCGGTCGTGCCGCGGCGGATTCCGCGGCGGGTGACGGGCCCGGCGAGTCCGTGGTGCCGTCGTCCCACGGGCGCAGCACGAGGAGGGCGACCGCGGCCGCGGCGGCGACGAGGCCGCCGGTGACGATCCAGAGGAGGCCGCCCCTTCGCGGGCGTGCGTCACCCTCGCGGTCCACCGACCGTGCGGCGGGGGTGCCGACGGCGGAGCGGGAGGGGAGTGGGGCGAGGCGGGAGGGCGAGCTGCGCGGCACGAGTCCCGGGGGTCCGAACGGCGCCAGTGCGTGGAGGAACTCGCTCGCGGTCGGGAAGCGCTGTGCGGCGTCGCGCGCCATGGCGCGCAGGATGATGGCCTCCAGGGCTTCCGGGATGTCGGGGCACAGCTCGCGCGGGCGCGGCGGATCGCGGGTCAGGATCGCGGCCAGGAGGGCGTTGTAGGTGTCGCCTTCGAACGGCCGCCGTCCGACGAGCATTTCGTAGAGCATGACGCCCACGGCGTAGAGGTCCGCGCGCTGGTCGAGGTCCTTGCAGCCGGAGGCTTGTTCGGGGGACATGTAGTACGGGGTTCCCAGGACGGTGCCGGTGCGCGTGAGGTGGAAGTTCCCGGTCTCGGCGCAGCGCAGCTTGGAGATGCCGAAGTCGAGCAGCTTGACGACGGTCCGGGCGCCTTCGGCGCCGCTGCGCCGTGCGAGGAACACGTTGTCGGGCTTGAGGTCGCGGTGCACGACCCCGGCTTCGTGCACGACGGCCAGGGCGTCGAGCACCGGGGCGAGGATGCGGACGGTCTCGCTGGTCGAGAGGCGGTTGTTCTCCTCCAGGCGGTGGGCGAGGCTTTCGCCCTGCAGGAACTCCATGACGATGAACGGCGAGCCGGAGGGCAGGACGCCCATGTCGGTGATCTCGATGACGTTCTCGTGGCCGAGCGAGGCGGCGATGCGCGCCTCGTTGTGGAACCGCTGCACGACCTCGGGGTCGCCGGCGACTTCGGGCAGCAGCACCTTGACGGCGAGTTTCTTGTCGAGCAGGAGGTGGCGGGCCTCGTAGACCGAGCCCATGCCGCCTTCGCCGATGCGGCGGACGATCTCGTACTTGCCCTCGATGGTCCGTCCGACCATCGGGTCGTTCGCGGCGACTTCCTCGGTCATCTCCTGCTCGACCGTCCCGCCCGCCGGTCGTGGCGAAGTCTACTCGACCCGGCGGGATCTCGACAACCGGCGTTTCCGCACGGTGCGCGGCGACGGTGTCTTGCCTCGCCGCTCGCGCTGTCCTACTGTCCGTTCCATCACGGATTGCCGCTTCCGCGGCAAGGAGGAGGGACCGATGAAGATCCGATTGATCATCCCGTTCGCGTCCGCCTGCATCGCGCTTGCATCGGGGCCCGCGTCCGCCGAGGAGGTGGCGACGCCCGAGGAAGACGTGTCCACCCAGTTCCTCGGCCCCTTCGAGTTCGCCCCGTTCACCGTGATGGGCAACCTCGGCGCCCCCCGCGCGACGTCGCCCGAGACGCGGCTCGGCGTCGCCCTCCAGTGGCGGACCGACAGCATGGACATCCTCGGCGTCTCGACGCGGGACAACATCCTCGGGCTGCTGATCGAGGCGCACTTGGAGCTGTTCGGCTTCCTGGAGGTCGGTGTGGATTTCGAGGTCTTCGACCACCATGACTCGGACGCCACGGGCATGCCGACCTCGGACGACTTCGGGTTCGTCGTGCCCCGCGCCAAGGTGCTCGTCCTGCCCCTCGACTGGCTCGACATCGCCGTCGGCGTCGGCATCCTCCTGCCGACCACGACCTACGAATCGTACGAATCGGTCCATCCGCTCGCGTTCGATCCGGGCGTGTACATCGCCTACCGGCCGCTGACGTGGTTGTCGATCAACGCGACCATCCCCATCGTGTTCTGGCTGCAGTTCCCCGATTCGGGCACGGACGACTTCTACTACTTCTCGCCGACGCTCGGCGCGACGGTCATGCCGCTCGACTTCATCGGCGGTTTCGTCGACCTCCAGTTCCACGTCTGGATGAACCCCCCCGACCTGCCGGCGCCGGCGTCGTCGCCCGACCCGCTGCAGGCGCTCAACCTGATGATCGGCGGTCGCTCGCGTCCCCTGGAGTGGCTCCTCCTGGAAGCCGGGGTGATCGTTCCTCTGGCGGGTCAACGGCTCGAGAATGCCGACATCGGCATCGGCGTCCGCATCTCCGCGACCCCGGACTTCCTGTAGATCGATCGGGTCAGAACGTCAGGACCTTGTCGGCGTCGAGCGTGAGCGTGCCCAACTCGCCCAGCTTCGCCCGCCGGCAACCCTCGGCCAGCTCCTCGTCCTTCATCCCCCGCGCGTCCATGCAGGTCGTGCAGACCAGGACCATCCCGCGCCGCAGCACCGGCTTGAGCATCCGCTCGATGTTGTAGAACCCCTGCGGCGTCGTCTGGCCCTTCTTCGCGCAGAGCACGGCGTCCCCCACCAGGAACACGCTCAGCTCCAGCTCCTCCTCCAGCGTCAGCATCACGTCGGCCAGCCGCAGCGCGTTGTACGTCCGCTCGCTCCCGTACGGCGCATCATTCAGGATCAGGAGGGCCTTCATCCCACTCTCCTTCCGCCTCGCGCCCCCCGCTCGTGCCGCACTTCCCGCACTTCCCGCACTTCCCGCACTGCACTCTCAAAACGCCGCGGTGAGGAACCCCTGGACGCTGGGCCCGTCGCCCTGGAAGGACATGCCGCCGGCGCGCGCCACCATCGCCAGGCCGCGCCAGAACGTCCAGCGCAGGTAGGCTCCGACCGGGATCGTCTCGCGATCGACGCACGACACGGCATCCAGGACGCAGGATGCCGCCAGCCGCGCTTCCACGGGCGAGGTCTCCCAGCTTTCCGGACGCCACCGGTAGCCGCCGTAGATCCCCGCCTCGATTTCCCCCTCCGGCGGCCGGAACGCGATTTCGATCAGGAACGACAGCGGAGCGACCTCGAGCGGCCGGTACTCTCCGCCCCAGCCGTCGTCCAGCCAGCCGTGCGACGATTCGATCACGAACCGCAACGGCCAGTCGCCGTGGAGGTACACGGTTCCCGAGAGCGCGGCGCCCTGCACGAGCTCCTCCGTGTTGCGCCACGTCGCCGGCAGCTCGCCGTCCGCGGGCTCGCCGAGCGGTCCGGCGGTCACCGCGCCGTCGATCCACTGCACGTGGTAGGCGAGGCGGAGATCGACGATGCCGGCCTCGAAGCGCAATCCGAGCTGGCCGCCGTACGAGCGTTCGGGCTCGAGCCCGTACGCCGGCATCCAGCGCAGCTCCGCGCCCGGCTGCAGCCCCGCCGCCGCAAGCTGCTCGGCGTCGGCCGGGCGCGCGCCGCTCTCGAAGCGCGCGTCCAGCTTGAGGCCGCTGCCGATTTCCCAGGTGACGCCGAGGTCCGCGGCGGGCTCGACCTCCCAGCTCTCCGTCGTCGCGTAGCGGTCCGGCTCCTGTTGCCCGAAGGGATCCTCGGGGAGGAAAAGGCGGTAGAGGAACACTGAAATCGCGGCGCGGAGCCGGACGTCGTCGCCCAGGCGGAACCCCGCGTCCAGGGCCAGCGCGCCGCCGGCGCGGGACGTGCCGTCGAGCAGCGGGCGGTAGGGCCAGTCGCCCATCAGGTCGCCCCACGTGTCGCCGCCGGCGGAGAAGCCGCGCGAGAGCGCGGCGGAGACGCCTTCCGCCCGCAGCTCGCCGGCCAGCCCCACGCTCCACCAGCGCTCCGCGAAGGAGGCGGACGCGCCGCCGGCGACGGTCCAGAGCGTCTCGTCCGAGCGGCTCCAGCGGTCGGCGGGGGGGTCGAAGGCGAGCAGCGCGCGCTCGGAGGTGCGAGCCAGCGCCCAGGCCGTCACGCTCCCCGGCCCGGGGTCGCCGTGCCGCCACAACACGGCGAGCAGCGTATCCCGCGCGTCATCGACGCGCAGGAACCCCCGGCCCAGGTTCTCCGGACCGCGCACCAGGCCCGAGGAGCCGTCCAGGCGCAACACGACCCGCAACGCGTCGTCCTCGCCCAGGGACGCCCGCAGGTCGAACAGTGCGTCCCCCGCCAGCGCCTCGCCCATCCGCGTGTCGTCCGCGGCGAGGCCGTCGGTCAGCCCTGGAGCCGCTCCGGCGAGGACGGCGGCGAGCCGCAGGTCCGCGACCTGGACGCCGGCGCGCAGGTGCCCGGCCAGGCCGCCCGTGTCGCCCGCCCAGCCCAGCCGTCCGCCGAGCGCGAAGGCCGTCGGGCGGTAGGGATCGTCGGGAGGCTCGGGTGCGGCGAGGTCGATCGTGCCGCCCAGCGCGTCGCCGCGCAGCGCGGCGGCATCGGGGCCGACCCACGGCCCCAGGTGCAGCGCACCGCTCGCGAGGTGGGACCAGAACGAGTCATCGCGGGCGCCGGCGAGGATCGAGGACACGCGCACGCCGGCGATGGTCGCGACGATCCTTCGCGCATCGACCCCGAGGAGCGACGGTGCCGCGGTCGAGACGTCGCGGGGTCGGAACTCGAGACCGGGCAGGTCGAGGCGCAGGCGGGGATCGAAGGGGTCGCCGAGCGTCTCGTCGTTCTCCGGCGTCTGGTCCGGCTCCGCCG